>NZ_QORI02000003.1 GCF_003325755.1 Pseudomonas sp. SST3 | reverse complement strand
CGTACTCGGCGTCGGCGAAGGTCATTTGCTTCATCGGGAAACTCGGGCAACGGGATCGGCGTATTTCACCAGATTCGGGAAGTCTTTTTCAGACCATCCTTAGCAGTTCCAACTTGCTGGACCGCCGCAAAAGCATCACCATAATTAGTGGTGTTTTCGTACTTCAGCCGATTGGCAGTCCCGGTCTGCTCGACCTGGAGCGTACTAAATCCGGTCTGGATCGCATCAACAACGTTGTCCTGACCAATCGATACTACATTCAACGTGTTCTGTACCCAACTTTGGCTAGCATTTAGTCGGTTGCCTGTTCCTTCCTGATGGATAGTCGCGGTGGCTGAAAACTCGTCCCTGCGCTCGTGCTGTTCAAGCACGGCGATATTAGAGGTTCCTTTCTGGTAAATGTCAGCGCTTGCCATACCAGGACGGACTCCATTCACTTGGTAGACCTCAGCTACGTTTAGCGCGCCCACTTGCTCGATGCTCGCCCGGCTACCCTCGCTGCTGGTTCCGGTCTGGTCGGTGAGCGCTCTGTTCTCGGTGCCATTCTGCAGAATGTAAGAACGCTGCATGACGCCGCTCTGCGTCTGTTCTGCGCTGTTATTTGTGCCGATCTGTTCGACGTCAGCCACGTGTTCATTGGCTAAGACGCTGCCGCTTACTGCCACTAAAAGCGTTGCAGCCAAAGGAGTGATTTTTAACATTGGAATCTCCTGTTCGCATTGGATGAGCTCCGTACATCACAGGCGAAGCAAAGGAGAGTGTTGTCGGTCCGTTTAGGTTACGAAATACACCGAAAGAGCCAAACAGAAAGTGCTCGGGGTTAATCCTAGCTGCCATACCATCATGATCGAGTCAGCTCTAGGTTGGTGCCTCTTCATGGCATGAAGTTATTTGCGGCAGTGCATGCCGGTTCGTATCGACCACACATTTGCTTGAAAGCATCCTTCGCGCCTTCACGGCAGTCGCGGTAAATCAGCGAGCCGCGTTCGTAGTTTTGGACTTTCCTTCGGGAGAAGATTGACTTTAGATAGCCGTTGGCCGGTATCACGCTGCCGCTCGCTAGCCAGTAATCGAATTAATTGAAGGAGGTGCGCCACTGGCGTACTCTTTGGTTATCATTTTTAGAGATTCACCGTGGCGAACGTCAACCCTCGCGGGAGTTCGTCGTTGACTCGTTGCAGGTGAAAGAGATCCGCAAGGCGACCGGGCTGACCCAAGCCAAGTTCGCAGCCATGATCGATGTCCAACTGGGTACGCTGCGTAACTGGGAACAAGGCCGACGCGAACCGACCGGACCAGCAAAGGCGCTGCTGCGCGCCATCCATAACGATCCGAAGCACGTCATTCAGGCACTTTCAGCTTAATTCCTATTAGGCGCCCTGTCGGGCATGACTTTGCGCGATGCGCGGAAAAAGGGCGGTCGACTCGACGGATCTAGCCGACTGAGTTGAGATGTCACTATGATGGCGTCTGCTAGATTAACTTTGAAGCGCTATGGATAACCGCAAAAGGTTTTTACCAAGAACTCACCATCGCCATTGCTTTAGGAAGCATTCCTGTTTTTATGGCCTATGGTGTCGGCGGCGTTGAATCGCTGAATACTGCAATCAAAGCTCAGATGCCGTCGGATTTTTTGCTCTGGTAGCTAATGTTTCTACCTGCGCCATACGTTTTGGCAGTCGCTATTGATCGCTGGGTTTGGAAGAAAAGCGATCTAATAAAGGCTAGGTCGACTTTTTGGCGGTCTACTTGGCGAGAAATTGGTACGGCATTCCATTCCCTTTGGCGTGCTTTGGCTGGGGTTCTAATGGCGATTCCAGTGCTGTGGGCGTATGTTGAATACGATAAGTTTCAGCTCGGAAAGGGCGTCTTATTCTTTGGCTTGGGAATCGCACTGTTGGCTCAGTGTTGCTTTTTTCTCGTGCCAGAAGCCTTCTCGAAGGAACATCCTCTTAAGCAGCAGCACAAAGAAGATTCTCGACCCTTTCGACCTTTCGACCCTTTTTCGACACCAACAAAAGCCAGAAACGAAAAAGCCCTGTAAAAACAGGGCCTTATCATGCGGTATCTGGAGCGGGCGAAGGGAATCGAACCCTCGTCATGAGCTTGGGAAGCTCAGGTAATGCCATTATACGACGCCCGCTCAGGGGTGCCTTTGTACCAGAAGGCCGTGTGGAAATGAAGCGGGCTCGCTGGCTTTTCGGTGAGTGGCTCAGATTTGCGCGATTTCGGCTGGTGTCAGCGCGCGGTACTCACCCGGTGCGAGGCCGGCGTCCAGCGTCAACGGGCCCATGCGTTCTCGATGCAGGCTGATCACTTTGTTGTTGAATCGGCCGAACATCCGTTTGACCTGATGGTAGCGGCCCTGGCGCAGGGTCAGGCGGGCCTGGTGCGATCCGAGCAGTACAAGTTCGGCGGGCAGGGTGGTGAGGTTCTCGTAGCGAAAATACAGGCCCTGGGCGAAGTGGTCGACGCAAGTCGGGTCGATCAGGGCATCCGTTTCTACCAGATAAGTTTTGCCTAGCAGGCTTTCGGGTTGGGTCAGGCGCCGCGACCAGAGGCCGTCGTTGGTGATGATTAACAGCCCCGTGGTGTTGCTGTCCAGCCGACCGGCGATGTGCAGCTCCTCTTTTTCCGGTTCATCCAGTAGGTCGAGCACGGTGGGGTGCTGAGGATCGGCTGTGGCGCTGACGTAGCCGGGCGGTTTGTTCAGCATGAAAAAGCGCGCCGGTTTGCCAGCTTGAAGCCGTTCGCCGTCGAGTTCGACACGGTCGAAGATCCGGACGTCATGGGTGCCGTCGCGGATGATGTGGCCGTTGACCGATGCGCGGCCTGAGGCGAGCAGCAGGCGGGCTTGCCTGTGGCTGCAGTGGGGTAGATTGGCGAGGAAGCGGTCGAGGCGCATCAGAGTTCTGCGGGTAACTCGCCGCGGGCGCAGCGTTGGCAGATGCAGGCTTTGTGAAGCGCAACATCAGGAATCTGTGCGCGGGTGCCCGGCGCAATCTCCGCGTCAAAGCACCAGCACGGCTGCGTAGCGGTGGCCGGGTCGGACAGGCCGCATTGGTTGGGTTGGCCGCAAACCGGGCATTTACTAGGGGCGAGGGTCTCGCTCATGGCCGCCTCCGGGCGTCGACAGCGGGTGCTGCGCTGGGACGGTCGAACGGGAATCGGCCTGGGACCAGGCGTGATGTCTGGCTTCCAGGCCGATCATTTCATTACTTCACGCGTTGGCCAGGCTTGGCACCGCTGTCCGGGCTGAGCAGGTAGATATCTTCGCCGCCTGGCCCGGCGGCCAGCACCATCCCTTCGGAGATGCCGAATTTCATCTTGCGCGCGGCCAGGTTGGCAACATACAGGGTCAGGCGACCTTCCAGTTTGCTTGGGTCCGGGTAGGCGCTCTTGATGCCGGAGAACACGTTGCGCTTGGCGTCGCCGATGTCCAAGGTCAGGCGCAGCAGCTTATCGGCGCCTTCAACAAACTCGCATTTTTCGATCAGCGCGATGCGCAGGTCCACGGCAGCGAATTGGTCGAAGGTGATTTCGGCGGCAATGGGCTCTTTGGTCAGCTCACCATTACCGCTCGGCTGGGCAGCGGCTTCGGTGGACGCGAGGTCTTCCTTGGACGATTCAATCATGGCTTCGATCTTGGCGGGTTCGATACGGGTCAGCAGCGGGGTGAACGCGTTCAGCTGGTGGTTGTTCAGCAGCGTCCGGTGGTCATTCCAGGTCAAAGGATCGACATTCAGGAAGCGCTCAGCATCGGCGGCCAGGTTCGGCAGCACCGGCTTGAGGAAGATCACCAGCTGGCGGAACAGGTTGATGCCGGTCGCACAAATAGCTTGGACTTCATCCTGCGTGCCTTCCTGTTTGTTCAATGCCCACGGCGCCTTGTCGGCGATCCAGGCGTTGGCGCGGTCGGCCAGGGCCATGATTTCGCGCATGGCTCGGGCGAAATCTCGGTTCTCGTAGGCGTCAGCAATGGATGGCGCAGCGGCTCTGAAGGCCTCGGTCAATTCCGGCGCGGCATTTTCCGTCGCCATCAGACCGCCGTTGCCTTTATGAATGAAGCCGGCGCAGCGGCTGGCAATGTTGACCACCTTGCCCACCAGATCGGAGTTGACCTTCTGCACGAAGTCTTCGAGGTTCAAGTCCAAGTCGTCCACGCCGCGGCCGAGTTTCGCGGCGTAGTAGTAGCGCAGGTACTCCGGATTCAGGTGCTCGAGGTAGGTGCGTGCCTTGATAAAGGTGCCGCGGGACTTGGACATCTTCTGCCCGTTCACCGTCAGGTAGCCGTGCACGTTGACCGCGGTGGGCTTGCGCAATCCCGCGCCCTCAAGCATCGCGGGCCAGAACAGCGTATGAAAATTGATGATGTCCTTGCCGATGAAGTGATACAGCTCGGCCTTGGAGCCCCTGTTCCAGAACGAATCGAAATCCAGTTCCGGGCGGCGCGCGCAGAGGTTCTTGAAACTGGCCATGTAGCCGATTGGTGCGTCGAGCCAGACGTAGAAGTATTTGCCGGGCTCGCCCGGGATCTCGAAGCCGAAGTAGGGCGCATCGCGGGAGATGTCCCACTCATGCAGGCCTCCATCGAGCCACTCGGCGATCTTGTTGGCGACCGATTCCTGCAGGCTGCCGCCGCGGGTCCACTCTTTCAGCATGGCCTCGAAATCGGGCAGCTTGAAGAAGAAGTGCTTGGAGTCGCGCAGAACCGGTGTCGCGCCAGAGATGGCCGAGCGTGGATCCTTCAGTTCGGTGGGCTCGTACGTCGCGCCGCATTTTTCGCAGTTGTCGCCGTACTGGTCTTCAGCCGCGCACTTCGGGCAGGTGCCCTTGATGAAGCGGTCGGCGAGGAACATGCCCTTTTCCGGATCGAAATACTGAGTCACGGAGCGAGTAGCGATATGTCCGGCTTCGGCCAGGCGGGCATAAATCATCTCCGACAGTTGGCGGTTTTCTTCGGAGTGGGTCGAATGGAAGTTGTCGAAGTTCACTAGGAAGTCGGCAAAGTCGGCGCTGTGTTCGGCCTGGACATTGGCGATCAGCTGCTCCGGCGTAATGCCTTCTTTCTCTGCGCGTAGCATGATGGCCGAGCCATGGGCGTCGTCAGCGCAGACATAGATGCATTGGTTGCCGCGCAGCTTCTGGAACCGCACCCACATGTCCGTCTGGATGTACTCGAGCATGTGGCCAAGGTGGATCGAACCGTTGGCGTAGGGCAGGGCACTGGTAACGAGGATCTGGCGAGCTTCGGACATTGGAAATCTGCAGTCGGGATTGCGAAGTGAGTCGCCAACTATAAAGGTGCGGCGCATTTTTTTCATCCGCACTGGCGCGTCGGTAGTAGGTCGAATGGCTCATGCCAGTCGTCTTGTTCGCCCTGATGGGCCAGGCGCTGCACCACGGGGTAAGATGCCCGCCTGTTTTATTTTGGTTTTTGGGAGTTGTCATGTCAGTCACACGCGAAGCTGTGGAAGCCGTACTGCGTCAGTACACCGACCCTCATCTGAATCAGGATCCGGTTGCGGCCGGATGCCTGCGTTCGGTCGATATTCAAGGCGATTGCGTTAGCGTGCGGCTCGAACTCGGTTATGCAGCCGGGCTGTTTCGCGGCGGCTGGGCGCAGATGCTGGCAATGGCGATAGAGCAACTCGAAGGCGTGACGCGCGCCGACGTGCAGGTCGATTGCGTGATCCAGCCGCACAAGGCGCAGGATCAGCTGGAGTCGCTGAGTAACGTTAAGAACATCATCGCGGTTGCTTCTGGCAAAGGTGGTGTGGGCAAGTCCACCACCGCCGCCAACCTGGCGCTGGCGCTGGCGCGTGAAGGCGCGCGCGTAGGTGTGCTGGACGCGGATATCTACGGGCCTAGTCAGGGCATCATGTTCGGCATTCCCGAAGGCACTCGCCCGGAAATCCGTGACAACAAAGCCTTTATCCCGCTGGAAGCGCACGGCGTGCAGATCATGTCGATGGCCTTTCTCGCTGATGACAAGACGCCGATGGTCTGGCGCGGCCCGATGGTGTCCGGCGCCTTGCTGCAATTGATCACCCAGACCGCCTGGAATGATCTCGACTATCTTGTCGTGGACATGCCGCCGGGCACCGGCGACATCCAGTTGACCCTGGCGCAAAAAGTGCCGGTGGTAGGGGCGGTGATCGTCACCACGCCACAGGATCTGGCGCTGCTGGATGCGAAAAAGGGTGTGGAGATGTTCCGCAAGGTGAACATCCCCGTGCTGGGCGTGGTGGAGAACATGGCTATTCACATCTGCTCCAATTGTGGCCATGCAGAGCATCTGTTCGGGGAAGGCGGGGGCGAGAAGCTGGCCTCTCAATACAATGTCGAGTTGCTGGCCTCGTTGCCGCTGTCCATGGCCATCCGGACGCAGGCCGATGCAGGCAAGCCGACGGCCATTGCCGACCCGGAAAGCCAGATCGCCATGATTTATCAGCAGATGGCGCGCGCAGTGGGTGCGCGGATTTCCCAGAGCGGGCAGATTATTGCGCAGTCGATGCCGAACATCATGGTATCTGATGACTGAACGGCGATAGGCGGGCGGCGGCTGGCGCTGCCCGTAGCTCCGATGGTTCGGCGTTCAGCCAATTGCAGGCATAAAAAAGCCCCGCCGAAGCGGGGCTTTTTCAGAGAAGCCTCAGGTTAGATAACCTGAACTTCCTCAGCTTGCATGCCCTTCTGGCCGCGGGTAGCGACGAAGGAAACTTGCTGGCCTTCTTTCAGGCTCTTGAAACCGTCGCCCTGGATGGCGCGGAAGTGTACGAAAAGGTCGTCACCGGATTGCGGAGTGATGAAGCCGAAGCCTTTCTCATCGTTGAACCACTTAACGGTACCGGTTTGGCGATTGGACATTTGAAATGTCTCCTTGAACAAGGTGTAGAGATGATTTGAACGGGCAAATACCCCGAACGGTGACTGTGTGCAAGGAGTTAAAGGAGTCGTAGCAATGATCGGATCGAAATCTAAACATGTAGCGATTCACGGTGACACATGCAGCAGCAGCCAATGAAAGATACCGCATTTCCGTAGCAATGCGAGCATTATTTTCAGTTTCTTCCCAGCACCGGACGGGCGCGGCGCACGGTCCCAGGCGACGGCCTTTGAACAGGCCTCACGGGCTCGGTAAGATGCACGCCTTTCTTTGACAACTACCAGCCAAATCAGGACGCCCGCCATGAGCATCAAATCGGATAAGTGGATTCGCCGGATGGCCCAGGAGCACGGCATGATCGAGCCCTACGTCGAGCGCCAGATGCGCGGCGAGGGCAGCGAGCGCCTGATCTCCTATGGCGTCTCCAGCTACGGCTACGACGTGCGCTGCGCCGATGAATTCAAGATCTTCACCAACATCAATTCGGCAATTGTCGATCCGAAGAACTTCGACGAGAAGAGCTTCGTCGACATCAAGAGCGACGTCTGCATCATCCCGCCGAACTCCTTCGCGCTGGCGCGCACGGTCGAGTATTTCCGCATCCCACGCAACGTGCTGACCATCTGCCTGGGTAAAAGCACCTATGCGCGCTGCGGCATTATCGTCAACGTGACGCCGCTCGAGCCGGAGTGGGAAGGGCATGTGACGCTGGAATTTTCCAACACCACCACGCTGCCGGCGAAGATCTACGCCAACGAGGGTGTAGCGCAGATGTTGTTTCTGGAGTCGGACGAAGAATGCGAGACGTCCTATCGCGATCGCGGCGGCAAATACCAGGGGCAGCGCGGCGTGACGTTACCCAAGGCATAAAGCCTTTCTGGAGCGCCTGGCTGAATCTATCGATGCGGGCAGTAGCTGGGATGCCCGCATTCTGATCTTAAGACCTGCTCGCCGCCATGCCGATCACCAGGGTAGTGTTTCGCCCTGATAGTCGATGAAACGATGGCCGCCCTGGCCAACCGCGCGGGTAACCTGCTCGACCATCCCGCGGCAACTGGTTTCGATATCCAATGGTGCTTCAGCGCCGCCCATATCAGTCTTTACCCATCCAGGATGCATCGAGAGTACGGTCAGACCCGTCGCTTCTCCAAGGTCGGCGACGAAAGTACGGGTCAAGTGGTTGAGAGCCGCCTTGCTCGCGCCGTAGAGCGGCATGCCCATCCCGGGACCCGCTTCGACGCTGCCCATGATAGAGCTCATGAAAATGATGACCCCGGTGCGCGGATCGACCAGAGGCAGCATGCGCCTGGCCAGCCGCACCGGCGCGACCGCGTTGGTCATGAACAGCTGGCTGACCTCCTCGCGACTGGCCGTTTCAGCCGAGAGCGTGCGAGCGCCGGAAGTACCCGCATTGATGTAGAGCACGTCGAGCGTGGTCCCGGACAGCTGCCGGGCGAGGGCGTCGACACCCTCTGCATCGTCTATATCAAGCGGTTCGATGCGGATATTGGCGATGGCCTTCAGTTCACTCGCACGCTGCGGATCACGGGCGGTCGCGATCACCTGCCATCCTTCGCTGGCGAATCGCTTGGCTAGACCCAGGCCAAGCCCTCTTGATGCGCCGATGATTAGAACTGTTTTGGACATGGGAGAAGCTCCGAGAGAGGGCGGGGTAGCCAGCATACCTGGCTCTGCTCCGGAGTTGCCTGCCGGGGCCTGGCCGCGAGTGCTGTACCGCTGAAACAAAAATGCCCGCATCACCGGGATGCGGGCACTTCGGTTGCGAGCGTCACGGGGCGGGTGAGCTGTCCCGTGTTGCTAGCAGGGTGACTCAGCCAGCGAAGTTCTTCGCGACGAAGTCCCAGTTCACCACGTTCCAGAATGCTTCGACGAATTTCGGGCGAGCATTGCGGTAGTCGATGTAGTAGGCGTGTTCCCAGACGTCGCAGGTCAGCAGCGGCTTGTCACCAGCGGTCATCGGGTTGCCGGCACCGATGGTGCTCGCCAGGCCGACGCTGCCGTCGGACTTCTTCACCAGCCAGGCCCAGCCGGAGCCGAAGGTGCCGATGGCGGTCTTGGTGAACTCTTCCTTGAACTTGTCGAAGTCGCCGAAAGCGGCGTTGATGGCATCAGCCAGGGCGCCGGTCGGCTGGCCACCGGCGTTCGGTGCCATGCAGTTCCAGAAGAAGGTGTGGTTCCAGACCTGAGCGGCGTTGTTGAAAATGCCACCGGATGAGGACTTGATGATGGTTTCCAGATCCTTGCCTTCGAACTCGGTGCCCGGGATCAGGTTGTTCAGGTTGGTCACGTAAGCTTGGTGGTGCTTGCCGTGGTGGTATTCGAAAGTCTCGGCGGAAATGTGCGGCTCGAGGGCGTTCTTTTCAAACGGAAGCGGCGGCAATTCGAAAGCCATGGTGTATCTCCTGCTCAGGTGTCGAGAATAGATGCGGCTCGGAAGGAGGCAGTCTGCGCTGGTGTCCAGCGCCTCGCGGAACGGAGAAACTACTGCACTGATGTTCGTCCGTTTACGCCTGTCTTTCCCTTCGCTCGCTACATGCGTGCGCATTCTTTCGGCCGTTCACGGGCGGCCGTTGTGGCGGGCTGAAACGTTCCGCTCCATGCCCGCGAATCAAGGATCATAGCACCCAGCCTGCGGCAAAACCACGCGCCAACTGTGTGGGAAAGCCGAAGCCAGAGCCCCGCAGCCGAGGCCTGCGCAGGGCTTGTGGTGCTTGAGACCCTCTGCGTGGACCGCTGATTGGCGCGGGCGTTCCTCAGGCAACGAAAACCAGTTGCGCGGCGACGGCGAACATCATTCCCGCCACGCCCAAGTCAATCAGGCGCCAGGTCAGTGGCCGTGCGAGCCAGGGCGCCAGCCAGGCGCCGCCAAGCGCAAGAATCAAAAACCACAGCGTTGATGCGCTCGCTGCGCCTAGGGTGTAGGCGCCAGGCTCGGGCTGTTGAGCGCCGAGCGAGCCGATCAGCAGTACCGTATCGAGATAGACGTGTGGGTTGAGCAACGTCACCGCCAGCGCCGCGACCAGGACGCTCTTTAACGAGCGCTGACCGTGTTGAGCGTCTTCCGTTAAGGCTTGGGGACGTGCAGCACGACGCAATGCGATGACGCCGTAGGACAGTAGGAACAGCACGCCACCCCAGCGTGTGATCTGAAGCAGCAGCGGGTTTTCCGCCAGTACCGCGGCGAGGCCAAAGACTCCCACGCTGACCAGCACGACGTCGCAAAAGATGCAGAGGGCAGCGACCGGCAGGTGGTGCTCGCGGCGCAGACTCTGCGCCAGGACAAAGGCATTCTGCGCGCCGATGGCGATGATCAGGCCTGCCGCGACCAGTAACCCGTTGAAATAGCTCTGCCACATAATGCTCTGCCTGAGTTGCGTTGAAGATGGCTCGCAGTTTCGGCAGCTCTGAAGTATAAGGAAAACGAAATATCGTAATGCTATATAAGGAAACTGATGTTCGACTACAAGTTGCTGGCCGCTTTGACAGCTGTGGTCGAGCAGGCTGGGTTCGATCGGGCCGCACAGGCGTTGGGACTGTCGCAATCGGCGGTATCTCAGCGCATCAAACTGCTGGAGGCGCGGCTCGGGCAGCCGGTGCTGCTGCGTGCCACACCGCCTCAGCCGACTGAAGTTGGACGGCGCCTGCTCAATCACGTGCAGCAGGTACGTCTGTTGGAGCGGGATCTGCAAGGCCAGGTGCCAGAACTGAGTGAAGGCCAGCTGCCCGAGCGGTTGCGTATTGCCCTTAACGCCGACAGCCTTTCGACCTGGTGGGCCGAAGCGGTGGCGCCGTTCTGCACGGCAAATGGCGTCGTGCTCGATCACGTGCTGGAAGATCAGGACGTAGGACTCAAGCGTATGCGAGCAGGGGAGGTTGCCGCGTGCGTATGCGCCGTGGAGCGGCCGCTGGCGGGTGCGCGCAGTCAGTTTCTCGGAGCCATGCGTTATCGCGCCCTGGCCAGCCCAGCGTTCATTGCGAGGTATCTAAATGATGGTCGACCGTCGGAAGCGTTATTGCGCGCGCCGGCAATCGTGTTCGGTCCGGATGATCAATTGCAGCATCGCTATCTGGCCTCGTTGGGCCTGAGCGGTGCCTTCAGTCATCATCTGTGTCCGTCATCGGAGGGTTTTGTCCGGTTGCTGCAAAGCGATCTCGGTTGGGGGCTGGTGCCGGAGCTGCAAGTGCGAGCGGAGATTTCTAGCGGGGCGTTGGTCGATGTGCATCGCGGCAATCCGATCGATGTACCGCTCTATTGGCATCACTGGCGCAATGGCGGCGAGCTGCTTGCCGAGCTTACCCGGCAGCTGACAAGCTCGGTGAAGCAGTGGCTCGTCAATTAACGGTTCAGGTCACGGCGCGCTGGCGGCGATAGATGCGCGTCGGTGGGCCATGCCGTCCACGGCTATCAGGGGCAGCGACGGCTTCGTCACCAGGACGGGTGGAGGCATGTCGCTAAGTGGCCAACTGCTTGCCGAGGTCGCGAATCGTTTCATCACCTGAATAAAGGCACGCCGTCAGCATCGCCTGGACTGCACGATCTTGAGCCGCTGCTGCGCCAAACGCCTGCTGAAGGTGCGACATATGCCTGTCGATGCCGCTGATGTGGCCCGGCTGAATCGTTATACTGCGCGCTGTTTCTCGCTTCGCGCCATCAAAGGTAACCCATGCGCAACGATGCTCACGACGAACTGGACAACGTACCCAGTCTGACCGCCGGTCGCGACCGCGACCCCTATCCTGCGCCGGAGCTCGAGCCAATCAGCAAGCCGGTCAGCCACGGCCCGGATGACACGCGGCCGCGGCAGAAGCGACGCGCTGTCAGCACCGCGCCGCTGTGGATCATGATCGTGGCGCTGTTCGGCTTGTTGGCGGCACTGGGCTGGTGGAGCACGCAGCAGGTTTCCAGACTCGAGGCGCAGCTGGTCGCCACCCAGGAAAGCTTTGCGCGCATCAGCGAAGACGCTACCGGCCGCCTGCAGGACATTTCCGGGAAGATCGTGGCGACTGAATCCAGCGTCACCACAGAAGGCGAAGCCTTGAAGCTGCGTATCAAGCAGCTGGAAAAGCAGGTTTTGGATCTGGCGGAGCAGCAGCGGGCAATCACTACTCAGCAGCAGAGCCTGACCGGCCGGCAGGGTAATCAGGATAAACGCCTGGACGATCAGGGCTCCCGCGTCGAAAGCGTGGCCACCGAGCTGCGGGGCCAGCAAAACACTGTCGCAACGCTCGCAGAGACGGTCAAGAAGGTTGCCGGAGAACAGGCGACGCTCGAATCGTCGGTGGCTGGTCTGAAGGGATCGGTGGATGAGCTGGGCAAACTGTCGGCCCGGATCGATGGGTTGAGCAAGGATATCGCCGCGCTGAAGCAGCGAGGCGACAGTAGCCAGGCGATCAGCCGGCTCGAACAGGATGTGCTGATCCTGCGTAGCGAACTGGACAACCGGCCCGCTGCTACGCCTGGCGTCAACACATCCGAGTTCGATGCATTCCGCGCGCAGATGACTCGCAATATCAGCACGCTGCAATCCCAGATTGCCAACCTACAGGAGCAGATCGACCGTCGCTGAGCAGGCTTCGTCTACTCCACGGAATGCAAGAAGCCGCTACATAAGATGTAGCGGCTGATTCCGATTCGCCGAGTGCGATTCACTCCGTTCGGCAAGCTCACCACCTCCCCAATCAAGCGGTTGGTCGCTCCCGCGCCGAGCCACTTCGCCCCGCCATCTAACGTTGAGATTGCGCAGACGCTGTATGCGCTATGTGCGGCAGGTCGCTACATGGAAGAAATATTCGCGCGAGCCTATGGATTAATCGATTGCCGCCGCTAACCGAGTATCCCGACTCGCTGTTCCGTCCACCCTGGACAGTCCGGGGTCTTGATTGGCGTGACTGATGCTGGATATCAAAGCGCTACTATCGGGCCGCACGCGCTCTGCTTGCCAGGGCCAACCGTTCTTTTGGGTTCAAGCAAAATGCCGTCAGTACTTGATCGTCTGCTGAATCGCCTGGCCTCTCTGTTGCCCGGTGAGTTCGACCGGAACGACCTGAAGCAATTGGTCGATCCACAGGGGCATTCGTTTCTGTTGAGCCAATGCCGAGCGACGCTGATCCTCCGCCGGGCTCGAGCGGTCGCCCTGCTGTTCGTGGTGCTGATTCCCGCGTGGAGTCTCATTGACCTCGTGGCGTTCACCTACCCGCTATGGATCGGTCTTGCGACTTTCAGACTGGTGGCATGCGCCGGGTTAGTCTGTCTGCTGCTGTTTTGCCGGCCGAACGGTACGCTGTTCGATGCTTACCGAGCAATCGCTGCCCTGTTTGTCATTCCGGCGGTTTTTCATTTCGCCTCTCAAATGCTGCTCACGGCCTATCCGCACACCGAGATCGCCGCAGTGCTCGCCAGCGGGTACGCCGTTCTGCCTGTTGTGGTGATGGCTGGGCTTGCGCTCTTCCCATTGACGCTATTGGAGAGCTTGGTCGTGGCCTTGGCCGTGCTCGTGGCCCAGGCGCTCGTCGGGTACGTCAGTTGGGAAACGCTGAGCTGGCCCGACTTCATTGGCAATGCCTGGCTGCTGTTGCTTGTCGCTGCGGTGGCTGCGCTGGCGGGCATGAGCCAGCTTGCTTTCACCTTCACGTTGGTGCGCCAGACGATCCGAGATCCGCTCACCGGGGTGTTCTCCCGCGGCAGTGGCCAGGAGATCCTGCAATTGCAGTGGAATGTCGCACGGCGCAACGACACGGGGTTGGCGCTGGCGTTCATCGACCTGGATCATTTCAGTTCGATCAACGATACCTGGGACCACGAGGCGGGGAACCAAGTGATGTGCGAGTGCACACGGAACATGCTTGCCAGCCTGCGGAGCTCGGACAGTGTGTTGCGCTGGGGTGGAAACGCGTTTGTGGTGGTCATGCCCGACACGGATATGGAACAGGCCAGACGGGCTATGGAACGCCTGGTGCAGCGCGGCCTGGCGCGGAGACCGGATGGTCAACCGTTAACGGCGAGCATCGGTCTGGCCGAGCGCTGCTTCGATTTCGCCGAGAGCCATCTCGGATTGCTCGAAGCAGCCTGCGCCCGCATGCGGAGGGCAAAGGCGGAGGGCCGCAACCGACTCAGTTTCGGGGCCGACGCCGAAGACGAGGGTATCGCCTGAACGCCACCAATCGAAGCTGCGGCTGGGTGCAATAGTCGACCCCGAAGCCCGTAAACAATGCAGCGCCCGGCTTCAGCCGGGCACGCTGTGTATCAGACGGTTTCCGTCAAGGCTGCGGCTCGCTGGAAATCGTTGTCGAGGAAAGTTTCCAACGAATCGTCGAGAATCTCCAGCCAGGGCGCGGGCAAGGGAGGCGCCATCGTACCGGTCAGTGTTGAGGCGTAGCTCTGGTTGCGGTAACCCATGATGTCCGCTTTCTTGTGCTGCTTCCATTGCTTGAACAGCTCGCCCTGTTGCTCGACGCCAAACTCTGGATAGTCCGTCTGGTCCATCAGGTCGCGTATATAGGCGGCCTGAAAGTCGATTTCCTCGCCAGCGGTCTTCAGGGCTTCTTCGCGGTCACGCCAGTGCCCGATGTCTGCCTGCATGGCGGCAGCATCCGGGAGCGGAATGCGTCCGAGCATCACATCGCGCGCGTACCAGGCCTGTGCATCGAACATGTTGAAAGTGAAGTACTGGTCCTGCATGCCCAGGTAGATCAGGCGCGGATTGGCTTCCCAGAAAACGCCTTTGTAGATGCCCAGCGGATACAGCCGGTTGTTCGTCTGCAGGCGCAGCTCATCCGGTAGGAACGGGAAATGATGCTGATAGCCGGTGCAGAGAATGATCGCGTCGACCGGCTTGCTGATGCCATCCTGGAAATGCGCGACGTTACCTTCGAGGCGTTCGAGCATTGGCACTTCATTGAAACCCGTCGGCCAATCGTAGCCCATGGGATTGGATCGATAGCTGACCGTTACTGACTTGGCGCCGTACTTGTAGCACTGCGTGCCGATATCCTCTGCCGAGTAGCTGCTGCCGACCAGCAGCAGATCCTTACCTTTGAATTCCAGCGCATCGCGGAAATCATGGGCATGCAGCACACGGCCCGGAAAGCGCTCCAGACCGGGGAAGTAGGGTGTGTTGGGCGTGGAAAAATGGCCGGTTGCGACCACCACGAAATCGAATTCTTCGGTTTTTAGCTGGCCGGCTTTGTAATCCATCACGGTGACGCAGAAGGTCTGCGATTGTTCATCGAAGCTGACCCAGTGTGCCGGCGATTCGAAGCGGATGTACTGGCGCAGATTGTCCTTGTCGACCCGGCCGATGATGTAATTCTTCAGAACTTCGCGCGGTGGGTAGGAGGGGATGGCACGGCCGAAGTGCTCTTCGAACGAATAGTCGGCGAACTCAAGGCATTCTTTCGGTCCGTTGGACCAGAGGTAGCGATACATGCTGCCGTGAACCGGTTCGCCGTTCTTGTCGAGGCCGGTTCGCCAAGTGTAGTTCCACATCCCGCCGAGGTCGTTCTGCTTTTCGAAACAGACAATTTCAGGCATATCTTCAAGGCCGGCGAGGCGGGCAGATTCAAAAGCGCGAAGCTGGGCGAGGCCGCTTGGGCCGGCCCCTAATATTGCGATTCTCAGGGTCAAACCATGCTCCTTTCACATCGGTAATCCTTTCAACCTTAGCGTGACGAGCGTTTGGCTCAAAATCGCGTAGCCCGAATTAACCTGCAAATCGCGGCCAAACGTACGCTGATTCCAACTTTTAGAAGCTTCTCGGAATCCTCGGTATTGACGGCGCTGTGGGAGCTACAGGCTCATCGGACGGCTTCGCATCATTTTGTAACGAAATTATGCTGCGACAGCATCTGCCAGTAGTCAGTGACCGTTCACGCCAAACACATGCTTGAGATACGCCACGAACGCCTCGTCGCGACACATGGTCTTGCCCGATGAGTCGGAAATCTTCGCCACCGGTTGGCCGTTGCAACTGGTCATCTTGATCACCATATTGGTCGGCTCGACGCCCGGTATATCGCAGGTGAGCTGCGTGCCGATGCCGAAACTGGTGTTGCTGCGCCCGGCTAGGGCACGGTAGATGCTGAGTGCTTTGGGGAAATCGAGTCCATCGGAAAACACCAGCTGCCGCGTCATCGGATCGATGCCGAGGCGGCGGTAGTGAACAATGGCTTTTTCTGCCCATTCGATCGGGTCGCCGGAGTCGTGACGAAGTCCGTCGAAGAGTTTCGCCAGATATAGATCGAAGTCGGCGGTAAAGGCATCCATCGTGATGCAATCGGTGATGGCGATACCCAGGGCGCCGCGGTATTCGCGGGCCCAGCAATCCAGCGCCGCGCTCTGGCTGTCGATCAGCCGGGGGCCCAGTTGCTGATGCGCCATGATCCATTCATGGGCCATGGTACCCATGGGCTTCAGGTTCAACGTTCGGGCGAGGTGAACATTGCTGGTGCCGACGAAATTCCCCGGGAATCCACCTTTCAGCCGCTCGACGACCAGCCTTTGTACTGCAAAGGAGAAGCGTCGGCGGGTTCCGAAGTCGGCAAGATTGAATTCCGCCAGCTCTTCATCGGTGGCTTCGTCGCGCAGCCATTGCAGTTTGTCCTCGAGGCGTGCCTCGGCTTGTTCAAGAGTCACGTCCGGGTAGCGGGCTCGATTACGTACCTCGCTGATGATTGCCAGCAACGGGACCTCAAAGAGGATCACATGGAGCCATGGGCCGCGCAGATAAACCACCAGCTCGCCGGCTTCGAGCTCGACCCGTACGTAGCGCAAATCGAAGCGAAAAAGTCCCAGGAAGCGGATGAAATCCGGCTGCATATAGGGAATGCCATCGAGAAAGGCGAGCTCGTCCTGATTGATGCGCAGCTCGGCTAGCGCCTCGATCTGCCTGCGTATCTCGTCGAGATAGGGCGCCAGGTCTTCCCCGGAACGGCTGCGAAAGGCCCACTCGACCTCGGCGTTGGGGTAGTGATGCAGCACGGCTTGCATCATCGTCAGCTTGTAGTAGTCAGTATCCAGCAGGCTTTGGATGATCTGGTCGGAAAAGATGCTGACGTTCATTGGCTGCTCCTGACGGCTGGAGGGGCGGTATCAAGCTCCGCCGATACCTTCGATCACCTTACCGGTGCCACCGCAGTTTTGGCATTCACCAGCGTCGCTACGCCCGCTGCCATTGCATACCGGGCAGATGTTTTCACCAGTGCCGGGCGTTCCTGGAACTGCCTCATCGCCAGGGTTGATTATGGATGTTTCCTTATCGAGTTTGTCCATCTTGGTAGTCTCCCGAAAATGTTAAACGTCCTGCCGTTTCTATGGATGGCTATATAAATAAGTTTCAAGTTGACTAGCGCCGAGGCGTGTCGGTTTATTGTCGCAGGAAAACTGTCTGTGGAACTTATCCATATTGCGCTGGAAAAGAACAAAACAAAAAAGGGCAAAGGTTTTAGCCTTTGCCCTTTTTGTGCCGATAATCATCAGCTGTTGCTGTTACGCCCACCGCCGTGGCTGTTTTGACCGCCTTTACGGCCTGCTTCCGAGGCCTTTTCACGGTCATTGGCGAAGTTGCCGCCGCTGTTGTGGCCGCCCTTCTTGCCTGCTTCAGACGCCTTCTCGCGATCATTGGCAAAGTTGCCGGGATTCTTGTTTGCCATGTCTTTTTCTCCTCGATGGATAGAGACGCAATAGGGCTGAACCACAACATCAGCCTTCATGGACTAAGAGCCTGGTTACGTCATAGGAGTTTCTAGCAAAGAACAAGCGGCAGACGAATGGTTCGTGTAATTAATTCAGTTATGGCGTTATGAAACCACAGCGAAACGGCAAAGGTGTCGTCACGGTCTGCGGCCAAAGTTAGGCGCCCTGTGAAGTCACGCGGCCAATATAAGCTGTCGCTGAGCCAAAAGACGCATTACATAGCCGATCTTGAGCGCGGTTGGGCCGAGAATCACCAGCGCGTGGCAGGCGACCACCATGCCCAGGGCCAGGTGCTGGTCGAAAAAATAGGCGCCAGCGACGCCGAACAATAGCAATGCCAGACCGATCGCCATTGAGAGGTTGGCGATGATGAGCAGGCGATGTGCATCGAAGGGTTGCAAGGTCATTGGTATTTCCCTCGTGACGATGGTCTGGATACGGGCCGGCGATCGCAGGCCCGTCCGGGTTCACTCCAGCGCGGAGGCCGGGCCGAAGAATTCGTAGCGTGCCTGATGCTCCGGGACCCCAAGCGCAAGCAGCTGTCGCCGAATCGCCGCCATGAAAGGTTTGGGGCCGAGGAAATAGGCATCCAGGTCGCGATCAGCCGGAAGCCAGCTACTCAGCCGTTCTTCGGTCATCAGGCCGATGGCATCAGGTTGGAGCTCATCTCCCTCATGTTCGTCATAGCAGTAGAAGCGCTTGAGCTGACCGTGCCGCTCGGCTAGCGCGTCGATCGTGCGGCGGAATGCATGGGCATCGGCGTTACGCGCGCAGTGGATGAAGTGGATCGGTCGATCCGTCGTGACTGCTTCCTCCAGCATCGCCAGGGTGGGTGTGATGCCGACACCACCACTGATGAGCACCAGCGGCTTGTCGCTGGGCTGAAGCGTGAAGTCCCCGGCGGGCGCGAACAGTTCGAGGCGCTGGCCTTCTTCCATGCGATGCAGAGCGTTAGAAGCCACGCCGCCTGGTTCGCGCTTGACGCTGATGCGGTAGCTACGACCGTTACTGGCTGAGGAGAGCGAATAGTTGCGGCGGATCTCCTGACCGTCGATAAGCAGGCGTAGGCCGATGTATTGGCCGGGCTTGTGCGCGATAACAGCACCGCCGTCTTCCGGCTCCAGATAGAAGGAGGCGATCTCTGCACTCTCGGCCACCTTACCGACGATTCGGAACGCGCGGACGCCGCGCCAGCCGCCGGGAGCATCCGCCGTGGCGCTGTACAAGGATTCCTCGCTGCCGATGAGAATGTCCGCCAGCTGCCCATAGGCGGCGGCCCAGGCATCTATCACTGCATCGGTGGCGATCTCTTCGCCGAGCACTTCGCGAATCGCCCGCAGCAGGCAGGAGCCAACGATGGGGTAATGCTCCGGCAAGACCTGCAGCGCTACATGCTTGTTAATGATCTGCGATACCAAGCCGCCGAGCTGGTCCAGGCGATCAATGTGCTTGGCATACATCAATACGCCGTTGGCCAGTGCTCGGGGCTGCTCACCGCTCGCCTGGTGAGCCTGGTTGAAAAGTGGGCGCACTTCGGGGTGCTCGGCCAGCATCAGTTTGTAGAAGTGGTTGGTGAGTGCTTCACCACCGGTTTCCAGGAGTGGAACGGTGGCTTTGATCAGGGCACGTTGTTCAGCGCAAAGCATCGATAGGCTCCAAATAATTTGGGAGACCCGTCTCTAGGGTGATACGCCTCAAGCGCAGCACGGGACGGGTTGCTCTATCCCTATCAATATCCGTTCCAGCCCTGGAATTGACCGGAATCAAGGGCGTGGATTCGTGCGCGGGTGATTTAAACCCTGTTTTTTGGTGGTTATTTATACCCGTTAGGGTTGTCAGTACCGCTTGGCCGGCGGTAGCGGCACGAGCCGTCATCGAACCGCTACGCGTGCACGCGTTCTATAGCTTTAACTATCGATGACCAAAGGAGGTTGCAGCATGGAGAACTACCACATCACGCACGAAGATGATCGTTGGGTACTGCGTGAAGAGGGAGACAAGCGGGCGCTGCTTGAAGCCACAACCAAGGACGACATCATCAACGAGACCCGGGACTACATGAAGCTGCGTACGGCCTCGGTGAAAATCCACACCCTCGACGGCCAGATCGAAGAAGAGCGGACTTACCCGCGCGATCAGGACCCGCGCGCGACCAAGGGCTAGATTCAGACGAGCCGGGTTTCGGGCTGGCGCCGATCCCGTTGCGTCGCGAGGGCCACAACCCAGCAGGCCAGGATAAACGGCATGGTCAGCGGCGGGAGGCTCAGCTGGTCGAAGGCCAGTTTGAAACCGATGGCCAGCGCGATTCCTAGTGTGGGTATCAATGCAGAGCGGTGTATCTGGCTCAGCGCCAGCGCCGCTAGCGCCGGGTTGTAGCCCGCCAGCCCCGCCAGCGCCTGTTGCTCCGTTGCACCCGCCAGCAGGGCGCTATACACGCCGACGGCCGATCCGCAGAGCGCCCATAGTGCAGCGCGCCTGTCGGCAACCAGCAACGCCAGCAGCAGGCAGAGGCCCGCAGCGGGTTCCCCGAGAAATATCACCTGACCCACGCCGCTCGCCATGGCGCCGAGGGCACCCCAGCCGTCCACCTCGAATTCGACCAGTCGAGCTTCGGCGACCGATTCGAGCATCCCTGCCAAGGCCAGCGCCAACCAGCCGAACAGCACGAAGGCGAGGGTCAACACGGCCGGCCCACCGCGCTCGCGCATGAGCCGCAAGAGACGTCTTTGCAGCGGACTTGAGAGCGCCCCGGCCAGCATTACCAGTATCAGCGCCAGCGCCGACGATCCCAACACGAGCGTAATCAGCAACCCCAGCAGCGCGGGGTTGTATCCGTACAGGCCGAGTTCGATATCGTCACGTGCATAGCCCAGGCACCAGGCGGCGAGGGTTCCGCTGAGCAGGCCGAGCAAGGTGCCGGCTAGTAGCGAAGGTGCATACAGGGCGATCGTCACGAGTATCAGCGCCCCGCAGACAGGGTTTGCCTGCAGGAATATCTGGCTGACACCGTTGAGTACCGCATGCGATGCATGCGGCAGGTAAGCACGGCGCATTGTCAGGAGTCTTGGTTGAACGGTAGGTGAGACCGGTGGGTTCCCGCCTGCATGCACGAAAGCGAGCAGGCGGAAGGCATCGGATGCTAGTTGAGTGTCTCTATCCGCAGTGAATTGGTCGTTCCCGGTTGCCCCAGCGGCACGCCCGCTGTGATCAGCACCGTGTCGCCCGTGCCGGCCATGCCCTGGGCACGAGCCAGTTCCAGTGCGTTCAGGCATACGTGTTCCATGTCGTGCATCGGCGCATCAATCATCGAATACACGCCCCAGGCGACAGTCAACTTGCGCGCCGTCGCCAGGTTCGGCGTCAGGCTCAGAATCGGTGTGCTCGGTCGCTCGCGCGAGGCGCGCAGGCTGGAGCGTCCGGATTCGGTGTAGTTGACCAGCACCGCGACGGGCAGGATGCCACAAATTCGCCGGATCGCGCAGCTGATGGCGTCAGGCAGAGTGGCTTCGGCGTTGGGCCGGTGTACATCCAGCTGAGCCTGGAAGTCGGGGCCGCTCTCCACTTGGCGGATGATCTTGCTCATCATGCTCACGGCTTCCAGCGGATAGTCACCCGACGCGGTTTCCGCCGACAGCATGACCGCATCGGCCCCTTCGGCCACGGCGTTGGCGACGTCGGTGACCTCGGCGCGTGTTGGGGCAGGGGAGAAGCGCATCGATTCAAGCATCTGCGTCGCCACGACCACAGGACGCCCGAGCTGGCGGCAGGTGCGGACGATATTCTTCTGGATGCGCGGCACGTTTTCGGCCGGCACTTCGACGCCCAGGTCACCGCGCGCCACCATGATGGCGTCGCTCAGCCGGGCGATTTCCCGCAAATGCTGCACGGCCGAGGGCTTTTCGATCTTGGCCATCAAAAAGGCGCGGTTGCCGATCAGCTCGCGTGCTTCATGAATGTCTTCCGGTCGCTGAACGAACGACAGCGCTACCCAGTCGACGCCCAGTTCGAGCCCAAACGCCAGGTCACGGCGATCCTTGTCGGTCAGCGGACTGAGCTCCAGCACCGCTTCGGGCACGTTGACACCTTTACGGTCGGACAGCTCGCCGCCGGCTACCACGCGCGTGTCGATGGCATCGGCATGCTTGGCGATGACGGTCAGGCGTAGCCGCCCGTCATCCACCAGCAGGCTCATGCCCGGCTGCAGCGCATCGATGATCTCAGGATGCGGCAGGTTGACCCGCGTGCTGTCGCCCGGCGTCGGGTCGAGGTCGAGCCGCAGGGTTTGGCCGCGGGCCAGATTCACCTTGCCTTCGGCAAAACGACCTACGCGCAACTTAGGACCCTGCAAGTCCATGAGAATACCGATCGGTTGATTGAGCTGGCGCTCGACCTCACGGATCCAGGTGAAGCGTTCGGCGTGGTCGGCGTGCTCGCCGTGGCTGAAGTTGAGGCGGAACAGGTTGACGCCATTCTCTACCAGCTCGCGAACATCATCGATGCTGCGAGTAGCCGGTCCGAGGGTGGCGAGGATCTTGACCTTCTTGTCGGGTGTCATGGCAGGCTCTATCGGCAGTTGTTGTTAGGAAACGCGCCTAGCAGCGCTGGAGGCAGGCTCGTGTAGCAGTTCGCGCGTGCCGTCCCTTAGCGGGGCGACGGCAGGATCAGGATGGCGCGGAAGTCGTTGACGTTGGTGCGTGTCGGGCCGGTCATCAGCAGGGCTTCGAGCGCTTCGAAATAACCGTAGCCATTGTTGTTGGCTAACTCGTCGGCGGCTTTCAGGCCGACGGCTTCGGCGCGGGCCAGGCTATCCGGTGTCATCAGCGCGCCGGCGTTGTCTTCCGAGCCGTCGATGCCATCGGTGTCGCCCGCCAGCGCATAGACGTTGGGCAAACCTTGCAAGTTTTCCGTGAGGCTCAGTAGAAACTCGGCATTGCGACCACCACGGCCATTTCCGCGCACCGTCACCGTGGTCTCGCCGCCGGAAAGAATCACGCAAGGCGGAGTGAGCGGCTGGCCATGCAGCACCACCTGGCGCGCGATGCCACCGTGGACTTTGGCCACCTCACGTGCTTCACCTTCCAGATCGCCGAGGATCAACGGCGTAATGCCGGCAGCACGGGCCTTTTCCGCCGCCGCATCGAGGGACTGCTGCGGCTTGGCGATCAGCTGGAAATGGCTGCGTGACAGGCAGGGATCGTCCGCCTTTACCGTCTCCGAGCGGGGATCTTCCAGCCAGGCGCGGACGTTCTGCGGAATCTCGATGTTGTAGCGTGCAAGGATCGCCAGCGCTTCGGCTGAAGTCGTTGGGTCCGCCACGGTCGGGCCGGAGGCGATCACCGTCGCTTCGTCGCCGGGCACGTCAGAAATCGCGTAGGTGTACACGCTCGCCGGCCAGCAGGCCTTGGCCAGACGACCGCCTTTGATCGCCGAGAGGTGCTTGCGTACGCAGTTCATTTCGCCGATATGCGCGCCGGAGCGCAGCAGCGCCTTGTTGATCGCCTGCTTGTCGGCAAGGCTGATGCCTTCGGCCGGCAGCGCCAGCAGCGAGGAGCCGCCGCCGGAGAGCAGGAAGATCACCCGGTCGCTTTCTTCGAGGTTACTGACCATCTCCAGGACCCGGCGGGCGACGCGTTCGCCGGCGTCGTCCGGCACTGGATGCGCGGCTTCCACCACCTCGATCTTGCGGCAGTCGGCGCCGTGACCGTAACGCGTGACCACCAGGCCGGAAATCTCGCCTTCCCAGGCGGCTTCGATGGCCTCGGCCATGGCCGCTGCAGCTTTGCCAGCGCCGATGACGATGGCGCGGCCGCTGCGGTCGGCGGGCAGATGGTCTGCCAGCACCTGGCGCGGATGGGCGGCATCGATAGCGGCGGAGAACAGCTCGCGCAGAAAGGCTTGCGGGTCGAGGCTCATGTACTGCTCCTTCTAGTAGGTCTGGAGCCGATTCCAGACCTTAAGGCTCGGCAATGCAAGCGCTAAGGTCTGGAATCGACCGCCCGGCAGTCGGGCCGTGACTCCTTCTGCCGAGCGGATCGAAAGGGTGCCACCCGAGGGCGGCGGTTGAGCTGCGCTGTTCGCAGGGCCAAGGCTGCGGAAATGCCGCAAGCCCTGGCTGTCGCGCACATGCGGTCCAACCCTCTGAGCGTTGTTGGCGCCAAGCGTTGCGGTGTGCCACCACCCGATTCTGTCTGGTCCCGTGAAGGTGGCTACCGCAGGCTCGGCTCAACTGGCTCGAAGCTTTTTACTTTTTGCGGATCGAGAAATTGGACATGTGCTCCAGGCCCTTGATCAGCGCAGAGTGGTCCCAGCCGCTGCCGCCGATGGATGCGCAAGTGCTGAACACCTGTTGCGCGTTGGCGGTGTTGGGCAGGTTCAGGCCCAGTTCACGCGCACCGGCCAGAGCCAGGTTGAGGTCCTTCTGGTGCAGATTGATGCGGAAGCCCGGATCGAAGGTGCCCTTGATCATGCGCTCGCCGTGTACTTCGAGGATCTTCGAGCCGGCGAAGCCGCCCATCAGCGCCTCACGCACCTTGGCCGGGTCGGCGCCGTTCTTGGCGGCGAACAGCAGGGCTTCGGCAACCGCCTGGATGTTCAGCGCGACGATGATCTGGTTGGCCACCTTGGCGGTCTGGCCGTCACCGTTGCCGCCGACACGGGTGATGTTCTTACCCATGGCTTCGAACAGCGGCAGGGCGCGGGCGAAGCTTTCTTCGCTGCCGCCGACCATGATCGACAGGCTGCCGGCCTTGGCGCCGACTTCACCACCGGACACCGGGGCGTCGAGGTACTGCGCGCCGGTGGCGTTGATCTTCTCGGCGAACTGCTTGGTGGCGGTGGGGGAGATCGAGCTCATGTCGATCACCACCTTGTTCGGGCCAGCGCCTTCGGCGACTCCGTTCTCGCGGAACAGCACATCTTCGACCTGAGGGGTGTCCGGCACCATGACGATGATGAACTCAGCCTCTTGCGCGACTTCCTTAGGGTTGGACAGGGCGACGGCGCCAGCCTCGACCAGCACCGCAGGTGCCTTGTCGTGATGCTCGGAGAGGAAAAGTTCGTGACCGGCTTTCTGCAGGTTCTGAGCCATGGGCAGGCCCATGATGCCGGTACCGATAAATCCGATTTTAGCCATGAGAATTCTCCTTCTATCTATTCAGTCGTTCGCTTAGATCGCGTTGTGCGTCTTCAGCCAGCCCAGGCCGGCTTCGGTGGTAGTGGCCGGCTTGTATTCGCAGCCAACCCAGCCCTGATAGCCAATGCGGTCCAGGTGCGCGAACAGGAAGCGGTAGTTGATTTCGCCGGTGCCCGGTTCGTTACGACCAGGATTGTCAGCCAGCTGCACATGGTTGATCGCGGCCAGGTTGGTTTCGATGGTCCGCGCGAGGTCTCCTTCCATGATCTGCATGTGGTAGACGTCGTACTGCAGGAACAGGTTGGCGCTGCCGACCTTGGCGCGGATTTCCAACGCCTGCGAGGTGTTGTTGAGGAAGAAGCGGGGGATGTCGCGAGTGTTGATCATCTCCATCACCAGGCGGATGCCCTCGGCTTCGAGTTTCTGTGCCGCATAGCGCAGGTTCTCGATGAAGGTCATCTCCAGCTTGCCGAGGTCTGCGCCTTTGGGGGCGATACCGGCAAGGCAGTTCACCTGCGTGTTGCCCAGCACCTTGGCGTAGGCGATAGCCTGGTCGACACCGGTGCGGAATTCCTCTACCCGCTCCGGATCGCAGGCGATGCCGCGGTCGCCGTTGGCCCAGTCACCGGCCGGCAGGTTGAACAGCACCTGGGTCAGGCCGTTGGCGTCCAGCCGTGCCTTGATCTCCTCGGCTGGATAGTCGTAAGGGAACAGGTACTCGACACCGCTGAAGCCGGCTTCGGCAGCAGCGGCGAAGCGGTCGAGGAAGTCCATCTCGGTGAACAGCATGGACAGGTTGGCGGCAAAACGGGGCATAAGAACTCCTTGCGATCTGTACGGATCATTCCGGTGTTGCGTTGCGGTGGTGCGATGACCACCCTCGGTGCTGCATGCGGTGGATGTGCTTCGCGATATCCTCCCTACGGGTCGGGGTGTTCCTGCCCGTAGGGTGAAAGACCGCGAAGCGTCTTCCACGCGTTTGGTTACGGTTGAATCAATCCAACAACGCGATTGCAGTCGGTGCGTCTTCGCGGCCTTCGGCCAGCGCCTCGAACTCGTTGATGGCGTCGATCTCGGTGCCCATGGCGATGTTGGTCACACGCTCGAGGATCACTTCAATCACGACCGGTACCTGGAACTCAGCCATCCAGGCCTGGGCCTGTTCGATGGCCGGGCGCAGGTCTTCCTGCTTGAACACGCGGATCGCCTTGCAGCCCAGACCTTCGACCACGGCGACGTGGTCGACGCCGTAACCTTCCATGCCTTGCTGCTCGGCATTGATGTTTTCGAAGCCCAGCTGTACGCAGTAATCCATCTCGAAGCCGCGCTGCGCCTGGCGAATCAGGCCCAGGTAGGCGTTGTTCACCAGCACGTGGATGTAGGGCAGCTTGAACTGCGCACCCACCGCCAGTTCCTCGATCATGAACTGGAAGTCGTAGTCACCCGAGAGTGCCACCACCTTGCGCGACGGGTCTGCCGCGACTACACCCAGCGCTGCCGGAATGGTCCAGCCGAGCGGGCCGGCCTGGCCACAGTTGATCCAGTGGCGCGGCTTGTAGACGTGCAGGAACTGCGCGGCGGCGATCTGCGACAGGCCGATGGTGCTGACGTAGCAGGCGTCCTTGCCGAACGCATTGTTCATGCACTGGTACACGCGCTGCGGCTTCATCGGCACGCTGTCGAAGTGAGTCTTGCGCAGCATGGTGCGCTTGCGCTCCTGGCAGTCGGCAGCCCAGGCGTTGCGATCCGGCAGCTTGCCCGCGGCCTTGCGTTCCTTGGCGACTTCGACGAACAGCTTCAGCGCGGCGCCCGCATCGGAAGTGATGCCGAAGTCCGGCGAGAACACCCGGCCAATCTGAGTCGGTTCGATGTCGACGTGTACGAATTTGCGGTCCTTGGTGTAGACGTCGACCGAGCCGGTATGACGGTTAGCCCAACGGTTGCCGATGCCGAGCACGAAGTCCGAGGCCAGCATGTTGGCGTTGCCGTAGCGATGGCTGGTCTGCAAGCCGCACATGCCGGCCATCAACGGGTGATCATCCGGGATCGAGCCCCAGCCCATCAGGGTCGGGATCACCGGCACGCCGACGGTCTCGGCGAACTCCACCAGCAACTCTTCTGCACCGGCGTTGTAGATACCGCCACCGGCGACGATCAGCGGGCGCTCGGCAGCGCAAAGCATGTCGATGGCTTTCTCGACCTGCTTACGAGTGGCTGCCGGCTTGTAGACCGAAAGTGGCTCATAGGTCTCGATATCGAATTCGATCTCGGCCATCTGTACGTCGAACGGCAGGTCGATCAGCACCGGGCCGGGGCGACCCGAGCGCATCACGTGGAAAGCCTGCTGGAACACGCGCGGCACCAGCGCCGGCTCGCGTACGGTCACGGCCCACTTGGTGACCGGCTTGGCGATGGACTCGATGTCCACGGCCTGGAAGTCTTCTTTGTACAACCGTGCGCGCGGCGCCTGGCCGGTAATGCAGAGGATTGGAATCGAATCGGCCCAGGCGGAGTAGAGCCCGGTGATCATGTCCGTGCCGGCGGGGCCGGAAGTGCCGATGCAGACGCCGATGTTGCCGGCCTTGGTGCGGGTATAGCCCTCGGCCATGTGCGAGGCGCCCTCGACGTGGCGGGCGAGGATATGGCGGATACCGCCATCTGCGCGCAGGGCGGAATACAGCGGGTTGATCGCGGCACCGGGGATGCCGAAGGCTGTGTCGATGCCTTCTTTGCGCAACACCGCTACCGCGGCATCGATTGCTCTCATTCGGGCCATGGATCGTTCCTCCTGGGTAACTCGATAGTTTTTATACGTGGCCCAAGCATGAAGCCCTGGAAGAAATGGGGGAATTGGCCGAAACTTCAGTTCTGTCGATATCAGGAGTATCGAATGGATCGCTACACCACACTGCACAGCTTTGTTTTGGTAGCCGAGAGCGGCAGCTTTGCCGCCGCTGCGCTGAAGGAGGGCGTGACGCCCGTTGTCATGGGACGCCGACTCGATGCGCTGGAGCGGCACCTGGGCGTCAAGCTGATGCATCGCTCCACGCGGGGGCTGGCATTGACCGATCTGGGCGAGCAATACCTGGAACGCGCGCGCGGCCTGCTCAAGGACTTCGATGAGGTGGACGCCAGCATCAGCCACGACCGCACTTCGGTGCGCGGGCACCTAGTGGTTTCGGCCCCGGCTGCGTTCGGGCGGCGGCATATCGGGCCGCATGCGCCGACGTTTCAAGCACGCTATCCGGACCTACAGCTGTCGTTCAATTTCACTGACAGCGTGGTCGATCTGGTGCGTCACGGTTACGACATGGGCATTCGCATCGGCGAGGTGACCGACCCCAACTATGTCGCGATCAAGCTGTTTCCCAACCGTCGTGTGGTGTGCGGCGCGCCGGATTATTTCGAGCGCCAGGGCGTGCCGCGCATTCTTGAAGACCTGACACGCCACAACTGTCTGGCATTCAACCTTCAGGGTGGACAGCAGCGCGGTTGGACCTTTCTGCGCGACGGTCGGCAGGTGGCAATCCGCGTGAATGGCAACCTGGACTGCAATGACGGTGAATTGCTGTTCGACTGGGTCAAGCAGGGGCTCGGCATTGGCTGGCGTTCGACCTGGGAAATCCAGGCCGAACTCAAGCGCGGCGAGCTGGTGACCGTGTTGGACGAGTATGCGCTGCCGGCCTATGACATCCAGGCGGTCTATCCGCAGCAGCGCTATCTACCGGCCAAGGTGCGTTTCTTCATTGATTATCTGAAGAGCATCTACAACGCACCGGGCTATTGGGAAGCGCGCTGAGCCGAGCTTCGCCGAGGGTCAGGACAGGTGGCGCCCGGTTCGAGTACATCGCCTGAGTCGCCACCTGGCTATCTATTTAGCCTGCTGGGTGGGAGCGTCCCCACAGGTGGTGCAGGACGCCTGTGGGAGCGGTCTTGACCGCGAATGCCTCCGAGCACGTCGAACCACGCCGGTCGCGGGTGAGTCACAACTAGGGATATCTATCGGAGCGAGGCTACCTGTGGACGCCCTGAAAATCGCCACCTTCAACATCAACGGTATCCGCGCACGCCTGCCCAACCTGCTCGAATGGCTGGCGCGAGAGCAGCCTGACGTGGTCTGCCTGCAGGAACTCAAGGCGCAGGATTCAGACTTCCCCATCGACGACATTCGCGCTGCCGGTTACGGAGCGATCTGGCACGGGCAGAAGTCCTGGAATGGTGTGGCGATTCTGTCGCGCGGTGACGATCCGCTGGAGATCCGCCGAGGCTTGCCTGGCGATCCGGACGACAGCCACAGCCGTTACCTGGAAGCCGCGGCGCATGGCATCATCGTTGCGTGTCTCTACCTGCCCAATGGCAATCCGCAGCCGGGGCCGAAATTCGAATACAAGCTGGCCTGGTTCGAGCGCTTGATCGAGCATGCGGCGGGGCTGTTCAATAATGGTCACCCGGTGGTGCTGGCAGGCGATTACAACGTGGTCCCCACCGACGAAGATATTTACAACCCGCGCTCCTGGACGAAAGACGCGCTGCTCCAACCGGAGAGCCGTGAATGCTATCAACGCCTTCTGAACCAGGGCTGGACCGATGCGCTACGTGCCAGATACCCGGACGAGCGCATCTACACCTTCTGGGATTACTTCCGTCAGCACTGGCAGAAGAATTCCGGCCTGCGTATCGATCATTTGCTGCTCAGTGCCGATCTCGCGCCACGTTTGCTTGATGCCGGGGTGGATCGCTGGGTAAGGGATCAGGACCGCGCCAGCGACCATGCGCCAACCTGGATCATCTTGAAAACAGGCGGGGCCGAACCGCAGAAGGCGCCACAAAAGCGCCGATCGTCGTCCGCATCGGATTAGCCTCTGGAATGAGCGCTAGGCTCAAGGCTTGGCCATGCAAAGAGCGCGTGAGGCGATCACAGCCCACGTCCTTCCGCTGAAAAAGCGAACGGGGTACTCCATGACGAATCGGGATGCTGATCGGGTTGGCGGGAGTGAATCCTTCCTGGCAGTAGCGACATGCATGCCGGCCGATATCCCCCTCTGCGAGATGCTGACCGAGGCCTTGCACGCGGTTCGCCGCCACCTGCGGATGGACGTCGCCTTCATTGGCGAGTTTCGGGAAGGGCGACGGGTGTTTCGCCAGATCGAAGGGCAGCATCCATCGATATCGCTCGTGGTTGGCGAGGGTGATCCGCTGGATGACAGCTATTGCCAGCGAATCGTTGACGGCCGTCTGCCGGAACTCATTCGTGATGCCCGCGAGTTCGAGGACGCGCTGGCGTTGCCGGTCACCTCGGCGATCCCGGTAGGCGCGCACATGAGCGTGCCAATTCGCTTCAGCGACGGCTCCCTCTACGGAACCTTCTGTTGCTTCAGTACGCAGCCGGATCACAGCTTGGGCGATGGCGACCTGAGCACCTTGCGCCTGTTTGCCCGCTTTGTCGGCAGGTTGCTCGAACGACAGGCGCTCAGTGAGCAACAGCGCCGTGAAAAGATCGAGCGTATCCGGACGGTCATGGAGCAGCGTAATTTCTGGATGGTCTACCAGCCGATATTCCACCTAGCCAACGACCGGGTTGTCGGCTACGAAGCACTCGCACGGTTTCGTCCCGAGCCCTATCGTTCACCGGACCGCTGGGTCGACGAGGCGGGTGAAGTCGGACTGCGGACGAAGCTGGAACTCTTGCTGCTGGAAGCTGCACTCGAAAGCCTCTCGCAGATACCCAGCGACGCCTACCTGTCGCTGAATGTCTGTCCGGATGCGCTGCTGACGGTTCGGTGGTAGAGCTACTCGCCATGCAACCGCTGCATCGTCTGATGCTGGAGGTGACCGAGCACACTTCCATCGTCGACTATATGCAGGTTGCCGCGATTCTTGATCCGCTACGCCAACGCGGGCTGCGCCTGGCCGTTGACGATGCGGGGGCCGGCTATGCCAGTTTCCGCCACATCCTCAAGCTCAAACCTGACGTCATCAAGCTCGACCGGAGCCTGATCAGTAATCTCGACAGTGATAGCGATTGCTGTGCAATGGCTGCGGCGCTGATCCGCTTCGCCGAGGAAACCGGCAGCAAGATCATCGCCGAAGGCGTCGAGACGGATGCGGAACTGGCGGTTCTGCGCGAATTACGGGTAACCAAGGCCCAGGGTTTCCTGCTGGGGAAACCGCAGCCGATGGGCGAGTCGGTGGGTTGAGGGTTGCGCCAGCAAGCCTGTCGCACCAGTACGTTAAGTTTCCAGGCAGGGTAGGCTGCAATCGGGTTCTTCGAAAAATGCGGTGATTGCCGCGTGGTGCTCATCGACACGGGAATCTACACTCCAATCCGCCGCAGACTTGCTGAGCGGTTATTCGCTGTTCCTTCCAATCTGCCGTGTCTAGTCCCGCTGGAGTTATCAGCTTCCCCATGCACCGTCCCCGCCGCGCATTTATCTGGATAACCGCTCTGGCTGTGCTGTTGCATCTGTTTGCAATGCCGCTGATGAGTGCCGGTGCGCAGATGCCGGACACGGCTGGGCATTGTCCAAAGGCTCAGGCCAGCCAGCACGGTATCGCGGCGCATGACGGTCATGCGGGGCATGGGGGCGAGTCGGCGCCGCAGCCGGCGCATCACCTTGGCATGCCTTGCTGCTGTGCGGCGGGTTCCGCGGGCCTGGCTGCGATACCCATCAGTGCGTCGGAGCTGCAGGCACCGCGTCGGGTCCAGCTGAGCGTCCTGCAGCTCAGCACGGCGCCACCGTTATCACCACGCTACCGTTGGCCAAGCCTTAATCCCCGCGCATCTCCGCTCGTTTGATCGATCACACCCTACCTGCCTGATAGCCGCCGGTCCTAGTGCTGCGCGCGGCTGCCGGGCGCACCCTGCCGTTGGCCTGTGAATCGGCCAGCCGCCGTTTGATTGAGTGAGCGAGCATGTCTTCACGTACTGCAGGCGCCTGTTCCGAGGCGCCATCTCGGGTATCCCAAACGCGGCAACCGCTGCTGGTGCTGCTGATCCGTTTGCATCTTTATGTCGGGCTACTGGTCGGCCCTTTCATCTTCATCGCCGCGTTGAGCGGTCTGATCTATGCGCTGACGCCCCAGCTGGAGGATCGCCTCTACGCCGAACAGCTTTACACCGACAGCACGGGAGCATCCCTGCCACTGGCCCGGCAGATCGAAATCGCTCAGGGCTATGTCGGCGAGGCGGCGATGCTCTCGGCGGTGCGTCCGGCCCCTCAGCCAGGCACCACCACTCGGGTAATGTTCAAAGCGCCGACTCCCGGCGCATCGGAAAGCCGTGCCGTGTTCATCGATCCGGTAACCGCCGAAGTCCGTGGCGATCTGTTGGTTTATGGCACCAGCGGCGTTCTGCCGCTGCGCACCTGGCTCGACCAGTTCCACCGCAGCCTGCTGCTCGGTGAGCCGGGGCGGCTGTACAGCGAGCTGGCCGCTTCCTGGTTGTGGGTCGCTGCGCTCGGTGGCTTGGCGTTATGGCTCGTTCGTCGTCGGCGGCAAGGGACGGCTGTGCCGGTCCGCTCATCTCGATTACGCCGCTGGCATGCCACGCTGGGGCTATGGTTGCTGGTTGGGCTGCTGTTCTTCTCTGCCACCGGCCTGACCTGGTCGCGTTGGGCGGGAGACAACATTGGTGCCGCGCGGGCGGCGTTGGGCATGTCGACGCCGAGCGTATCCACCGCACTTGATGGCGCAGCGGTCATGCATGCCGGCGAGCACGCGCACCACGCTGGCATGGCGGTGGCCACGGGTCAGTCCGGCAATCCGGTACTCTCCAATCGGGAGCTGTTCGATGCGGTACTGGTTGCGGCACGTAACGCCGGAATCGACGCAGGCAAGATCGAGATTGTCCCAGCAGCGCGGCAGGATCGCGCCTGGACGGTGACCGAAATCGACCGCAGCTGGCCGACGCAGGTCGATGCCGTCGCCGTAGATCCACGCACCATGAGCATTACCGATCGCACCGATTTCGCGACCTTCCCGATAGCCGCCAAGCTGACGCGCTGGGGTATCGATGCGCACATGGGCTCGCTGTTCGGCCTGGCCAATCAACTGCTGCTCGCCGTCACGGCGCTTGGGCTGGCGACGTTGGTGGCTTTCGGTTACGTGATGGGGTTGCGGCGCACGACGGCGCGCCGCGTTGGTCTGGTGCAGGCGCTGGCGGCGCTGTCTCCGTCGGCGCGGCTGGTGACGCTGGCCCTTGCCGTGTTGTTCGGCGTCTGCCTGCCGGTGCTGGGCGTCAGTTTGCTGCTGTTTCTGATCGGCGAGGCGGTGTTCGACGGCCTGGCGCGATCGCGCCGGCTGCGAGTCGGTCAGTCGGGCTGAGGCGGTGCGCGACGGGCTTGCCAGCCGCCCCCCAGCACCTGGTACAGGCGGATCAGCGCATTGAGCTGGCTCTCGCGCAGTTGCACGGCCGCCAGCTCGGTGTTGAAAAGGTTGCGCTGGGCATCGAGGGTTTCCAGGTAGGATGAATAGCCCGCGCGGTAGCGGTCTTCGGCGTAGGTCAGCGAGCGCGCTAGCACGGCGCGCCGAGCGGCAACGCGTGCGAGCTGCTGGCGCAAGTTGCCGACCGCGGCAAGGCTGTTCTCCACTTCGTTGAAGGCTTGCAGGGCCGTGGCGCGGTAGGCGAATGCCGCCTGGTCGCGTTGGGCGGTGGCGATGTTCACACCGGCTTCCAGCCTCCCCGCATTGAAGATCGGCGCGAGCACGCTGGCGCCCAGATCCCAGACCCGCACGGGGTCGTAATCCAGTGAATTGACAAACAGCTGGCCGAGGCTGGCCGACAGCTGAACCTGGGGCAGAAAGCGATCACGTTGGGCCTGCAGGTTCAGGTTGCTGGCGGCCAGCAGCAGCTCGGCCTGCTGGATATCCGGGCGGCGGCGCAGCAGAGTGGAAGGCAGCACGCCGGGCACCGCCGGCGGCTCGATGGTCAAGAGCCCGGCGCCGCGTTCGATCTGGCCGGGCAGGCGCCCGGTGAGCAGGCGCAGGGCGTTTTCCTGCTCGCGGATCGCCTGTTGCAGCTGCGGCAGCAGTTCGGCCGCGGCTTCGTACTCCGACTGCGCCTGGGTCAGCTCCAGTTGCGAGGTGTAGCCGAGGCCGGCGCGGTCTTCAGCGACGCGCAACGCCTCCTGCCGGGACTTGACCGTCTCTCGGGTAACGTACAGCTGCTGGTCCAGCGATAGCAGCGAGACGTAGGCCCGAGCGGTGGTACTGGCCACCGCCAGTCGCACCGCGTCGCGTTCGGCTTCGGTCGCTTGAAACTGCAGCTCGGCCGCGTCGCGCAGGCGCCGCAGCCGGCCCCACAGATCGACTTCGTACGACACCAGCAGCGAAGGCTGCACCGCGGTGGTGTGAGTGATCCCCAGCACGCTCAGCTCGCGCGTCCGTTGCGCGCCCAGCACGGCGTCCAGCGAAGGCAGCAGGGCGGCATGTGACAGCTGGATCTGCTCGCGCGCCTGCTCGACTCGCGAGGCGGCACTCAGCACATCGGTGTCGTTCGTCAGGGCGGCCTCGACCAGCGCCGTCAGTTGCGGGTCGGCGAAGGCTTCCCACCAGGTCGCGGAGATTTCGACCGGCTTTGCCTCCGGCTCGCGCCAGTCGGTCGGTGGGGCGAATGCGGCCTGCGGCGGCAGCGGCTTTCGTGGCGGCATGCAGCCGGCCAGTGGCAGCAGCAGCAACAACGCCGTCAGCAGGCAAGGCAGGGCGCAGGGGCGTCGGCTCATTGCGTGCTTTCCGCGACTGGCTGATCGGCGTGCTCGGCGGCGCCGGTGTCGACGTGGGTCACCACCGAGAGCCCCGGGCGCAGGCGCTGCGCCAAGGGCTGGTCCGGATCGATGGAGATGCGCACCGGCAAGCGCTGGACCACCTTGGTGAAATTACCGGTGGCGTTGTCCGGTCGCAGAATGCTGAATTCCGAACCGGTGGCCGGCGCCAGACGCTGCACGTGACCGTTCAGGTGCGCGCCGTCCAGCGCGTCACCTCGATTTTCACGGGTTGGCCGGGGCGCATGGCGAAGGTCTGGGTTTCCTTGTAGTTGGCGATCACCCAGAGCTGCTCCGGCACCAGGTAGAGCAGCTGCGAGCCAGCCGTCACGTATTGGCCCTGGCGTACCGTGACCTCGCTAACCTGGCCGCCGCGCGGCGCCTGGATCTCCGTATTGTCGAGGTCGATTTGTGCCCGCTTCAATGTGGCCTCGGCGATCTCCACCTGCGCCTGCAAACCACCACGGGACACTTCGCTGGCTTTCAAGGTCTGCTCGGCAATGGCGATAGCCGCCTGCGCCTGCTGCACCTTGGCCGCGGCGGCACGGGCGCCGGCGCGGATCTGGTCGCGTTCGCGGATGGAGACCGAGCCACGCTTGGCCAGCTCGTTGACGCGCTTTTCATCCGCTAGGGCGCGTAGCCGTTCGGCTTCGGCCGCAGAAAGTTCGGCGCGACGTGAGGCCAGTGTCGCTTGATTCGAGGCCAGGGTCTGTTCCAGGTTTTCCAGATCGAAGCGCCGTGCGGCCAGCTCAGCGCGGCGCTGCTCGACGGTCTGGCTGTACTGGCGATTGTCGATGCGCACCAGCGTCTGGCCCTTCGCGACCTGTTCGAAATCTTGCACCAGCACCTCGGTCACATAGCCGTTGACCTGCGGCGCTAGCACCGTGATCTGCCCACGCACGTAGGCGTTCTCGGTGACCACCACGCCGCCGCTGAACGGCCAGAGCTGCCAAGCATAGAGGATCGCCAGCACACCGATAAGCGCCACCAGCACCATCAGGATGACCGAGCGGCGGCTCGGCTTGATGGTCTTCGGCGGGTCGTCAGGTGCCGGGCCGGCATCGGTCGCGGCTGCCGAAGGCTGCGGCGGCTGGGCGGTCTGTAGGTTTGGGGCCTCGGATTGGGGGCGTTCACTCATGGAGAGGCAGCGTTCCTGTTCTGCTGCGCGATGCGCAGGGTGCGATAGAGCGTCCAGCCGAACACGCCGATGGCGAGCATGCCGATCAGCCGGAATACATCATTGAAGGCCAGCACATTGGCTTTCCGCGTGGCCGCCTGACTCAGCTGCGCGGCGCTTTGCGCCTGGCGTAGTCGAGGGTCGGTCTGGCGTGGTGTCAGCGCCTGGCTCTGGTCCTGCAATCGGCCCGCGACCCGAGGGTCGCCGGGCACCACCTGCTCGGTCAGATGGCTGGAATGGTATTTCTCGCGCATCACCTGGTAGGTGCCGAACAGCGCTGGGGCTGCCAGGCCGCCCAAGCTCTGGGTCATGGTGAACAAGACGATGAAAGTCACCAGATAGTTCGGCCCGTTGCGCAGCGCCCGACCGATACCGGTGATCAGCAGCGGCCCGAGAAACATGCCGCTGGCGAATGCCAGCAGGCCCTGGCTGAGAAACATGTCGTGCGGGCGGGTCAGGTTGGTGGCGTCGATGTCGAGAAAGCTGGCGATGGCGATCAGCACGATCGACAGCAGGATCTGCGGAAAGGCCATGGCCGGGCTGAAGGTCATCGCACTGCCGGCAATGCCCATGGTCAGCCCCAGCAGGATCACCGCATACAACGGCTGCAGTTGCTCGGTGCCCATGCCGAGGGTCTGCAGCAGGCCAACCGCGCCATAGGTCTGTTCGGACAGCAGCAGTCGCAGCATCAGCGCACCGAAGGCGAAACGCAGCATTTCGGCGGTACCCAGCCAGCGGGTGTGCAGCAGCGGATTACACCGGTGATGTTCGATCATGAAGGCCGCGCACATCAGCAGCAGCGCAGCGATCAGGGCGTAGCCCAGCCACGGCTGCTCGGTCCACCAGAGGATCCGGCCCTGCGCCAGCACCGCCGCGATCAACGCCAGGGCGGGGGCGAGCAAGGCGAAGGTCAGGAAGTCCAGCGGTTCGAAGACCTTGATGCGCTCGCCCAGCGGCAGCTTGAGCACGACCACCGCCGCCAGCGAGCACAGCGCCAGACCGCTTTCGAACACGTAGAGGCGATGCCATTCGCCCATGTCCAGCAGCGCCGGTGACAGCAGCCAGGCCAGCGGCGTTCCCAGCTGGGATATCCCGAAGCCGAGAATCACCGCCTTCGGCAGGTCGGCCTTGCGAAAGGCCTGGAGCATGTAGAACAGCCCCAGCGACGAGGTGGTGGCCGCCGCCAAGCCGCTGGCCGCACGCACGAAGATGGCCATCTCCAACCCTTCGACGAACACATGGGCGATGCTCAGCAGGGCATAGACAGTCAGGCCAATCTCGGCGAAGCGGCGCAGGCCGTACTGCTGACGGAATTTGATCATCAGCAGGTTGGCCGAGACATTGACCATGAAATAGGACGCCGGCAGCCAGGCCGCCTGCGATGGCGTCAGGCCGAGGTCGCCCTGGATGCTCGGCAGGTTGGCGATGAACAAGGCATTGCCCAGCCCGCCCGTGATGCCCACCAGCACCGCGACGCAGGCATAGGCGATGCGCACCGGCATGGGGTGCAGCAGGATCGCCGGGGATCCGGGCATCGAGGGGCGTTCGTGCGGTTCCCAGCGGGGAACGGGAGCGAGGTATTGCGCCATCTTTCGCAGGGCTCGATAGATAGGGTCACGGGTCGACAGGTGCGGCCGGTGGTGGATTTCGTTTAGGACAGCACGAGCGCGAAATGATTGATTCTACCCGTGCCGCTCCGTTGGTCGCGATGAAAAATCGCCCTGTGCGGCGGGTCGGTCACTGGGCGGGGCGGCTGAACCTTTGCCGAAACGCGGCAGTCGACTCAACAGGTTGGCCGTGTTGTTACCGGCCTTTAACTGAGCCTCAGGAGGGACCTTCAAATGGACACCAACGACACCATTTCCGTGCTTAACGATCTCATCGAAACCAGCAAGGACGGTGAGAAAGGCTTCCGCGAATGCGCCGATGACCTGAAGAATCCGCAGCTGAAATCCACCATGACCCAACGTGCGCAGGACTGCGCGACAGCTGCCGCCGAACTGCAGCAACTGGTCCGGTCCCTGGGCGGCGATCCGGAGACCTCCAGCAGCACGGCGGGCGATATGCACCGGCGCTGGGTCGATCTGAAGTCCGCGATTACCGGTCACAGCGACGAGGCGATTCTAAACGAGTGCGAACGAGGTGAAGACGTAGCACTCAAGAGCTATCGTAAAGCGCTGGACAAAGACCTGCCGGTCGATATCCGTGCGGTTGTGGAGCGCCAGTTCCAGGGCGTGCAGCGCAATCATGACCAGGTCAAGGCGCTGCGTGACGCAGAACGCGCGCGCAGCTGATCCGGTGCGCCGATCAGCCTGATCGACACGGCGCCCGAGTCCGATAACGCCCCGACCATTCGGGGCGTTTGCTTATCTGCCCGGTGCCTGGGGGCGACTACGCCTTGTTTCGACCCGCTGGCGCCGTCGCCACGCCTCACGTTCGTTAGACATCGGCATGACTGTCCAGCCCGCCCGGGCTACGCGGCAATTTGGTTCGGCTTGCTATCCTCTCGGCTCGTCTGCTGCCCACCGGCAGCAATTTCGTTGCGAGCTGCTAAGCTAAACCCCTTCGTTTTCCTGAGAGCCGGCTGCCATGAATTCATTCATCACTCCTCCGGCCGATGACACCGGTGCCCAGCGTGCCGAACTGGCGCGGTTGGTCGATGGCTTCGTCAGCGGTGACGGCATGCATCCGACCATCATCGAACCGCTGCACCTGATCCGTTGCGAGACGCCCGGCGAGATGACCTATGGCGTACACAAGCCGGCGTTGTGCATCATCGTTCAGGGCGGCAAAGAAGTGCGTCTGGCCGATGAACTGTATTGCTATGACCCACTGCATTACCTGGTGGTGTCGGTGACGTTGCCGGTGGCCGGTTGTGTGGTACGGGCCTCGAGCGCGGAGCCCTATATTTGCATCCGGCTGGATATCGATCCCCCGTTGATCGCCGGGCTGATCAGCGAGGCCGAGCCGCTCATGCCTAGCAGCGAGCCGGACGGGCGCGGCCTGTATCTGGACCGCATCGATGCGCCGCTGCTCGATGCCACCCTGCGGTTGGTCCGCCTGCTTGGCAACCCGAAGGACATTCCGGTGCTGGCACCGTTGGCCTTGCGCGAAATCTTCTATCGGTTGCTCTGCGGGCCGCAAGGTCGGCACCTGCGGGACATAGCGCTGCAGGGCAGCCAGTCGCACCGGGTCAACCGCGCCATCGAATGGCTCAACCACAACTACGTTGAGCCGCTGCGCATCGATGAGCTGGCGAGCCGGGTCAACCTCAGCAGTTCCAGCTGCATCATCGCTTCAAGGCGCTGACCGCCATGAGCCCGCTGCAGTATCAAAAACAGCTTCGCTTGCAGGAGGCCCGGCGCTTGCTGATGACCGAAGGCCTGGAAGTCTCGGCAGCCGGCTATCGGGTCGGCTACGAAAGCCCTTCGCAGTTCAGCCGCGAATACAGCCGGCTGTTCGGCGCCTCTCCGGTCAAGGACATGGCGCGTTTGCGCAGCATCGCCTGATCAGCGCGAGGCGTTCGCCAGCCCCAGCATTCATCGCAGCGCCGCCACCCTGGCGCGTGCCGCGTGCAGCTTCTTGTAGCTGTCGATCAGGCGCAGGTGGCGATCGAGTCCTTCCAGCTTGGTGTTGGTGGGCGTCAGGCCGAAGAAGCGCACGCTGCCGTCGACCGAGCCCATCGCGGCGTCCATCCGCTCGTGGCCGAACAGGCGACGGAAGTTGGTTTCGTAGTCGTCCAGCTGCATCTCGTCATCCAGGGCCACTTCGAGCACCACGTTCACGGCCTGATAGAACAGCCCACGTTCGACCGTGTTGTCATTGAATTGCAGGAAGGCTTCGACCAGCTCCTTTGCCTCCTCGAGCTGGTTCAGGGCGAGATGGATCAAAAGCTTCAGTTCGAGAATCGTCAGCTTGCCCCACGCTGTGTTCTCGTCAAATTCGATCCCGATCAGTGTGGTGATGTCGGTGTAATCATCCAGTTCGCTGTCTTCGAGACGCTCGACCAGTGCTTTCAGGCTGCCATCGTCCAGCCGGTGCAGGTTAAGGATGTCTTCACGGAAGAACAGCGCCTTGTTGGTGTTGTCCCAGACCAGATCTTCTACCGGGTAGATTTCCGAATAGCCGGGCACAAGAATCCGGCAGGCCGTTGCGCCTAGCTGGTCATACACGGCCATGTACGCTTCCTTGCCCATGCCTTCGAGTATCCCGAACAGCGTGGCGGCCTCCTCGGCGTTGGAATCTTCGCCATGTCCGGAGAAGTCCCACTCGACGAACTCGAAGTCAGCCTTGGCGCTGAAGAAGCGCCACGACACCACACCGCTGGAATCGATGAAGTGTTCGACAAAGTTGTTCGGCTCCATCACGCCTGGCTTTCAAAGGTCGGCTGGGGCAGGTCGTTCAAACCTTCGAAGCTGCGGCCCTGCAACAGTTCGGTGAGGCTACGCTCCAGCGCCACCTCGAAACTCGGGTGTGCCCCGAACGAGGCGAAGACACCGCCGGTGCGCGGGTTCATCAGGGTGACGCACATCACTGGATATTCCCCGCCCAGCGACGCGTCCTTGACCAGCACCGGAAAACCCTGTTCCTCCAGTCCCTGGATGCCTGCCAGGATTGCGGGGTACTTCGCCAGTACTTCCTGGGGGACGTCAGGCAGGGCGATTTCGCCTTCGAGGATCTCGCGTTTGACCGCGCGCTCGAAGATTTCCGACAGGCACTGCACCTGCGCTTCGGCCAAGGTATTGCCGGCGCTCATGCCGTTGCTGAGAAACAGGTTTTCGATCAGGTTGGAGGGGAAGTACACCACTTCGCCGTCCGACTGGCGAACAAAGGGCAACGAGCAGATGCCGCGCTCGACGTTGCCCGAATTGGTGTCGTACAGATGTGAGCCGCGCAGCTCGCCATCGGGGTTGTAGATCTCCCGGCAGTACGTATCGAGTATTTCTGCCGGCAACGCATCTTTGCGGCCCGGCTTGAACCAGCGCTCGTCGGGGTAGTGCACGAAATCGGCATGGGCGATGTCATCGCCCCAGAACTGGTCGTTGTAGAAGAAGTTGCAGTTGAGCCGCTCGATGAACTCGCCCAACGCCGACGCCAACGCGCTTTCCTTGGTCGCGCCTTTACCGTTGGTGAAACACATCGGCGAATGCGCATCGCGAATATGCAGCGACCACACGTTGGGTACGATATTGCGCCACGACGCGATTTCGATCTTCATCCCGAGGTCGGCCAGAATCTCTGACATGTTGGCGATGGTCTGCTCGAGTGGCAGATCCTTACCGGCGATGTAGGTGCTCGCGTCGGCCGCGGTGTCGGGTAGCAGCAGCGCCTGGGCGTCTGCATCGAGATTGTCCACTTGCTCGATGACGAACTCCGGCCCAGTCTGCACCACCTTTTTGACCGTGCACCGCTCGATGGAACGCAGGATGCCCTGACGGTCCTTGTCGGAGATGTCCGCCGGAAGCTCGACCTGAATCTTGAAGATCTGCTTATAGCGGTTTTCCGGATCGACGATGTTGTTCTGCGAAAGCCGGATGTTTTCGGTCGGGATGCCGCGGGTCTGGCAGTACAACTTGACGAAGTAAGCCGCACACAGCGCGGACGAAGCCAGGAAATAATCGAACGGGCCTGGCGCTGAGCCGTCGCCCTTGTAGCGGATCGGTTGATCGGCTATCACCGAGAAATCATCGAACTTGGCTTCAAGCCTGAGATTGTCGAGAAAGTTAACTTTGATTTCCATGCGGGATACCAGAACAACACGATTTGGCCGCCCATTATCCGGTTTATCCGCCTTGCGTGCGTGATTTTCCAGCCTGGCGGTCTGTGCAGCACCTCGCTCCCCGAATGTCAGCGCTAACACGAATGCACGGCAGTGACCCACCACGACCTCGTCGTCCCAAATGGCTACGAGGATCAGAACTCGTTCTTTCGTGCCTTCGGTCAGTGGGAAAGCCGTACGCCTGCTACCTGGCGAAAGCAGCAAGAGGCTCAAAGAAAGGCCTGAGCGCGCCCATTTTCGCCGCGACGGACGTGACGGGGGCACCGCTGCTGCCCGTCTGTCGCGGCCATTTCCAGCACTTGCGCTCAGCGTGGCGAGGCGTGCCCTTTGCCCGCCTGCAACTCGAACGCGATACTCCAGTTGTGCAGCGGATACGGTTTGTCCACCAGCGCGGCGATGTTGGCTTCGCGCGGCATGCCTTCGTCCGGCAAGTATTCGTAGCGGGCGTCGGCCTGGGTCGGGTCGCTGTCGCGTAATTCACCGGCGCCTCCAACCGCATGGCTGGCATAGCGGATGCGCGGCGTGCCGACCAGATCGCGGCCGGCATTCAGACGCACAACCGTGTCGGCGACGATCTCCACGGCTTCGATCGGCACCTCGCCCTGCTCGTCGATCAGGATGAAGCCGCGGTTCTCTATCGGCCATGCCTGATGGCCGAGATAGGGTTGGTCGAATACCAGCGGCGGGGAGGGCACATGGAAGTCGATGAGTACTTCGCGATCTTCAAAGGTGGCGCCGCGCGGCGACAGCGGTTGCCAGTTGCGGCCCTCTATCACCACCTGGTGATAGACCTTGCCGAGCATCTGGCCGAACCAGCGATAACCATTGGCCGACAGGTGAGTGCCCTTGTCCACGTAGGGGTAAACCGGCCCGGCGAGGTACCAGTTCGGCTCCTCCTGCGCCAGTTCCCATTGCGCCATGCCAATGTCGAGACCGCCATCTACCACTGAAGACTTGGCATCGGTCTGGTAGCTGATGAACGAGGGCATCTGCGTTTGTCCGATGGCCTTTGCGGTGTCCGTGTTCAGGTCTTCGCGTAGCTGGCGCAACATTTTCTTGTAGGTGGCTTTGTCGTTGATGCCGCCTTGCACTTCGGCGTAATCGTATTCCCCCTGGAGCCAGAAAAAAGCGCTGATGCTGTAGCTGGCGCCTTGCGCGTCGGCGATCCGCTTGGCCTGGTCCACTGCCTGCAGCACCCGCCGGTACTCATGGGTGCCGCCGACCTTGGACAGCTGCACGATGGAGCGTCCAGAGGTAGATGCGTTGCTGGCGACGAACAGATGCTCGGGATCGGACTCGACGCCATGCTTTTCCAGATACAGACGGCGCGCCATGTTCAGTGCGCCAACTTCCACTGATTCGCCTTCTTCCTGGGCGTGCTGCTCCAGTTCCGCGATCGCTGCGCTGTCGAGAATTGTCTTCGGATCTCGCTTGAGCTGGACCACCGCTCTGAGCGGCTTGAACGACGCCTCACCCACCGGTACGAAGCGAGCTCCGCTGAAGGTCGCCGAGCGTGGCGAGTCGCCTAACATCAGGTTGTCGTAACCGGGTTGCTTCGAGAGCGCAGGCCAACCTTCGGCAGCTGATGCGAGCGACTGACCGTAGGTGATGATGTGGTTGTACTTAGCCGTCGGTGCCGGTGAATGGTGGTTGGTTTCCGCCATGATCTGCTCGCTGAAGCGTTTGTTTTGCGCGTCGCGGGCCGAAAGCGACGGGTCACTCGCTGCTGATACGAGTGGCGTAGTCACCAGCACGGCACCCAGCAGCAGCGCCGTCCAGCGTGACGTGGACAGGGTGTCGAGGGCGGAGTCGCTGGCGATGTGGGGCAGCTCGGGCATGGCCAATTCCTTTGTCGGGCTGCGGCGAGGCGCTGCAGGGCGCAGTGTGGCCGGCCGCTCGGAGTTGGCGTTTCGATGGTGCTGGGCGCGCTTAGTTCGGTCTCAGGCCCGAGAGTGGATACTCGTCGGGATCACTGGAACGATGCGAGCGGCTCTGCGTGCTCGCTCGGTGCTGCGGCGTTTGCCAAGGCTTCCTTGATGGCAAGCGCGAGCTCTTCCAGTCGATAGGGCTTGGCCAGTACGTAGACGCCTTGATCGGCGGCGGCTTTCTTCGCCGCTTCGGCGTAGCCGCTGGTGAGCAGAACCGGTGTGCGGAAGTGTCTTGTACGGATCTCGCGCGCCAGTTCCACGCCGTTCATGCCTCCGGGCATCATTACATCGGAAAAGACCAGGTCCACATTGCGTTCGTTGGCCAGCATATCCAAGGCCGCTGCGGCGCTGGCGGCATGGGTTACGCTGTAGCCCAGGTGTTGAAGCATTTCAGCCACAAGTGCAGCGACTTCTTCATCATCGTCGACCAGCAGAACATGGCCGGCTGAGGTGTCCGCCGGAATTTCGATCTGCAGATTGCCGGGCTGGCCCTGTTCAGGTGTCGCCGCCGAGCGGGGCAGCAGGAGCACCACGCTGGTTCCTCGCTCACATTCAGTATCGATCCACACCGTACCGCCTGACTGACGAGCAAACCCGTAGACCTGCGCCAGCCCCAGGCCAGAACCCTTGCCGATCTCCTTGGTGGTAAAGAACGGGTCGAATACCCGCCCGCGTACATCGACCGGGATACCGGTTCCTGAGTCGATCACCGCCAGGCGAACGAAATCTCTACGTTGTCCCAGCACCTGCTCGTCAGGTGCATTCGAGGCCTGCAGGAGGATCGTGCCGCCTTCGGGCATCGCATCGCGGGCGTTGACCGCCAGGTTGAGTATCACCAGCTCCAGCTCGCCCGGGTCGACTTCCACCGGCCACAGGTCTTGCGCGAACTGCACCTCGACATGCACGTCACCGCGCAGGCTACGGTCAAGCAATTCACGCATCCGGCTGATGTGATGAGCAAGGTCGACCGGCTCGGGTGCCAGAGACTGACGCCGAGAGAAGGCCAGCAACTGGCGGGTGAGTGCCGCACCTCGCTGTGCGGCCTGGCGCATGCCATCCATCAGGCGCTGGCGGCGTTCCGGGTCGGATCGGCGATCGAGCATGTCGAGGCCGCCGGCGATGACCATCAACAGATTGTTGAAATCATGGGCGATGCCCCCAGTGAGCTGCCCGATGGCCTCGATCTTCTGGGTTTGACGCAGGGTTTCTTCGATATGGGCGCGCTCCGCCATCTGCGTACGCAGCTCGATGTTGGCTTGCTCCAATGCCCGGGTGCGTTCGACCACCAGTGCCTCAAGCTCGTGCGAGGCCTGCTCGCGAGCCTCGATCAATGCGCGAACTTCGTACTGGCGAAGACGGCCGCGCACAGCTGCCTGGACGGCGCTGGTCAGGGTAATGCTCTGCACCGGACGTTCGAGCAGAGAAACGTTGCACAGGGCCGCGACCATGCGCTGGCGCCAGGCACTGACGGCCGGCTGCTGATGCTTGCTGGTCAGCACCACGAATGGAAAATCGGACCAGGCCGGCTGCCGGGCGGCCCAGGTTGCCAGCGTTTGAAGGTCCTGACCGAACAATGCCTCTTCAGCAATGAACACCGCATCGGCATCGTTTTCGGCGCGTGCCAGCACCTCGGCGACGCTATGGCAGACATCCGCAGCCATGCCGCTGCGCCGCAGCAGATCGGCCGTTGCCGGTCCGTCCCTGCCAATGGGGGCGAAGACGACTACTAGTGGGCTATCTCGCTTAGGCGTCGTCATGCTCGTCTTTCATGAGGGGAGTGGCGTCGCCGGTGTATATCGGCGTGCCCGAGAATATGCCGCTGAAATCCACCAATGGTGGCCCGACCTTGACGCCGTACGCACCAAGGCGAAACTCCCTAATGGAATTTTCATGGGATCCACTGCGCTTTTTCACCACCGACAATGCACGCCGGACCACGCCAGCATGCTCGAAATAGCGCAGCATGATAACCGCATCACTGAGGTAGCTGATATCGATGGGCGTATCCATCGGGCCGACCAAGCCATGCTGAGCCAGCACCATCACGCTGATGACCCCTTTCTGACCCAGATAACTCAGCAACTCATGCATCTGCAAAATCAAGAAGCGACCGTCGGGCATGGCGTTCAGGTAGCCGTTGAGGCTGTCCATCACCACCAGCTGCGCGCCCCGCTCTTCGACGCTCTGACGTACCGCCGCGGTGAATTCGCCGGGTGACAGTTCGGCAGGGTCGATCTGCTGCAGAAGCAGCTGGTCCTTTTCGATCCACGGCTGCAAATCCAGGCCGAGCGCCCGGCCGCGCGCCAGTAGCGTGCCAATGCCTTCGTCGAATATGAAAAACGCCACCTGTTCGCCACGTTTGCAGGCGGCCGCGGCGTAGGCCAGTGCGAGCGATGACTTGCCGACGCCGGCAGAACCTATCAGCAGCGCGTTGGTGCCGCGCTCCAGCCCGCCACCGAGCATCCGATCCAGTTCCGGGTTGCCACTTGAAATCGTCTCGCCCACGAATGATGAATGATGTTCGGCCGCGATCAGCCGTGGATAGATCGCCAGGCCACCTTTCTTGATGGTGAAGTCGTGATAGCCGCCTCGGAACTTGATGCCACGCATCTTGATTACGCGCAGGCGTCTGCGCTCGGCGCCGTAATCGATGGCCAGCTGCTCGAGCAACACCACGCCGTGAGAAATCGAATGCAGCTGCAGATCGCCACTCTCGGAGGTCTGGTCATCGAGCAGGATCACCGTGCAGCGGCGAGTAGTGAAAAAGTGCTTGAGCGCGAGCACCTGGCGGCGATAACGCAGCGGGCTCTGCGCCAGCAGGCGCATCTCGGACAAGCTGTCGAAAACGACCCGGGTTGGGTTGGTTTGGCTGACTCGCTCGAAAACCTGCTTGGTGGTCTCGTTCAGCTCCATCTCGGCCGGGTGCAACACGGTCAGCTCAAGTTCGGGATCGAGGCTGTCTTCGGGCGTCACCAGCTCGAACACGTCGATGCCATCGAGCGTCCAGCCGTGGCGTTTGGCGACCAGTTCCAGCTCGCGCTTGGTTTCCGAGAGCGTTATATAGAGCACGGTTTCGCCGTGGCGCACGCCTTCGAGGAGGAACTGCAGGGCGATGGTGGTTTTGCCGGAGCCTGGGCTGCCCTCGTAGAGGTACATGCGATTGGGGTCCAGGCCGCCGCCGAGAATATCGTCCAGGCCTTCGCTGCCGGTCGAAATGCGAGGGCATTCATCGTCTGCGGTGAGTGAATGATCAGAGGGGTAAGTCAATTCCGTACTCCTTAACGCGCTACGCAGAGCGTCGCTGCGTTCCTTGCTCCGGCTGCCCAGCCAAGACGGCGGGATTGGCAGGAAGAACACGCCCGGCAATGTCGCGCTGGCCGGGCTGAAAACCCCTCGGAATTACGCTGCTGTGCTTCACAGAGCCGAGGGGCGCGGTCATCTTATCCGACTCGGCTTTCCATCGGCCGTTCGCATGCATGTTTCGCCTGGCGGGTTCGCAGGACAACCGAGCACGAAGGCGTTGGGCGGTTCAAGCTGAGCACAAAGCGCAGCTTGAACCCGCGCATCAGAGCTTGAAGCGGCTCACCATCGCGATCAGCCGTTCGTTGGATGCGGAGAGCCCGTCGGTGCTTCTGCTGACTGTCACGCCGGACTCGACCAGCTCTTCGACCATATCTCGAACCGCCACCATGTTCCGGTTGATCTCACCGCTGACCGCGCTTTGCTCCTCAGCCGCGGCGGCGATCTGTGCGCTGAGATCATGGATGCGGTTGACCGAATCGGCCATCTCGTCGAGGCCGCTATTGACGCGTGTGGTGCGGTCGGCGGTCGCCTGACAGCTGCCTTTGGTCTTTTCCATTGCCCCTACCGCGGCGTCGACGGCGCTCTGCAGCGTCGCCAGCATCTCGTTGATTTCGGAGGTGCTCTGCTGGGTCCGTGCGGCCAGTGCGCGGACCTCGTCCGCAACCACGGCGAAACCGCGACCTTGTTCGCCCGCTCGTGCGGCTTCGATCGCTGCATTCAGTGCCAGCAGGTTGGTTTGGCCAGCGATCTCACCGATCACGCCGAGTACATCGTTGATCTTGCGCGCGTCCTGTTGCATGGCTTGTACCCGCGCGGTGGCCGATTCGACTTCATTGACCAGCGCCAGAACGCTTTGAGCTGCCTCGTCCACGGTCTGCCGTGAGCGTGCGGCGTGGTCGTTGGCAGCCTGGGTGAAACTGGCGGTTTCGTTGGCGCTATGGGCGACGGAGTCGGCCGTGGAGTTCATTTCGGTGATTGCGGTCACCGCTTGGTCAGTTTCGCTGGCGTGACGTGCCAGGATGCCATTGCTGTGATCCGACTGTCGCTTGAGCTGCTCCAGTTCAACCGAGATCTGACGGGACGAGGCAGCCAGATCAGCGACCATCTCTTGCAGATACGCGATGAAGCGGTTGACGGCCACGCCGATACGGTCAACCTCATCGTCGCCCTTGATATCGATCCTGCGCGTCAGATCGGCATCGCCAGAGGACAACGATTGGATGTTTGCGGTGAGCAGTTGCAGCCTGCCCATCAACTTGCGCAGGGCTACCACCATCAGTATCAGCAGCAGTGCAACCATCGGCAGCTGCAGCCAGCCCAGCGTGCCAAGCACTGACCGGGTTTTCTCCGTCAGCAGTCGGCTGGGCAGCGCTGTTGCGAGCAGCCACGGCGTCCCTTCGATGGGCTTGAGGAAGAATGACGTCCGTTCGCCGTCTTGCGCGTCGAACTCGGCGAAGCTGCGTTGCTCGCCACGGTCCAGCGCCAATTTGATCTGAGCGATGAACGGCGTACGGGATGCAAGCTCGGCGACGTTCTTCAGGACGATCTGCTCGTTGAGCGCGGGCAGGTTGCTGAGAATCTTGCCATCCGCTTCGACGATCATGATCTGGCCCTGGATCTCCTTCTCCTTGTTGGCGACCAGCTCGTTGAAGAAGCCCAGGGTGAGGTCGATGGTAGACACACCGTAGGCGCTGCCGTCCTTGCGAATCGCCATGGCGCAGTTGGTGCGAGGCTCGGCACTGGCGTCATCCTTGTAGGCGGCCGCCCAGGCGCATTGTCCGCTGGATGTCTGCACGCCGGCCTTGTGCCAGGGTTGATCGAAGTAGTTCAACGACTCGGCACTGTTCCAGTGGGTGTTGACCTTCAGCTTTCCGCTCGCGTCGCGATGATAAAAGGTGCTGTGCTTCGATACGCCGGTTGTTCGCACCCCGGGAAGCGGCCACACGCCACCACCGAACACCTTCTGGTCACCGTATTGATCGATCAAGCCTGGCAGTACGGCATCGATTTGCTCGCTGTCGAGCAGCGTGACGGTCTGGGTAATGGCGCGTGACTGGCTTTCGATCCGGGCCAGGTTGAGCTGGATCGCCTGGGCAATCTCATCGACCTTTTCCTCTACCAGGCTGACTTCGGTTTCCCTCAGCTGTGGAGCAACGAACCGGTCGATGCCCAGGAGCGTCAGAGCGCTGGCGAGGATGATGAAGGTTGCGAAAGTCGTGATGTAACGTGCCTGGATTGTTTTCAAAAAAGCCATGGTTGGACTCGACGCGAGGAACAAACGGAGGGTATTGCGGCGGTTATCGACAGCCGACCCCGCGTCTTGATGGCCGCTGGTCCGGCTCGCCCTGTTCAGGGCCTGCCGGTTTCGCTCGAGCCGGAACCTGCAGGCGCCCGAGATCGCGTTTAGAATGCGCCGGTCATTTTCGAGACGATGAATTCATGCACCCGGATGCCCTCGCGACGCTGCAGCAACACCTGATAACCGCCCTGGCCGATGTACCTGCTGAAACCCGTCGGTTGTTTCACGGGCGTGGTCGGTGCTGGGTGGGGCTCGAGCACCTAACGGTGGATTGGCTGCAGGGGGTGATGCTGGTGTCGCTGTTTCGCGCGCCCACTGAGCCCGAGCTAGGGGCGTTGAAGTCGATGCTGGCAACGCTGGCTCAGCAGCCGGCCTGGCAAGTGAGCGGAGCGCATAGCTTGTTGCTGCATCATCGCTATCTGCCGGACAGCCGAATGGAGCAGATGCAAGGCGAGCCGATCGAGGAGTGGCTGATCACCGAAAACGGTCTGCGTTACAAGCTCGACCTCGGCATCAAGCAGAACAACGGCTTGTTTCTTGATATGCGCTACGGACGCCGCTGGGTGCAGGAGCAGGCACAGGGCAAGCGAGTGCTCAATCTATTCGCCTACACCTGCGGATTCTCCGTGGCTGCCATCGCGGGCGGCGCCGAGCATGTGGTCAACCTGGACATGGCCAGGGCCGCTCTGAGCCGGGGGCGTGAAAACCATCGACTCAACGGCCACGATCTGGGCAACGTGAGTTTTCTCGGTCATGAGCTGTTCAAGTCCTGGGGCAAGGTGAAGAAGAGCGGGCCCTATGATCTGGTAATCATTGACCCGCCTTCCTTTCAGAAAGGCAGCTTCGCGCTGAGCCGGGATTATCAAAAGATCCTGCGAAGGTTGCCGGAGCTGCTGACGCCAACCGGCACGGTGCTGGCGTGCATCAATGACCCTGATACCGGGCCGGATTTTCTTATCGAGGGGGTGGCCGCCGAGGCGCCGGATTTGATATTTCAGGAGCGTCTGGAGAATCCGCCCGAGTTCCCGGATATCAGCCCGGACAGCGGCTTGAAAGCGCTGGTCTTCAGCCGCTCTGGATCGTCGGCCGGGCAGGATTAGCTTGCAGACCCGGCGCAAAACGCGGGTCTCCGCTACGGTGAAGGACAGTCGTCGCAACCAATTGAGGCTGTCGACCAACGGGCCGACAGCCTGGCGGAGGGCTTGGTGATCTAGCGGCGTTCGCCGTCGATCAGAAATGCGCCTTGACGATGAAGTTGGTCACATTGTTGTCGGTGTTGAAGTTAGTGCTGTCTTCGATGCCGTATTTATCTGACCAGTAGTCGTACTCGATGCCGACGTAGAGAGCGCCCGGCGTGTATTCCAGTGCCTTGCCCAGGTCATATTTGATCTGCGGGTTGATGTGCAGATTCTTGGCGACGAAGTCGCCGCTGGACTTGGAGCCAGCGTCATTGACCACCCAGTCGATGAAGCCATCGAAAAGAATGTCGGACTTGCCCACCGGGAAGGTCATGGCCCAGGTTGGAGTGATCTGCCATTGGCCACTGGCCTGGCCGGTGATGCCATCGGGTTTGCGGTAGTAGGTGTTGATCGAAAAGCGATCGAAGCCCGGCACCGATAGGTCTACGGCTGGGCCGAGCAGGTAGTTACGGTTGCGGCCCTCGCCACGCTCGTAGGTGGCTGATAGCAGTACGTCGGTGATCGGCCCAAAGGAAAAATCCTGGCCGGTAAGCTTGCCCAGCGACAGGCGCGGGCTGAATTCGCCGTAGTAGGTGCGCCCATCATTACCCGAGTGGCCGTTGAACCATTTGTGGTCGACAAACAGGAACATATCGCCCCAGGTCCAGCCGCTGGCGTGTTCGAAAGTGATGGTCTGCTGGATATCGGCCTCGCGCCCGTCCTCGCCTGAATCAACGGCGAAATTCTTCCCGTAGAGATAGGTCAGGCTGTTGTCCTGCCAAAGCATGGGAGAGGCCGCGGCTTGGCCAGCGAGGGCCATTCCCGCGACGACAACGGCGGTGCTGAGGCTGTGTTTCATCGGTGTGCTCCTTGGTGCAGTTACGACTGCTTGTACGAATAGTTGGGCAGGCGTCGCGCTCGAAGCTGCGCCGCTGCCTTTGATAAAGCGCAGCGGAAATACCATAAAAATCCTTGGATTTCATTGTTTTGTGATAAGAACCGCCGTCTGGTGCGGGAGATATCCGAGCCGACAGGGTGCGAGTGGGAAGGTAGCTGGCCGGCTTCGATAGGCATGCATCGTCTCAGTGGCCAGCCCAACGAGTCTTCAACAGAGCGCCCTGGGCGTCAGCAGCCTGCCGAGATACCGCGCAATGGCATAGGACAGGGCTGTTTGCCGCAGCAGGAAACGAAACTGCCGGCACAGGGCCGGCAGTTTCAGTGTTGCATACCCGTTAATGCTGACTAACGACGGCCATGTTGTTCAGACCGGCCTGGCTGATCAGGGCGCTATTGCCTATGCCGCTCTGGACGACCAATGCGTCGTGCCCGGCACCGCCCTGATTGACGGTAGCCAGATGGCTTTCACCGTACTGGGACAGGGTTGCGGCGTTGCCGGAACCGAGCTGGTTAACGTTGGCCAGGTTGAAATCGCCATCCTGAACGATATCGACGTCGTTGCCGGCAATGCTGCTGGAGCCGGTGATACGGTTGCCTTCGCCTTCCTGCACCGCAGTAAGGGTGTTGAAGATGCCCGACTGGGTGAAGTTCAGCTCGTTGTTCTTACCCTGCTGGTCGACGGTTGCATCGTTGTAGCTGCCGAACTGATTAACCGTGGCGATGTGGTCGCGGCCGCCCTGGTCAATCGCTGTGACGTTGCCGAAACCATGCTGATTGGCGGTGCCGGTGTTGCCATTGCCGCGTTGGGCAATGTCGGCATTGTTCTCGTTGCCCTGCTGGTAGACGAACGCATTCTGGTTGGCGCCGCGCTGGCCGACGTTCAGGTTGTTGCTGTCGCCGCCTGAATAGGTGTACGCCTCGTGTCGGGCACCGGTCTGGCTTACGTACGCCTCGTTGAGGTTGCCGATCTGCTCGACCTCGACGATCGAGCCGGCGCTCCAGGTCTGGGTGATGCCGGCGGCGTTCTCGTTGCCTTGCTGGTCGATCATGGCGCGGTCATTGGCGCTGAACGACTGAGTGGTGCTTGCATCGTTGCGGTTACCGTTCTGATACAACGCCGACTCGCTGCCATGGGCCACGGCCTGGTAGCTGGCGGCGACGTTGTGAGCCCCTTGTTGCTTGGTAACGGCGTCACTGTCGTGAGTGCCGGTCTGATCGGTTTCGGCGCTGTTGGCGTAACCATGTTGCCGCTGTTCGATACTGCTGCCCCAGGTGCCGGTCTGGTTGGCGCGGGCAATGTTGGCCTTGCCGTTCTGCCACTGCACCGAGCTGCTGCGCACGGCGAGCGTCTGGGTGACGTCAGCCTGATGGAAGTTTGCGATCTGGGTTTGCAGGGCTGACGAGGAATGTGAGCCGTTCTGCTCGATCATCGCGTCATTGCCCCAGCCGCTTTGCAGCTGCTTGGCCATGTTCGATGCGCCGGCGTTTTGCTCTACCTGGGCGAGGTTGTCGATGCCGTTCTGGCGCTGTTCGGATGTGTTGCCGGCGGCGAAAGCCTGTGTGGCGGCGACAGTCAGAAGGGCAGCTACAAGGGGTTTGATCTTGAACATTATGTCTCTCCATGGAATGTTTTCAGCGGTACTTCCTGGTGGTGCTTTGCTTCAAGACGTACTGGCGAACCAGTACGTTCAGACCCTGGCCATTCTGCGTAACGCAACTGCGATGCCCTGTGCCGGTCTGTTCGATCGGCGCGTTGTTTTGCGCGCCGTACTGTTCAAAGCGGGCCTGGTTGCAGGTGCCGACTTGAAAAATCAGTTTTTGGTTATGCTGCCGTGCTGCGCGATCGTCGCTTCGTGTGCGTAGCCGCGATCCAGCAAGAATGCTCCAAGCGCGTTGCCGCTTTAATTGATCTCACGATCAGGCGGCCATCGGCCTGCTGGATGATGAGCAGCGGCGCCGGTAGCTGGCCGGTCCGGGTCGCGTACGAAGAGCGTTGAGCGAAGTCGCTGCCGATTAGGTCGAGCGCCATCGAAAGGCTGGTGCCTTGGAGAACAGGACTGGCTAGCGCTGCGAAGAGCAGTGGCGGCAGTGCGTTACGGGCAATCCATTGCACCTGGTTCATCAGTCATCCCTGATTGCATCGCGGTCAGTCATCCTGACCTAAACCGCGATTCGTCAAATCCATCGAACGAGCGAAACCGTTGCGTTTGTTTCAGATCTTGGCGGGCGTCGCGAGGTATTTCGCCAGTTCCGCCTTGATCGCAGGGGTGTTCTCCGCGGTTTGCCAGAGTCGACGATCAACGCCTTGGGCGATCAGGTGAGCGACGGCCGCTTCGATCGCTGAGAGTACGCAAAGCTGCGCTGGTTCGTTGGTGGTGTAGCCAGCCTCGGCTTCGAGCAGCTCCTTGAACTCGATGAACTTATAAACGTTGGCGCTGCGCCCGATGGAGTAGATGGTCTTGGTGGTCATCACGTTGGACAACACCTGACCGCTACGTACATCGATTGCACGCAGATTGACCGTGACCTGATCGACCCGATATTCCTGCGAGACGCCAATGCCGAGGTAGCGTGCACCCTGTCCGCCGCTGCGCACGTTGGTTTCGTAGGCGACGATGGCGCCTTCCATGATGATGTTGGCGGCCAGTAGCGATGGCAGCTCCGACTGGATATTCGGTGCGACATCCGGCTTGGCCTGCGAAGCGCGAATGATCTTGCGCTCGGTCAGCACGTTCTGCAGGCCTTCGCGCTCCAGCACGATGAACCAGCCGCTGGCCTGCATCGCATCGACCAGCATGCTGGCCGCGCCTTGGGTGACTGCGGTGGAAAATGAGCTGGCCGGGCTCGGTTTGTATTGCCCTGTCTGGTCGCGAAAGCCGTATACCGCTGCCACCAGCGGTCCCCTGGGGCGGGGTAGTTCAAGCAGGTCCTGATAGGTCGAGGTACGGGGTGTAAGGGTTGGGGTTTCCTGGTCCGCCGACATGGGCTCGCGCACGGCGCAGCCCTGTAGAACGGCCATCATCCCGATGGCTACGAATAGGCTTCTCATGGCCTTTGCTCTCCTTGCGATTAATTGATGGCGCCGTAGCCGTTAACAATGATTTCCGATACTTCTCCCGTCAGCCGATCAGTGATCTCCACTGTCAGGTTACCGTCGAGGTTCACGATGTTGACGATGAAGTCATCTGTGATTAATGAACCACCGTTGGGGTCTTCCATCTTATTCAGCAGATTAGAGAGCAAGCGTGACTCGAGCTGGCTGGTGAAACGGTCGAGCGCCGAGGTGCCGGTCAGCGATGAGCGATCGATCGCGTCCGGGTCTTTGGTGTCGTTCTGTGCCTGGGCATTGCCCAGTAGCCAGGCGCCGTTCAGTGGGCTGCCACCAAACGAAGGGTTGACCGGGGTGTAGACCAGTTCGGTCGCGGTGACGCAGGTGCTGAGCAGCATTCCGGCCAGGAGCATACCGGTAGCTTTTTGTTGTAGCCGGTTCATAACTCATCCTTTGCAAGGTCAATGGTGTCTTCGAACAATGCTTCGACTTTCTTACGGTTTATCTCTTGCAGTACGAAATCCGCCGCCTCATAGGCGGTTTGCTCCATGTCGTTGACGTTCGGTTGCAGGAAGCGGCGGTAGAGCGGATGGTTGTCCTGTTCGACCCAGACCAGGATGCCCCAGCGTGCCGAGGGTCGCTCTTTGACAGCCAGGTTGAAGTCCAGCGTACTGGTGTTGTTCAACCGCTCACAGAACTTGCGGTAGAACTCCTGGCCGGACCGGGACACCGTGTTGTTCGTGATAAAGCCTTTGAGTTCGGCCTCGTCGGCGTGGACCTGAACGCTGGCGAGCAACGCCACGCACAGGCATACCGCCTTCATATACCGGCCTCGTTGACATGCCCCATCACCAACGATGCGCCTTGGGCGCGGTTGGATGCGCCCAGCTTGCCCAGTGCGTTATGAATATGGCTCTTGATGGTATGGGTGCTCAGGTGCAGGTGCTCGGCGATTTCCGAATTCGAAAGTCCTTTGCCGGCAAGTGCCAGGATCTGCTTCTCGCGTACCGACAGCTCATCGATGGCCCGCGAGGCGTGAGTCAGTTGGCGATAGCGGCCGAGCAGCTTTTCCATCAGCGCACGGGGTAGCCAGTCACCGCCGTCGAGAATGATGCTGATGCCGCGGCTGAAATTGTTGCGGCTGGTATTCGGATAGAACACACCCTTGACCCAGGGGTGCAGTTCCAGCAGCCGTCGCGCCTGCTCGGCTTGGACATTCACCAGTGCGGTAGGGGTGTCGCGCAACTGCCGAAGCAGTCGCAGGCAATCAGCGTCCGCGAAGCTGCCGACATCGACCAGCGTCAGGTCCGCGTCGTTCAGTCCGGCGCGAAGCGTATTGCTGCGGGTCAGGCGCAACTGAGGGCAACCGAGAAGATATTGATGAAGCGAGTTGTCCAACAATTCACTGTTGGAAAGCAGAACGAGACGAGCTGACGAGGCGACGAGCGCCAGACGGGCTTCATCGGTCATTTGCATATCCTTTGCTAAGTGGCTAAACGAGTAGCGCCCGGAATCCTCGCCGGGCCTGGCGCTTTGACTTGCCGCTAGAAAGGTAGTTCAGAGGAGTGACAATAAAAAGTCGATAGTGTGCTCTGGTGCCGGTTTTCCGACGAAGTGCTTGTTGGTTGGCGCGGACTGGAGCTGGAAGCCATTCGGTCGCTGGACTACATTCAATACCTTTTCACGGCGGCGAGGTAAGAGGCAGTGATGTCGGATCCAGCGTTCTGGTTGGTTTTCTTCTCGGCTGCCCTGGCGCTGAACGTATCGCCGGGACCCGATTTGCTGTTCGTGCTTTCGCGTACGTTATCCGGCGGCCGCCGTGTCGGTGTGGCCTCGGCGTGCGGCGTATGCAGCGGTGCGCTGGTTCATGTGGCGGCAGCGGCGCTGGGGATATCGGCGATCCTGGCCACGTCGGCGTTAGCCTTTGCCGTGGTCAAGTATGTCGGTGCCGCTTATCTGCTGTATCTCGGCATTCAGGCATTGCGCTCAGCGGGCGCCGGCACCCAGCTAAACCTCAACACCGGGCCGCGCACCACTGCCTGGCAGGCATATCGCCAAGGCATTCTGGTTGATATTCTCAATCCCAAAGCGGCGATTTTCTTCATGGCGTTCCTGCCGCAATTCGTTCGCCCGGATAAAGGGGCGGTGGCGCTGCAACTGCTGGTGCTGGGTGTGCTGGTGGTTCTGGTGGCGATCATCGTCGAGTGTGCGCTGGTGTTGCTCGCGGCTCGGGCGAGCTCGGCATTCCGCAGCAATCGCCGCTTGAGTCAATGGCTCGATCGTGTGCTTGGCTCGGTGCTGATCGGCCTGGGGATTCGTCTCGGCTTGGCGGAACGCGCATAGGGCATGTTGCCGTTTCGTCTCGGCTGCGACGAAACGGGCAGGCCCAATGGTGGGAACGTCGGGCCTGGTATCGGTCTGAATGCTATGCAGTGCGTTTTTTACGGCGTTTCGGCGGCAATCGAAAGGAGATTCCATGTCCCTGTACAGCAAGAACACAACTTCCAATCTGATTCCCTGCCTGCGTTACCGCGATGTGCCTGCGGCATTGGAATGGCTGTGTCGAGTATTCGATTTCGAGCAGCAGCGTGTGGTTGAAGATCCTCAGGTCGGTGTCATTCACGCCCAACTCAGCTTCGGCAGTGGCATGCTGATGCTGGGGCCGGTAGTCGATTCGGAATATGGCCGCCAGGTCCGGCAGCCGGATGAGGTGGGTGGGATTTCCACGCAAAGCACCTATGTCATCGTCAACAGTGCCGACGCTCTTTACACCAAGGCCAAGGCCGCCGGTGCCGAGATCGTCATCGAGTTGAAAGACGAGGACTACGGCGGTCGAGGCTTCAGCTGTCGCGACCTCGAGGGGCATCTGTGGAATTTCGGCACCTACGATCCTTGGGCCGAACCGGTTGCCGAGCAAAATGCACCGCGAGGGAACGACTGATGCGGACCTTGAAGCTGAACGACGGCCAGGTGGTACCGGTAATCGGCCAGGGAACCTGGCACATGGGCGAAAACCCGGCCGAACGCCACAACGAAGTGGCCGCACTACGGCTCGGTATCGAGTTGGGCATGACGCTCATCGATACCGCTGAGATGTACGGCGAGGGCGGTGCCGAAGAGGTGGTCGGCGAAGCGATCCATAACCGCCGCGATCGGGTCTTCCTCGTCAGCAAGGTCTATCCGCACAATGCCAGCCGCAAAGGCGTGCCGGAGGCCTGCGAGCGCACCCTGCGTCGCCTGGACACTGACTGTATCGATCTGTATTTGCTGCATTGGCGCGGCCAGTATCCACTGGCGGAAACCGTCGACGCCTTCGAGCGCCTCAAGGACCAGGGCAAGATTCGCCGCTGGGGCGTGTCGAACTTCGATCTGGACGACATGCGCAAGCTGGATGCGCCCGCATGCGCGACCAACCAGGTCCTCTATAACCCCGGCGAGCGGGGCATCGAATACGATCTGCTGCCGTGGTGCCAGACCCAGAGCATGCCGATCATGGCCTATTGCCCGTTGGGGCAGGGCGGCGAGCTATTGCGTCATCCCGCCGTCATCGATGTCGCCCGCCGACACGGTGCGCAGCCCGCTCAGGTTGCCCTGGCCTGGGCCTTGCGCCAACCCGGCGTGCTGGTCATACCCAAATCTTCCAATCCGATCCATCTGCGTTCCAATGCATCCGCAGCAGAGCTGAACCTCACCAGTGAAGACCTGCGGATTCTTGACGTGGCGTTTCCACCTCCGACGCGTCGGCAGGCACTGCAGATGGTCTGATTGCGGTCGTCCTTCGGGACGGCAGGGAATGTTTGCCTCGCCGCGGCTGTCAGCTATGAACGACAGCAAACCGGAGAAGCGAGCATGAGTGGAACCAAACTCGAAGGCGCGGTGGTGGTGATCACCGGTGCGTCCAGTGGCATCGGTCGCGCCGCCGCGCAGGCTTTCGCCCGCCAGGGAGCCCGTGTCGTGCTGGCCGCGCGTGACGACGAAGCACTGCAGGAGGCGGCGCAAGAGTGCCGAGCGCTCGGCGCTGAAGCGCTTGTAGTGCCGACGATACGACCCTCAGCGACTCCGTCGAACAGCTGGCCACTGCTGCCGCAGAGTTTGGTCAGGGCCGCATCGATGTATGGATCAACAATGCTGGCGTCGGCGCGGTGGGCGCTTTTGACGAGACGCCACTGGATGCACATGAACAAGTGGTGCAGACCGATCTGATCGGCTATCTGCGCGGTGCGCATGTGGTGTTGCCTTATTTCAAGCAGCAGAACGGCGGCATTCTGATCAATACCCTATCGGTCGGCAGTTGGGTGCCGCAGCCGTTCGCGGTGGCCTATTCGGCCAGCAAGTTCGGCCTGCGCGGGTTCTCCCATGCGTTGCGCGGCGAACTTGTCCAGTGGCCTGGCATCCATGTGTGCGATGTGTATCCCTCGGTCGTCGATACGCCCGGTTTTCGCGACGGCGGGAACTATGCGGGACGTTCGCTGCAGCCGCCGCCACCGCTCAGCGATCCGCGCCAGGTGGCAGAGGCGATGGTCAGTCTGGCGCTGCACCCGCGCCATACCACTTCGGTTGGTCTGACGGCGACCTTGTTGCGCTTTGCACATTTCGTCACGCCAGGCTTCGATCGCTTGTCAGGGCTACTCACCGGCACCGCGTTGCGTCGTGCTGAACGGGTGGCACCTTCTTCGGGCAATCTGTTCCATCCAGCGCTGGGCCAACGGCGAATCGATGGCGGCTGGCGCAACGGTGATTCACAGCAGCGGGCTTTGCTGGTGGCGGGTGGGATTGCAGTCGGCATAGTAGGATTGCTGTTGTGCTGTCGTCGACGCTAGCGGATCGTAGAAAGACTAACTGCGCAGATGTCGGCTATCAGATCGTTGTCCGGCGCGCCGTGTGACGGCTCAGCGCGCCGCTGACAAGCAGTCCAGCGAACTCAGATCCTTGCGTAGATCTTCCAGCTGCTCATCCAAATGGCGACGCTGGCCGGTATCGGACATGGCGTAGAGATCGCCGACCAGATCGATGGCCGCCTGCTCGGTACGAGCAAAGGCGGCCCTGTAATCGGCCGTCCAGAAGGACTCGCGGTCCTGCAGCAGCTTCTCGACGCGTTGCGCGAAATCCGCTTCGTGGCGCTCGTTGACCGCTTCACTCAGCGCTCGCTGCCATTGCACCCGATTGTCCAACCAGAGCTGGTTCTGCGCGCCGAGTGCGTGGGCCCATTGGAGGATGCGTTGCCGTTGCGCCGCGCTGGTGCTGCCAAGCCATTGCTCGGCCCGCTCACGCATGCGCTCGGAACGGTCGCGAATCTGCTCTGCCAGTGGTGGCTTCAGGTATTTCTCTTCACGCTCGCGACGGTCATCCTCGAGCGCCGCGTCGAGCTCGCGGACCTGCTCGTCATCGAGGTCGCGCAGTAGCTGCGTTGTGGTTGGGGTGATTTCCACAGCGACGGTATGGATCGCCTGCTTCACGTCGCGATAGTGACCGCGGAGCGCGGCTTCATCGACGTTCCCCTCCCGAACCTGGCGCTGCAGTCGTTCGATGTTGGCGAGGTACTCAGGCAGCTGTGTACGACAATGCCAGCTCAGGTGCTCACGCAGCTGCGCTCGGAAGCGCTGCTCCTGTTCGCGATTCATATCCAGGTAATCGTTGAGTGACCAGGGAATCAACAGGTCAAGGTTACGGTAGGCGAGATTCATGCGGCTGCAGCCGGCCATCAGCACGGCGAGTGCCACCAGCAATAACAAAATCTTGCAGCCAAGCACCTGACGGATCTGCATCGGAGTCCTCGTCTTTTCGTCATCACATCAAACGACATTTCGCTGTTCAGTAGAGCAACGGGACGCTGCGGCAGTTCGGGCCGAAACAGCAACGGCTTGTTTCTGCGAGAAAACCACGGGAGTTGTGGTCCCTATTAGGGTAGGGACGCCGATGGTGCGCCCGACCCGTACGGCAATTGACGAGGAGGTAGTCATGCAGAAGACGATCAGGCATCTGACCGGAGACGAAGTACCGCAGGGCTGGCGTCCGACCTGGGTGACCTGCTGGGTGGTGGAAATGGATGGCAAGACCATCGCCGGTCCGTACGCCACGCGTGAGGAAGCGCAGGCCGTGATGGATGGGGAGCAGGAGCCCAAGATATCGCAGACGCCTACGCCTCGCTGAAAAGCGTCAGAGACACTGACTGACGCAGCGGTCGATTCGCTCGGGTAATGGCGGTGGCGGCTCGACGAGCTGGGAAACCAGCTCCAGCGCCTTGTCGAATGAGGGGTAGCCGCTCTGCGCGACATCCAGCTCGGCATAGGCCTGGCGGTATTGTTCGGCCTTGGCGGCGTCGCGCTCGTTCAACAGATAGGGTTCCTGGTGGATCTTATAGAGCAGCGCCACGGCGTGCGGATGCCCCTTGGCTCGCGCCTGTTCAAGCAGGCGCAGCACTGGCGCTTGTTGCGGGCCCTGACGGATCAGCAGCAGCGCCTGATAGAACTCAATCTCGCCACGCTCGTCGAGAGGTGCACTGCGCTCGAGCAAGGCATCGGCGAGCTCGTAACCGTCTTCGTCGCCGATGGAAATGAGAATCTTCGCCTGCATCAGGTCGTTCTGATAGAGCAGCCGCTCGGCGCGGCAGGCATTGTCGCTGCCAGGGTGGTCACAGGGTTGAGAAGCGCAGCCGCTCAGGACGGCGAGGAGTCCAATCACCAGTGCGTTCTTCATTGCTGCCTTGTTCTCTCTGGTTGTTTTAGGTGTGTCGGCGGTGTTCTGACAGGTGTGCTTCGTTTCTGTTCAGCCTGTTTCATTGCTCGGTGGCGATGGGCAGGAGTCCATACTTGAATAGAAGGATCTGCCATTCGGGATTGTCCGGCAGGGCATCGAGGAATTCATCGAGATAGGCGGTGACGCCCTCGCCAAGCGTGTCGGTGATTAACAAGTGCCGGGCGAACTGGTACAGCGGGGTGTTCGAAACATACAGATCCCTGAGGTCCTGCTCTTTGCGGTAGTAAAGCAGGGTAGAGCGTGGGATCAGCAAGGTGTTGATGCGGCCCGAGAGCAGTTTCTGGAGGTTCTGCAGGTCGGTCTGAACATCCTGACGCTTGATTGCGCCGCTGGTGATCTCCGCTTCGAGCCCTGCATAGCGATGCCCCAGCACGCCACCCAGGATAAGGCCGTGCAGCGATTCGGGGCCTTCGTATTCAAAAGGTACATCGGGTAATGAAACGAAATCCTGCCGATCGATCAGTAACGGTTCCGACCATTTGCTATCGGCTACCTGCGCGGCGGTGAAGAAGCTTGGCGTGGCCCAAAGCAGGATGCCGGGCCGCTTTCGGGCGAGGCGCACGTCCACCCGCTTGCGCGGCAGCTCCACCAGGTCGAAGCGAAAGCGACCCTGATTGGCTGGGTCGTTGTTGAGCAGCTCGACGAACCCATGCGAAAGCCCTTGGTCGTTGTCGAGAATGAAAGGCGGCGAAAAATGATAGGTCCATACCTCGACTCGCTGCTGCGCCCCACAGACCAAGGGCAACAGAACGAGCATTAGCATCAGCACGAGTCTCTGCATGGCTAACCTTTGCGGCGGGATGGCGAAGCGGTCGGATCACAGTACAGATGATGCGGCCACAGATGGCGTGTCCGTTGTCACTGACATCAGCATAGCCGAGCGGCCACAAGGCGCGAGCAGTCGGGTTATTCCCGAAGCGATGCTGCTAGAAGCGCTCGTGCTCACCGAGAAAGCGCCACTCACCCACCGGCAGCTTGGCCATCGACAGGCGCCCGATACGGATGCGCCGGCAGTTGAGCATTTGCAGGCCGATGGCCTCGCAGAGCTGACGCAGATCGCCCGCCTGTGGCGCCTTGAGCACGATGCGCAGGCGTGTCTCGTTCTGCCAGCTCGCCTTGGCCTTGGGCAGGATTCTGCCGCGATGCCCGATGCCTTTGGCCAGTAGGGCAAGCCCGCCTTCCTCGGGCTCGCCAGCGACTTCGACGATGTATTCCTGCTCCAGCTTGTCCCTCGGATCGGCTAGCTTGCGGATCACTTCGCGTTGCTGGCTGAACACGACCAGCCCGCAGACGTCCGGCTCCAGCGGCAGCAAGGCCGTCTGGCGTGCGAAATGGCGCTCGCGGGGCGTCAAGCGCGTATCGTCACCGCTCCAATGGCTCGCCTGGGCGAGCTGCAGCTGAGCACTGGCGGGGTCCGCTGCGGTGGGTTGGCCGGAGGGCTTGTGGAATAACAGCGTGACGGGCGGCACTTCAGTGGCAGTGGCGCCGGGCAGCAGTTCGACGCGCTGGTCGATGACTTTGAAAAAGGGCTCTTCGACGATTTGACCGTCGACGCTGACCCAGCCGCCTTCGATATACAGCTCGGCCTCGCGCCGGGAACAGCCGAGTTGCTCGGCAAGGCGTTTGGACAAGCGTATCGGGTCGGTCATTGGGGGCTCGGATGCTTCGGAGGGGAACCTGGCGAGCCACTGCAGTATCGCAACGGCAGCAAAAGCTCGCTTATCGGTTGGGTATTGCGCAGCTTATTTCTTGCTGATGGTGATCTGGCGCGATGGGCCCTGGGTCTGGCCGCTGACCCCGTTGGGGATCTTCTGGACTTCGCCACCGGCCTTTAGGAAGGCTGCCATCTGAGCGGCCAGAGACTGGCTGGTTTCGCTGGCGGGTTCGGGCTTGCGTTTGGCGGATGTGGTTTTGGAGGCCATCGTCATCTGGTTCCTTTGGTCAGTCGAACCGGACATTATACAGATATGGCTAATTTTTGTTCGATTTTCCGTCGGCGCCGATTTGCTGAAGCGTTTTTCTTCATCCATGGTCTTCTTTGGATGATTCCAGTCACGTTCCGGAGGACTACCGATGCTACGTCATGCCCGCAGCGCTTTCGCCTGCTGTTTCGTTCTGGCCTGTTCCGCCCCGTCGCTCGCGAACGTCGAATATCTCAACAGCGAACAAGGTCGCGTCACGGTAGAGGCTATAGCCGAAGGGCTGGAGCACCCCTGGGCGGTGGCATTTCTGCCTGACGGGGCCGGCATGCTGGTCACCGAACGGCCTGGCAGGCTGCGCATCGTGGGCGGTGATGGGCAACTGTCCGAACCGCTTACCGGTGTGCCTGAGGTCTATGCGCGGGGTCAGGGCGGTTTACTGGACGTGCGCCTGTCGCCGGATTTTCAGCAGGATCGGCTGGTTTATCTCAGTTATGCGGAGGCGGGGGAGAGCGGTAAAGCCGGCACCGCGGTGGGCCGCGGCCGGCTGGCTGATGACCGGAGCGGGCTGGAAGATTTCACGGTTATCTTTCGGCAGCAACCGAAGCTATCCACCGGGATTCACTTCGGCTCACGGCTGGTCTTCCATGGCGACGGCCATCTGTTTATCGCGCTGGGTGAGAATAACCAGCGGCCCACCGCGCAGGATATGGACAAGCTTCAAGGCAAGCTGGTGCGGATATACCCCGACGGCGACGTGCCGGACGACAATCCCTTCGTGACGGCCGAGGGCGCTCGACCGGAAATCTGGTCCTACGGCCACCGTAATCAGCAGGGCGCCGCCATCAACCCCTGGAGCGGCAGGCTCTGGACGCATGAACACGGCCCGCAAGGTGGCGACGAGATCAACATTCCCCGGCCGGGGCGCAACTACGGTTGGCCGTTGGCGACCCATGGCATCAACTACGGAGGCCAGCCGATACCTGAAGCCAAGGGCGACGTGGTGGAAGGTACCGAGCCACCTCATTACGTCTGGGAGAGATCCCCTGGCATCAGCGGCATGGCTTTCTATGACTCGCAAGCCTTCCCTCAATGGCAGCACAACCTGTTCATTGGCGCGCTGGTGGATCAGTCACTGATCCGCCTGCAACTCGACGGGGACAAGATCACCCACGAGGAGCGTTTGCTGAAGCAAATTGGCGCGAGGATTCGCGATGTCCGCCTGGGGCCGGACGGCTATCTCTACCTGCTGACCGACTCGCCGAGCGGCCAGTTGTTGCGGGTCGGGCTGGATGCAAAATGAAATGCGCGTGCTGACTGGGTTCAGCAGGGAGCGTTCTGGCCGACCACCGGTCAACTGAAGTGCCGGGCGACTCCCTGAATCACCGGCCCCAGTGGAAAACCATCCGGAGATGCCCGCTGCGCGATCGTTTTGTCATCTCCGAAGCCTGACAACTTGAAAGGAGGAGAGAGTGGCGGTCGTCATCAGTGCAATCCTGTGCATCATCCTGGGGCTGGCGCTCGCCGTTGGCGGGTGGAAAATCATCTCCCTCGGCGGTACTTGGTACTTCGCGGCCCTGGCGGTGGGCTTTCTCCTGACGGGAGCGCTGTTGCTGGCGCGACGCCGCGCTACGCTTTGGGTTTACGCCCTGGTGATGCTGGGTGCCTTGGGTTGGGCGATCTATGAGGTGGGTTTCGATTGGTGGCAGCTGGCGCCACGCGGCAGCATCATCGGTCCGCTGGGGCTGTGGCTCCTGACGCCGTGGATCGCGCAGCGTTTGGGCTGGCAACATTTCGGCGCTCGAGCCTGGGGCGGCAGCGCAATCCCTTTGATGATCGCCGTGGCGCTCTGGGGCGCGACCGCTTTGCATGCGCTTAGCACCGACAGCAACGACATCAAAGGGATGCTGCCGCAACCCCTGGCGACCGCGCCGGCCACCGAAACGAACACCGCCGATAACGTGCCGGCCAGCGACTGGCACGCCTATGGCCGCACCCAGCATGGCACTCGCTATTCGCCGCTGGCACAGATCAAGCCGAGTAACGTCGATCGGCTGGAGGAGGTCTGGCACTACCATACGGGTGATCTGCGCCGCCCGAGCGATCCTAACGAGACCACCTACGAGGTCACGCCGCTCAAGATCGACGACAGTCTGTATATCTGCACGCCACACAACTTCGTCATCGCGCTGGACGCCGAAACCGGAGAGGAACGTTGGCGTTTCGATCCGCAAGTGCCGGACTCGACCAATCGGCAGCACCTGACCTGCCGAGGCCTGTCCTACCACACCGCCGATGCACCGCCCGAAGGCCAGGCCTGCCAACGGCGTTTGTTCATGCCTACCGCTGATGCCCGGCTGATCGCGCTGGACCCTGAGACCGGGAAGGTCTGCCCCTCGTTCGGTGAGAACGGCGCGGTGAATCTGTGGAAGAACATGCCGAACGTTACGGAGGGCTTCTACTATTCGACGTCGCCGCCTGTGGTGGCCAATGACCTCGTCATCGTTGGTGGAGCAGTCAATGACAACGTCTCGACCACCGAACCGTCCGGCGTGATCCGCGCCTATGACGCCATCACTGGCGAACTGAAGTGGAACTGGGATCCGGGTAATCCGGAACAGACCGAGCCCATCGGCCCAGACGAAACCTACAGCGAGAGCACACCGAACAGCTGGAGCATCTCCAGCGCCGATGAAGAACTTGGGCTGGTTTTCGTACCGCTGGGTAATCAGGTGCCGGACCAGTGGGGCGGCAACCGCAGCGAAAACAGTGAGCGGTTCTCCTCATCGATCGTTGCGCTGGACTTGGAAACCGGACAGCTGCGCTGGGTGTTCCAGACCGTGCATCACGATCTCTGGGATATGGATGTGCCCGCGCAGCCGAGTCTGGTTGATATTCAGACCGAGTCGGGTATGGTCCCAGCGCTCGTGGCGCCTACCAAACAGGGCGACATCTATGTGCTGGATCGCCGTACAGGCGAGCCGGTGCTGCCGGTTCGGGAAGTGCCGGCCCCTCAGGGCGCAGCTGAGGGTGACTACGCCGCCGCGACTCAACCGGTATCGGCGCTCTCTTACGAGCCCCCGAAGCTCCAGGACACCGACCTGTGGGGCGCCACGTTCATCGATCAGATGATGTGTCACATCCAGTTCAATTCGCTGCGTTACGAAGGCCGATACACACCGCCATCGACCCAGGGCTCTTTGATTCACCCAGGCAATTTCGGGGTGTTCAACTGGGGCGGCGTTGCTGTTGATCCGGTCCGGCAAATGGTGTTCAGTGCGCCATCCTATCTGCCCTTCGTCTCGAGGCTGATCCCTCGTGAGAACGACGAAAAGGCCTATGTGTCCGACAGCGAACCCCATCTGAACGAAAATTTCGGTGCGCCGTTTGCGGTGGAACTGAAGCCTTTCGTATCGCCGATCGGCCTGCCTTGTACGGCGCCGCCATGGGGCTATGTCGCTGGCGCTGATCTGCGCACGGGCAAGACCCATTGGCTGCGCAAGAATGGTACGGTCCGCGACCGAGCGCCGGTGCCGCTGCCATTCGAAATGGGCGTGCCGAGCCTCGGCGGCCCGGTGATCACCGCGGGTGGCGTGGCTTTCCTGTCCAGCACGTTGGACTACTACGTGCGTGCCTACGACGTCACTACCGGCAAGCAGCTCTGGCGCTCGCGTCTGCCGGCAGGCGGCCAGGCGACGCCGATGACCTATCAGAGCCGATCTGGCCGGCAGATGGTTGTGGTCGTCGCGGGTGGCCACGGGTCCCTGGGCACCAAGGCCGGCGACTCGGTTATCGCCTACGCATTGCCGCGATAACGGCGCGCATGCATGCGCGCCTTAGCGGCGTGCGCGCCGCGAGGCAGGCGGCCTGCTAGAATCGCCGCCTTCGACCCAGAGGAATCGAGACATGGCCGCAATCGGGCGCTTCAACAGCCTGCAAATCGTCAAGCACACCGGTTTCGGTCTTTATCTGGACGGCGGGCCTGATGGTGAGATCCTGCTGCCCAATCGCTACATTCCGAAGAACACCCCGACCGAGGTCGACGACTGGCTGAACGTCTTCATTTACCTCGACAGCGAAGACAAGCTCATCGCAACCACCGAGAAGCCCAAGGTTCAGGTCGGCGAGTTCGCCAGCCTCAAGGTTGTGGAAATCAACCGGATCGGGCTGTTTCTTGACTGGGGACTGCCCAAGGATCTGTTGCTGCCGCATTCGGAGGAAAAGCGCCCGCTCAACGAGGGCGACTACTGCGTCGTTCACGTGTATCTCGATAAGCACACCCGCCGCATTACCGCCACGGCGCGGCTGGATCGCTATCTGGACAAGACGCCTGCGCGCTATAAGGTCGGCGAATCCGTTGATCTTCTAGTGGTTGAGCCTACCGATCTCGGCCACAAGGCGATCATCAACGGCAAGCACTGGGGCCTGATTCACAAGAACGAGGCCTTCAAATACCTGCGCGGCGGCACGCGCGAGACGGGCTACATCAAGGAAATCCGCGCAGACGGCAAAATCAGCCTCAGCCTTCAGCCGGTAGGCAGCGAAGCCGGTGATGCCTTGCAAGCGTTGATTCTACAGAAGCTGCAGGAAAACCAGGGCAGCCTCCCGGTCAGCGATAAAACGGCGGCCGACGAAATTGCCAGGCTATTCGGGGTCAGCAAGGGCAACTTCAAGAAGGCCATCGGCGGTCTCTACAAGCAGGGCCGAATCGTCATTCATCCTGATCGCATCGAGCGCGCCTAGCTGCGCATGGGGACCGGCCTGGCCTATTCCCCTTTGCTCACGACTCCTTAGCAAGCCCGACCCCGCAAGCGGTCGGGCTTTTTTCGTATTCCACTGCGCGATTTCAGCCGACGGGTTCGTGTGCCTCGTGCATAGCTTGGCGGTATTTCGGTCAGGTTCGTCCGGCATGACAGTGTTACCGCTTGTCCATCTCGGCTGCCACCGAGGGCAAGCGCGCGGAACTCCCTACGTTCGAGTCGGGTCCAGAAAAGGCCCCTGACTATTCAGGGGTTCCGCTGGGCCTGGCAACAGCTCACTCGGCTCTCTCTTGCCATGGACGGGGAGAAGGGCTTGGTGTGCTTAATCACTAGCGTCGGACCGAGTCGACAGACCGAATGGGTGTTTAAGTCGGTCTGGTGGCAGGCAATTGCATCTTTACTAATAAGAATACCGAATCGCTTCCGCTTCGCCTGCCGTTTGATTTGCTGGCTGAGGCCGACTGCCGCGCTGTTCCTGCAGCTGGCTGCGTATGGATTATTCAGGCTCGCTCACGCTGTGGCGGTAGCGTGCCTGAACGGAGGAGCTGAACCTACCTCGGGGTATTTTTTGATGCTTTGCGGCATGCCGTTCATCGAATCTGCAACTGTCGGGGATATTTGCGGTCTGTTGCGTGTCTATGCCACCTCACATGAGCCAGCGTCGCGGCCGGAGTAAGGCATGAACAACAATTTATCTCCGAGAAGGGATTCCATGATGAGGAACATCACGCTTCCAAGTGTATCGCTACTGTGCCTTGTCGCTACCAATAGCTGGGCCGTAAACGATCCGCAGGATATTCGCATTGGTGGTTTCGAGTTCACCCCTACGCTGATCGTCCGTGAAAGTTACGACGACAACTATCGCGGGTTGGCAGACAACGAGCAGGCATCCTGGGTTACCGGAATTAATCCGACTTTCCTGCTGGGAACCGGCAATCGCAACAGTGAGTACGAGCTCGAATATTCCTTCAACAGCGACATCTTTCATTCGGATTCCGAAGCCAGTAACACCGACCATCACCTGCGGCTCAGAAGCGTCATGGAGTTCACTTCGCGTCATCGCCTGAGTTGGGGGCTTGCCTACCATCGCGTAGAGGAAACGGCCGACACCGAAGACGCTACCGAGAACGACAAGTACAGCCAGGCCATTGCCCGCGCGGCATACCGTTTCGGTGCCGAAAGCGCACGTAACCAGCTCGAGTTCGGTACCAACTACGAACAGCGCCGTTACCACAACAGCGGCAACATCAACGCGTCAGAAGAGCGCGACAGCCTGATGTTAAATTCCATCTGGTTCCATCGTCTTGGCTCCAGAACACGCTCGCTCGTCGAGGTCCGTCATACCGACCACGACTACAAACTCAGCAGTGCCCTGCGTGACAGCACCAACGTGGCGCTGTTGGGCGGTGCGACCTGGGCTGCTGGCGCGAAGACATCAGGCACCTTCAAGCTGGGTGCCGAGCGCAAGGATTTCGACAGCGACCAGCGTGAAGACTTCACCAGCCCGATGTGGGAGGCCGGCATTACCTGGAAGCCGCGCTCCTATTCGGCATTCAACCTGACCTCGCGGCGCGCGTTCGATGAAGGCGATAACGGTGCTAGCACTATCAATGACTGGACCACTCTGGCGACCTGGGATCACGAGTGGACCTCGCGTATTGCCACCGAGCTGCAGTACCGCTTCTCCGATCGCGAATACGAGGGGATCGGTCGGGACGACGAAAGAACGGCTTACGGTGCTGGCGTGATCTGGTCCCCGGACCGCTGGATCGACGTGACGCTGTCATACCTCAGAACTGAAAACGACTCCAGCTTGAGCTCGGAGACTTACGACCGAAACGTCTACCTGCTGAGTTTCGACCTGAGCCTTTGAGGCCGGGTAGGACGTTAATCAGAGCCTAAGGAGGAGCCGACCATGCGCATCCCGAACCTGTTCAAATACTTTTCATTGCTGATCCTGTTGGTGTTCAGCGCTGGCGCCAGCGCCGCGCAATACCAGCTGGGCTCGGGCGACGTGATCCGCATAAGCGTCCACGGCGAGCCGGACCTTTCGTTCGAAGAAATACGCCTGACCGATGCGGGTACCTTCACCTTTCCGTTCATCGGTGAAGTCGACGCCAACGGCAAGACCGCCAGCGAAGTGCGCAATCTGTTGGTGGAAAAACTGAAGGACGGCTACCTGATCGATCCGCGCGTTTCGGTATCGGTAGCCAACTACCGCGAGTTCTACATCGCCGGCGAGGTCAAGCTTCCCGGCGGTTATCCGTACCAGCCTGGGCTCACCCTGGATCGGGCAATTGCCCTGGCTGGCGGTCTTACCGAGCGTGCCTCGACCAAGCGCATGACCATTGTGCGGGGCTCCGAAGGCGGCCGTGCTGCAGAGAAAGCCACCATGGACACCCTGGTCCGCCCTGGCGACACGATTAACATCGACGAAGGATTCTTCTGATGAACAGCCCAGTTCGCCCGGACCGACCATGGCAGCGCCCCGTAGGGCCAGCAGCCGATAGCGATTTCATCGACCTGAAGAAAATCTGGCACGCAATCTGGTCACGCAAGTGGGGCATCGCCGTGCTGGTGGGTGTCGTAGCGGTGCTGACGATGCTCCTGCTCTCGCGCATGACCCCGATCTACAAGGCCGTGGCGTCGGTGCTTATCGAGACGAAGGGCACCCCAGTATTGTCGTTCCAGCCAGCGACAGATTCGCCTGTCGAGCTCAGCGAGTACCTGCAGACCCAGCTCAGCCTGATGCAGAGCCGAGGTGTGGCCGAGCGTGTGGTTCGCGACCTGAATCTGACCGAGCACCCTGAGTTCGATCTGCGCCAGCAGCCCGGGCCGCAGGTTGATTTCGGTGGCATCGTCGACGCCCTGACCGGTGAAGAGGCCGAGCCGATCACCGAAGCTCAGGTCATGGATTACGCGACGCAGACATTCATGGAGCGGACGTCCGTTTGGGTCGAAGGCAAGAGCCAATTGGTCTACCTGTCGATCTCCATGGCCGATAGCCTGACCGCCGCACAAGCCACCAACCAACTGGCACAGGCTTATATCGAGGCTCAGCTGGAAGCCAAGGTCGACATGTCGATGACCGCGGCCAGCTGGATGAATGAACGCCTGGTCTCCCTGCGCGAAAATCTTCAGGCTTCGGAAGACAAGCTGCAGGCTTATCTGGACGCCGAGGGTCTGGTCGATCTGGATGGTGTAGGCACCATCAGCGCCAATGAGCTGTCGCTCACAGGTGATCGCATGATCGATGCGCGTCGTGAGCGCGCCGAAGCCGAGAGCCAGTACCGCCAGGTCGAATCCATGCGCAGTCAGGGCTGGGAGCGTCTGGCCAGTGTGCCAGCCGTACTTGGCCACCCGCTGATTCAGCAATTCAAGGCGAATCAGGCCCAGGCGCGTTCGCGGGTCGAGGATCTGTCGCGTCGTTATGGCGATCGTCACCCGGCGATGGTCTCGGCGCGTTCCGACCTCAATGCCGCTACGGCCAGCCTGAAGCAACAGGTCGAGCAGGTGGTGGCGAGCATCGAGCGCAACTATCAGCTCGCCGTCGCCAACGAGAACTCGTTGCGCGCCTCGTTTGATGAGAACAAAGGGCGCATCCAGGATATTTCTCGCAAGGAATTCAAGGTGCGTGATCTGCAGCGCCAGGTTGAAAGCGACCGTGCGCTGTATGACACCTTCATGACCCGCCTGCAGGAAACAACCGCCACCTCGGATCTGAGCTCCACCAATGCTCGCGTAGTCGACGCGGCCATCCCGCCGACCGAACCCAGCGCGCCGAACAAGAAGCTGATTCTGGTAGTGGCGTTGTTCCTGGCCCTGGTGGTCGGCATTGCCCAGGCGATCATCCGCGAGATTCTCGACAACACCTTCAAGAGCTCGGAAGAAGTCGAGACCAAGCTGGGGCTGCCGGTGATGGGCATCGTTCCGCAGGTGCCACGCAAGCTGCGCAAGGAAGTCAGCCACCTGTTCGAGCGCAACGGAGACAAGCGATTCTGCGAAGCGGTACGGACCATCCGCACCAACCTGCTGCTGAGCGAAGCCAGTCAGCCGCGGCAGGTGCTGGTGATCACCTCCACTGCGCCAGATGAAGGCAAGAGCTCGGTATCGGCCAACCTCGCGTTCGCCATGGGTCAACTGCACCGCGTTCTGTTGATCGACGCCGACCTGCGCCGTGCGACGCTGGACAAGGCGTTCGACTTCAAACCGGGCACGCCGGGGCTGGTTAACCTGATCGGTGGCAATGCGAAGCTCGAAGAGTGCATCCACACCGTCGGCAACGTCGACATGATCGCGGCCGGTGCAGTGCCATCCAACCCGCTGGAGCTGCTGTCCTCGCCGCGCTTCGCCAAGCTGCTCGAGGTGGTCAAGGGCCGCTATGACCGCATCATCATCGACTCGCCGCCGAGCCAGGCGGTCAGCGACGCGGCCGTCCTGTCGACGCTGGCCGATGCGGTGATCTACGTCGTCAAGTCCGACAGCACGCTGATTCCGCATGTGCAGAAGGGTGTGAGCCAGCTGCAGAACAGCAATGCGCCGCTGACCGGTGTCGTGCTCAACCATGTCGATATCGAGAAGGCCAAGAAGAACGGTCAGTTCCGTGGCTACTACGACCACTATGGCTATAGCGAGCAGCAAACGGTCTGACCCGGCTCGCTCGTTTCGCATCAGGCCAGGTTCCGTCAGTAATGAACCTGGCCTGGACAGAATTCTGCCCAGCAAGTGAATTGCGCACCGGCCCCCGAAAGGGCTGCGCCGAGGCACGCCTGTATCAATGTCTAAATCGAGGATCCTGCTATGAACATCACCGTCGTTGGAAGCGGTTACGTCGGTCTGGTAACCGGTGCCTGCATCGCGGAAATGGGCAACACGGTCTACTGCGTCGACGTCGACAAGTCCAAGATCGATAACCTCAAGCAGGGCATTCTGCCGATCTACGAGCCTGGCCTCGAAGAAATCGTCACTGACAACCACGCCTCCGGCCGGCTGCATTTCACCACATCGTTGAGCGAGGCGGTGCAGCAATCCGAAGTCTTCTTTATTGCGGTCGGCACCCCGCCCGGTGAAGACGGTTCGGCTGATTTGCGCTACGTGCTGGAAGTCGCGCGTCAGATCGGCGACACCTTGCAAGGGCCGGCGATCGTGGTGAACAAATCCACCGTACCGGTGGGGACGGCGGATCTGGTTCGCACGGCAGTGTCCGAGCGCCTCGAGGCGCGAGTGTCGATATCGAATTTTCGGTGGTATCGAACCCGGAATTCCTCAAAGAGGGCGCGGCGGTCAATGACTTCATGCACCCGGATCGCATCGTCATCGGCGCTGACAACGAACATGCCCGGCAGGTGATGAGCGCGCTGTACGCTCCCTTCATCCGCAATCGTCCGCGCACCATGTTCATGGGCATCCGCGATGCGGAAATGACCAAGTACGCCGCGAACGCCATGCTGGCGACCAAGATTTCCTTCATGAACGAGATCGCGAGCCTCTGCGAGCGCCTTGATGTGGATGTCGAAAATGTCCGCTTGGGGATCGGCTCGGATGAGCGCATCGGCTACCACTTCATCTATGCCGGTTGCGGCTATGGCGGCTCCTGTTTCCCCAAGGACGTCAAGGCGCTGATCAATATCGCCCACCAGAACGACTTCGAGCCCAAGCTGCTACAGGCCGTCGAAGCCCGTAACGATCAGCAGAAGCACTCGCTGTTCAACAAGATTTCCACCCACTTCAATGGCGATCTCAGCGGCCGCACCTTCGCGGTCTGGGGTCTGGCGTTCAAGCCCGGCACCGACGACATGCGCGAAGCGCCAAGCGTGGTTCTGATCAACAGTTTGATCAACGCTGGCGCCAAGGTCCGTGCGTTCGATCCGGTTGCACGCGAGACCGCGCGCCGCGAATTCCCTCAGGATTGGCTCGCCGACGGGCGTCTGCAGATCGTCGAAGGCCAGTACGAGGCGGCAATCGATGCCGACGCGCTGTGTCTGGTAACCGAGTGGAAGCCATTCCGCCGTCCGGATTTCCGTGCCCTGAAGCGTCTGCTGAACACGCCGTTGATCATTGACGGGCGTAACCAATACGACCGCGAGCAGGTCAAGCGCGAAGGCTTCAGCTACTACGGCATCGGCCGGCAGCCGGTCCAGGCCTGAACGAGGGGCTGCGAGTGAGCGTCATCGATCAGCCCGGCGTGCGGCGCGGTCCTTCTCCTGTTCGGGAAAGATTGACCACGCTGTTGCACGGAAGCATGCGCAGCAAACTGCTGCGCAACATTCTCACCGTGGTCACCGGTACCGCCGGTGCGCAGGCGCTCACCCTGGCGTTCATGCCAGTGATCACCCGTATCTACGGGCCGGAAGCCTACGGCGTGCTGGGTACGTTCCTTAGCGTGACCATGATGTTGATCCCGGTCGCTGCACTGACCTATCCCATCGCCATTGTGCTACCCAAGCGCGATGGCGATGCGCGAGGGCTGGTGCGCCTGGCGCTGGCGACCGCGCTGACGTTGGCGACGATCGTTGCGCTCACGCTGCTATTCTTCGGCGATCGGCTGGCCGCGGCACTGGAAATCGAGATCATCCAGCCGTATCTGATGCTCATCCCGTTCGTGATGTTCTGTGGCGCGGCATTGGAAATCTGTCAGCAATGGCTGTTTCGTACCCAGCGCTTCCGTATCACGGCGAGCGTGGCGGTCGGGCATTCGCTGCTGTTCAACTCCATGCGGACCATTGCCGGTCTGGTGCAGTCTTCGGCGCTGGTGCTGGTTTGCACCACCGCTCTGCAGCAAGCGCTGCACGCCGCCATGTTGGGGCTGGCGATGCTGCGGGCCAAACCTCACGAGGACAATCACGCCAGCGAAGATGAGCGCAGCGATCCGAGCATGCTCGAGCTGGCACGCCGGCACAGCGACTTTCCGAAGTTTCGCGCCCCGGTGATGCTGATCAACGCCGTCTCGCAGCACCTGCCGACCCTGGTGCTCGCCGCCTATTTCGGCCCGGCGGCGGCGGGTTTCTTTGCGCTGTGCAAGCAGGCGTTGACCATGCCGACCAACCTGATCGGCAAGTCGGTTGCCGACGTCTATTACCCGCGCATCAGCCGCGCCATCCACGACCGCGAACCGGTCACCGCGATGCTATTGAAGGCAACCACCGCGCTGGGTCTGGTAGGGCTGGTGCCGTTTTCCCTGGTGGCGGTGTTCGGCCCCTGGCTCTTCGCGCTGATATTCGGTGAGCAGTGGCATGTGGCGGGTGAGTACGCCCGTTGGCTGGCGCTGGCCGAGTACGTGATTTTCGTCTCGCGTCCCTGCGTGGTCGCGGTTCCGGCGCTGTCGCTGCAAGGCCGTTTCCTGCTGTTCGAGATATTCAGCACCAGCCTGCGTGTGCTTTCGCTGTTCGGCGGCGCGCTGCTGATCGGTAACGCGCTGGCGACCGTCCAGGCCTTTGCCGTCGCCAGCATCGTCATCTATTCGTCGCTGATGGTGATCGTGCTGATCGCCTCGCGCAGGTGGTACGCGGCTCAGCATATGAAAGCCCAGCACCCCGAAGAGAGTTTCGATTGATATGAAGGTTCTACATTTGGTCGCTGGTGAATTGACCGGGGGCGCTGCTCGCGGCGCGTACTGGTTGCACCAGGGGCTGCGCTCGCTGGGTGTCGATTCCCTCGTCTACACCAACAGTCAGGTCACCCATGGCGACACCTCGGTGGTGTCTGTCAGCCGTAGCAAGAAAGACAAGATCATCAGCATCGCCAGGAGTCAGGCCGATCAGGCATTCGCCAGCCTCTACCGCGGGCGTCAGTCGGGTATGTTCAGCGCCGGCGTGATGGGCGCCGATTTCACCGATAGTGTTGAATGCCGCGAGGCCGATGTGGTGCACCTGCACTGGGTCAACGGTGGCTTCGTCGACATGAAACACTTGGCCAAGCTGCGCACGCCCTTGGTCTGGACCATGCGCGACATGTGGCCAATGACCGGTGGCTGCCACTACGCCATGGGCTGCGAGAAATTCATCACCGGCTGCGGCAGCTGCGATCAGCTCGGCAGCACGTCCGACAGGGACCTGTCGCGCTTCGTGCTCAACCGCAAGCGCAAGTACCTGCCCAAGTCGATGAAGATGATTGGCATCAGCGACTGGGTGTCCGAACAGGCCAGGCAGAGCCTGCTGTTCCGAGACTTCGACGTGCGCACCATCCACAACAATGTCGATGCCAGCGAATTCTTTCCGCTGGACAAGGCGTTGGCCAGGCAGCTGCTGGGGCTGAATACCGAGAAGAAAATCATCCTCACCGGCTGTACCAGTGCCAAGGATACCTACAAGGGCTTCGGCAAATACCTCGAGATGCTCAAGCACCTCGATCCGGCCAAGTATCACCTGTGCTTCTTCGGCAAGCTGGATCAGTCCATCGCCGACGGCCTGGGGTTCGACTACACCTCGTTCGGTTATCTGCACGACAGTATCTCGTTGCGCCTGCTGTATTCGGCGGCAGACGTCTTCATTGCACCGAGCCTGATGGAGGCGTTCGGCAAGACCCTGGCCGAAGCCATGGGGTGTGGCACACCCGTGGTGTGTTTCGATGCCACTGGCCCGAAGGACATCGTCACGCATAAACACGACGGCTATAAGGCGGCGCCCTTTGAAGCCCAGGGCCTCGCCGAGGGCGTCGAGTGGGTCACAAGCGAGGCGGACTATCCGCAGCTCGCGCTCAATGCGCGGGAAAAGATCACCAGCACTTTCGACAGCCCGGTCATTGCCCGGCAGTACCAGGCGCTGTACGAGGAAATGCTCGCATGAGCGGGCCGTTCGTCCGTGTCGGGCGGCTCGGTAACGCTTCGTTAACCTCGGCTGCCAACAATCAATCGAACCTGCTGTCTGGCGGGGCAGGGCACTGGGTCATGCCCGCGCTGTCTGCTCAGCACCGAGTCATCACCCCCTTTGTCATCTGGAACCTACAGGTACTCTGAAATGGAAAAGAAACGCGCGCTGATCACCGGGATTACTGGCCAGGACGGTTCCTACCTCGCCGAGTTTCTGCTGGAAAAAGGCTACGAGGTTCATGGCATCAAGCGCCGCGCCTCGTTGTTCAACACTCAGCGGGTCGACCACATCTATCAAGATCATCATGTCGAAGACCAGAACTTCGTCCTGCACTACGGCGATCTGACCGACTCCTCCAACCTGACCCGGATCATTCAGGAGGTCCAGCCCGACGAGGTGTACAACCTGGGGGCGCAGTCACACGTTGCGGTCAGCTTCGAATCGCCCGAGTACACCGCCGATGTGGACGGCATGGGTGCATTGCGCATCCTCGAGGCCATCCGCCTGTTGGGGCTAGAGAAGAAGACTCGCTTCTATCAGGCCTCCACATCCGAACTCTATGGCCTGGTACAGGAGATTCCACAGAAGGAGAGCACTCCGTTCTACCCGCGTTCGCCCTATGCGGTCGCCAAGCTCTACGCCTACTGGATCACGGTCAACTATCGTGAAGCCTATGGCATGTATGCCTGTAACGGCATTCTGTTCAATCACGAGTCGCCGCGCCGCGGCGAAACGTTCGTGACCCGCAAGATCACTCGCGGTCTGGCGAACATTGCTCAGGGGCTGGAGAAATGTCTGCACATGGGCAACCTCGACGCGCTGCGCGATTGGGGCCATGCCAAGGACTACGTACGTATGCAATGGATGATGCTGCAGCAGGAGCAGGCGGAAGACTTCGTCATCGCCACCGGCGTGCAGTACTCGGTGCGCGAATTCATTCGCTGGTCGGCCGCTGAGCTGGGTGTCCAGCTGCGCTTCGAAGGCAGCGGCGTAGACGAGCGCGCCATCGTTGCCGGCATCGAAGGGGACAAGGCACCGGCGCTCAACGTCGGTGACGTCATCGTTCGCATCGATCCGCGCTACTTCCGTCCGGCGGAAGTGGAGACCCTGCTCGGCGACCCGAGCCGGGCCAAGAACAAACTTGGCTGGACCCCGGAAATCAGCGTGCAGGAAATGTGCGCCGAGATGGTCCGCGAGGACCTGAAAATCGCCCAGCGCCATGCCCTGCTCAAAGAGCACGGCTTTGACATTCCAGTGACATTGGAGAATTGAAATGAATCGTGACGCACGTATTTTCGTTGCGGGGCATCGCGGCATGGTTGGCTCCGCGATCGTCCGCCGCCTGCAGGCGCTGGGGTACGACAACATCATCACGCGTGGTCGTGAAGAACTGGACCTGGTCGATCAGGCGGCGGTCAACGCGTTTTTTGCCGAGAACCAGATCGATCAGGTCTACATGGCTTCGGCCAAGGTGGGCGGTATTCATGCCAACAACACCTATCCGGCCGAGTTCATCTACCAGAACCTGATGGTCGAGGCGAACATCATCCACGCGGCTCACTGCAACGGCGTCAACAAGCTGCTATTCCTCGGTTCCTCGTGCATCTATCCGAAGTTCGCCGAGCAGCCGATGAAGGAAGAGGCACTGGTAACCGGTGTGCTCGAGCCTACCAACGAGCCGTATGCGGTGGCCAAGATCGCCGGCATCAAACTGTGCGAGAGCTATAACCGCCAGTACGGGCGCGATTACCGCAGTGTGATGCCGACCAATCTCTACGGCCCCAACGATAACTTCCATCCGGAAAACAGCCACGTGGTGCCGGCGCTGCTCAAGCGGTTCCATGAGGCGACCCAGCGAGGCGATGACGAAGTGGTCATCTGGGGCAGCGGCAAGCCCCAGCGCGAATTCCTTCACGTCGACGACATGGCCGCGGCCAGCGTGCATGTGATGGAGCTGGACGACGCGACCTACCAGGCGCACACCCAGCCGATGCTGTCGCATATCAACGTTGGGACCGGTGTTGATTGCAGCATCCGGGAGCTGGCCGAAACCATCGCTCGGGTCACCGAGTACCAGGGCAAACTGGTGTTCGACAGCAGCAAGCCAGACGGTACGCCGCGCAAGCTGATGGATGTCTCGCGTCTCAAGGCCCTCGGCTGGCAGTCCAGCATCAGCCTGGAAGATGGCTTGCGCGATGCCTATCGCTGGTTCGTCGAAAACCAGCATCAGGCCCGACACTGATCGGTTGAGCAGCGGGCCATGGCTGCACGGGCGTCCCGCTGCTGCCGTGAACCAGGGACGGGGCGGAGCAGACCCCGGAGCCAGGCAGGTGACATTTTGCCTATGCGGCAGCGGACTTTTTTGCCGTTGCCGTTGTCCATCCATGGCACACGATTCCTCGCCGTGGTGAGTCGCCTCATCGAGGTCATCAAACCGGGCCGGCTCGGTTCTATGTTCGCCACGTCACATCTGGAAAATGGGGAAAGCGCTTGTTAAGGAAAATTCTGGCGTACAAGAATCTGCTGTTCTTGCTGTTGCTGCTGAACTCTACCTGCTTCTTCCTGACGGACGACAAGCGGGCCGGGATTCCGTACTTTCAGGAGATTTTTTTGCTGCTCGTTCTGGCGGCAACGGCCTGTCTGTTCGTCGCATGGAAGTGGGTCTATCAGTCCAAGACCAGCCTATGGATCATTTTCATGGGCTGTCTATTGCCGCTGATCTCCGCGGTGCTCGCCAACCTGAACTTCGGTCAGCCGCTCGCATACGGATTCCTGGAAGAGCGCCGGTTCTTTCAATATCTGGTGTTCTTCCCGACCCTGTTTCTGCTTCTCAAAGCTTCTCCGACCCAGGAAGAGCTGGGGAAGTATTTTTTGTACGTAGCGCTTTTCTGCGCAACGCTGGGCTTTGCCTACTACCTGGGCATCATCCCGCAGAACAAGGTTGCGTCCTTCACGGTCGATGACTGGACGCAATATGAAGATCTCTTGCGGCCGAATCGTTTCCGTATCGGTTCGCCCTTCGTCACGATCGCCGCCTTCATGGTGATGTACAGCATGAAGGATCGGGTGACCCTCGGCAGGCTGGCGATCCTTCTCTACTTCGTGGCCTATCTGTGGCTGGTCATGCAGACCCGACAGACCATGCTGGTCTGGGCATTGGCCGGTGTGTGGATTTTCCGCAAGCGTATTGACTCGTTGATGAAGCTCAGCGTGCTCGGTGTGACGATTCTGGTGGTGTCCTATCTGTTGGTGCCGGAGTTCTATCATGAGCAATACGCTCGATTCGATGCGTTGCTCTTCGACGCCACCTCGGGACCAGGTGTACGAGACAGAACAGTTGCAATCATTCTGGATGCGATCAGCACCAACAATTACTTCGGCATGGGCGCATTGTCGCTGCAATGGAACGGCGGGTTCTCACGGATCTATAACTCGCACTTTTACTTGGCTGATGTCGGGATATTCGGTGTCTATTATCGGTATGGGTTCCTGACGCCGATCGCCGCATTGATCTTCTACGGCGGTTTCATCTGGATAATGCGTCAGTGCTCGGACAAGGGAAATCTTCTGGCTGCGCTGCAACTTAGTTTTGTCGTCAGCATGTTGAACATTACGCTTTCCAATGCGCTGACATTCTCAGGCGATATTTATGGAATGGCTGCAGCCTTCTTCCTTTATTACGCCAAGCTGCAGACCGCAAATACCCCTCTCTCTGCAAATCTCGAACAGGTGAATTATGGTCAGTTTCAGTATCGTAACTATAAACTGGAATAATCTTGATGGCCTGAAGGAAACCTATCGGAGCCTGGCGAGCCAGACCTACCGGAACTTCCGCTGGATCGTTATTGATGGTGCATCCAAGGACGGCAGTGGCGAATGGCTCAAGAGCCTGGATGATGATCAGGCGGAAATAACCATAGAGCCGGACAAAGGTATCTATGACGCGATGAACAAAGGTCGCCTTCGCGCTGTTGAAACGCCCGGCTATACGTTGTTTCTCAACAGTGGTGATTCGCTTGCCGATCCGGCGGTACTTGGCCGTATCAACGATGAACTGTCGAAGACGCCGGGAACGCCGAAGTTCATTTATGGCGATTTTTATCGTAAAGAAGCTGGCGGCGATTTGAAACTTACCAGCGCGCGGCCCATTGAACGCGCACCGCTGGGCTTACCAGCCAGCCATCAAACGATGTACTTCGAGAATGAACGGCTGCGTCAGTTCCAGTTCAGGCTCGATTACAAACTGTCGGCTGACTATTGCCTGTTGTTGGAGTTCTTGCAGGGGCTCGATCTTCAGCATGAAGTCATGCAACTGACATTTCCGCTGTGCATCTTCGATACCACTGGCGTGTCGCATAAGAGGCGCTTCGAGGCGATTCGTGAGGATATGGATATCAGAACGCGCTTCTTGAAATTTTCCAAACCCAACGCATTCGCGCTGTACGTGCTGCATTACGTGCACACCCACACGAAACAACTACGTGCCTCCTTGGGGCGTTGAAAGGACGGGCCGGCCCATACGGTTCAGCGGGCCTTCTAAACACAGGGCGCAGGAGAGTGTTCAATGAATTACCGAAGCCTGAGTGACTTATCGCGGCTAAGCACCGAGTGTGCCGGCAAGATTCCGAATGATATCGATCTGGTGGTTGGAATACCGCGAAGCGGAATGCTGGTCGCCAGCATCATCGCGCTGAAACAGAACCTGCCACTGACGGATCTTTACTCATTCCTGCGCAACGATGACCTGAAGAAAGGCAATACCCGCACCTACAAGCACGCCGAGCTGACCAAGCCAAAGGATGCGAAGAAAATACTCCTGGTCGACGACAGCATCTCTTCGGCCAAGTCGATGCGGGCCGCAGAGGAGCAGGTTCGCGCCGCGTACGATGGCACCGTAGTGACCATGGCGGTGTTTGCCGAGCGGCACAATCGACACCACGTGGACATGTACCTCGAGCTTGTCGAGCAGCCTCGCGTGTTCGAGTGGAATGTCATGCACCATCCCTTTCTGACCCAGGCCTGCCTGGATATAGATGGCGTGCTCTGCATCGACCCGACGATCGAGGAGAACGACGACGGGCCGAACTACCGGGACTTCCTCAGCTGCACGCGCCCGCTGTTCATCCCGTCGGTCAAGGTCGCGCACCTCGTGACCAGCCGCCTGGAAAAGTATCGGGCTGAAACGGAGGAGTGGCTGCAGCGCAATGGCGTGCAGTACGGAACCTTGCATATGCTTGATCTTCCCACTGCTGAAGAGCGCCGCCGGCTGAATATCCATCACAAGTTCAAGGCGGAGGTTTATGCCAAGCAACCACTGACGCGGCTGTTCGTCGAAAGCGAAGTCAAGCAGGCCGTCGAGATCATGAAACTTAGCGGCAAGCCGGTGTATTGCATTGAGACAAATGAGATGTACGTGCCGGGCCAGGTCCACAACCTGAAGGCGAATACGCTGCGCAAGACCTACAGCCTGAAGGCCAAACTGATCGGCAAGGCGAAATCGATACTGGGTAGATGGGCACCGGCAACATCGTCATCGAAGAGCTGAAGGCTACCTATCGGCCGCGCGAGAGGCGGCCGATAGGTAAATGAGGGCAAGTGCCGGTCAGTGATTCGGCCCGATGCGGCTGCAATTACCCTGGCCGACGTACTTGCTCAGAATGTCCCACTGGGGGCGGTCCTGCCCGTCTTTAGGCTCAATGGACAGCTTGTATTTGCCCCACGCCGACCCGGCCGCCCAGTACGTCATGGGAATGCAGTGCTCCTGCAGATAAGCCAGCAGATTATCCATCGCTTCCAGCAGGCGTGGCTCGTCGGCCGGGATACCGAACTCACCGATCTGGCCCTGCCTGTCATGCTTGATCAGCCAATCGACAAAGGGTTTGACTCGTTTGACACCAAGCATGGTGTCGAAATCTTCCTCCAGCGGCTCCTTGTATTGCCCGCTACTGTGTTTGTCGAGGTACAGGTGAGCGGAAAATATCAATTTATCGGAGGGGTCCTTCAGTTGCAGCAATGGATCATTGAACTTCGGCCAGAGAAAGCTGCTGGACCAGAAGTTGCCCTCGATATACAGGGGGCGCTCCTTGTCATGTTTTCGGATGGCATCGATGCCGGCCTGAGCTGCTGCGGGCCAGTATTCGTCCGCGCCATGTGGCTCGTTCATGATGTCGTAGGCATAAAGTCCTGGCTGGTCTTTCCAACGTTTGGCGATACGTTCGAGCAGGTCTTCATAAGCCGATATCGGTACGGCATCGGTTCCAATGATCTGTTTTTGATAACGGGCATAGTTGTGTATGTCGAGAATGACGCGCATGTCGTTATCGGCGGCCTGTTGCAGCGTCCCTTCAATCAGTTGGGCATAGTCTTCATCCAGTTCCGCATTGAGTTCACGCTGCAGACGCTCCCACATGATTGGGAAACGAATGGTCTTGATGCCTCTGTCTTTCCACTTCGAAAGGTAGCCGGGGGCGGGGAAGAAATAATTTGTTTTATATTTTCCGGGGATGACATTGCCGGAAAACGCGGCGCCCCCGATGTTCAGGCCGATCAAATCGATATTTTCTGCCGCGCTGGCGGCACTCCCGAGCATAAGCGTGAGTCCGAGGAGTATTCCTTTTGATCGTTTCGAATGGCTACGTGTCCTTAACATCTGACTACCTCTTTCTACTCTTCAGGAAGGTACCGCGGAAGCGGCTGCTTCGTTTGTCCGACATAGGCAGGCATTGTTCAGTTTTTTCTAGGCGAATCTTCCGTGCTGCGGCGGGCCATCAGCCTTGCCGTAATGAGCCTCACCGACTTTCATTGATTTACAGACAGAGAAGCTATTTATGAAAAATCCCCTCACCAAAAGGACGGATCCTTTGATAGGGAAGCTGAAACTACTGAATGAAGCTGATACCGGCCCTTTTATCGCTGAGCTGAAGAAGCGCGAGTCGCCGACTATTCTTGGTTTTCTCAATCAGCACGGCTACAACATCGCGCAGCGTCACCCATCTGTTCTGAACAGCTTTCTTCAGGTCAATTACCTGCTGCGCGACGGCATCGGAATCAAGATTGCCTGCTTGTTCAACGGGCTGGATCCGAAGTCCAATCTCAACGGATCCGACTTTATCCCCGAGCTGATCGAAGAGCTGGTGGGCGACTCCGAGGATCGCTACGAGCTGTTTGCCATGGGCACCCGCGAGCCCTGGTTGAGCGATGGCGCGAGCAAGCTCTTCGGGGACCGAAAATTTCATGCGATTGATGGGTTCAAACGCTCCGAGGACTACCTGGCGTTTTACCAAGAGCACCATGTGCCAGGGCGCTTTCCGATCGTCGTGCTGGCTATGGGCATGCCCAAGCAGGAGCATGTGGCGTTGCACCTGCAGAAGGCGATGGATACCCGTGCGGTACTGATCTGTGGCGGTGCCATTCTTGATTTTTCGGCGCAGCGCTTTCCCCGTGCCCCGATACTTTTTCGTCGGTTCGGGCTGGAGTGGGCGTTTCGCATGCTTATCGAGCCGCGTCGCCTGTTCAAGCGCTACGCCGTAGGTATTCCGCTGTTTTTCTACTACCTGTCGCGCAATGCCTTCTCGGGTGGGCGTGTCGGTGGCTGGAACGCGCTCAATCGCGAGCCTTGATGTCCTGGTTGCCGCGACCAGGGACGGTCTCGGCATCGACATTACAGATGGCCTCGATGGTTCTGTATCAGCGCGGAATCACCCGCAGCGTCACGAGCAGGCTGAACAGGTAATGCATCGAAAGCGTTATCGCATAGAGCAGCAGCACTGAGTTGATCGGTAGATCGAAAAGATGGGCGGCTGCGAAACAGCCGAGCGTGAGCAGGGTGCGCTGAACGTTCAACATCAACAGCACGCGTTGACCCTCGAAAACCGACAGCAGATGAGACGCCGGCGCATGCATGAACTGGAATAGAAGATAGAGCGCCAGTATCGACGCCATCTCTCCTGCCAGCGCCCACTGAGCCCCGAACGCGAAGGCAAAAAGCTGTTCGCCGAACGTCAGCAGCAGTAAAGCCGGTGCAAGTGCGAGCACCAGCAACCGTTTGATCACCGAGAAAGTCACCTGGCGAATTTCAGCCGGACGCTTGCGTCCGATCGAGGCGATTTCGGCGTAATACGCCTTGCTTGTGGAATGCCCCAACAGATTCATCGGCAGGGCCAGCGTCATCATTGCCAACCCGAGTTGCCCTGTGGTTTGAGCGTCATAGAGCGCAGCGGTCAGCAACAAGGGCGCCTGGCTGGCGAAAATCTGTAGCAGCTGGGACGGCAGGCGGTAGGCCGGAAAGCTCCTGTAGTGCAGCAGCATGTACCAGGCTCGTCTCAGGGTGATATGGCGCCAATAGGCTTTTACATCCGCTCGGAATGTCCGTATCAGCGTCATCGTCCCCGCGCCAGCGCCTAGTACCTGGCCCGCCAGAAGCCCGAGCGGCTTCAATCCCAGCAGTCCCAAGGCTATTTTTGCGATCGACCCGGCAACGCTCTGCTGCAGTTGCGTGCGCGCGATGGCGGGATAGGCGCGGCGGCGTACCGCCCAGATCAACAGCACTTCATACAGACCGGCACTGCACAGCGCGATAATCAGCATCCAACGGTACGGTATGAGGGCCTCCATCGAGCCCATCGTCAGCAGAGCGGGACCGGCCAGCCAGAACAGCACGCTCAATGTGATCGTCATCGCGACTATCAGGAAAACCGATACCACCATCAGCGTCATGGCTGTGCTATCCCTACGGGGCAGGGGCACAGCGAGCTCGTAGCGCAGGGTCATCAACGGCGTAAGAATCAATAGCAGGGCGGTAAAAACTGATAGAACGCCGAAGTGCTCAGGACTGTAGATCCGGGTAAGGATTGGGATGGCCGCCAGGCCGACGACCCTCGCTAAGCCGTTACCGATGGCCAGGGTAGCCATGCCCTTGAATACACGCGCTGATGATCCGCCGGCGAGTCGTTGTCTGGCCGCAACGAGCATGCCGGTAACGTCGAGGCTATGCACGGAATACTCCTTTATATGGGCGAGCCGCTTGGGTAAGCGTGTGCCATTTTGTGCGGGATGCCATCAATCGACTGGCTTATTCTGGTGTGGCGTGGGGATGCCTGAAGGGGATCGCTTCCCGCGCATATGAGGCTGCAGCCGGGGAAAAGTTGCTGGCGGGTCGTCTATCGATCAGTGGACGGTCATTTGGCGCGGCGGATTCCCTTTCCGCCAGCGTCGGGGCTGCGCTGAGGATTTTGGCGTAGTCGATAGCCCGGCGTGACCGTCTCCTCGTCGGGTTCGGTGGTGTGGTGTCAATGAGCACCTGGCCCCGTCTTCTTCAGCGGCGTCCCTGCGCCTTCGGCATAGGTCAATTCGCCCTCGTCAAGCCTTGCCGGCGAAGTATAGGGATGCATGGTCAGCCGCTGTTCATCCTGAATATGCAGCACCTCGATTCCGCGCAACTTCAACACATCCGAAACCATAGAACGGTGGCAGCGCCACCAGAGCACTTCGGCGCACATCATCGCCGTCGGCTGCCCGACGGCCAGGCGTATGAGCCGTTGCAGCCCGTTGGCAAACTCATCGGTTTTCACGTGCGCGGCGTAGCCACGAAAAGATGTGTTGCGCCAGGCGCTCGCGCTCGGCCCCGGTGGTGCGCGTCGCCGTCCGCCCAGCTCCTCGATCCACTCATAAGCAATGCCGTGCTCGCCGAGCGCCGCCTCAAGGTTCGCTGACATGAATTGAGGTAAACGCCTTGAGCCGGGAAAACGGCGTACATCCGCAACGGCACGAATGCCGTAGTGCTCCAGCAGCGCGATGAAAGCTTCGGTTGTGCGCGTGGAGTGGCCCACCGTCCAGATCTGTTTGGGTTGAGGTGGGGTCATTCAATCTTGCTCAGCGCGCTGCCCTTGTGCATTGCCACGTGGTCCGTCTTGTCGCTCTCGATTTCGTACTGCGGCTCTTCCGGGCTGGCGCGCCGCCGATGGCCTTTGTAGTCGGTGTCGTGGGTGTGCACTTTGATGATCCGCCCCGTGACATGACCCGCCTCCGAGTTCCAGCGGACGTGGTCGCCGACTTTGAATTGATGATGCGTCATGAGCTGCTCCGTATGCCGAGGGTTCGCTAGGGAGAACGCGGAGAGGAAACAGCGCTTCCTCTCTAGAAGCCGACCGGAAAATGGTTGGTCTTGCTGTGACCGTTCGTCGGCTCCTCGCATAGACGAAATCGCGTTTCGTGACGCAGTTATTCAAAAAAATGGCGCCTAAAGAGTATTAGCGCAACGGTTTAAAGCGGTTGAAGGCCTATTACTGTCGATAGCAATAAGCCATCTTCTAATAGCGGATTAATGGCCGGTCAAAAATGTGACGTGAGATTGGCGATCTAAATACGTCAAAAAAATTTTGAATCGTTTTAGAAACCTATTATAAAGGCGCCACGCAACGGATTGCCGGGTTCCACACAGGTGATCCGGCGTCCTTTGTAACGCGGTTCGTCCGGTTGCGCGTAGTGAGACATCTGCCCAGTAAGCGCCTGTACGACTTAATTAAAACTCCCGCCACTTTTTTAAAGGCTTAGGCCTTTTGAAGTATTAAGTTCCGGAGAGACTGAATGTCTACCAATGTATTTACTGGTGCCCCCAAGGCACTTGTTCGCTCCATCGCTCTTGCAGCCGTATTCAGTGCTGTCGCTTTTACCGGTGAAGTAGCCGCCGAGATTACTGTGAGTGCGTCCTCTGCGGCCGCCTTCACTTCATCGATCAACAAATTCACCAGCACCGATTTCCTTAATGGTGTTTGGCGTCGGACTGCGGGCTTGTCTGTTCCAGCCAGCTCCGCCGCGATTGCAGCATTCAAACCAGGCGTGCAGATCAAGTTTGCCGATGGCCAGGTCCGCAAGATCACTCGGGTCTATGTGGTTGGTAAGAACATCAGCATCTACGTTGACGGCGGCTTGCTCGACGGCAGCAAGGTCGGTGCACCACGTACTATCAGCACTGTGGTCAACTCGGTAACGGCCCCGTCGACAACCGCCCCGGCCCCGACTGCACCCAGCAGCAGCTACAGCGTCAAGCTGAACAGCTTCACCAGCACGGACTGGGACAAGGGCATCTATCGCAAATCGCCCGGCTTCTCGATCCCGGATACCGCAGCCAACAAGGCGGCGTTCGCTGTCGGCGCATCGGTAAAACTGGCTGATGGTCAGGTGCGCAAGATTTCCGCCGTCTACGATGCAGGTGCTCACCTGTCGGTCATGATGGGCGGCTCCGCGCTGTCTGCCAGCGCTGTCGGTTACCCGAACTCCGTCAGCGTAGTATCTGCCACCGCCGGTACTACCACGCCTCCGACAACCGTCGCGCCGGCACCGGCTCCTGCGCCGACGCCAGCACCGACCGCGCCGAGCACTACGTACACCGCTGGCATGAATAACTTCACCAGTGCGGATTGGGACAACGGCATCTACCGCAAGGCAGCCGGTTTCTCGATTCCGGATACGAGCGCCAACAAGGCTGCATTTGTTACCGGTGCGTCAGTGAAGCTGGCGGACGGTCAGGTACGCAAGGTCACTGCGGTCTATGACGTGGGGGCCCACCTGTCGGTGATGCTGAGCGGCACAGTGTTGTCCGGTAGCGCCGTTGGTTACCCGAAAACCATCAGCGTTGTGTCCGGCAGCACCGGCACCACTACGCCTCCGGCTACCGTCGCGCCTGCTCCGGCACCGACGCCTGCTCCGACACCGGCCCCAACGACCCCGGTAGTCAGCGACGGTAGCGGTATCGACCTAGTTGGCGTGAACTTCGGTTCGGGCGTGTTCGATCCATCGAACGTGCCGGGTATCTACAACAAGGGCTATACCTTCGCCGATGAGTCCTACTACAAGCGTCACAGCGAACTCGGCTTCAAGCTGGTGCGTCTGGGCTTCCTCTGGGAGCGGATCCAACCCAAGCTGGGTACTGAACTGGACGCAGCGGAACTGGGGCGCATCAAGCAGTCGCTGGATTACGCCCAGAAGCACGGCATCAAGGTCATCCTTGATATGCATAACTACTACCGTTACTACGGCAAGGTGATCAACTCGCCGGAAGTACCACGGGCGCAGTTCGCTGAAACCTGGCGCAAGATCGCTGTGCACCTGTCCAAGCACCCGGCCCTGTATGGCTACGGTCTGATGAACGAGCCGTATAACACTGGCAACAACATGTGGCCGCAAACTGCCCAGGCTGCTGGTCAGGCGATCCGCAAGATCGACCCCACCAAGTGGATCATGATCGCCGGCGACCGCTACTCCAGTGCATTCCATTGGCAGAAGTACAACACCCAGCTGATCAACGATCCGTGGATGCGTGATCCGAAGAACAACCTGGTCTATGAAGCGCACCAGTATCTCGACTACGACTACTCGGGCACCTATCGCAATCGCGCCGAAACCTTCGCTCCGATGCTGGGTGTCGAGCGGGTCAAGCCGTGGGTCGAGTGGCTGAAGAAGAACAAGCTGCGTGGTTACATCGGCGAGCACGGTATCCCGGACTTCTCTCCGTCTGCCGTAGTCGCGACTGACAACCTGCTGGCTTACCTTGCGGAGAACTGCATCCCGAGCACCTACTGGGCAGCCGGTCCGCGCTGGGGTGAGAACATCATGTCCCTGGACGTCCAGAGCGGTAAGCACCGTCCGCAACTGGCACCGCTGCAGAAGCATGCCGCTGCGAAGAAAACTTGCTCCACCATCGGTCCGCTGTAACACGACCGGTATAAAAGAAAACGGGCCTCGGGCCCGTTTTTTTCGTCTTTGAAAAGACGCCTGTATTACTAACGAATGCTGCTCGTCGGCTGCGGTTTCGCTCCTTGAGAGATTTAACGAACAGCACAGGCTCGCTATCCGTTAATTTCATGATGGTTATCCGTTTCGCTTGTTATGAATGCCGCTTCGCTTAAAGCCAATAAGTACGCTGCTTATCGCGATATTGAAGGCCAGTTGCCATTGGCCTGGAGGCAAATAAACAAAAGTGAAAGCAAGTTCCGTAACTAGAACGCCCCGCCCAAGGGCTAACCGAAATAATGGAACTCGAAAATATCGCCCCGGTCACCTTATATGTGCGCACCGAAAATTACACAGTTCGCGGTCCACCGCAGTTGCTGTGTTCCTACGGACCGTGGTCTTCCGGCCAAGCCATATATAAGGTGAATCAAATGACTACACCCGACGAAGAAATCACTGGTTACGGTGGCCAACCCAAGACCGGCCCCAACTCAACTTCTACTGCCTCGACGTCCACATCCGGCCAGTCAACGTCCGGTTCGACGGCCGGGCACGCCACCGAAGACGCCAAAGCCAAGGCCCGCCAGGCAGCCGATCAGGTGAAAGCCCAAGGCCGGAGCCACCTCGAAGGCTATCGCGATACGGCCGCTGACGAGCTCGAGAAGGTCGCGCAGAGCGCGAAGGCAGCTGCTCAGGAGCTCGAAGGGCAAGATCGCCTTGGTCTGTCCAGCTATGTCTCCACCATGGCACAAAGCATGGTACGGCTGTCCGATGACCTTCGCGGCAAGAACGTAGACGAGCTGTTCCAGGACATGAATCGAATGGCGCGAGACAACCCGGGCCTGTTCATTGCCGGCAGCGTCGCGCTGGGATTCGGGCTGACCCGCTTCGCCCGTGCATCCAGCCAGCGCGCTGCAACGGGCGATTACGGCCGCCATGGGCATTCCAGCAGTCAGTATGGCTCATCTCATGACGAGTATTACTCCGAGCAGGACGAGCTTAACGATCGCCTGGATACAGGCGAGCCCGGAACCATCGGCAGCGTCAGCAACGCCGGCTCCTCAGCGACAAGTACCTCTCGCACTACGAGTTCGACTGTCGGAACGGGCACAGCTGTCGGTAGCGGACTGGGTACTGGATCGGGAACCGGTGTTGGGACCGGCCTGGGTAGCAACACCGCAGGCGCTGGCACCGGAGCGGGCAGCAGCGCAGGCTTGGGCTCCACTTCGAGCACTGGCCTGGGTTCCACTTCCAGCCGAGACGGCAAAGGCACTGACGGAGGGCTTTTTCCATGAGTGAAGCACGTAAGACTACGACGACCACGACCACGATCAATACACCGGAACCCGGCATGCGTACCGAGACCGATAGCTCTGTAGGCGGCCTGCTGCGGCAGCTTACCCATGAAGTGCCCTCTCTGGTGACCAAGGAACTGGCCTTGGCAAAAGCGGAACTGAGCGAGTCCATCCGTGCCACCAAGGCCGGCGCCGCGAGCGTCGCTACGGGTGGGGCCGTCTTGCTCGGCGGATTCATCGTCCTGCTGATGTCCGCTGTCTACGGCCTGAGCAACGTCATGGAGCCCTGGCTCGCCGCGCTGATCGTTGGTGGTGTGGTGGTGGTGATCGGTTTGATCATGGTTTCCGCCGGCAAGAAGAAGTTCGAGGCGTCTTCCTTCAAGCCCGAGCGCACCATCCATTCGGTCAACAAGGATAAAGAAGCCGTCAGGGGGCACACATCATGAGCACACGTAATCAGATAGATGCCGAAGCACAGAAGGATCCCGCCGAGTTGGAGCGGGAGATCGATCAACAGCGAGCCGAGATCGGCAACATCGTTCACGCGCTAGAAAACAAGCTGTCCCCAGGCGAACTCATCGATACCGCGCTGGGCTACGTAAAAGGCGGCGGCGGCGAGTTCTTCTCCAACCTGAGCAATACGGTCAAGGCCAACCCGGTGCCGACAGTACTGACCTCAATCGGTCTGCTCTGGATGATGGCGGGGCAAAATCGCCAGCCGCATTCGAACGTGACCACTACCGGCTATGGCGCTGGGTCGACCGGCCCCTCTATGGGAGAAAAGCTCTCCGCCAAGACCGCCGGCCTCAAGCACCAGGGCGCTGGCATGAAAGACAAGGCCAGCCATATGAGCCACAGCGTTTCCGAGTCGCTCGGCAACGCCCGTACTCGGGCCAGCGATTCCAGGCGCCAGGCATCTGAACGGCTGCGCGGCGGTGCTGACCGAGCTCGTGGCGGCTTCAACCATCTGCTTCAGGAGCAGCCCTTGGCACTCGGTGCCATCGGTATCGCCTTGGGTGCGTTGCTTGCTGCTTCGGTGCCACCAACACGGCGCGAGGACGAAGCCTTGGGTGAAGCACGCGATCGCATGAAAGACCGCCTGCGCCACAAGGCCGAGGAGGGCTATCAGAAAGCGTCCGCCAAGGGTGAGGAAATGGCCGCTCAGGTCAAGCAGCAGCATGCCAATAGCGGCGAGGCCACTCGTTCGACGACGGGCACCACGAGCACGGCCGGCACAACCGGCTCCACGTCCGCCGGGTTGTAATACGCTGTATGAGGTCGCTTCGGCTCTGACCGAATGTGGCATGTCTTTCGCTGGCGCGGGCTTGAGTCCGTGCCGGCGAAATCTCATAATGCGCCGCTTGCCGCCGGTGTAGCTCAGTAGGTAGAGCAGCGCATTCGTAATGCGAAGGTCGGGGGTTCGACTCCTCTCACCGGCACCAATGCAAACAGAAAGGCCCGCTTCGTTGCGGGCCTTTCTGTTTGCTTCGCGTTATCTGATCAATTCGCGGGTACGGCTGCAGCTTTTTTGTTTTGACGGGCAGGGGATTCGCCCCGGGCTGGTGCCTGATCGTAGAGCTCGACCATATGATCGAGGTTCGTACGCACGCGGTTCTTCATGGCTTCGACCACCGCTCGCAGTTCGGCTCGCTGGGTGTCGCCGAAAGCATTGAGCAGGTTGGAGCCGATTTGGCTGATCTGCGAAACCTCGGCGAACCCGCAGGACTGTTTGGGCACCCAGGTTTCGAGGAAGCTCGATAGTTTCACCACACGCTGCGGTAGCAGCGCTATCTGCGGTACGGCGTATGCCAATGCGGTGATCGCGCCATGCAGACTGGTGCCGCAGTAAAGCTTACTGGTTGCGATGCATCGGATGATGTCGTCGATCTTTCCGCTGTCGACGCGGTAGGCGCGCTCATCGCCCAGTAGACTGTGCAGCTTGTCCAGCGGCCCGTCGTCCGAATGTCCGGGGGCCTTGCCAATCGTCAGCAGGGCGATTTTCAGGCCTGTGGTGACGTTTAGCTCGGTCAATTGCTGAGCGATGGCTTCGATGCGCCGCTTGGCGTGATGGTCAGAGATATGGAAAACGATATGGCCGGGCTCGCCTGGGTTGACCTGCTGCGGAAAAATATCCGAGATCAGGATCGCGCTGTCGGGCACTAGGTTGTGTTTGACACCGAGCTTGTCCAGTTCGGCGGAGGTCTCACGATCGCGTACCGATACATAGGTGCAATCGTTCAGGTTGCGCTTGATCGCTTCGTGGATCAGCGGCTTCTTCCGGCTGATTTCGTTGCCCCCGACACTGTTGTACATCACCTTGTAGCCCGGCAGGTCGCGCTCACCCAGTACCAGCGGGATATCTGACGGAATAGAGGTGAATAGCCGGCTCAGGCGGATGAAAGCCTTATGACCGATCAAGTAAGGGCTCGCCTTGATCGGGTAGTAGATGGCTTGTGGGGCGAGGTAGCCAATGATGCTTTCCCATTGCGCCGTCAGGCACTCGCCGCCTGCGACGATGAGCATGGTCTTCGGTTGTTGGCGCGTCGCATCCAGCGCTTTTTTTAGCGGGATGGTCGGTAGCGCCCCGTAGCTGGACAGATCGGATTTCTTGGTGGCCGCGACCAGCACGTTGAAGCGGCCATCGGCCTCCAGGTAGCGCTTGAGGACGATTGCGAAGAGCAGGTCGCCATAGTTGTGCCGGTCATAGGCTCCGTAAGCGATTACGTTTACCCGGTCAGTCATGGCGTCGGACTCCTTTCGATTTGTTTGAACTGGATGTAGAGCAGCGCGTTCTTCAATGTCAGCGCCACGGCGGTGGCGAAGCAGGCGCCATTGACGCCATAGCGCGGGATAAGGACGAGGTTGAGCGCCACGTTGATTACACAGGCCGCGATGTTGTTATGCAGGTAGCGGCGGTGATTGCCGGTCATGGTCATAAAGATGCCCAGCGGTCCGGCAGCGAGTACGAAGAAATAGCCAACGGCGAGTACCAGCAGGGGATAGACGCCTTGCGCCCGGTACTCGGGCCCAAATACGGCCAGGATATATTCACGCAGCAGGCCTATGGCGAGCAGGATCACCAGCGCGAGCGCCAGCATGAAGCGAGAGTATCTTCTGACGATGGCGAAGGCGCCCGCACGGTCATGCTGGGCCCAGCGTTTGGAAATGTCGGGGGCGATGGTGCCGTTGATGATGAACAGCAGAGTCGTCGAGAGGGCGGCGATTTTGGCCGCGATGTAGTAGATGCTCACTTCGCCAGCCGAACGCAGCACGCCGAGCAGTAGCGTATCGGACAGTTCGATGATGCTGTTCATCACCGCGATGAGCATCAGCGGTACGCACAAGATGAGCATCTCGCGCCAGCCAAGCGTGTGCGATGAGTCTGAAACCGGCAGGCTCGTATTGGCGCGCCATATCGAGCCGAAAATGGCCAGCGCGTAGCTGACTGCAAAGGCGCCGGCCACGGTGGTCAGATCGTTGCCGGTCACTGATACCAGCAGCAGCGTCAGGGAGGGCTGAAACGCCGTCTGCCAGAACAGTCCCTCGCTGGTTTTATGCTTGGCTTTCAATGTTTCGCTGGCGATGCTCAACAGTGACAGGCCAAGGGCGGTGATGCCGAACAGGACGGCGGCATGGACGAAATGCGCCTGGGTGGTTTTCGAGAAATACACCACGACCAGGCCGATAAGAAAGGCCGGAACGTTCATCAGCGCGGCGAGACCCAGCGCACGGTGGAAATAGCGGCGTTGCTGGCCGTCGCTCAAAGAGGAAATGTTCTTCAGGCACGCAATGTCCAAGCCTAGCCGTGCCACCAGGGACAGGAAAATGCCCAGAGCGACGCAGAAGAACACCGTGCCCGCGAGCTCGGGCACCAGCAGGCGCGCCAGCAGAATATTCAGGCCAAGCGTCGCGGCAGCCCCACTGCCTTTGGTGAGGATGAGCCTGGCGTATCTGAGGAGGTCGGCTTTCATTCTTGGCTGTGGGGCATCCGTTGCGTATCCCATTTCTTTTGCTCCTGCGGCCAAAAAAAGCGGCGTAAGCCATGTCTGGCATTCCATGCGGCACGTGCCGGGACGAGATGGCTCCTTTGAGCTAACCCCATCGCATGCTCCGGTCGTTACGCTGCGTGGTTGCGACTGCCGTCAGCGATGCGCCGAACTGGACTCCATCAAGAGCGCTCAAGCGGAGGAAAGTTCCTTTAATGGAAACGCTGGCCACATGGTTTCCGCCCCTTTCCGCCCCTTTCCGCCCCTTTCCGCCTCGGAGATGAGCCGATCAAGGCCGCCCGCAGACCCGATCCAGGCGCATGCCGGCTGGCGGTGGTACGAACGACGACCGGGGCTGCGACCGGCGAACTCTTCCAGAGGAGGACCGTCCCATTTTCAAGGGCTTCGGCTTCAGTTTTCGGGGGATAACGTAATGGCATTGCTGGAGACGCGGGGCATTGGCAGTTTCGACTTGTTGAAACGCACCTTGAAGGAGTTCAGCAATGACGACATGGCGACCTATGCTTCGGCGTTGGCCTATCGAGCGATCTTTTCGCTGTTTCCCTTTCTGCTGTTTCTGATCGCCATGTTGGGCATGCTCGATCTGCAGGACTTCTTCGCCTGGCTTCGCCAGCAGGTGTCGTTGGTCTTGCCGCCTGATGCGCTGGATCTGGTCAATCCGGTGATCGATCAGATGCAGGAGCAGAAGAGCGGCCTGCTATCGGTGGGTATTCTCATTGCGCTGTGGTCCGCCTCGGTCGGTGTTCGCTCGCTGATGAACGCCATGAACAAGGCCTACGATGTGAAAGAAGGTCGTCCGACCTGGAAGCTCATGTTATTGGCGGTTCTCTATACGATCGGTCTCGCACTGATCCTGCTCGCGGTGGCGGGCTTGATGGTGACCGGGCCGCAAGTGATGGAATGGCTTGCCGCGCAGGTGGGGTTGAAGGAGATCGTAGTGACGCTATGGACCTGGCTGCGTTGGCCCGTAGTCGTGATCCTGATGATGCTGATGGTGGCCTTGCTGTATTACGTCACACCGGATGTGGAACAGGAGTTTCGCTTCATCACGCCCGGCTCGGTGCTGGCAGTTATCGTCTGGATTGCCGCATCGGTGGGCTTCGGCATCTACGTGCAGAACTTCGGAAATTATGACGCTACCTACGGCAGTATCGGGGCGGTCATCGTGCTGCTGCTCTATTTCTATATCTCCGCTGCGGTACTGCTATTCGGCGCGGAGATGAATGCGGTCATCGAGCATGCGTCGCCCAATGGCAAGGGTGAGGGCGACAAGCGTGTGGAGGGTTGATGCCAGTCGAGCTTCGGTTGTCGCCAAGCCGAATGCACCGGCGAACAACCGCCTGGGTCGGTGGTCCATTGATTTCATTGCAGAATCTTTCGGGGCGAGGCCCGGCTATGACTCGGCCGGGTCTGGCTGATACAACCCTTGCCAGCATTCGTCCTCCGAAGGCTCTGCATCGAGACCTCACGGAGACGCTCCATCTTGCATATCGCCGACATGACCATGTTTTACGCACCTGCCAGCGGTGGGGTGCGGACTTACCTCGAGGCCAAACACCGCCGGTTGCAGCTGTACTCGGGCGTTCGCCACAGCATTCTGGTGCCGGGCGACAGCTATAGCCATCACGCCGGCATCTACCAGATTCCCGCACCTGCACTGCCGTTCGGCAAGGGCTACCGGTTCCCGGTTCGACGCGCGCCCTGGCGCAACCAGCTGCGCGCTCTGCGCCCCGACGTGATCGAGGTGGGTGACCCCTACATGACGGCTTGGGCAGCGCTGGATGCGGGACGTCGTCTCGACGCCCCGGTGATCGGCTTTTATCACTCCGATCTGCCGTTGTTGGTCAGCAACCGTATAGGCGGCTGGCTTGGTACCAACATGAACGGGTATGTCTCGCGCCTGTATGGCAGCTTCGACCGGGTCCTGGCGCCTAGCCGGATAATGGCCGAAAAGCTGCAGGAACTGGGCGTTCGCAACGTCTACGTGCAGCCATTAGGGGTCGATCTGGAGACTTTCCGTCCGGATAGGCGCGATCCTGAGATACGCCGGGAGTTGGGGGTCGAGGACGACACGCGGCTCATGGTCTTCGCCGGGCGTGGTTCTAGAGAGAAGAACATCGACGTGCTGTTGGAAACTGCCCGACTGCTCGATAAGCCGTATCACTTGCTGCTGGTAGGTTCGGGGATGCCCCACCGGGTGCCGATCAACGTGTCGGTAATCGATCGTTTCTGTCCTGCACCCGAAGTGGCGCGTTACATGGCCAGCTGTGATGTGCTGTTGCACGCCGGTAATCAGGAAACCTTCGGTTTGGTCGCGCTGGAGGCCATGGCGAGTGGAATTCCGGTGATTGCGGCACGAGCCGGCGCACTGCCCGAGCTGGTGCCGTTCCATACCGGGCGCCTGTGCCGTCCGCTGGATGCCCGGGCGATGGCACAGACCGTACGCGAGCTGTTCGAAGACGACCCAAGCGTGCTGGGCGCTCAGGCGCGTCAGCATGTCGAAGCGCATCACGCCTGGGATGCGGTGGTGGCGGGGCTGCTTGCCCATTATCACGCTGTGCTGGGTACTGCCGACCTGCCGGTCGCCGTGCATGGCTGAGCGGAGCCTGATGCTGGTGCTGCACGACGTGGCGCCGGAAACCTGGCCCGACTATCGGCCTTTTGTCCAGGCGGTAGACGCGCTGGGCGATATACCGATTTCCTGGCTGGTGGTACCGGATTTCCACCGGCGCAATCGACTCGAAGACCATCCCGAATTCTGCACCATGCTGGACAGCCGACTGGCACGCGGCGATGAGCTCGTGTTGCACGGCTGTCATCACGCTGACGAAGCACCGACGCCGCGTTCGCCACGAGCCTGGTTCATGCGTCGCATCTTCACCCATGAGGGTGAGTTCTACCCGCTGGATGAGGCTGAATCCACACGCCGCCTGCAGCAAGGCATCGAGTTGTTCGCTCGGCTGCAATGGCCCCTGCATGGGTTCGTGGCGCCAGCCTGGTTGCTGGGGCCGGGCGCGCGGAGAGCATTGGCTAAAACCGGACTGACCTATACCAGCGACCCCCAGCATCTGTACCTGCTACCCGACTACACGGCCATCGACGCCCCTGGACTGGTCTGGAGCGCACGCAGCGCCTGGCGTCGCGGGGTGTCTCGGTTGCTCAGCGAGCAGATGCTCACTCGTCATCGGCAAGCATCGGTGCTGCGCCTGGGTCTGCATCCGGTCGATATGCGTCACGACTTCTCCCGTCATTATTGGCTGGATCTGTTGACGCGCCTGCTGCGGGACGGGCGGCATCCGGTGACCAAGATCGATTGGCTAAATCGTCATGGGCTGACCTCGAGCGCCACGGCATGAGCGGCCGCTGGTGGTTGCTGTTTGGCGCGCTGCTGGTCGCGGCATTGGTCCCGTTGCTGCTGGGCGGGAGCGGACTCTTCGAGCGGTTGGTGAGTTTTCCGCTCTGGCTGCTGCTCGGCATGCTCAGCATGATCGTGCTCGGCTGGTACCTGAACGCGTGGCGTCTGCGCCTGCTGGTAGGCAGGCGCCGGTTGCGACAAGGCCGCGCGCTGGGTGTCGTCATCGCCACCGAGTTTGCGATCTGCGCCACACCGGGCGGCGCCGGCGGGCCGCTGACGATGATGGCGCTGTTGCTACGTCAGGACGTACCGCCAGCCAAGGGTACCGCGACCTTTGCCGTCGAGCAGCTGGCCGATCTGCTGTTCTTCGCTTGCGCGCTGGTCGGCGTGCTGATTTACGCGGTGACTCACTCGCTGAATGCCTATATCGCCAGTTTGCTGGGATTCAGCGCGGCGTTGCTGATCGGTCTGATGGTGCTGTTGGCGTTGCTTGGGCGCTTCCACCGGCAGGTATTTCTGCTCAACGGCTGGCTGGTCGGCCGGTTGGGTATGAAGTCCGCGCGCAAGCGTTATTGGGCTCGCAAGGTGCTGAGCTTCCGCAACGCCCTGCTGGAATGCTTCCGGCTGCCGCGGGCGATCCTCTTGGGAGTATTCATCCTGACCACGCTGCACTGGTTGCTGCGTTACAGCGTGCTGTATCTCACCGTGCAGGGGCTGGGCAGTCAGCTCGCCTGGGCCTGGACGTTCATCGTTCAATTGCTGGCCCTGACCGCCGGGCAATTGAGCTTGCTGCCTGGCGGTGCCGGCAGCGCAGAACTGGCATCGGCGGCCTTGCTCACACCGTTGGTGGGTAAATCCACTGCCGCGGCCGCCATCCTCATTTGGCGCTTCGTGACCTATTACTTCTACCTGATCGCTGGTGCGCCGCTGTTTTTGCATCTGGCTGGCAGGCCACTACTCAATCGTTTGGTAAAAGCGCGTAACGGCTGATCCGCAGGTGCTCCGCAAGGTCCTGCGCCGGTACCGTTGCTCGGAAAAGCGAAACTATCCAACGACCGGCCCGGTCCATTGCAGGTAACCCACGAAGCAAGAGGAACATGCCATGAGCAGTACTGAAGACAAGATGAAAGGCAACCTCAATGAAGCTGCTGGCAAGGCGAAGCAGGGTCTCGGTGAGGCAACCGACAACGAGCGCATGAAGAACGAAGGCCAGCGCCAGGAAGTCAAGGGCGACGCGCAGCAAGTGAAGGGTGAAGCCAAGGACACCCTGAAAAAAGGTATCGATCGTACCTGACGCACAGGCTCCATGAAAATGCCCGCATCGGCGGGCATTTTTCATATCAGTAGCGGACTAGCGCTCCAGATACTGCAACTTGTCCTTCACGCCATCCCATTCCTCGGCATCCGGCAGTGCGTCCTTTTTCTCGGTGATATTCGGCCAGACTTCCGCCAGATCCGCGTTCAGCTCGATGTACTCCTGTTGCTCGTCAGGCACTTCGTCCTCGGAGAAGATCGCCTGGGCAGGGCACTCCGGCTCGCAGAGTGCGCAGTCGATGCACTCGTCGGGGTGGATGACCAGAAAATTCGGGCCTTCGTAGAAGCAGTCCACCGGGCAGACTTCCACGCAGTCGGTGTATTTGCACTTGATGCAGTTGTCGGTGACGACGAAGGTCATTTCTAGCTATCTCCTCGGGCGTGTCAGGTGACGTTGCAATGACGCCCCTGTTCGGCAGTTATAGCAGCACCAGGCAATGCCGCGTATATCCAAAAAATGCGCGCGATTCTAGCAGCTTTTTGTTAGCCGTCAGACGCGTGTTTTCAAGTTGTATAGCAGCTCCAGCGCTTGGCGCGGCGTCATATCATCCGGATTGATCCGCCCCAATTCCTCGATTACCGGGTGTGGCAGGGTCGCGAACAGATCGTTCTGCATTGGCGGCGTGGGCTGGCCAGCGGTTATTTTCGGCGTTTCATGAGGCAAGCTGGTAGTTTCCAGCCGCGACAGATGGTCGCGTGCGCGCTGAATCACCTGCCCGGGCACGCCGGCCAACTGTGCCACGGCCAGGCCATAACTCTGGCTGGCCGGGCCCGGCAGGACGTGGTGCAAGAAGACGATGCGCTCGTTGTGCTCGGTGGCCGACAGGTGCACGTTGGCGACCACCGGCTGGCTTTCCGGCAGCACCGTCAGTTCGAAATAGTGCGTCGCGAAGAGCGTGAAGGCGCGCAGATGGGCCAGGTGCTCGGCCGCCGCCCAGGCCAGCGACAGCCCGTCGAAGGTGCTGGTGCCGCGGCCAACTTCGTCCATCAGCACCAGGCTGCGGTCGCTGGCGTTGTGCAGGATGTTGGCGGTCTCACTCATCTCCACCATGAAGGTCGAGCGACCACCGGCCAGGTCATCCGAGGAGCCGATACGGGTGAATATGCGATCGACCAAAGACAACTCACACGCCTTTGCCGGGACGAAGCTGCCGATCTGCGCCAGCAGTACGATCAGGGCGGTCTGGCGCATGTAGGTGGATTTACCGCCCATGTTCGGGCCAGTGATAACCAGCATGCGAGTATCGTCGTCCAGCCCGAGGTCGTTGGCAACGAAGGGCGTTTGCAACACCTGCTCGACCACCGGGTGGCGGCCTTGCTCGATCTGCATGCAGGGGTGTTCGACGAAGCGTGGGCGGTTCAGGTCTAGCGTCAGCGCGCGTTCGGCCAGATTGCTCAGCACGTCGAGCTCGGCCAATGCCGCCGCGCTTTCCTGCAGCGGTGCCAGGTGCCCAATGAGCCGCTCGAGCAATTCTTCGTAGAGCTGCTTTTCACGCGCCAAGGCCCGGCTTTTGGCCGACAGCGCCTTGTCTTCGAACTCTTTCAGTTCTGGGGTGATGAAGCGCTCCGCACCCTTGAGCGTCTGGCGGCGGATGTAGTCCGCCGGCGCGGATTCGGCCTGCTTGCTCGGCAGCTCAATAAAGTAGCCATGCACGCGGTTGTAGCCGACCTTGAGGTTGGCCAGGCCTGTGCGGGCTTTTTCGCGGGTCTCCAGGTCCATCAAGTACTGGCCGGCGTTTTCAGACAGCGATTGCAGTTCGTCTAGCTGAGCGTCATAGCCAGTTTTCAGCACGCCGCCTTCGCGGATCACCGCCGGCGGATTGTCGATGATGGCCTTGGCCAGCAACGCAGCGAGCTCGGGATAGGTGCGGATGGTATTTGCCAGCTCGATCAGATGCGGCGCCACCAGTTCCTGCATACCGTCTTGTAGTTGGGGTAGGGCGGCGAGCGCATCACGCAGTCGTGCCAGGTCGCGTGGGCGGGCGTTGCGCAGACCGATCCGAGCGAGGATGCGTTCGAGGTCACCGATCTCCTTGAGTTGCGGCTGGATCTGCTCGAAGCGGTAATGCTCGAGCAGGCAGGTTATCGAGTCCTGACGGGCTTCGAGCACGCCGCGGTCGCGCAACGGGCGGTTCAGCCAGCGGCTGAGCAGGCGGCTGCCCATGGCGGTTTGGCAGCGATCCACGACCGATTGCAGGGTGTTGTCGCGGCCGCCGCCGAGGTTGATATCCAGTTCGAGGTTGCGTCGGGTCGCACCGTCGAGGATCACGGTGTCATCGAGGCGCTCATGGCGCAGGCTGCGTAGATGGTGCAGCGCAGTGCGTTGGGTTTCCTTGGCATAAGTCAGCAGGCAACCGGCGGCGCCAATGGCTAGGGTCAGTTTTTCGCAACCGAAACCCTTCAGATCCTGGGTGCCGAACTGTTGGCAGAGGCCCTTGAATGCGCTGTCGCGATCGAAATCCCAGGGCGCGCGACGCCGTACGCCACGACGCTTCTCAAGCGGGAGGTTGGCGGGCCAGTCGTCCGGAATCATCAGTTCGGCGGGGTTCAAGCGTTCCACCTCGGCCAGCAGGGTTTCCCAGCCGCCAAATTCCTGCACGCTGAAACGGCCACTGGTGATGTCAAGCACCGATAGGCCGAACAGCTTTTCATCGCCCACCACAGCGGCCAGCAGGTTGTCGCGATGCTCGTCGAGCAGGGCTTCGTCACTGACCGTGCCGGGCGTGATGATGCGCACCACCTGGCGCTCCACTGGGCCTTTGCTAGTCGCCGGATCGCCGATCTGCTCGCAGATGACCACCGACTCGCCGAGCTTGACCAGCCGACTGAGATAGCCTTCAGCGGAGTGGAACGGAATCCCGGCCATGGGGATCGCATTGCCACCGGATTGGCCGCGGGCGGTCAGGGTGATGTCCAGCAGCTTCGCGGCTTTCTTGGCGTCTTCGTAGAACAGCTCGTAGAAATCGCCCATGCGGTAGAACATCAGTTGGTCAGGATGCTCGCGCTTGAGCTTCCAGTACTGTTGCATCATCGGGGTATGTTTCGATAAATCTGAAATATCTAGGCTCATCAGTAACTTAGGGCTATGCGATTGTTTCGGTGGGGCGGAGAGCCGGAGCGTGGCATCGTCTATCCGGTGCGGCTCGGTGAAGCAGAATCGCCGGACGAGTAACGGATCCTGCTAAAGCCGGCAAGGTTAACACGCGGCAGCAGTGCTCAGCAGGCGGGCGCGCTTGGTGGACGGGCCGGCTTTCTCGCGACAAGGCAGTCGGCCGACTGGGGAGGCGCCGTGACAATGATCTGGCCGGACCGGCGCAACCGGGGACATGACCGTCGACGCTGACGCTCCGGTACTCCGGCGATAGGACGGGCTGAAGTAGCCGGCAGGCTGGTGTAGGGTATCCGCTGTCTTTCTATAACCGGATCATTCAATGGTGCTCACCGATCTCGCATCGCAACTGGGCGATGCCTTGCAACGGCAAGGCGCCCTGGTCTCCACTGCCGAGTCCTGCACCGGCGGCGGGATCGCCGAGGCCATTACTCGCATTGCCGGCAGTTCGGCCTGGTTCGAGGCGGGTTTCGTAACCTATTCCAATGCGCAAAAAACTCATCTGTTGGATGTGCCGGCTGAGCTCTTCAGCCAGGTTGGTGCCGTCAGTCGCGAAGTGGTCGAAGCAATGGTACGTGGCGCGCAGCGGGCCAGTGGGGCGCGTTATGGTGTGGCAGTCAGCGGCATTGCCGGGCCGGGTGGCGGATCGCCAGATAAGCCGGTTGGTACCGTATGGTTGGCCTGGGCGGTCGATGAGCAGATCGTTACCCAGCGGTTCCAATTCGATGGCGACCGACAGGCCGTACGCGAGCAGAGCGTGGAGGCGGCGCTCGTCGGATTGATCCGGCTCGTAGCGGGAGAAAATCCAATTCAGGGCTAGGCGCTTCATTTTGCCTATGCTCTAATACTGTCTACTTATACAGTTGTTGTTGTGGCCTCTGGCCCTCTTGATCAAGTGAGGATTGTAATGGACGAGAACAAGAAGCGCGCCTTGACTGCCGCCTTGGGCCAGATCGAAAAGCAGTTCGGTAAAGGCGCGGTCATGCGCATGGGCGATCACGATCGCCAAGCGATTCCCTCCATCTCCACCGGCTCGCTGGGCTTGGATATCGCGTTGGGCATCGGTGGTTTGCCAAAAGGCCGGATCGTCGAGATCTATGGTCCTGAGTCCTCAGGTAAGACCACACTGACACTGTCGGTTATTGCAGAAGCACAGAAGATGGGCGCCACCTGCGCCTTCGTCGATGCTGAGCATGCGCTGGATCCCGATTACGCGGGCAAGCTCGGCGTCAACGTTGACGACCTGCTGGTTTCACAGCCCGATACAGGCGAGCAGGCATTGGAAATCACCGACATGCTGGTGCGTTCCAATGCGGTCGACGTGATCATCGTCGACTCTGTGGCCGCGCTGGTGCCCAAGGCCGAAATCGAAGGCGAAATGGGTGATACCCATGTGGGCTTGCAGGATGCAGTATCGCGTATTGCAGCGTAGTTTTGGTTCACTTAGGAAGTCTTCCTTCCCTCCCAGGGATACTCCCTAAGCTAATCAGTAGTATTCGATTAATTCCTAATTTGAGTGGTCGGTGAGAATGGATCAGGCAAAAAACAAAGCGTTGGAAATGGCTCTTTCTCAGATAGAGAAACAGTTTGGCAAGGGCGCAATAATGCGGCTCGGCTCAGACCGGACAATGGATATCGATGTTGTTTCGACAGGTTCCCTTGGTCTCGACATCGCTTTGGGCGTGGGCGGTCTGCCGCGTGGTCGTATTGTCGAGATCTACGGGCCTGAGTCCTCTGGTAAAACTACCCTCACTCTTTCGGTTATTGCCGAAGCTCAGCGTCAAGGTTTGACCTGTGCATTCGTGGATGCCGAACATGCTCTTGATCCAATCTACGCAGCCAAACTCGGTGTAAACATTGATGACCTCCTGTGCTCGCAGCCAGATACCGGTGAACAGGCTCTTGAGATCGTAGACATCTTGACTCGTTCGGGTGCGGTTAACGTAATTGTTGTCGATTCCGTTGCTGCGCTTGTTCCAAAGGCAGAGATCGAAGGGGAGATCGGCGATTCCCATGTTGGCCTTGCCGCGCGAATGATGTCTCAGGCAATGCGGAAGATTACTGGTAACCTGAAAAACTCCAACACCATGTGTATCTTCATCAACCAGATCCGTATGAAGATCGGCGTGATGTTCGGCAGCCCGGAAACCACCACCGGTGGTAACGCGCTGAAGTTCTACGCCTCGGTTCGTCTGGACATCCGCCGTACCGGCGCGGTGAAGGAAGGCGACGAAGTGGTCGGCAGCGAGACCCGCGTCAAAGTTGTCAAGAACAAAGTAGCTGCTCCATTCAGGCAAGCAGAGTTCCAGATTCTATACGGCCATGGCATCAGCAAGGCGGGTGAGATCGTTGATCTAGCTGTTGCAAACAACTTCGTTGAAAAGGCTGGCGCCTGGTACTCCTTCGAGGGTAATAAGATCGGCCAAGGTAAAGCTAATACCATGAAGTGGCTTATGGAAAACAAGGCTACCATGGACAAGCTGGAAGGCATGATTCGCGACAAGCTGATGTCGAAGCCACAGCCTGAAACATCTGCCAACCTATCCGCTCTAGAAGAGCCGGCTGACGACTAATATCTGCCGGTGAGTGAAAGTCGGTCGTCACTGATAGTTGCTGATAAACTTTTATAATAAAGCCTAGCCTTAAAGCTAGGTTTTATTATTTGAGATTTAGTTATTTAATATATTTATCTAGATCTACAAAAAGCGCGTTAATTCTGGGTGATGTTCTTTGCATAGGGCGTGTGATACGGCTCCTGATAGATGTTGCGGTCAGTTTATATCTCACATCCTGAGGCGTGAACTAAAATTCAAAAACGTATGGCTTTCGCACGCCGCTGGTAACTTCCAGCGGCACGGAGATGGGTGAGCTATCATTCTGTTTGGAGTACTAGTCCCCTCCGAGCTCTTCATGCTCTTGGGCAATTTGTTTTAAAAGCCTCTCTGACGTCACCCCTTCGTAGCTACTGAACGAGTCGAGCAGCACTGTGAGGGGGTGAACCCGCATAACCTCAGCGATCTCTATCATCTTCTCGATGGTGACCCCTTTCAGCCCTCGTTCCAGCATCGAGATGTGTGCTCGACTGCTAATTGACATGAACGACTCCTGGCTAAGTCCGCGAGCTTTACGAATCTTCCGCAGACTCGACCCTAGCGCTTGTCTGTAATCCATCCCTTTTTCCCGTTGCACAAAAACAACGATGGAGCCAGAATGCGCCCTATAGCACTACGTCTTATAGAACGCATTTCAGAGAGTCGATTTATGTTCAAAACCCACGAGAGCGCCTACTACAACCTAGCGCCCGTGTATGGGCCCGACCATCACCACTGGAAGCTCGTAGAGCGTGAGATTGCGACCCCGTGGCTTCACGCAACGGTGAAGGTGACAGAGGGCGGCATTGAATACACAAAAACCGTCATGCCCAATGACCTGACTACTTTCCTTGAAATGGCCAACTTGAAAACTCCTGATGCACGTATCGGCGAGCTTCAGCTGATGAGCCCAGCGTGGATGAACGGTGCGGGACGGTGGCTGCTTGAACCTATCAGACAAATTGACATAGCCAGATCAGTCGACAACGAGTTGATCCATATCTATGTGACGCATGAAGGTAAGAACTACTACGACCCCTCGCGGACACCAGCTGAAATTCAGGAGCTGACGAACCAACGCACTGTGTATTACACAAATCTCAGCTGACTCGAGCACACATGTTGAACACGACCTTGATTCCAGAGACACATCGGTCGATTTCGCCTTATGCAAAACGACAGCTGGCCTATGCTTTGAAGTCGAGCTATCCGGTTCCGGTGACGGGCTTTCTAGTAGATGCGTTTGTGATAGCTAACGCCGCTGTTGGGATCAGCTATCAACATGCCCGAAGGGAAAGTACGGGGCGGTTTGCCGACGGCCATCTAATACGAACATCCGACATCATCGGCCTGCGCCGTAGTGACGACCGATGGCTTATAAAAACAGTCAACTCATTGTACGTCGTGGTTACCTTTAAGCGGCACGTTGGACTCCCCTCGCTTATGGCTCTTCAGCGCCTGATGAAGTCGAGCATCGTTATGACACCCAGACAGCTTCACTAGATGCCTTTCAAATCACTACGAGATACGCCATGAAGCTCGAATTTCTGGACATTAGTGGAAACCAAAAAGCACTCGAAATCGCAGATTTCCTATATGGCAAAGCTCCCACAATCAACGGCACCGATCTGAGCCGGGACGAAATCGTGCACGAGTTACACAGGCGAAATACAAAGAAGCAGTACTGCCTGGTCAAGAACTGGACTCTCGTCGAGTTAGAAATGTCGGATGAAGCGCGTCAGCAAATCGAAGCTGACGGATTCGTAGCTCGGCTTATCCACGCTAATGAAGTAGTCGAAGACTCAGCTGGACGTTTTCCACCGGGTTATTGGGTCAGGAGCTCCTTGCAGCAGAAGTATGATGGCGATGGATTTTTCGAGACCAGGAGCACCATCTACGTCCTGCTTGGCGTTGGTCGGCACAAGAAGGTGCGCGATGACATCGTCTATAGCATTCGCCCGTAAACCGGAGGCAATGCATGAGCGACACGAATAGGACTGCGGTTTGCCACGACGCAGGTGATGGTAGCGGCGACTTGATCGTGGAGATTCCTCCAGAGGTGCTTGAGGCAATGGGATTGCGGCTTGGAGACAAGCTAAACCTCGAGCTTGTCGGTAAGGATTTAGTGCTTACACCCATTCGGGATAGTTCTCAGGGCTCCTGAAGTCTGTATTGCAGAGAGCTTGAGACTGGCCTCCCATACAGCGAGTGAACGCACTATGAGCACACCAGTTCAACTCTGTAGTGTCTGCGATGCTCCTGTCGTGAACACCAAGGACATGCCATGTGGCGCTCTTGTCTCGAGTCCGCTCTACTCTGGGGAGGGCAACAAAGTCGTACTTTGCTCTGGATGTTTTGGTCGATGCCTTTCAGGTCTTCGCCGCGAGCGGCTAGTGCACACGATGTTTGATGACGTTCAGGAGGAACTGGACAACTTTGGTCAAACCTCACCCAGAGATGAAAGCTAATGCTCGAAGCCGGGATTGTTTACCGAGTTACCGACTTGGTGATTGAAGCTGGAGCTTTCATCCTCGCTGAGCTTCAAAGGCCGGGCGGGCCTCGTGGAAGTGGCTACAAGGCAGAGGTCGATGTTGAGATCGAGGTCATGCTGCGTCGAGGTTTAGAGCAGATCCTTTACTGCGATTTCGTAGGGGAAGAGACCGAGTGCCATCAGACAGGGCATCGCTATTGTTGGGTTGTTGACCCCAATGATGGGACTGCAGACTTCCTCGCTGGACGGCCTGGCTCCGCAGTCTCGGTTGGGCTTCTGAATGGCGGAGAACCGGTGCTTGGTGTTGTTTACGCACCTGCCACTCCTCGTGGGCCAGACTGCATTGCTTGGCAGCAAGGAATGCGATTGCTCCTTCGTAACGGCCAAGCCATTGAGCCGTGCGGTGCGAATCGCGTCCTTCAAGGTTCGGTTGTGTTTGTCAGTACGGCGGCAGCCTCCAAGCGCGCTGAGAACGACATCCTATGCACCCCCGCAATCTGCGAACCGATGCCTAGCATCGCCTATCGGCTTGCTCGAGTCGCAGCTGGTGATGGGGCCGCAGGCGTTTCTTTATACCCCGTCTCGCCCCATGACGTTGTCGCAGGCCACGCACTACTCAAGGCAGTAGGTGGCGATATCTCCGATCAAAACGGTAAGCCTATTCGCTACACCGCATCAGCTGAATTCATCGACCCCGTGGAGCAGTGCTTTGGCGGTCAGGTCGATGCTTGTCGAACTCTGCTGGCTCGTCCGTGGATCAATCTGCTCGAACCGAACCGATCCTGAAGCACAAGCATTCTCCTATCCTAGCAATGATTTGAATCGCCCCTAGTTTCGAAGCGACGGCCAAACTTCAAAGCATGCAAGCGTTTTCCCAAAAGCGGCAACTCTAAGCAACCATATCTTAGTCTGAGCCTGCATGTTACTCACATTGCTGTGATCCACCAACGGCATAGTGACACTACTATCTTGGGATTAAGCCATGGTGTTCACGGTGCAAAGTTTAGTTTTCTGCTCCGGCAAACATAGATTACTTCAGTTGATAGCTAAGATCCTAGTGTCCCGGATCGCGTAGCGATTCCGCAGGCAGCACATAGCAAAAGCTAATTATCCGACTTTAAATATGCTGCTTCTTGTTGAATAAATATTTCAGGTAGTTCAACAATACTTGGCGGAGACTTCAGTTCATCGAAAACTAACTTTTCGCCCGCCTCCTTAAACCGAGACACATGGGCTTCTATGGTCTCGCCCTCAATTCCAGACAGAAACCTCAGAGGTGCAGGGACAATATCGACAGGAAGAGTGATAGAGAATCCGCGATCAAACCCACGCACACCTGCTGGGTAGTTATCGAAAGAAAAGGTTATTACCTTGTCTACAATTTGTATTTCGAATCCATCACCTGTAATCCTATAAGGCGCACGAAAACTCCCGTTACCTAAATCAAAACATAGTCTACCATCATATTTTAGAGAATCATTTTTAGGACATTTACATATTTCATCGAATTCAAGAACATCGGGCAATGCATCATGAGTATTAGTGTCTTCGCGAATTACTCGATCCCATATTTCATCTGACCCTAACAGCCGTGGACGATGATATGACAACTCAAACTCTCTTACTAACTGGTAGATTATGAGTGTAAATCTCCCGCATTTCGGCGCCTTATAAGGAAACGTCTTTGTAGTAGTAGTACTTTGACTCCAGTTTACCTCTTTGCCAATAACATCTTTAGCTTGCGCTTTAAGCTCGGCAAATCCTTTTATCCCTAATGAACTCTCGACTACATCTTCAAGTGTTCTTGCCGTCTTCTCACTTATGCCAAGTGTTTTCGAGACCTCGCACTGTCCGTCAGCACCACAGCGAGCAGTTGTACTACAGTCGATGTCTTCCCATTTCTCAAAGATCTCGCAGTTTAGAGTTGCCTTTCTATCGTTAAGAGATAATAGAAAGCTTCCGATTCTACGCCTGCCTTGAAAGTACACAGCCATTTTATTCCTCCAAATTGAATTTAGCTCTAGCAGTGAATAGACCGAATTCGACGATGACGGAGCAATAGAGGATAGTCCGCGATCATTAGGTGGTCGAGGAAACTGAGTGCGGCCCTGACTTTGGGAGGCTTCATTGGGCCGCTAGCTGCCCCATAGGCGGCCTTAATAGATCGGTACCTCGGGTACCACGTTCCGCCAGGACTGTGCGTCGTCGAGACCCACGCACTAAAGGCCCGCTCTCAATCAGAGCTTTTACAGATTGTCGAGGCAATATCTCTGGCGAGTAGCCTCTCGAGGCTGCGGAGAGGCCTCGTTTTTGACAAGCAGGAACAGGATTAATATAAATCGCGAGCCTGTTGCAACTTGTATATTATTTATTGACCTCCGTACCACATAGTCTGAAATTAGGATTAGCCATGTCGAAAATTGCAGAATACAAAGCGCTTCAAGCCCAAATTGCCGAGCAGCAAAAACGCCTCGAGGCGCTCAAAGGCGACGAAAAGCTGAAGCGTGAAATTGAGTTTGAAACCAAGCTGCGCAACCTCTTGGCTGACTACGGCTACTCCCTGCGTAACGTAATCGCAGTGCTCGACCCAAAGGCTGGAAAAATTTCTGAGGCGCCTGTGAAAGGCCCACGTCGTGAGCGCACGCTGAAACGTTACAAGAACCCGGAAACTGGCGAGGTTGTCGAGACCAAGGGGGGCAACCATAAGGTGCTGAAGGCTTGGAAAGCGGAGTACGGTGCCGATAAGGTCGAAAGCTGGCTGCAATAACTGGTCAGGTTACGTGGGAGGGTCGCATTCGCGGCCCTTTTCTTTTTAGGGGCTTACAAAAAGACATCCATAGGAACACCGAAACGATCCGAAAGTGCACGAATGTGGCGCACGTTCAATTGGCGTTTACCAGCAAGCACCTCGGAAATGACTGGCTGAGTAGCGACCTCTGGCAGATCCTCCTGACGCAGGCCATGCTCTTCCATCAGGTAACGCAGCACCTCTGCCCCGCCTGCTTTCGGCAACGTCCGACGAAGCTCGTCGTAGGCTTCAATCATGTCCCCGACACGTGATGCAAGGCCAGCCAAAGGGTGATCCTCATCGTCGCCCACCAAGCCCAGCAACTCATCCAAGGCCTCGACCAGAGCATCATAGTCGTCCTCGTTCGTTGGCTTGCTCAGCAACGGGGCTACGTAACGCCAGTGCTCGCAGGCCTGCTTGATCAGTTCAGACATGGTTGCTCGCTCCACTTACAGAGTTCTGTCTCATCCGGCAGAAGAGTTTGGCTTAACCTGATGGAGATCGTTTAATTATAGAGGTTGATAAATAAGTCTGCGCGAGCCGGATTCTACGGTGCTAGATAGGTCGCTCTTGCCCTAATACCGCTCTTCACCTCCGGCAAAATCCGCCACAAAGCAGCCGTTGTGTGCCTTTTCCATTATTTGCTATCAATGGACATTTATCGGGAGCTTCCGCGATGGATAGCACGCAGCAAACCTTGGCTGAGGCCTACTACGAGGTGCTCAGCGCCCTGCCGCAGCACTGGCTTGACCGTAGCAGAACTCAGGATCCGGAATACGCTAAGCTCTCCGGACTATTTCTTCCTGGCACTTCAGCCTCCTACCAGTCAGCACCGCAGAAAATTATGGTGGTCGGGCGAGAAACTCGCCGCTGGGATGTGTTGAGGGGCGATGACAAATTTCAAAGCCTGGAAGATTACATCTGCAAGGCAATGACTACACAGCAGGATCACCTCGCCAAGTTCATACGTAAACCTAGAGACCGAGGGGAAAGCTTTTTCAATCTTCTACGCGACTTGGCCGACGACCACGGGGTTCAGAGTTTAGCTTGGGCAAATTTGTTCAGTTTCGCATGGAACAAAAAGTCACCTATGCGATGGGAGCACTTTCCAACTTTGCTGGAAATCTCGGAACGACTTCTCAAGGCACAAATAGAAGTTCTAAGACCCGACATCATCATCTTTGCAAACGGCGTTAAGAGTGCGAAATTCCGGCAACGTTATTTTCCACATAAGGGTGAAGGAAGTGTGTGTACTGAGTTGGCCGACTTCTGCCAGGAGGGAGTGCCGCGTAGTCAATTGTGGCAATTCAGGCTTTATCAGCGAATTAAATGTTTTCGTATACAGCACCCCAGTAGCATCAGCGCATCTTCTCGGGCAGCGCGTCGGTTTTTGCTGGGACATTTACGCGGCGGTGGCGCCGGCGGGTAAATGCTATCAGTTCTCCTACATTACGGAGCCTAGCTATCAAACACCGACCGCATCCGGCCATAACCAGTCAGTCGCGATAGGTATCTATCGACACGGAACTCCCAGTTGAAAGCGACATGAGCCAGCCCAGACGTAGTTATTTGAAAGAAGCAGATTTCATCCCTTCGGCTCATTTAGCTAGTGCCCACGACCTGCACTTCATTTGGCCGGTCAGTGGAGACGACTGCTGGAGTGATGATACTTGGCCGTGGTATGACTGTTTCTACCCCATAAATGCGGAGATCAGGGATGTCGAGTCTGGCTAACGGAGTGGTGTACGTAGACGATTTCGAAAAGTGGTTGAGCGAGCGAGGTCGCTGGCTACAGACAGCAGCAAAGAAGCTCATCGAGCAGAAGCGGCCGCCTAATGCGGAGGAGCTTGCCGAGCTAGTTCGCCTCTGCAAGCTCGAGGCTGCCAAGCAGCAGGATCCGGGATTCGCGAACGTAGCTCCGGGATCATTCTCTGCAGCAACCGTACGGCCGGTCGTTAGAGTTGAAGGGGTTAGCCAAGTCTTTGGCGTTAATGCGATCAAGCCGGGCGCGTCTCTGCAGTTCGGAGCGGGCGGCTTGACCGTGATTTACGGCCAAAATGGTTCGGGGAAGAGTGGTTATGCCCGGCTGCTCAAACAGCTCTGTGGGTCGCGCTCAAAGGATGAAATCTGTCCAAACGTCTTCAGCGATGAGGAGCACGCATGCAGTGCGCAATGCCGAATCACTATCGATGGCACCCCCCGAGATATCAACTGGCAGCCTAATGCCGAGCCGCATCCTCAGCTTAAACATGCGCAGGTATTCGATTCAAAGGCCGCGTCTCAATACATGGGGAAAACAGAGTCGAGCTACGAGCCCAGCAGCATGCGGTTCATCACTCTGCTCATTCAGGTATCGGACAAAGTTTCTGCGGAGCTGGCCTCTGAGAAGGCAAAGCTTGTCAGCTCCCTTCCACAGTTTCCCGCTGATCTGGCAGACACTGCGGGAAAAGGCTGGCTGGCCTCTTTGAAGGCTTCGGTCTCCGCCGAGAAAATTGAAGCGTATTGCCAATTCCCTAAAGAGTTGGATGAAGAACGGATCAAGGCTGAAGGCCTGCTGGCGGAAAAGGACATTGCGGGCAGACTAGTTTCCATTGGAAAAGAGAAGGTTGCGACCGACAGCATTAGGCAGGCGATGCGCACTCTGAAAGAGGGTCTGTCGGATGAGAAAGCTGCTGCGCTATTCAAGTCGAAGAGTGATGCAGCGGTAGCTAGGAAGGCAGCCAATGACGTCGCGCAACAGGCCTTCGCCGATGCGCCTCTCCAGGGCGTTGGCGAGGCTGCTTGGATGCTGATGTGGGAGCAGGCGCGCAACTACTCAGTTGCTAATGCTTACCCTGCCCACGAGTTCCCTGTGACCTCGGATGGTGCGCACTGCGTGCTATGCCAACAGGTGCTTACGGCAGACGCCGCATCACGACTCAAGAGTTTCGAATCATTCGTTACTGCCGGCCTCGAGACTGCGGCAAAAACTAAAGAATGCGCTAATGCAGCTCTTGTTGCGGAAATAGTCCAGTTACCATCCATTGAAGATTGGATCTCAAGATTGGCTCAGCTGCAGTTCGACGAACTGGTTGCTCGTAGCTGGTATGAGTCATTGAAAAGCAGGCGTGCTCAGTTTGTTGAATGTGCTGCTGCGGTCGACCTATTGAGATTCGACTGGGAAGCTATTGATAATGCCTTGGAAAAGCGCGCTGCCGATCTGCTCGTAGAGGAAGCCGACCTTACTCAACTGCAGCAAGATGGTAAGCGGCAAGAGCTCGAAACTCGGGTGAGGCAGCTCAAGGCGCTACAGTGGTTATCCGAGAACAAGCCGGCCATCCTAGCGGAGCGTCAGCGGCTGGCCTCGATGGAGCTGCTGGATAAAGCTGCGAGGCTGACCGCAACCAATGCTCTGACGACCAAGCGCAATGAGCTCGCGAAAACTGAACTTGACGCTGGCTATCAGGCTCGTTTTGCTGCCGAGTTGAAAATGCTTGGTGGTAGTCGGTTACCCGTGGCACCGCAGAGCAAGGCTCAAGGAAAGGGGGTAATCACCTTTGGACTCACTCTTGTCGGGGCTCGGGTAAATCATTCACCTGAGGTCGTACTCAGCGAGGGTGAAGCGCGAATCGTCGCATTGGCCGCGTTTCTGGCAGATACAACTGGCTCTAACCAGCTAGCTCCTTTCATCTTCGATGATCCGATTTCCTCCCTGGATCAGGACTTCGAAGAGCGGGTTGTGGCCAGGCTTGTTGAGCTGGCTAAGACTAGACAGGTCATCATCTTCACGCACCGCCTATCGTTGATCGCTCTGGTCGAATCTGCGCTCAAAAAGCATGCGGAGAACCCAGGCAACCAAAAGATCAACCACACAGTGCTATCGCTTCGGCGGTTGAATAAGGTCGCGGGAATCTTGGCGCAGCACAACTTGCGTGATGCTAGGCCCGACAAGGCTATTAATGTAATTCGAGATCAGGTTATTCCGCAGCTAAAAAAACTTCAGGCTCAGGCCGATGCGGATGGATATGACCTGGCCGTGAAGAGTGCCTGTAGTGATTTCCGGATTATCCTTGAGCGGACGGTTGAGTTCATCCTTCTGCACGATGTCGTTGCTCGATTCAGAAGGGATGTCATGACCAAAGGGAAATTAAGAGGAGTCGCCAAGGTTACGGCTGTCGACTGCGATTACCTTGATCGGCTGATGACCACTTACTCAATGTACGAGCACTCACAGGCAGATGAACTGCCTCAAGTCCCAGTTGAGCTCGACGTTTTCGAGCAAGATGTGTTGGAGCTTGTAACGTGGATGGATGAGTTCAAGGGGCGCGTTGTATAGGGTATTTGCCGATAGGTGAGCCGTGCCTGTAGTCGCGGCTCACCTGCTGTGATGGCGAGGTCAAGTTCTAAGTCTCTGGTTATCGGGGCGAATGTCCCGTTCTGGCCCAGAGTGTGTAAAAACACTTTCTTATCTTGCGTGCTTCAGCCCATTGCTCCTGGGCGTGGCGATTTCCCGATTATTTACCACGATCAGCGCCGGTAACGCTTCAGAGCGCGTATGAAGCGCTTTGGCACCTCTTGGGGCAGTAAAAGCTGGGCTTTTACGCCGCCATCGCCTTCAACAAGCCTTCGGTGCCGATGATTTTCATCACCCGCTTCAAGTTGTAGGCGAGCACATTCAAGCTCATTTCTGCGCTCACCCCATTCAGTTTTCGAGTCAGGAAGTGCGTTGCTCCCATCCATTGTTTGAGCGTCCCGAAGGGATGCTCAACAGTCCGTTTTCGAACCCGCATCATCTCCGGTGCTTGGTTCAGCCGGCGTTGCATTTCCTCCAGCACCGCTTCATGTTCCCAGCGCCTTACTCGACGATTTGTGCTTGGCGTGCACTGGGTTTTCAGCGCGCAACTCTGGCACTTTGAACTCCAGTAACAGTGCATATTCATGCCTTTCTCAACGCTGGAGAATCGCCAAATCAGTGCCTCGCCAGCCGGGCATGTATATTTGTTTTTCGTCGCGTCATAAACGAAGGCATCTTTGTTGAACCGGCCATCAGCCTTGGCGCTTGAAGTCATCGGCTTTGGCACATAAGCGGTGATGTTTGCATCGTGACAGGCGAGGATTTCTTCACCCTTGAAGTAGCCTCGGTCGGCGACTACCGACAATGTTTCTGCGCCAATGGCTTCCCTAGCTTGCTTGGCCATCGAGCTGAGTTGGTCGCGGTCAGAACCTCTGTTGGTGACCTCATGAGCAACAATCAAATGGTGCTGCGTATCGACCGCCGTCTGCACGTTGTAGCCGACGATACCGCTGCCGCGCGTCATCATCGAACGGGCATCCGGGTCGGTCAGCGAAACCTGTTTGTCAGGGGAATCGTTGAGCTGAGTTTCGATCCCTTGAAGCTCTTTCATCTGCGATTTGAGCTTGGCGATTTTATCTTCCAGGCTGGCAATGTCTGGCGCGGAGGCGCTAGGAATCTGTCGATCAGCCGCATCGAGCGCAGCCAAATAACGGCCGATGCTCGCCTCGATTTCTTCCATGCGCCGCTTCAGTTTGGCGCTGGTGAAATTGCGGTCACGGTTGTTCACTGCCTTGAATTTGCTGCCGTCGATGGCAACCAGGTTTTCGTCAAACAACCCCAACTGCTGGCAGAGCAAAACGAACTGGCGGCAGACGCCGCGAATGGCCTTGCTGTTGTCTTTTCGGAAGTTGGCGATGGTCTTGAAATCGGGCATCAAACGCCCGGTTAGCCACATGAGTTCGACGTTGCGCTGGGCTTCTCGCTCCAGACGTCGGCTCGATTGAATTCGGTTTAGGTAACCGTAGATGTAGATCTTCAGCAGGATCGCCGGGTGGTAGGCAGGTCTGCCGGTTTCGGCTGGAATGACGCCATCAAAACCTAGATTGGCCAAATCGAGTTCATCGACGAAAACGTCAACCACCCGAACCGGATTGGTATCGCTGACGTAGTCGTCGAGGCTTTCGGGAAGTAAGGTGCTTTGACCTCGGTGTTCACCCTGGATAAACCGTTTCATGGGTTTCCCTTGCGATGAAGTTCTCAGAAATCATAGCAAAGGTTTGTACGGACGTTTTTACACACTCTGGGCCGGTAGCTGACGGGGTAGAACCCCAGGCCTGCTTGATCAGTTCAGACATGGTTGCTCGCTCCACTTGCAGAGCCCGGTCTCATTTGGCTCATGCTGGGTAACTCCCTTTTGCTCACGGTCGTGATTGCTCAGAGCTTCAAGCATTGGATACCCCTCAGCCTTCGAGTGAAGATTAAGCAGGGCTAGCCAAGGCAGCCTCTTGACTGGTGGATAGTACCTGCTTGCGGATGGTGCGAATAACCATGACCGTTCCGCGCATTTCGACGTCGAAGAGCTCTGATGTGCGGATTAGGTCGCCCAGCTTCTGGAAGCCGTAGTTCACGACAGAAAAAGAGCTGTTGTTGTGGATGTAGTCCGACACCCTGCTGAGTAGCGACCAACCATCATCTCCAGCCGTTTGGTCTGCCGCGTTGCGTAGCAGGCGAACGAGTGTTGTATCGCAACGCAGCTCTTTTCTCGATTTCTTCCTGGGCTGCTCATCATTTGAAACTTGGTCGTCATCCGTCGCGCGTGCCAGATTCTCCACGTAGATGAAAGAAGTACAGGCGTGTACGAAGGCAGTCGGGGTTTTCTTTTCGCCGAAGCCGAAGACCGGAAAGCCACTTTCTTGAAGGCGAAGAGCTAGTGGCGTGAAGTCACTGTCGCTGGTCATCAGAGCAAAGGCATCGATGCTCTTGCTGTAAAGCAGATCCATCGCATCAATGATCATCGCAGCGTCAGTGGCGTTCTTACCCTTGGTGTACGCGAACTGCTGCATGGGCCGAATAGCAAACGGGTGTAGACGCTCAACCCATCCGGATAGCCCGTCGCTCTTCCAGTCGCCGTGAGCATGCCGAACGTTGACCATTCCGTACTTGGCGAGCTCTTCAAGCACACCCTCGATGGCGTTATGACTGACGTTGTCGCAATCGATCAATAAAGCAATTCGCTTCTGGTGCATCAGATTACGTCCTTGTAGGGCTGCCATTGCTCGAACGGTGCCATCTTCACCAAGCTCAATGCAAGGGCTGTTATTAGGTTCATGGTTCTGAGAGACGGGTGCGCCAGCACTACTCTCTTGCCTGTCATCAGATCGGCGCCCGCCCATATAAGTTAACATTGCCGTCCTACTGCTACCTATACTTGAATAGAGGGCTTTAACACCCCGAACCCCAGATAGAACCAGCCATTAAATCAATTTCTTTGATAATCAAGCCATTCTTGATTGGGTGGTTTGATTTCGGCATTAGTGTATTAGGATCTCTAGTGGATCCGGGAGTGTAGCCCAAGAGGCCAGCGTATTTAGAAGCCGCATCGCCCAGAGGCTCGTAAAATCTTTCAAATACTTGCTCTTCTCCTATGCTGGAGAGCATCTTGTATTGCGCTTTACAGAAGGCACAAACCTGAATATAAAAAGAAATGAACAGTGGGCCGGCAGAGTATTTTGCCGCCTCGTGTCGTACGTCAGCTAACTGGAGAATTCCGTCAAGGATGAGAATTCAAAAAACCCTTCTGGATCAGATGCCTACGATTGGGCGCTGGTATGCCAATCAGCGAGTCGCGCATTTTTTCTCCTAACCTGCACTGCTGCTCACTGGTGGGACATGGCGATCTGATTGGCTGAAATTGACGTTATGAATGGGATCATGCGATGCAGCGAGCAGCCTAGAACTCAGCCAGCACCGATCCGTTAAGTTCCTCACGCAGCGTCCGCCATTGCGGCAAGTGCTGGTTAAGCAACCCGGTAAATCGCACGTTGTGATGGTGCTCCAACAGATGTGTCAGCTCATGCACAAGGATGTATTCCAGACATTGCGCCGGCTTTTTTGTTTCACGATGACTCCAGCCCGGTAGTTCGCTGGACTGCGCCGTAGCTCGATACAGCAGGTTTATCAATAGCTTACGCGCGTCCATCATATGCCGGTGCTTTCTGAAACTTGACCCGGTTTTCCCTCGCGCCGCTCCTATCTGGCTCTTGGAATCCGGGTCGTTCCAAGGAGTCATCATGGCAAAGATCAAGCTCACCAAAACCGCCGTGGAGGCGGCCCAGCCCCAAGCCAAGGATGTTGAACTGCGGGATACCGTGGTGCCTGGCTTCCTGTGCAAGATTACCCCGACCGGCCGCCGGGTGTTCATGCTCCAGTACCGCACGAACTCCGGCCAGCCCCGCAAGCCCTCGCTGGGGCTGTACGGGGAGCTGACCGTCGAACAGGCACGAGTCAAGGCACAGGACTGGCTGGCCGAGGTTCGCCGGGGCGGCGACCCCGGCGGCGCCAAGGCCGAGGCGCGCAAGGCGCCCACGATGGCCGAGTTGTGCAAGAAGTTCATGGAGGACTACTCCAAGAAGCGCAACAAGCCCAGCACGCAGGACGGCTATCAGGGCGTCATCGACCGCAACATCATCCCGCTGCTGGGCCGCAAGAAGGTGCATGACGTGAAGCGGCCCGACATTGCCGGGCTGATGGAGAAGCTGGCCTACAAGCCGACCGAGGCGAACAAGACCTTCGGCGTGCTGCGCAAGATGTTCAACCTGGCCGAAGTGTGGGGCTATCGCCCGGATGGCACGAATCCGTGCCGCCACGTCCCGATGTACCCGCCGGGCAAGGAAACCCGGCTCATCGTGGACGAGGAAATGGTGCGGATCTTCCGCCAGTTGGAGAAACTGGAGGCGGAAGGGCTGGAGAACTACGTCATCCCACTGGCGATCCGGCTGCAATTCGAGTTCGCGGCACGGCGCTCCGAAATCTGCCCGCTCCAATGGAGCTGGCTCGACTTCGAGAACCGGCGCGTTGTATGGCCCGACAGCAAGGTCGGCGGCATTTCCAAGCCTATGAGCGAGGAAGCCTATCGGCTGCTTTCGACGGCACCGCGCCGGGACGGCTGCCCCTACGTCTTGCCGTCGCCGAACGACCCGGCCAAGCACCTGACCTTTGGCGAGCACTATGGCGGCTGGTGCCGGACGCTCAAGGCCGCCGGCGTGCCGCACGTCGGCACGCACGGCATCCGCCATCGCTCGACCACCGACATTGCCAATTCGGGCGTGCCGACCAAAGTGGGCATGAAGCTGACGGGCCACAAGACCGTGGCGATGTTCATGCACTACGTCCACACCGAGGACAAGCCCGTGCGCGATGCGGCCGAACTGGTGGCCAGCCGCCGCCAGGCCATCACGGGCGGGCGCCAGCTTGCGGAGGCGGCGGCATGAACACGCGCCGGTCATCCGCAGCATCGTCCGCAGCGCCTTCGGCGCTGCTGGGCGACATTCGGGCACTGATCGAGGCGGCGCGCAAGCGCGCCGCCTCGACGGTGAATAGCGAGCTGACGATGCTCTACTGGCGCATCGGCCAGCGCATCCATACGCAGGTCTTGGACGGGCGCCGGGGCGCTTATGGCAAGGAAGTCCTGCCTACCCTGGCGGCGCAGTTGGTGAAGGAGTACGGCAACAGCTTTGCCGAGCAGAACCTGCGCCGCATGGTGCAGTTCGCAGCCACCTTCCCCGACGAGCAGATTCTCGTATCACTGATACGAGAATTGAGCTGGACGCACTTCATCGCCCTGATCCCGCTGAAAGACCCGCTCCAGCGGGACTATTACGCGCAGATGGCGAGTGCCGAACGCTGGAGCGTGCGGACGCTGCGCGAGCGCATCGACTCGATGCTGTACGAGCGCACTGCGCTGCCCGCGGCACGCCGCTGGGCATCGAGCTGATCCTGCCGGACTGGTTCTTTGCGGGCGTGCTCGACGCCGCCCTGGTGCTGACCATCGACCCGGCGTACTTCCGGCTCACCGGCGGCATCGAGCGGTGGCTGTACCGCCTGGTGCGCAAGCACGGCGGCAAGCAGGCATACGGCTGGCAGTTCGACTTTCGCTATCTGCACCAGAAGTCCGGCAGCACCGCGAAGCCCTACGACTTCGCCTGCGATCTGCGCGCGCTCGTCGCGCGGCAGTCGCTGCCCGGTTACGTCCTGGGCATCGAGCGGATGCCGGACAACGGCATGGAGCTGCTGACGTTCCGGCCCGTGCCGCAGACGGCACGGGGATAACTTCGGGAAAACCTGTGAATGGTGTCGTGCTATCAGGCGTGCGGGGTATCGTGCTATCAGGCGTGGGACTATCGTGCTATCAGGCGTGCCGATCGTCCGCAAACCCGCGCCAGCATTGGGTTTGCGCACCCTCTAACTTCCCTAACTTAATTTCTCTAACTTTTAGTAGAGAAACGCCGCTGCGGTGGACAACCACCACGCGGCCACAAGCGCAGCAGCAAAAGCCCGGCTTTCCAACACGGAGGGCCGCGCCATGATCGTCGCTCTGCTCAACCAGAAAGGCGGCGTGGGCAAGACCACGCTCGCCACGCACATCGCCGGCGAGCTGGCGATGCGCGGCCAGCACGTCGTCCTGCTGGACGCCGACCCGCAGGGTTCATCGCTGGACTGGACACAGCGCAGAAGCCAGCAAGGCTTGCCACGGCTGTTCAGCGCCGTGGGCCTCGCACGCGAAACGCTGCACCAAGAGGCGCCAGAACTCGCCAGGCGGGCCGATCACGTCATCATCGACGGCCCGCCGCGCATCGCGGCACTGGCGCGCTCCGCGCTGCTGGCGGCCGAGCGCGTGCTGATCCCCGTGCAGCCCAGCCCTTACGACCTGTGGGCCAGCGCCGAGATGGTGGCGCTGATCCGCGAGGCACAGGTGTTTCGGCCTGCGCTGCGCGCGGCCTTCGTCATCAATCGGCGCGTCAGTACCACCGTGATCGGGCGCGAAGCGCGCCAGGCGCTGGACGACCAACCGCTTCCTGCGCTGCGCGCGGAAGTGCATCAGCGCATCGTGTTCGCCGACAGCGTGGCCGCTGGCCGGCTTGCACGCGAGACGGCGCCGGACAGCGCCGCCGCGCGCGAAATCACCGCGCTGGTGGACGAACTGCTGCGGTGGCCGACATGACAGCGAAGCCGCCACCTCGCGCAAAGCGCGTCGGCATCGGCGCGCGTCCACCGGCGAATCCGCACGCCGAGGCGTGGATTCGCCAGGGCGATGCCGATGCACTTGGCAAGGGCGACCTCTACACGGCTCGCCTGACCCTCGACATCACGCCCGCGATGCGGGCGCGCATCAAGGTATCGGCTTTCACGCAGGGCGTGACCGTGGCCGACCTGCTGCGCGGCCTGCTGGAGCGCGAGTTTCCAGAACACCGCAGGGAGAACGCCCCATGACCGCATCCGCTTCGCCTGCCGCTGGCGCGGCCACGGCTGCGCTCGCAGCACCTTCCGGCCAGCCTGCCAGCGCGCCGCTGACGCGCGTGGCGCTGGCCTACATCGAACCGCGCTTCAAGCTCTATTTGCGCTTCGGCGAACCCGCGCGCACGCACCAGCTCGACCGTTGGCGGCGCTGCGCGGTGTTCCTGCCGGGTGCCATGTTGTGCCGCATCCGCTGGCAGGCCAACGACTACGGCACCGTTCGCTGGCAGCTCATGGTCATGCAGGCTTGCACGCCGCTCGATGCGGCACAGCGCATCCCCGGCGTGCAGCCCGGCGCACGCCTGCTGCTGCACGCCGAAGGCGAGATGCAGGTGCGCGCCGTGCTGGAGCGCATCGACGCCATCGAGGCGCTGGGCATCGCGCCCGTCAGCGTCTCGCCCGCGTACTGGCGCACGCTCGCCAACCGGCTCGCTGCGCGCCTGCCGCTGCCCGAATACACCGCCGAGCGGCACTCCGCTTGGCTCGCCGGGAGGGCACTGCCATGACCGCCGTTTCCACTTCCGGCACCACGCCGCATCCTCGCTCGCACCGCGCACGTTTGCGCGCTCGCCTCGTGTTGGCGGGCCTGTCCGCCTGCGGCCTCGCTGCGCTGGCCTGGGCGTCCTTCGTGCATCCACTGCCGCGCCTGACCTACAACCCGTCCGACAGCGTGGCGGTCGGCTGGTATCGCGTCGATCCGCTCGACCCTCGCGCCAGCTCGCCGCCACGTCCGTTGTCCGTGGGCAGCATCGTGCTGGTGCCGCTGCCCGCCGAGGCTGCCGCGCTCGCTGCGCAGCGCGGCTACCTACCAACGCGCATCTCGCTGCTCAAGCGCGTAGGTGCGGTGGCGCCGCAAGAGGTGTGCATCGCTGACGGCAGCGTCCGCATCAACGGCGTGCCTTCGGCCGCCGTGCTGCCTGCCGACCGCTGGGGCCGCCCGCTGCCATCCTGGCAGCAGTGCCGCCGCCTTCGGCCTGGCGAGCTGTTCCTGCTCAGTGTCACCAATCCGGCGTCGTTCGACAGCCGGTATTTCGGGCCGGTCAGCGCATCCGCCGTGATCGGCGTCGCGCATCCGGTCTGGCTGGAATCCCGCCCATGATGGCCGTCGATTCGCTGCACGTTGCCGTGCATCTCATCGTGCCATCGGGCGTGTCGTCCTGCTGGTCGTCGCCGTGTCGTCGCGCGTGCAGTGCGGGTGCCAATCCTGCGCATTGGGCACCGCACTTCGCGCTGCCTTCGGCGCAGCCGTCCAACGTGCAGGCGTCTTGCCTCGAACGCGCCCGGCCTGCGGCCGTGTCCGCGTTCGCCGGCGCGCTGGCTGCTCGCGCAGCAGCGCCGCCGGGCCGCCGCTGCTCCGAGCGACAGCGAGGGGCAAAGGCGGAAGGCAAGACAAAAGGGTGCGGCACCTGTCGGCCCGCAAAGCCAGTCTGCACGTGCGGGTGGCGCGGCACGCAGCGGCTTCGCCGCCGTGCCGCGTGGGGCGCGAGGCTCGCGCCAATGCAGGCTTGTCCGCGTGCTTCGCACGACCAGACATGCCAGAGCTTGCAGGGAGCACAGCCATGACCGACCGCCGCGACGACGATTTCCGCATCCGCCCCGGCGCCCCAAAGAACCGCGACCAGAGCTTCGTCTCCAAGGTGCTCAAGCAGGCGGGCAAGGCCAGCAGCGGCAAGTCCGCTGTGCGCCGTCCTGGCACTGCCACCGGCACCGGCACCGGGAGGGGCACCGGCCAGCGGCCCGGCTCGCGCCTCGGGCGCTGCCACACAGCGGCGCGCTTCGCCGGCGCCAAGCTGACGCCCATGTCGCGGCGCGTGACCATCAAGACGCTGCTGGTCAACCAGCGCCAAGCCAGCCCGCAGTCGCTCGCCAAGCATCTACGCTACATCGAGCGCGACGGTGTGGGCCGCGATGGCGAGCCGGGCCAAGCCTACGGGCCGCAAACCGATGCCGCCGACCTCGACGCCTTCAAGGAACGCTGCGCTGACGACCGGCACCATTTCCGCTTCATCCTCTCGCCCGAGGATGGGGCCGAGCTGGAAGACCTACGCACCTACACGCGGCACCTGATGGGCCGCATGGAAGCCGACCTGGGCACGGGCCTCGATTGGGTAGCCGTCAACCACTGGAACACCGACAACCCGCACACGCACATCGTCGTGCGCGGACGCGACGACACCGGCAAAGACCTCATCATCGCGGGCGACTACATCGCCGATGGCTTCCGCCATCGCGCCGCAGAACTGGCGACCGAATGGCTGGGGCCGCGCAGCGAGCTGGAGATCCAGCAGACCTTGCAGCGCGAGGTGGAGCAAGAGCGGTGGACGAGCCTCGACCGCACGTTGCAGCGCGAGGCCGGCGAGGATGGCCGGGTGCAGATCGAACGCTTCAACGAACCTCGGCTGCAACGCCAGCGCCTGCTGCTGATCGGCCGGCTGCAACGCTTGCAGCGCCTGGGCCTGGCCGACGAGATGCAGCCGGGCACCTGGGCCGTCCATGCCGACGCGGAAAAGACCCTGCGCGCCCTGGGCGAACGTGGCGACATCATCCGCACCATGCAGCGGGCGATGCGCGGCGAGCCGCGCGAACTGGCGGTGTTCGAACCGGGAGACGATGGCCGAACCATCATCGGCCGCGTGGCCGCGAAGGGGCTGGCCGACGAGTTGCGCGACCGGGGCTATCTGGTCATCGACGGCGTGGATGGCAAGGCCCACTACGTCGCGCTCAACGCCCGCGACGAGCTGGCGAACTATCCCACCGGCGCGGTGGTGGAGGTGAAGGGATCGGCCGACGTGCGCGCGGCCGACAAAAACATCGCCGCGCTGGCGAGCGATGGCCTGTACCGCACCGACCACCACCTCGCCATTGCACAGGGGCAGGCCATGCCGGGCCGCGATCCGCAGGAAGTCGTTGCGGCCCACGTCCGCCGGCTCGAAGCCCTGCGCCGGGCCGGCATCGTGGAGCGCGTGGCCGTGGGGCTATGGAAGGTGCCGGATGACCTGCCCGAGCAGGGCCGCCGCTACGACGCACAGCGCCTGGGCGGCGTGGCCGTGGAGCTGAAATCGCACCTGCCCATCGAGCGGCAGGCCCGCGTGATCGGGGCCACCTGGCTTGACCAGCAACTGATCGGCGGCGGCTCGGGCTTGGGCGATCTGGGCTTTGGCGGCGAGGCCAAGCAGGCGATGCAGCAGCGCGCCGACTTCCTGGCCGAACAGGGGCTGGCCGAGCGGCGCGGGCAGCGCGTGATCCTGGCGCGCAACCTGCTGGGCACGCTGCGCAACCGGGAACTGACGCAGGCCGCGAAGGACATTGCCGCCGACACCGGCCTGGAGCATCGGCCTGTGGGCGACGGCCAGCGTGTGGCCGGTATCTACCGGCGCGCCGTCATGCTCGCCAGCGGGCGTTACGCGATGCTCGACGATGGCAAGGGATTCAGCCTGGTGCCGTGGCGGCCGGTGATCGAACAGCGGCTGGGGCAGCAGCTTGCCGCGACGGTGCGCGGCGGCGGGGTGTCCTGGGAGATAGGACGGCAGCGTGGGCCTGCCGTTGGTTAGCTTCCACGATAGCAGTGTCCGGCACGGGGCGGCACAATAAACCGATTGACGGTCGGTTTTTTGTGGTGGATACTCTTGAATTCGAGTCAAAACTCGGAGCCGACAACATTGACCAATCACAACGTACCAACACTTGGCGATCTGGAAATCGCCGTGCTCGAAGACATCTGGCGTTTCGGCCCGTCCGATACCAAGGCGGTGTACGCGCGCATTGGGCAGTCCCGCTCGATTTCTTTGAACACCGTGCAATCTACGCTGGAACGTCTATTTCGCAAGGCCATGCTCCAGCGCGAAAAGATCAGCCATGCCTATGAGTATTCAGCGCGAGTTTCCCGCCGGGAATTGATCCAGAAGCTGGTGGAATCCACGGTGCGTCGTGTCGCAGGCCCGCAGCCGGATGCGTTGCTGAGCGCCTTTGTCGATCTTGCTGCAAGGGCGGATGACGACCAGCTCAAGAGGCTGGAGGAGTTGGTTGCCCGTCGTCGTGCTGAATTAGATCAGACGTGATGACGAGTTATGGCCCATTACTTCAGTTTGCATTGCTATCCGGCTTCGTGCTGGCGGTAACGCTTACCCTGCTGATTGGAGCCTTCGAGCGCCCATTGCGCCGTGCGCTGTGGGGAAAGGCACCTTCTCAGCGAGCAAGGGTATCTTGGTGGATGCTGGTAACACCTGCGTTGGCGGGTATTGCCTACACGGCCCTGACCATTGCCATGCCGTCGATGTTTGATAGTTCGGCCCGATTTGCCGCTACCTGCTCTGCGCACGCTGACGCGCTCTTGCATCTGTGCGTTTGGCACCCGAGCGGCAATGGGCAAAGTGCTTGGCTATGGGGAGCATTGGCATTGTTGGCGGGATACGCGGCTTGGCTGGCTTCACGGGCCGCAGTGGGTCTTTGGCGTGCTCGGCGAACCCTTGCCTCGATGGTGCGCCTAAGCTGGCGTCCGGGGCACCCAGACAAACTTCGCGTGCTTGATGTCGATCAGCCTATGGCGCTGGCCTGTGGCGTCGGGCATGGCCACATCCTGCTTTCAACCTCGTTGATGCGGCGACTTGATCCAACGCAATTGCGTGTGGTGTTGGCGCACGAACAGGCTCACATCGCCAATCGCGATGTGCTGCATCGCTTGATCGCTGTCGTGTTGTCGAGCATACAGTTGCCAGGTACTCGTCGCCGGTTGTTGCGTGATCTGGAACTCGCCTTGGAACAACGTTGTGATTTTGCCGCTGCAAACGAAGTGGGGTGTCCTGTCGCCGTGGCCGAGACCATCGTTGCAGTGGAGAAGATATTTCGGCAACACGCCAAGGAACAGGTGCCATTGGCGATGGCGTTCTTTTCCGATTTTATCCCTGAGCGTGTCGAGGCGTTGCTGTCGCCCAAGCACTCGTCTGTCTCATACTTGGGGCCGATGCTAGGCATTCTTGTTCTGGCGTTTTGCAGCCTATCTACAGGATGGCTGCATTCTGTGACCGAATCTCTCATCACTGTGATGACGAGGTAAGTCCATATGCGCGCGTGCTGTGTTTTTTTGCTCAAAAAACCGATTGACGATCGGTCTTATGGCGATTCCGCTCCGGCGTGCGCGGGAAGTCGTCACGCGGAATCGTTTGCTCGCCATCTGTTGTCGTCGTGAGGGTTTTCATGAATTTGATCCGCTTAGTAGTCTTGGTGTTCGTCGGAGCCTGCGGTACGTCCGCAGCCCTAGCCGCCGAACCCCTGCGGTTGGAGGAAGCAGTCTCCCGCGCGCTGGCCGCCCATCCATCCATTACCGCCGAAACGGCGCAACTCCAGGCCGTTCGAGCCCGCACGCAGCGCGAAGCCCTGCCACCGCCTTACACCATTGGCGGCGAGGTAGAGAACGTCGCCGGGAACGGCAACCTGCGAGGTATTCGCTCGGCCGAAACGACATTGCGCATCGGTCGGGTCATAGAACTCGGTGGCAAGCGCGAGGCTCGCCAAACGCTGGGACAAGCCGAACTGAGAGAACAAGAGCATCAGGCCACCAAAACGCGGATCGACCTGGCCAGTTCAACTACGGCCCGCTTCATTGAAGTGCTCGCTAGGCAACAGCGATTGACGTATGCCGAGGAGCGTATCAAGCAAGCGGAGCGCACCCGTCGAGAGGTTGCAGCGTGGGTAAAAGCCGCTCGCAATCCTGAGTCGGATTTGCAGGCCGCCGATATTGCGGTCGCTGAGGCGCAGCTCAATCGCGAGAGTGCTGAACTCGAATTGGCGAGCGCCAAGATGACTTTGGCCGCGAGCTGGGGGGCAATGACCCCCGACTTCGGCGAAGTCGTCGGCGACCTCCAAACCTTGCCGACCGTGGCGCCATTCGAGACGTTGGCTACCCGTTTGCCTATGACGCCGGAACTGTGGGCTTCGCGCTTGCGGGCCGACACCATCGGCGCCCGGCGCCGGCTCGCGGAGGCCGAAGCCAAACCCAACATTGACGTCAGCTTGGGCGTGCGACGTTTGGAAGCCTTCAAGGATCACGGCGTGGTGATGTCGATCTCGGTGCCGTTGGGTAGCCCGACGCGCTCTGGATACGCGGTGTCCCAGGCAAATGCGGAGCTTGCTGCGCTGGAAGCGCGGCGTGACGCCGAACGCTTCGAGCGCCACCAGACCCTGTTCGACAAGTATCAAGAACTCACGCACGCGCGAACAGAGGCTGAATCGTTACGCGCACGAATGCTGCCTATGGCTGAAAGCGCCCTGACAACAACTCGTCGCGGCTTTGAGCAAGGCCGATTCTCTTATTTGTCGCTGGCCCAAGCGCAGCGGACGCTGTTCGATCTGCGTGCGCGTGCTGTCGAAGCCGCCACCCGCTATCACCTTCTGCTGGTCGAGGTGGAACGCCTCACCGCCACCGTTGAGGACACCGCACCATGATTCGCATTCTCTCCCTGTTACTCCTTTGCGTATTTGCCGCTGCATGCAGCCCTGGCGGCGACAAACCCAAAGAGGAGGCCAGTGCCCAAGCCAGCGGAAGCTATGAGCGCGGGCCAAACAATGGCCGACTACTCCGTGATGGAGACTTCGCCCTGGAAGTCACCATCTACGAAACCAATGTGCCCCCGCATTACAGGCTCTACGCCTATCGCGACGGCAAGCCAGTCGCTCCCGCCGATGTCGTTGCGACTATCAAACTCTCCCGTTTGGATGGCGAGGTCAACCAGTTCACGTTCACGCCAGAGGGCAACTATCTGGTCGGCAGCGGTGAAGTGATCGAGCCGCATTCGTTCGATGTCGCCGTGTCCGCCGAACATGCCGGAAAGAAGTCCACTTGGTCTTACCAGTCCTATGAGGGCCGCGTAAGCATTCCGGCCGCATCGCCAAGGATGCCGGTATCAAAACCGAATCAGCAGGGCCGGCAGTCATCCGAGACGTTGTGCGGTTGATGGGAACCGTTGTCCTAGATGCCGACAGACACGCGGCGGTTGGCGCACGCTTCCCTGGCATCGTGCGATCGGTGAACGTGCAGCAGGGCGAGCGAGTCCGCCGCGGCCAGACGCTGGCCGTCGTAGAGGGCAACGACAGTATGCGTACCTACCCGATTACCGCACCGTTCGATGGCGTGGTGCTCGCACGCAATACGAACGTCGGTGACGTGGCCGAGGCAGGTGCGCTGTTCGAGCTGGCCGACCCGTCCAACGTATGGATCGACTGCGCGCCATTGGCACCGATGCCGAAGCCCTAAAGCCAGGACAGCCAGTACGAATCCGGTCAGCGACTGGGAAGACCGAAGCCAGCGGAAAGATTCAGCGACTGTTGCCGGTGGCCGGCAGCGGCCAGAGCGTCATTGCCCGCGTCAGCATCCCGAACTTGGAGGGACGTTGGCGCCCAGGTATGACCGTGGCAGCCGAGGTCACAGTAGGCACGCGCAACGTACCGCTGGCGGTAAAAGAGTCGGGGTTGCAGCGATTCCGCGACTTCACCGTGGTGTTCACGCAAGTCGGCGAGACATACGAAGTCCGAATGCTCGAACTTGGCGATCGTGATGGTGAATACGTTGAGGTGACTGGAGGACTCAAGCCCGGCACGAACTACGTGGCCGAGCAAAGTTTCCTGATACGCCAAGACATCGAAAAGTCTGGCGCAAGCCACGATCACTGAGGACGCGGATATGCTCGAACGTATCATTCGCGCGTCCATCGCGCATCGCTGGCTCGTGCTTCTATTGGTGCTCGCCCTGTCCGGGCTGGGGATCTGGAACTACAGCCGCTTGCCGATCGACGCGATACCGGACATTACCAATGTCCAGGTACAGATCAATACCGAGGCGCCAGGCTACTCGCCAATGGAGGCTGAGCAGCGCGTCACTTTCCCGGTTGAGACGGCGCTGGCTGGCCTCGCTCGGCTCGACTACACCCGCTCGGTTTCCCGCTACGGTCTGTCGCAGGTCACTGCGGTCTTTGAGGACGGCACTGACATTTACTTTGCCCGTCAGCAGGTCGCCGAACGCTTGCAGCAGGCATCTTCGCAACTTCCGGCGGGCCTGAATCCCTCTCTCGGGCCAGTGGCAACCGGCCTGGGCGAGATATTCATGTACACCTTGGAACCCGAAAAGGGCTACGAGGAAATATGGACGCCGACCGCGCTGCGCACGTTGCAGGACTGGTCGGTGCGTCCGCAGCTCCGCAATCTGAAAGGCGTCACCGAGGTCAACACCATCGGCGGCTACGTGCGTCAATTCCACATCACGCCCGATCCGGTCAAGCTGCTGGCCTACGAGTTGACGATGAACGACGTGCTGAACGCCGTCGCGCGGAACAACGCCAACGTCGGCGCCGGCTACATCGAACGTCATGGCGAGCAGTACCTGATCCGCATCCCCGGACAAGTGCGCGACATCGAGCGACTGCGGAAAATTGTCGTGGCAACGCGCGATGGACTGCCACTCCGAATTGGCGACGTGGCGGAAGTTCTAGAGGGTAGCGAACTGCGAACCGGCGCGGCCACGAAAGACGGCAAAGAGGTCGTGCTGGGTACGGCATTCATGCTGATTGGCGAGAACAGCCGAGCAGTTGCACAGCGCACAGTAGAAAAGCTCGCTGAGATCGACGCGACACTTCCCGAGGGAGTCCGCGCGCACGCGGTTTACGACCGCACTCAACTCGTTGATCGCACCATCGCAACCGTGCAGAAGAATCTTCTGGAAGGCGCGTTGCTGGTGATCGCCGTGCTGTTCCTGTTGCTGGGCAACTTGCGTGCAGCCCTGATAACCGCTGCGGTGATTCCGCTCGCCATGTTGCTGACGATCACTGGCATGGTGCAGAACCGCATCTCGGCCAACCTAATGAGCCTGGGCGCGCTGGATTTCGGCCTGATTGTCGATGGTGCGGTCATCATCGTGGAAAACTGCTTGCGCAGGTTCAGTGAACGACAGCACCAGCTCGGTCGCCTGCTGACCCGTGATGAGCGTTTCTCGCTGGTTTCGAGCGCCAGCGCAGAGGTCATCAAGCCTGCCCTGTTCGGGTTGTTCATCATCACGGCTGTTTACCTTCCGATCTTCGCGTTGTCTGGTGTGGAAGGAAAGATGTTCCATCCGATGGCCCTCACCGTCGTGATCGCATTGACTGGTGCGATGGTGTTGTCGTTGACCTTCGTGCCTGCTGCGGTCGCACTGTTTGTCACCGGCAAGGTTTCCGAGAAGGAAACCAAGGTGATGCGCGGCATCAGCCGCTTCTATGCGCCACTTCTCCAGAAGGCAATCAAGCTGAGAGTCGCCGTCGTCGCGGCGGCGGCAGTGCTGGTGGTGCTATCTGGTTTGCTTGCGACGCGCTTGGGCACCGAGTTCATCCCCAATCTGGATGAAGGTGACATCGCCTTGCACGCGATGCGCATTCCCGGAACGAGTCTGACCCAGGCGATTGGTATGCAGCGCCAGTTGGAGGCGCGGATCAAGGAGTTTCCAGAGGTGGAGGAAGTCGTCGCCAAGATCGGTACTGCTGAGGTTGCGACTGACCCCATGCCGCCTTCGGTGGCTGACACTTTCATCATGCTCAAGGATCGTAGCGAATGGCCCGATCCGCGCAAACCGAGAGCCGTACTGCTTGCCGAACTGGAGAAGGCGGTGAACGCCATTCCCGGCAACAACTACGAGTTCACTCAACCCGTGCAGATGCGCATGAATGAGTTGATCGCAGGTGTCCGTGCCGAGGTGGCGATCAAGGTGTATGGCGATGACATGGAGCAACTGGCCCAAATAGGCTCGAAGATTGAAGCCGTGGCCGAGAGTATCGAGGGGTCTGCCGACGTGGCGCTCGAACAGATTACGGGCCTGCCGCTGATGACGATCACGCCGAACGTGGATGCGCTGTCCCGATACGGCTTGGCGATCGACGACGTACAGCAAACGGTGGCAATCGCCCTTGGCGGTGCCGTCGCCGGCCAGGTGTTTGAGGGCGATCGCCGATTCGATATCGTAGTTCGGCTGCCCGAAGCGCAACGCCAAGACCCGAAGGCACTGGCGACACTGCCCATTCCGGTTCCGGCCGGCGCTGCTGCCGGGCTGGGCCAAGCCGCCTACGTGCCGCTCGGGCAGCTTGCGTCGATCGAAGTGGCGCCCGGCCCCAATCAGATCAGCCGCGAGAACGGTAAACGCCGGATCGTTATCACCAGCAATGTGCGCGGACGCGATCTAGGGTCGTTCGTGGAAGAACTGCGTGAACGCGTAAGCCGTGAAATCACGCTGCCAGAGGGCTATTGGGTCAACTACGGAGGCACGTTCGAGCAACTCATCTCGGCTAGCCAACGCCTGTCCGTCGTCGTACCGGCTGTACTGGTTCTGATCTTCGGCCTGCTGTTCATGGCCTTCGGTTCGGGCCGGGATGCCACTGTCGTCTTTAGCGGTGTGCCGTTAGCGCTGACGGGTGGCGTTGCCGCATTGTGGCTGCGCGATATTCCGCTTTCGATTTCGGCAGGGGTCGGCTTCATTGCCCTATCCGGTGTGGCAGTGCTCAACGGCCTGGTGATGGTGAGCTTCATTCGCAAGCTGCACCACGATGGCGCGCCGATTCAGGATGCCATTGTGAATGGCGCGATGACGCGGCTACGCCCGGTGCTGATGACTGCGCTGGTTGCAAGCCTCGGTTTCGTACCGATGGCCATCAACGTTGGAACGGGCGCGGAAGTGCAACGACCCCTCGCAACTGTCGTCATCGGCGGCATTGTTTCCTCGACGCTGCTGACGCTACTGGTACTGCCGGCCTTGTATCGCCTGATTCATCGGCGTGCCGACCGCCAGGACACCACGCCAGCGTGAGAACGCTGATTCTTACCACCTGATCGCAGGATTGCGGCGATTGAAAATCAATTGCCGCTCTCGATCAAACGATTTGCGGAGTTTATTCAAGGTATGAGATTCATGCACGAAAGACTGTCTGGAGTATTGCCGAGTCCTAAGGAAGGTCTGAAGTAGCCCTGTATTTCCGGTCGACTTCAGCCCTCGCTGCTTTTGAAAGCGGGCCGTCGATCAAAATCGACCAGGTAACCCGCTCAGTTCTCCGTTTTTGGCCGCCGCGAGCACCTCGCAGCAGCCATTTTCCGCATTACAGGCGCACCTCTCCTGCGGTAGTCAGCAAATGTCGGCGCGCCATCCATAGGTTCGACAGCGCGAACAGCGTCACCAGCTGAGCGGTGTTCTTGGCCAGGCCACGGAAGCGCACCTTCACGTAACCGAACTGGCGCTTGATCACTCGAAACGGATGCTCGACCTTCGCTCGCACTTGTGCCTTGGCCTTCTCGATCTTGCGCTTGGCTTTGTACAGGGCACTGCGCTTATCGAGCTTCTTGTAGGTGCTGCGGCGTGCTGCGACCTGCCAGATCACTTCGTGGCCAGCATGTTCGGGGCGCTTTTCGACGCCGGTGTAGCCGGCATCCGCGCAGACGACGTTCTCGTCACCGTGCAGCAGTTTGTCGACCTGGGTGATATCCGCCACGTTGGCTGCCGTGCCTACCACGCTGTGTACCAGCCCCGACTCATCATCCACGCCGATGTGCGCCTTCAGTCGGGTAAAGCAGGAGTGTTACCACTCCTGCCTCCCCTAAGAACCGTACTTGAGAGTCACCCCTCATACGGCTCAAGCCTTCCAGCAGCCTGAGTGAGACTGGGTAACCTGACGATGCGCTCTTCGGCGCTCAAGGTAAAACGTCCATGCCGGATCGAACGGGTTCGCTGCACTGCATATTTTGATATGCCGCACGATCGAAACACTGGCGGCGGCATACAGCCAAGCGGGTTGACTCATGCCACGCGCTTTCTCCTGGGTGGCGAAAACCCAGTGCCGTTGACCCACGACACGAAAGTAGCGTTGTTTTACCCAATGGGCACTTTTCATGGCGTGCCGGCGAACTGCCCAGCGCCATAACACTTGCCAAATCTGATGGTCGATCCATGCGAAACGCTTGGCGGCGACAACATGGCGATGATACATGGCCCATCCTCGGATCACCGGGTTCAGGGTCAAGATCAAGTTAGCTTGAGTCGCCGTCTTGTTTGCGTTCGCGATTTCCCGCACCTTATCCAGCAATGCCTTCACACTCTTGCGAGCCGGAGTGATGAGTAGCTTGCCGGCGTACTTGCGTACGTTCTGGCCCAGAAAATCGAAGCCTTGCGAGATATGCGTTATCTGAGTCTTTTCATCAGAGAGTTCCAAGCCTCGCTCTTTCAGGAACGCCTCAATTGCAGGACGAACCTGATGTTGCAAAACAGCTTTCGTGGCCCCTGTGATGATGAAGTCATCGGCATATCGTACGACGTGTATCTTGAATGGCTTACGCTTGCGCGCTGTCGAAGCCACGCTTGCATAGACGACATCTTCCAGGCCATCCAGCGTCCAATTCGCAAGTACCGGAGAGATGATCCCCCCTTGCGGGGTTCCTGCCTCCGTTGCGAACAAGGCTCCCTGATCGACATACCCCGCTCGAAGCCATTTGCGCAGAACCACCTTATCCATGGGTACGTTGGTGAGCAGCCAATCGTGACTGATATTGTCGAAGCAGCCTCGAATGTCACCTTCAAGCACCCAATGCGCCGAACCACGTTTCGCCAGTGCATTGAAGCAGTGTGCGATTGCATCGGCAGTGGATCGCTGCCGCCGAAATCCATAGGAGTTGGGATCTGCACGCGTTTCGGCAACCGGCTCAAGTGCCAGTTTCCACAGCGCCTGCATCGCACGATCCCGCATCGTTGGAATCCCCAGCGGACGCTTCTTGCCATTGCTTTTGGGTATGTAGATGCGTCTCAGCGGTTGAGGCCGATAGCCCCGATGCTGTAACGCTTGTGCTCCCGTCGATTTGGCCAACCGTATCGACTGCCGCCCTCTTCCTCAGGCCGTCACCAAGGAGCACATAAACCGAGTTCAACGTCTGAAATAGGAAGCCATTGCGGAACTCATGCAGCGGCGAAGTTCGGACAAGGTTGCCAACGTCCCAGCACTTCGCAGAATCGTATATCACGCTATGAGCGAAGATTACCGCAGGCTGGCGGCGTGTTTTTCCCAGCTCTGCAAGCTGCGCCGGCGTTACATTAAGGTCAATCCAGATCCAATCTCTGACCAAGCAGTACTCGGTGTTCAGGCGTAGGTCGCGCATGAAATTGAGCGCCTGCTCGTCGGTCATTGGGGAACCTGTCATGACCTCTCCGCCCCCGTTGAACAGGTTCGTCAATGAATCGAGCTCGCTCATAGTCGTTTCACTTAGTGAACATGCCATAACGAATGGGATAGCCAAGCTGCCTCAAATTTTTCAGCAAGGTTTTCTATGGACTGACGACCACCGCGTGCAAAGGATGCGATGACGAAGAACTCATCGTCACGAGTTTTGAGCATCCAACGATCTGGCGAAAAGAGCATGATCTGCATAATTTCTGTGCTGACCAGAAATTCGCCATTCCGATAGCCGAATGCCTTGAACACATTGCCCTTCAGATGGAGGGACTCGATACGCGCATCAACAACATAACCAGAGATGATCTCAGGGAAGTCTTCGAGCATCGCGGCGGCGAGCATGGCCATCTTTCGCTGGCTTTTCATAGGGCGGCCTACCCAGCTAGTCTGCCGAGCAATTCGTCTATCTGTGCACCTACATCCCAGAGCTCGCGCTTGATGTGCTCATGCTCACGGCTCAGGGCGTCGAGATCATGTAGTCCTTCATCAGCACGGGCTGAGAAATATCGCCCTAGGTTTAGCGCGAAGCCATTGCTTTCAAGCTCAGCGATACTCAGAAGCACAGCAGTGCCGTCAACAGGTTCACGTCGCGAGTACTGCTCCTGGATCTGTCGGATACCTGCTTGCGTGAGCGTGTTGAGGCTTTTTTCAGATGTGTAGAGCTTGCTGCCATCTACAAGCAGTACCGAGAGGCTTTGTCGTGACGACTTGAAGACAAGGATCGCGAGCGGACGTACGTCACTGCGATAAAGTTTTGGCGGGAGATAAATCACAGCGTCCAGTAGATTGGCCTGAATGATGCCCCGTCTGATTTCAGCATCTTTACCCGCTCGCAGCAGTGCGGCCTGATCTACAACTGCAATTGCCAAGCCGTGGTCTGGGCGCATACACGCGAGCATGTGCTGTATGAACGGCCACTCACCTTTCCCTTTCGAGGCTACACCGTATCTGAACCGACCAAATGGATCCCTAACGCCAAGCTCTGGATCCCATGCCTCGGCACCACCTGACAGGTCAGAAACTACTGAATCAAAAGCCTGAAGACTTACCCCATCAACAGGTGGCGACTTCAAGGCGTCTGAGTTCGGGATTTTTCCAATCGATCAACCATACGGTCAGTGTGTTCTCACCTACTTCCGGCTTGATCTTCACTCCATAGCGCAGCAGCTCGTAAACCGCCTTGTTGCGGTCGTATAGCCCCTTCCCGGCGTCATTCGCGACTTTGTGCAACTCAAAAATTGCCCGGCTGGCCAGATGGGCCTCAATGCCTTGCTCAAACAACCAGCCTCGCAGCTGCTCTGCCTCGATATTGGCGTTGTTTGGGCGCTCGGCCCAGTCGCCCAAGTAGGCATAGCCTAGCTGTTGCTGGAAAAGCGCGACCAAGCGTTGCTGTGTTTTTTTTTCGATTTGGCCGACCGTAACAGTGCTCATCTATTTGCTTCCTTGTTGCTTCCAGCATGATAGGCCGACTTCGTCATGTACCCGGCTCCATCACTTCGGATTAAAGTCATCAGACGGTGCCAGCGGAATTAGGTAGATACTCTTTCAGGCGCTCAGGTGACCAGACTCGATTTACTAGTGCTTCAACCAGCTCACGGCGCTCAATCTGCTCCGCGCTTCCGAACGTGGCGTAGGCTTTGAAAGGTACCAGGCCAAGGCCTTCCCCGAGAAAGCACCGCTATACGCACAGCAGAACTTCTACGCCGCTACTCTCACCGATACGGCATACAAGAATCAGCCGAAGTTCGATGCTTTCCGCAAGGCGCAGCAGCTAAGGAAGAAGTGCCAGAGTCGTTTGATGACAGATTCTTTGACCGTGTTGCCTGGCAAGTCGGCGAGACCTCACAGTTGCTTGGCGATGCACTCCGCAAAAAGCTAGGGATCTACACGCTGGAGACCGGCTCGCTAGCCGCCCATCATGAGTATTTCCGTACGATTGCACGCGGATTAGCTGAGGAAGACTCGCTAAGACCAATGCTGCTGGAGATGCTCCTTCAAACGCTTGAAGCTGATGGCTCTTATGAGGGGACAAGGCCTTGCCCTGAGGAGCTAATCCAAGTGATCGCAGGCATCAGCCAGCAGGCTGGAGGGCGCTCTTACTACGACCCCCTCACCGCACTCAGTCCGGCGAGCTGCACAAAGCCATGAAGATGATTCTGCCCAATGCGGTGTTTATCGGCTTTACCGGTACGCCACTGCTCAAGGCCGACAAGCAGAAGAGCATCGAGGTGTTTGGCCGCTACATTCACACCTACAAATTCAACGAAGCCGTGGCTGATGGCGTGGTGCTAGACCTGCGCTACGAGGCTCGCGACATTGACCAGAACATCACCTCCCAGAAGAAGATTGATCAGTGGTTCGATGCCGAAACCAAGGCGTTGAATGATCTGGCCAAGGCTCAGCTTAAACAGCGCTGGGGCACCATGCAGAAGGTGCTGTCGAGCCAGTCGCGGCTTGAGAAGATCGTCGCCGATATCATGCTGGATATGGCCATCAAGCCGCGCTTAGCCGATGGCCGAGGCAACGCAATGCTGGTGACAAGCAGCATCTTCGAGGCCTGCAAGTGCTATGAGCTCTTCAGCAAACTGGGTATGGGTGATAAATGCGCCATCGTCACCAGCTATAAGCCATCTCCCGCTGACATCAAAGGCGAAGCAACCGGCCAAGGGCTGACCGAGAAGCTGCGCCAGTATGAAATTTACAATCAGATGCTGGGCGACAAAGACCCGGAAACTTTCGAGAAAGAGGTTAAGCAGCGCTTTATCAAAGAGCCGGGGCAGATGCGCCTGCTTATCGTGGTGGACAAGCTGCTGACCGGTTTCGACGCGCCGTCCGCTACCTACTTGTATATAGATAAACAAATGCGCGACCACGGTCTGTTTCAGGCTATCTGCCGGGTCAATCGCCTGCCGTGCTGGATAGCCGGCAGGATGACTGGCGTAGCAATGCCATGAAGATCAAGCGCGTACGTCTGGCGATCAAGCATGTGCTGGATCAGTGGGGTAAGGACGCCGCTGGGGCCTCGGGTGACAGTTCTGCAGGGCAGGACAACGAGCGGCTGGATGCCTTGCTGGAACTGGTCAAGCATCAGCATGAATACTGAGTCGCGCAACATTACGGTAAGCGGTTTGACAGTAGAGGTCGTCCGCAAGCCGATCAAAAACCTGCACTTGGGTGTGTACCCGCCGCAAGGGCGCATACGCGTGGCAGCTCCACTGGCCGTAGATGACGAAGCTGTACGTCTGGCCGTGGTGGGTAAGCTGGGATGGATCAAGCGGCAGCGGGCAAAATTCCAAGCCCAGCCCAGGCAATCCCAACGGCGCATGGTCAGTGGCGAAAGCCATTACTTCCTGGGGCAGCGCTATCGCCTGCGCGTTCACGAAACTACAGGTGCGCTGCGCATCGCCCTGCGCGGCAAAGCCACCATGGATCTGTTTGCTCGCCCCAATACCAGTACAGAGCGTCGCACAAAGGTTCTGCACGACTTCTACCGTGCAGAGCTGAGGCGCCTGCTGCCGGAGTTACTGGAAAAATGGCAGGCGAAGCTAGGGGTTGAAGTGCGCACGTGGGGCATCAAGCGGATGAAGACCAAATGGGGCACCTGCAACATCGAAGCCCGCCGTATCTGGCTCAATCTAGAGCTGGCTAAGAAGCCTGTGCAGTGTCTGGAATACATCCTGGTGCACGAGCTGACGCATCTGCTGGAACGCCATCACAACGAGCATTTTACCGGGTTGCTGGATCGCCATTTGCCGCAATGGCGAACGCTACGTGAGGAGCTAAATGGATCGGTTCTTACAGATTACTAGACGGATAGCTGTGCAGAATCTCTTATATGGACAGCTATTCTTGCCCTTTAATTAGTGGCAAGAAATAAATAGCATGACGTTGCGGTGTAACCAGAGGCTAGGAGAGGCCGAGCAATTGACAGGTATCATCAAGTTTCTATTATCTTCCGGAATCAGTTCGACGCAAATAACAAACAGGTCGACGCCCTATAGTTTGTATAAGCTATTTAAAGCCAAAGATAGTCAATGTCGTAGTGGATTTAGAGCTTTTGTAGATGAAGTTGCAGGCAGGCAGCCACTCCTTACGCCAGGATGTATTGTTGCATGTGATCTTATGGGAGGTATTGCTGATCACTCAGGGATCTATATTGGGAGGCGTAGAATAATTGAAAAGGACGGCACGGGACAAATAAAAAGAGTCTCGCTGCATGATTTCATGAGCTCGTCGCCGTTGCGCTCGGGAATTAACTTATTTGTAGCCTGTAGAAATGGAAAGCCGATTCGCAGGACTGAAATTAGTAAGCGAGCAAAGGAAATGGAGGGTGCAGGTCGAAAATACGACCTCTTAATAGACAACTGCCATAAGCTGACAGCTTACTGTGCCACCGGGAAAGTTGGCGAAAAAGATAATATATGGACTTTTGAAAGACTAGTCGATGCTCTTGAGGAAGAGTTTGGTGCAATTGAATGGAAGTCTGTTAGCTATAGAAATATATAGATGGCCTGCTTTATAGTCTTCTGGCTCAGCCCTCATTCCTTATAGCTGACAGCGAATAGACAGAGATAATAAGTGCGTCTTTGGAATTATCCGTTAGCATCTTTAATCAGCGCGTCATCAAAAAAACTCGGAGAAGAGCACAATGAGTGACAGTCTTCAATACGACGACTTCGACATTCGAAGATCAAGCAAGGCTTACATTGAGGCTGAAGAGCATTATATAGTTATTCATAACGGAACTGTGTATCTCCGTGTCGTTGGCCAAGAGGGCGCATACGCCGTCATGACAGCCACATCTGGTGAGGATATGGCCCCCGGCGCTGCCTACAGCGATCAGCAAGCTCTGAACGACGCCGCACGCGGGGTAGCGAAACTAGTTGGCTGCGTTCCAGAGCTCAAATATGATTATCACCATCGCCCCTACGTAAAAATTTGCGAATGCGAGTACTTGTCTGACGTATATCGTGCCGCTGCCGGACTTTTTCAGCTGTTGGCGGCGAGTCAGTCACAATCAAATCGGGTCTCAGCCACCCCTAGCAACCATGCTTGATATACGGACGTAATTCGCACACTTTTTAGATGGTTTCTCCACCGTCGGGTGCTTTCAGCCACATCGGGGGGCAATGTCTATCGCGTCAAGCGTCTGCTTCCGGCCGACAGTCGCCTATCTAATACACAGCTCGAAAATTATGGCCGTCAGCTTGTCTTAGCAACCGTGGCAGAACCCCAGTGACGATGCACTCGAAAAGGTACATTCCAGCAAGGCGTAGCCCTGAACTTAGGTAAACACACCATCCTGGAGCCGTCCTATTAGATCTAGGACTAAACGAAGCTCTGCATGGTTATTTGTCATATTCATGGGCTTGCGGCCATTCAGCGCCTTGGCAGGTTTGTTTAGCCAGTCAGTCGCGCTTTGCTCATCACCGGCAAATAGATCTGTTGCTGCCTTTCTGAGCTCTATCTCTATCTCTAGCGCTGATCTAACCATCATGAATCCCGCCTTAAGCATTTCCATCAGACAATGCAGCGCAAACGATAGCTAACGAGGTAGCACAACTCAGCTGAAAGTAGCACCGCTCAGCACCGTCAGCAGTGGCCATCGATCATGGATCCACTCATATTCGGCAGGTGGCGTCGTAGTCACGACATATACCCTTCGCTGCTCCCCTTCGCCAATGACCAGGCACTCTAGCGCGTATCCCGCCGGCACATCGAACCAGTGCGATGTCCGATTCTTCTCTCCCGGCCGACCTTCCTTCTCCATATACCTCTGTACCATGCCGAACCCACGGCGGGGTCTGTATTTCTCCCAGCCGCCAGATTGCACGGTGCTGAGCTTTGCCCAGCCGCCCTGTGGGCCGGTTCCTGGCTCCTCCTTTCTCCGTCCCCAATGAATCCAATCGAGCTGGCCGCTTTCCTCAAGCAGCACCGGCATGGCTGCCTTCGGATTGGGAAAATAGATCTTCCAGACCTTATCGGCCTCACGGGCCTCTACGCCTCCGCACATGCTTATTACCTCACACTGCTAACGCTGCCTTATGTTCTAGACTCTGCTCGCCAGGAAGGCATTCCCTCTCGAATGGAGTTCGAAGATGCGGTATCTCCCATACATCGCGATTGCCCTCGCTTCCTCTCTGCTCTCTGCTTCCGCCACGCTCTGGTACGCAGCGCCGATAACTGCCGAATCCTTTCACTCCGTCACACGTCCTCCGCTGAAGGTTGAGCATCAAGACGGGATCCTGCTGATTTGGGGGGGCTGGGAAACTACGAAGGGATACCAAGCCCCAGGTATCAACGCAGTAGAGATCCGTTGTGATACAGCCAGCTCCCGCTGCATCGAAGCCTATGCCTCGATCTTGCATCACACCGAGGGAGAGGATCTCGAAGCGCAGGTATTCGACTACGTGGTGCAAAACTGGACAGAAACCGAAATGCTTGCGGTGGCCGGGCAAGCGATGGGGTGTTTAGATCGGCGATTGATCGTTGATTTGGTTGCTCAGCAGGCTCGCCTGGAATGGAGTCCCAGCGCGGAAGCGGGCTGCGAAGGCGACATAGGTGCCGCTGTCCTAGGTGGAGACCCGTTGTAGATCCAGCCGCTTGTCCACCCTGATTGACCTCTCACAACGCTTCGCGAATACTGTTTACATATACAGTATTCTTTGGATGTTGCGATGTCATCTCTTTCGATACTGGCCCGGTGCGAACGTCTGCGCGAGCGTCTTCTCACCGATGTGGCCAACGGTCTGCGTATCACTGGCTTTCAGTCACCCGCCGAAGACGAAAAGGAGGATGGGCTTTCTCTCGACCTCCTCACCGGCCTGGGGGCGCCCCACGTTTGGGCTGTGCAAGTGCTGGACGATAGTTTGGTCGGCTTCGGCATATTCCGTGGTGATCGGCTGATCGTGAACCGTGCGGCCACTCACCTGGACGAAAGGCTGGTGGTGGTAGACCTTGCTGGAGACTACCGCGTGCGCCTTGTTCAGCGTGACTTGTTGGGGGGCCGCTGGCTGAAGGCAGCCGATCCTATCGTCCCGGACGTGCAGCTGGACGGCGAAGAGATCATCGAGGTTTGGGGTGTCGTGACCTGGGTGGTGAGTCGTGTGGCGATATGAGCGTACCGCCGAGAGTATTCGCGCTTATAGATTGCAACTCGTTTTACTGCAGCTGTGAGCGCATCTGTCAGCCGGAACTCAAACGTAAGCCAGTCGTAGTGCTATCCAACAATGACGGCTGCGTAATTGCTCGCACAGCCGAAGCCAAGGAGCTTGGTATTGGCATGGGTGCCCCCTACTACCAAGTGCGCGAGCAGATGCGCCGACAAGGAGTGGTGGCACGCTCCAGTAACTACACCCTCTATGCAGACATCAGCAATCGGGTAATGCGTGTGATGGCTGAGATGCTGCCAGGCATTGAGGTTTACTCTATCGATGAGGCTTGGGGCGACATGACCGGAGTTGCCGATCCAGCTGAGCTAGGCCGAAGCATTCGCAACCGTCTAGCCCATGAAATTGGGATGCCGGTCGGAGTAGGCATCAGCACCACCAAGACCTTGGCCAAGCTCGCGAATTGGGCAGCGAAGAAATGGAAGGCCACTGGTGGAGTGCTCGATCTGACCGACCCTGTCCGTCAAGAGAAATTGCTCCGGTTGGCGCCGGTGTCAGAGGTGTGGGGCGTGGGGCACCGCTCGGCTGCCAAGCTATCAGCTCTGAACATTTCTACCGCTTGGGAACTGGCTCAGTTCGATATCGGCACATTGCGAAAGTCCTTCGGTGTGACCATGGAGCGCACGGCGCGTGAACTTCGTGGTGTGAGCTGTATTGGCTTCAATGACGGCCCCCCGCCTAAGGAAGCCATCTGCTCGAGCAAGATGTTTGGAGCGCGTCAGAAAGATTTGCCGCCGATTCGGGAAGCACTAGCTGCCTACGTGGCTCGAGCAGCCGAAAAGCTGCGCGCCCAGAACTCGCTGTGTAGCACTATCCAAGTAGGGCTCCAGACCCAGCTGGCTGATCGCAATGGGCCACGTTACGCTGATGCCATCACCTTGGCCCTACCCACCCCAACAGACGATACCCGCGAAATTTTGGCTATGGCCCAGCGGGGCTTAGGGCAGATCTACCGTCCCGGCTACCTATTCTCCAAGTGTTCCATCTTGCTCATGAATTTAAGTCAACGCGGCGAGCTGACACCGGATCTATTTGCACCCAAACCACGCGATGGTGCCGAGCGGCTGATGGCAGTTATTGACCAGATTAACCGGAGAGAAGGAAGAGATACTGTGCGTATTGGGCGAGTGCCTGCGACGCCAGTTTGGGCTATGCGTCGGGAAATGCTAAGCCAGCGGTACACCACACGCTGGGATGAAATTATTGGTGTGCGAGGCTAGGTCATCGAGCTGGGGATCGGGCATAGACACTTCTCTTTCGAGCTTGTCGCCTCCCTTGCGATGGTGGCTGCCGGCTTGTCACTGGCCGTTCGCCAAACACGTCCAGGCCCTGCCGGTTCAGAAGAGCCTGACCAAGCCTCACCACAACGTCAGACATGGAATTCGCCTCACTTGCATAACTCGGTCTCATCCGGCTCATGCCGGGTAAATTCCTTTTGCTCACGGTCGTGATTGCTCAGAGTTTGTCTCCGTCAAGCATTGGATACCCCGCTGTTGCCGACTCGCTGCCCTGACGGATCATTAAAATGTTGCTCATCAAGCTCGCCACTATCGGCGCCATCAAGACTCGACTCTGTCCAAGTACGCAGTTCTACCAACGCAGGCAGCTTGTCCAATGCACCGGTGGGTTCAATACCAAGCTCCGCCAAGCGCTGGAGCAACTCGTCAAATATTTCTTCCTTATGCATGCTCCAGGACGAAGCGAAGCATCGCCAGAACGTCCATCCTGCGCGCTCGAGGATTCGCTGACGATTCATATCTGCTTCCCAACGATCCGGCCCATGGAAGGCGTCACCATCGCACTCGATAGCCAACCTATTATCGTTAGCGCCCTCTACCACCATATCGAGACGAAACGCACCGCTCTTCACTTGAGGGATAACGCGGAAACCGCGCTCGACAAGTCGGCTAAATACCTGCTCTTCAAAACCAGACTCACAAAGCTTTATCAATCCGTCCGGTTCAACCTGTTGATCGATGAGAGGCTTGCTGAAGTACTCCAGCAATGTGCACCGAAGGTCTTTAGGCGACAAATGCTCTAATGTCACAGACCGCACCAGATACATGCGGTCACGTGCGCGGCTCGCTGCCACGTTGAATCGTTGCTCCGCGCCAACACCCGACAACGGATGGCAGTTCTCTTGATCCGCTACCAGAGAGATGAAGATGATGTCGCGTTCGCTCCCCTGAAACGTACCCGCGTCTCCACATAAAAACTCACGGGCATGGAGCTCGGTGGCCGAACAACGTTCGCGCACGAGTGTGTCGATGTGCTTCGCTTGCTCCATGCCACCGAGCAGGGTTACCACACCGATTGTTCGATTTGCGTATTTCTCGTCGCTGATCAAAGCCTGAATTTCTTCAGCAATAGCCTGCGCTTCGAGCGCATTGCATCCTTTTTTGTTGCGAACCCCATCTTTCACATAGATGTCTACCAGCGGCGGTTCAAGCCTCTCGGACGGGCGAGGAATTCGCAGGGGCTGGATCGCCCCGTTATAGAACCGATTGGAGTAGGTGATGATTGGGGGCACACATCGGAAGTGCTCACGTAGCATGACCATCTGACCGGCAAATACTCTTGCCGCCAAGTCATACAGGGACTTGTCCGGCGTCATATCAGCGCCATAGGGTTGATCGCTTAAGTAGCGACTACGAAGCTCCCCGATACGCTTGCTCGATTTAAACCCGCCGTCTGGGGATACTTGTTTGTCATCCCCAACCACCAGTACCTTTTTGGCCCGGACGATGGCAGGAAGAGCCCATAGATCAGATTGGCTCGCCTCATCGACGATCACCAAATCGAAAGCACCAATATCTGCGGGCATCGATTCGGATACTTTGGCGTGACTCATGATCCAGCACGGTACGGCACCAGCCGCGTCCTGCATGCACTGCTGAGCGTCCCGACGATACCTTTCGGCATTCGGCCCTGTACCTTGACCAATCTTGCGCACTGCAGTCGAGTAACCAGCCAATGCCTGAAGTACCATCGGACTCGCGTTACTTTTGGTCGACAACCAAGCAGCACGGCTAACTACGTCCCGATACATCCTCGCTAGCCCCGACTCCAAATCGCTACGTTTGGCATTGAGCGCTACGAGCTCATGACGGGCCTCAATAGTTTCTAAGTGAGATCGGATTCGCGCATGCTGCCAAGCCTCCTTCCACGAAGACGGCATAGCGGTATCTTCCCCGCCATCTGGCACGGTTTCGGTCAGCACTCTTTGTGCTATTTTCTCGCCGCCAGCCATCCTCAACTGCTCTGCGCCGGCACGAACTTGGTTAGATAAATCAGCCAACCCTTCGATGCGATGCAGCTCAGCAAGAAGGTCGCTGTACGAAGTGACTAGTTGCTGAGTTTCCTGCTCCACATTACCCAGCTGCGCCTGAATGAAGGTGCGGAATTTCGCAGTGATCGGCCCGCCATGGTTCGCTATCTTAGCTTGGAGTATCGCCAGCGATGACATGGCCATATTCAAATCCAAACGCATCAGATGGTGGCGCACTTGATCACGAAACGCCTTTAACTCGGGCAGTTTCATCTGATGTAAGTGTGGTGGCTCATCCTTGAAAACGTGGCTGCAGAGCCCCATGACACGGTCGTTCAATCGGCTACACAGCTCGATAGCAATCTGCACAGTGGTGATAGTCAACTCAAGGTGGCGGAGATGAGCGATACCGCCTTGAAGTTTCGGAATATCCAGCAGCTCTGCAACCGGATTCCAACGAGATGTAAAGGTCTTCACATCTTGATGGAGCTGAAGGTATTCCGAGACAACGCCCCAATGCTCCGCAGTTTTGGGCGCAGAACCGTTTATTCTTATCAGACTGATGTTTGCTTTGGCTTCAGACGCTCCAAAGCTCATCAGGCCAAACGGCTTGCCAGATTTTGCTGCCCGTCCGATTGCTGTCGCAGTCTTCTCGCAATCTAACCCGGCCTGGGGAAACTCAACACTGTTTTCCAGCAGCTCCTTACGACGTTGCACCAGTTGCTGGGCACCGACAAGCATACTGGTCAGCACTGCCACCTCACTGTCGAAGCGCTTGCTGAATATCTTCGTTCGTAATTGAGATGACCATGCCACTTCGCTCTCGCCACCTTCGTGAAGCGCAACAAGCCCTTCCAGGCATGTATCAAGCTCAGCGTCCAATGCCCTTGCGGCAGCTAACACCGTATCGTCGTTCGATCTCAAAGCAAGGATGCCACCTTGATCAAAAGTTTGATCAAGAGCTTTCAGTTGGCAGAGTGAAGCGTGTAGTTTTCCGAGCTCTTCAATAGTTGGCAGCTGCGTAGAATCAGGAATGCTTGCAGTCACGTATACAAGGTCATCACCAAGTTCTCGGCGAGCCTCGCGGAGGGCTTTCCCGATTTCAGCATCAAAAGGCGCAGCGTGCTCGTCGGCTAGTGAGAGCTCATCATCAAACCAGTGATATTCGCTTCCACTTTCCATCAACAAGTTAGCAAGCTGCTCCGCTCGATACCGGACGCCATCTACTTGGATCTCGGTCAGCTGTTCGAGCGCAATCTCATTGACTCGACGATCGAGGCGTACGAGCTCGGAATGTGCAAGGTCTATTGACTGGTGCAGACGTTGAATTTCTGCGCGCGCCAAGGCGGGGGAGATTTGCGAGACCTGGTGCTGGATCGCCTCTATGGATCCTTGAAATTGTCGAATGCCTTCGCGGTCGTTAGTGAGTAGCGCCACCGTTAACGGTCGTACTTCTGCTGGGATTTTGGCCTGCAAGACCTTCAATGCTTGCTCACCGCGCGAGGTCACCAGAACCCGCTTACCTGTTGCTAGGTAGTGACAGATGATATTTGCGATAGTGTGCGTCTTCCCAGTTCCAGGAGGGCCCTGAACGGCTACGCCAGCTGAATGCTCAAGGCGCTGAACGATGGTCACCTGTTCATCGTTATAGGGAAGCGGAAAATAGAGCTCTTTAGGTTCGACCGTGGATCCACCCGTGCTTCGGCTAGACAACCCCCGAAAGATCACACTCTCACAGTCCACAGCGAAAGGGGACGGCGGAGTGACGAGTGCCAGAGGGCCTATTGGTATTTCTGCACAGACTTGGAGATTTTCACGAATCCTACGTAAATCGTTGATCAGCCAATTACTTGGCTTTGGCCGGGAGAACATGACCCAAGTGTCAGTGACCTGAAAAACCTCGCCTGCCTCGGGAATAGCTTGGCCAGAGGCCATGCACTGGATGTACTGACCGCGACTATCCAAATTACGAGCGGCAAGCTTCAGCACATCAGAGAAGCTGGAGGGCATAAACGGATTCATAGGTGAATCCGCGTTAAGTGTCAGATGGTCTCGAATGGATTTCTCACATTTACTCGCGCCAGGTATGCCCGCATTGACCATCGCATCGAATTCGATCTGCGGATGCGTGGCACGCGGACGCACCTCAAGAGCCATCGTTGACTCATTGAGACTAATGTCGGTGGCTTGAGTCAGCAAAGGGTAGTGAAAAGGTTGAGGGCCTTGGTCGATAGTGAGCATCCACGTACTAACACCAACCCCCCATACCAACTCGCGGGCAGCCTTACCTGTCTCCATCTCTTGCATGAGCGCAAAGAGATCGCCGTACAGGTCGATAGTCTTGCGACGGGGCTTCTCAACCTCAGCCCACAAATCCCACTGCACAAGGTACTCCGCAAGAGCTGCTCCAGCAGCATCACGGACTAGCTTCTCAACCTGCGCAGGTCTTCTTCGGGATCGCTATCTTTGCGCTCGCTAATACGCTGAAGCAGCGCTTGCTCGTTGATGGCCGGTGCTTTTCTTGGATTTTCGCTGAGCTTAATAAGCTCGTGATATTCCCCTTCAGAAGGCCTGGGGCTGCGAGTTTCCTCCAAGCGATCAATCTGAAGCCAGATACTATCCCCTGGGAGTTGTTGATCGAAGTGCAGCCCTGGAAGCACTGAGAGAAAATCGGGCGTGAAGACCTCATTTTTCGGGCTTGAAAGCTGATAGCGAGAAGGCTCTAGCTCCTTCAGGCTCTCTTCCGCATAGTCGAACAATCGGCAGAGGAGCTGGCTAGGCGTCCGTTGCATGTCACTCTCCCCTCTAGACTTAACGCGCGGGCACTACGCGCTAGATGATCTTGATAAGAATGCCACATCGGCCCGAGGCTGGCTGCCCCTAAAGACGTTTCATTTCCAGATGGGACAGACAACCGGGATCGGTAACCTGTTCGCGGATCTCTTCCGGATCAATGGACATCCTTCCACCCTCATGGACATGGAGCGTCTTGAGCGAGTTTACGGCGGCTATGAAATCTCGCTCCTGCTGCTGCACCCATGCCGGGCGTTTATCGGGGAAGAGCCGAAGCGATAGCCTTCTGATCCAAGACATCTGTACCTCCTCATGAGACGTTCTCCCTAGCGGGCTTCGGTAGACCGCCGGTGAGAATAGCAACCGTCGTATCTTAAGGGGACTTGGTTTTGAATAGAGCCTGTATCGCCGCGAGCTTTTCGTCGGTGGATCTACCGTCATTTGCTTCGACAATGCTCTGGATAGACTGGAGGGTAGCGGACGCATCTGGTTCTGCTTTCAGGATGTCTTGTATCTCAGCATCTTGTGTGAGGTGAATGTAAGTCGAGAGCGTACTCTTGGATGCGTGATATGAGTCCTTGCGAGCAATGGACATTGCTACATCTAGAATATTGGCCTTCGACATTTTTGAAAGCTTACTGATGTTCGTTGCGACCAATATAGTGAAGTAGCGGTGACGAAAATTATGGTAGGAAATGCCTTCAAGGAACTCTGCGTATTTTGAAGAGTTGATAACTGCCTTATAATAGGAGTTGAAGGTGCTTCGCGCCAAAGGGTATCCAGTTTCCTCACTGACGAAGATTTTGTCGTGAAGCTCGCTGTGAGGATGTTTAGTTCGAGTAAGTATAATGAATTTGTAAATTTCTAAAAGCTCTCCCTTGGGTATTTTAACTTGGCGTAAGCATCCCTTGTACTTGCCTTTTAAAACTGGGATGTTCCTTACGAGGTCATTATTCTTGAATGCATTAATAATTGAGCTTGCTGGGATGTTGATGACCTCTTCTATGCGGCTGCCAGTGTGTTCAAGTAAAGTGGCAAGAATGTACCATCTATCAATTATATACTGGTTGGAACTGTATTCATAAACGGCATCGTGCCATGCGTTTATCTCATTGTTTCGGATGAAGCTTACCGGCTCAGTCGGAGTGTCCTTTAGCTCATCTATGCATGGGTGGGTCAGAAATCGTAGTGGTGTTCGTCTGTTAAGTCTATAGTAATCTTCTGTGGCGTTTATTTGAAAGTTGTGCGCGCTAGGGTTGGTAGTAAGTAAGTTATGGAATTTATTCTCATTTTGTGTGTGCTCTAACAGGGCTAGTATGCGCCTTATGGTTCTTTTGATAGTGGTTGAATTTGCCGTTTTAGAGTCTTGTTTGTGCCTGACGAAATCGTACAGGGTCTCGTCAGTGACATCGAAAATAGTTAATTTGTGAAGTTCTATGTATTCCTGGAAGACATTTAGAGTGTGAGCATAGCTAAACACTGTTTTAACTGCGGGGCGGGCCCCATAACTATTGGCGCCGCCGCCAAAACTTGTAATAAAGCTATTGAGCTCCCAGCAAAAGTTTCCACGGGAATCAAATAGCATCGGAAGAGGCGGTGGCGTGGTGTGGCCGTGATTGAAAAGGAAGTCAAGGCGCGGAGCGTTCGCTACATGTATCATGGCTTCACCAAGCTGAGACGGGCTCTATCAAGTGCCTGAGTGTGGCTTCTTAGAACCTGCTGATATCTGAGATCCTGGCGAGTGTGCTCGTCCACTCTCGCAGTAAGTTGCATATACGCCCTATACATTTCAGCCAAAGTGTTCGTGAGATAGTCGATTTGACCTTTCAGAGTTGAGATTTCTTCTTGCTGTGAGCGCTGGGTTATTCGCTTTTGAGGTGGGGGCGGTACAGTGGCGGGAGTTTGATTGTTATATGCCTCTAGAGCGGCTGCCAGCTGGTCTGAGTATTCGATGTTGTAGGGTTCTCGCGATGTATTGTAAGAGCAGGAGGTGACTTCGAGCTCGGTGTCTTCCCAGGCGAGTGCCGCCTTGAATGGTATACCCCTCTTGCTCTTAAGTGCGTCCAGAGAAGGCAGTCTTTTATGATCTTCAATGGCTTTTCTTATCAGCAAGACTTTAGTCAGCAGGCTTTGTGTTTTGGCCTGCTTCTCCTGGAGCTTGGCTGCTGAGGTTTCACCCTTTGAATATCGGCTCATATTATTTGCTCGCGTAAATAAAGACTTTCTGATTGTTGATGATTTGAATTTTTATTTCCCGAAGGCTTGCCAATTCTTGAAGATGTTCAGACAGCAAAGTATGGTCACCAAGTTTGACTTCGAGCTCGCGCTCGGCAAAATCTTTCTCCAGATCTTCGTCGAGTAATACGTCTTTGCCAACATGACCCTCAAGGAAATCTGTTAAGAACTCTAGTGTGTCTCGCTCCCAATCAGGCTGATTTGCGATATTGGCGTAGTAAAGCGTCACGCTAGGTTCGATATGGCCCATCATCCACCGCAACGACTCAATTTCAGTGCTTCCGCTTAGGTAGAAGAAAAAGGCAGCGAAGAAACGCCTGAACTGATGGGGGCGCGCATACCACCTGGTTTCGCCTATTTTGGGTACTTGAATCCAATCAGAATATTGATCCAGTTTTTTACGGAGAGTCACCTCATTTCGGTCTTTCCCTTTATTTGCACCGGAGGGCCAGATGGAGGTCATGTTCGGGTGGCGACCCTCCATGAACTCAATGTACTCGTAAATGAAGTCCCAAATGACTTTAGGAATTGGGCGCTTGATCGTTTCAAGTTCATGGCTGTCACTGGTTTTTGGGATCTTAAGTTTTAAATCCCATAAGCCATCCAGCTTTGAAACTGTAAGACAGTTCGCATCAAGCAAGGCAGCACTCAATGCTCGGCATGCCGAAAAAGTGTGAATAAGGATGCGTGTTGTGATGGCGTAGAAGTCGATTAGCTCGTCAGTAGAGATGTGGTCGCGCATTACCGAGTTGCAATCTATTCCACCTCTGGTGCTGCCGCATTTACCATAGGTTTTGATATTGAGATGTCGCAGTGCCTTGGGGATTGCTACGGCTTCAAAAGTTTGTTTCTTGAAGATGTGTACATTTGATCTTATGGTGCTTGCAGCATATTTTGCGATGATTTCCTTGTTGTAGTAGTCATCGAGCTTTTGGATGTACTTGCGAATGTGTGGAGCATAGTCTCGATGGAAGACAATCGCGTTGCTAATGTAGTGGAAAGCTATGTTTGCAGGCATTAAGGGAGTTTGGTTTTTTTCGACAAAGCTCCCGGAGACGCTATTAAGTGCATCCGAAATTAAATGTGCTCCCACCTCGAAGCGGTGGGCTTGATGCTCTTTGGTGGCATGCAAGTAGGTTAAGTTTGTGCACTTGTTTTGAATTGTGGATATGCTGAGGTTGTCTGTTTTGTTATCCTCATCTGCAGTATAGGTGCAGGCGAACTCTCGGCAGTTGTCAGTGTTGCTTTTCAGTTTTTGAATTATAATTTTTTTAGTGATTGATGGGATCTGCATTTCTGAGATTAGAGGAACAATGTTACCGAAACCTCTAGATGCTGGGCCTAGTTTTGAGTGAAGTTCGGCGATATTTATGCCCATGAGCGTTAAGTCGTGAGCTTCCAGGAAGGTTTTGATATCTTCCAGCGTGATATCAGCCAAGGTGACGATCTTAGGAGCCTGGGCTGAGCGATGCCTCGCCTCATAAACATGGTCGGCAATTTCGAAAGCCGTTCTCACGAAGTGGACGAGAGCATGGGGGCGTCTTGACTTTGAGCTTTCGACCAGGGCAATAGCTGAAGCCTGTAAGTCCCGGATAAACAAATTCCACACGAGGTCTGCTGTGGAGGACTCGTCGAATAACTCATAGTCGAAGCTGATTTTTACATATTTAGCAGTGCTTGGTTTATCAGATGCAGAGACTTTTGTGCCGGTTTTAGGGACGTACCATTCCATTTCCGAGGAGGAAGGGTGAATCCAATTAGGGAGTACAGTTTGTGAAGCTGCTGCCGATGGCGTGAGGTTTTTTATTTTTTCATTATTCATGAGCGTTCACCTCAAGCAGATCGAAATTCATTAGCTTGGGAGGAGTGTCCGCAAGTAGCTTGATCATCTTTCGGCTACCTTCATCTTCGATCTTTGTGATGATTTTTTTGCAGGTTGAAATGAGTTCTTCTTTTGTCCCGTGTTTCGCGTAGGAGACGATAAGCTCGATGCCTTCTGGCGAGCAAAGGAAAGTAAGTTTTTGCTCTGGGTTATTAGTTTCTGATTTTTGGCTGATAGCCCTTAGATATTGTACAGCCTCAATTAACTGGCTCTTGGCGCGCTCGTAAGGCCAGCCTTTGTCATCGCTGGCAGGCGCTGTCAACTCTGCCGTGATGAGTAACTGGATGTTTTGATGGTCGCGGAGCCTCTTTCGGTAAACGAACTCTTGAATCGAAGGTGGGATATAGTTTCTCAATGCTGTCAGCAGAGAGTTACCCAGGTAAATCGTAGTTTCGAGAGTATCGCCACCACTTTCAATCCATTTCAACAGCCCGCGTGAGACTCTGATTTTTGGCATTGATGGCTCTGCCTTGCCCACCCACTCTGGCAGGGAGTCTATGATGGATTTGAAGGCGAGCTTCCTTCTGGTGTCCAAAATCCTGTATACCTCTTCCTCTCCAGCTCGAGTTTTACTCGATCCATCAAGTACGAATAAATAGTTGGATTTCAGTGCTTGGGCATGTCGCTCGCGCATTTGCAGGAGCATGCACAGAACTGTGTTAGCATCCAGAGTTTCTGCGCCATCTCGATCTGCTTTAGGAGCGTGCCGCTCTATCAATTTATTAGCTCTGGGCTTGAGCGTCGTAATTGTAACTCCACCATCTTCCCTGATGGTTACGAACTGTCCTTCTTTTGTTTTTTTGACTTTTGCATTGGCAAGGTCAGAGACGTTTATGCCAAGTTCATCAATGATGATGCACATTGCGGCGACCGCGAATTCGTCGGTTATTCCTAAGTGCTGCCTGACTTCATAAGCTGACCATGAATTTACATGATGAGCCCCAGGGAAAGAACGACGTGTATACAGCCCGTTCTGCTCTTCGGCCAGATACGCTACCGTATTAATAAAGCCTTTTGGGTGGCTTTTCGAAAAGAAACTAATACGCTGGCCACTTCTGAATGCTTTCTGTGTAGGGTCGAGATTGTCATCTGTCAGTCGCATGGCGTTCAGGTCGCTACTTAGGATCATGTCCTTAGTCTGCTTGAACTTGGTATATCCTTCAGTGACTATGCTTTGGCAACGCGTCAAAATCACTGATCTGTGCTTTTCGATTTGGTCTGAGATGTCGTTCAAAGCATCATCCATTGATGCGGCTTCAATGGCATGTTTTAGTGTCAAGTATCCGAGGATGTTGCATTCTTTTTCTGAGAATACATCTGACGAGTCTGGTATGGGCGGCAGAAGGGTGTTGCTCGGCAGCTTTTTTGCTTTTTGAAGTTTGTTTAAGTACAGGTGTACCGCACTGTAATCAGAGATAACAGTTACTTCTTTTACAGTTTTCCCGGTCTTTTCAGAAGTGGCATTACGTCGGTTTGACAGGAATTGACGACATGCATTTGTAATGACAACCGGTTTTCGGTGCCATTCTGGATCGAGTCCATGCGCAAGCATGAAAAAGTCGCGGATGTGCGGCGCCCGCCGACGCGGAGGATGCTGCTCTACGTAGGCGAGGATGTCCTTGGAGCAGCAGCTTCTGATACCATCAACGAAATTTTCTGATGTCCTGCTCATCTCGCGCCTATCTGAAATAGGTTCAGGTAGGGATCTTAGAGAGAAATCGAGCTTCCGCAAGGGTGAAAGGTATGAGCGGCATGGTTTTGCAGCGCTTTGGTTTCGTAGGCACCTGCCTATGTGAACCCGTGTCCGTACTGCTTCCCGTCCAGGCGCGTCTGATGTCGCAAGCGCTGCGTAAGATCACCGGTAATATCAAGAATGCTAACTGCCTGGTGATCTTCATTAACCAGATCCGTATGAAGATCGGCGTGATGTTCGGCAGCCCCGAAACCACCACTGGCGGTAACGCGTTGAAATTCTACGCCTCGGTTCGTCTCGACATCCGCCGTACCGGTGCGGTGAAGGAAGGCGACGAAGTGGTCGGCAGCGAAACCCGCGTCAAGGTCGTCAAGAACAAGGTGGCGCCGCCGTTCCGTCAGGCCGAATTCCAGATTCTCTATGGCAAGGGCATCTACCGCAATGGCGAGGTTATCGACCTCGGTGTGCAGCAGGGCTTGGTCGAAAAGTCTGGCGCCTGGTACGCCTACAAAGGCAGCAAGATCGGTCAGGGCAAGGCTAATGCCGCCAAATATCTGGAAGAGAACCCAGAAATCGGCCGCGAGATCGAACAGCAGATTCGCGACAAGTTGCTGGTAGTTGCGCCGAACACCAAGGCAAACCCGGTTGCTGAAGACCTGGTCGAAGCCGATCTCTGATTCATATGCCGGTTGTGCTCGATAGTCCCGCTGCCGTGCGGCGGGCAGCCATGGATCTTCTGGCCCGTCGCGAGCACGGGCGCATTGAGCTGAGCCGTAAGTTGCGCTTGCGCGGTGCGCCAGCCGAGTTGATCGAGCCGGCGCTGGATCGTCTGGCCGAGGAGGGGCTTCTTAGCGAGGCCCGCTACCTCGAGAGCTTCGTGCGTATGCGCGCCAATGCGGGCTACGGCCCGTTGCGAATCCGCGAGGAGCTGGCTCAACGAGGATTGGCCCGTGAGGTTATCGAGCAGGCCCTGCGCGACAGTGGTTTTGATTGGAATGCGCAACTCCATGAGGTATGGCTGCGTAAGTTCGGAGAATTGCCGGGTGACCAGCGAGAAAAGGCCCGTCAGGGTCGCTTTCTGAGTTACCGAGGCTATCCCCTGGAAATGATCGGAAGGCTATTGCGAGGTGGCTCGTTCGATTAGCCTCCCGCAGGCACAGTTTCTACTGACTTCTCCTTTAGGCTCGCCAGTTGCACTGGGAGTTGATGAAGTCGGTCAGCTCGCGTAGACGACCATGGTCACGGCCGTTGAAAACGAAGCTAAGCCGGGGTAGCGATTGCAGTTCCGGCTCGTCCAGTTCCATTTCGCAGCAGGCTTGTTGTTCGAACTGGCCTTTCAGACAGAGATCGGAAAACTCATCATTCAAGTAAGCAAGAGCGTCCTCTGTCAGGCCATGGTTCATGCGCATGACGAAGCGATCTTTTAGCCACCGGCTTGAATGGAAGTTGCTATAGAAATTGTCGATCTCAGCTGCAGCATCCTCTGCATTATCTACCAGTCGCATCAAGCGCATATCGGTCGGCAGAATGTAGCGATTACCCTCTAGCTGGTGACGCATAAAGCTTAGCGCGTCTTTCCAGAACGAGCCGTTGGGCTCATCCAGCAGCACGACCGGCACCAGCGGGCTCTTTCCGGTCTGTATCAGCGTCAGTACCTCCAGCGTCTCATCCAAGGTTCCGAAACCGCCCGGGCAAAGCACCAGTGCGTCAGCTTCCTTAATGAAGAACAGCTTGCGTACGAAGAAGAAGTGAAAGGATAACAGGTGGTCGGTACCGTCCACCGTGGGATTGGCATGCTGTTCGAAGGGCAGGGTGATGTTCAGTCCGAGGCTGTTATCCGTACCGGCGCCTTCGTGTGCGGCGGCCATGATGCCGCCGCCAGCGCCTGTAATAACCATCAGGTCATAACGGGCCAGTGTTTCGCCGAGCTCCCGTGCAAGTGCATAAAGGGGGTGCTCGATAGGCGTTCGGGCCGAACCGAAGACAGTGACCTTGCGGCGGCGCTTGAACTGGTCGAGCCGGCTGAAGGCATGCTCCATCTCTCGCATCGTCTGCAGCAGGATCTTCGCATCCCAGCGGCTTCGGTCGGCCTGTGCCATGCGTAGAGTGGTGACAAGCATTTCCCTGTACAACGGCAGGTTCTGGCTGGCGGGTGGGACGGCTAGCGCCACCAGCTCGTCAATTTTTTTCGACAGCTCAGTGCCGCTGGTCTTGAAATGTCGCGACAGGTAATCATCCGGTTCGAAAGGCATACACGTCTCCCTTGTAATGGAACCTGAAGTGCCGCCCGGCGCCGCGCGTGCATTGTTCGGCCGGGTCTGGTGCGAACTGTTTTCGCCCCGGCACTCAAGCCTAACATTAGTTCATGAACATGCCGGAATGCGGCGCTACGCGTCCTAGAACAGATTCGGTCGGAAGATCGAGTGCGATCCGGTCACCTAGGCGCAGGCCGAGCAGCTCGCAAAAGATGGCGCAATCATTGTGGCTGAACGGGTCGGAACCAGCACGATCCTTTGGATTGCAAACGGTAGCTATCAGCTGACTGAAATGCAGCGCACCGCCGCTCGTTTGGATGAGGCTGATGTCGCCTATCGTCTGGTTTATATGCAGGAGCCGGGGCGGTTCCGGGCGCCGCGCGATCAATGGGAAGTAGATGCGCTTGCGGCGGATGGTGGCCGAGCGGCTATTTCCCGAGCGGATGGAAATGCGCGTGTTGCTTACCCACATGCGGCCTGAGGTGGCGCGCGGCCACCTTTGGCCTATCTTGCCGGGCGTGCGGCGCAACGCGGACCTGGGCTATCGCAATCGCGGGGGCACCCTGGGTGAAGCTGGCATGCAGTTCGCGAATCGGGCGTCCTGGGCCAATGTGCTCGCGGCGTGCGCGCGGCTGCTCAACCTGCCGCGAACGGCGCTCCTCAAACCTGACGAAGCGGCTGCGGTGGCGGGCAAGGGAGACCCGCGTGTGTTGCGCTAGGAGGAGTCGTCGGAGGTAGCACTGCTGCTGCCTTGGCGAGAGCAAGCCAGGTTCAGCAGTCGCTGGAGCGATACCGTTCGGTGGTGATTGGCTTCTTGCTTTGATATTCGCTGAACTCGAAGCGCAACACCGCTCCCTGGTTCATCAGCTGACGCAGGCCCTCGTTACTGCAAACACTTGCAGCCAGCTGGGTGCGGACTTGCTGTGGGTTGTCCCGCATCTGTGCGGCATGGCGGGGCTGTACGCTCAGGTGGTTGACCAGCTCGTTGCCGTCGACGCTGTAGCCTTCGTCTAGGAGGTCTGAATTGATTGCGCGCGGGGTGCCGACGCTGCTTTCGCGGGCGACCTTTTCGAGCAGCTGGCCGAGCGCTTGATCCTGTGCAGAAGCGGTATGGGCGAATGGCAGGGCGAGGCAAAGCGTGAATAGAGTGGTCAAACGGTGCATGGTGATCTCCTGGTGACTGCCGTCGTTCGACCGATGTCCGTCTGCACGGTTCAGCGGCGCCATCGATTACAGCCGGGCTGGTAGACTGCCGCCCCACCCGAATCGGTCGAAATCCTAATGCCACATGCCGTAGCCCGTTTGCGCGAGGCGCGCCTGGCTCGTAGCGCCAAGCCTTTTATTGCGCGGGGTTCGCGTACGCCCCGCTGCGTACGCTGTCGCATCACGACCAGCCACTGTCTCTGCGATTGGCTTCCGCGCGTGCGGTCCAGCAGCGCGGTGTGCCTGATCATGCACGACATCGAGCCGTTGAAACCGAGCAACACCGGGTGGTTAATTGCCGACGTCGTGACTGACACGTACGCTTTCACCTGGCAGCGGACTGGCGTGGATCCGGCCTTGCTGGAGCTGCTCGCTGATTCTCGATATCAGCCGTTCGTGGTATTCCCGGGCGAGTATGCCGAGCCGGACCGGGTGGTGTCGGGAGTCGAGACGGTTGCAGGCAAGCGCCCATTGTTCATATTGCTCGATGCGACCTGGACCGAAGCGCGAAAGATGTTTCGCAAGAGCCCTTATCTGAATCACATACCGGTGTTGAGTCTGCATGCTGAGGTGTTGTCACGTTATCGCCTGCGTCGCTCCACGCGTAGCGAGCACCTGTGCACCGCCGAGGTCGCTGCGCTGTGCCTGGGATTGGCAGGCGATGACAAGGCGGCGGAGGCGCTCGATACCTGGCTCGATGCATTCACCGATCACTATCTGGCTGCCAAACAGCACCGTACGCCGGATCCCGAAGACGTTACCCACCGCGCGCTAGCGTCGCACTGTCGCCGCTAGCTAAAAGTTTCAGTCAGTGCATGGCCGTTTGCCGAACCTCGGCGCCGGCTATTACTGGCGGTGTCTTGCGTGGCCAGAGCTGCGCGGCGAGCATGCCGACGAACATCAGCGCGCAACCAAAGTAGCCGCGCAGGCTGAGACTTTCTTCGAGAAACAGCGCGCCGGCAATAGCGGCAAATACCGCTTCGAGCGAGAGGATGATGGCCGCATGGGAGGCGATCGCATGCTTCTGCGCAACGACCTGCAAGGTGTAGCCCACGCCAACCGCGAACATGCCGCCATAGATCAATGCCGGAGCCGCCAGCCAGATACTGTTTAGACTGGCTTCTTCAAACAGACCGGCCAGCACCAGGCTAACCATCGCGCAGGTGACAAACTGCAGAAACGCCAGGCGAATGGCGTCGTGGCGGCCAACGAAGAAGCTCACCAGCAATACATGCACGCCCCATACGAAGGCGCCGGCCAGCTGTATCCAGTCTCCGGAGGCAACCTGGAAGTTCTCGTCGATACTGAGGAGGGCCATACCAAACACCGCCAGAATCGCTCCCAGCCAGGTGCCCATTCCGGTTTTCTGGCCAATAATCAACCCCAGCAGGGGCACGACTATCACGTAGAGACCCGTGATGAATCCGGAGTTGGTGACGCTAGTGAAAAGAAGGCCGACCTGCTGCAGGTTGATCCCCAAGGTCAGCGCAAGCCCCATGCTGAGGCCCCCGAGCAGCAAGCCTCGCTGCAGGAAAGGTTCATGTCGGGCCGCACCGCGGCCTTGGTATAGGACCAGCGGCAGCAGCACGATCGCACCCAATGCGAAGCGCAGACCGGTGAAGAGGAACGGGCCGATGTTATCCATCCCGACTCGCTGAGCGACGAATGCGCTTCCCCAGATCATCGCCGTGATAAGCATCAGAAAATCGGCTCGGAGGGCTTGGTTACGCATGTTCGGGCTCACGTGAGAAAGCCGCAGACTTTGCATCAAAGCGATGTATTTCGCCACTGATTCACGTTCGGCTCGCCGGTATGCCTGATTAAATGCGGAACGGGAATCGAATTTCCAGTGGTGGCGCGATATCATCACCCCGGTCCATCCCCGAGCAATATCCGGGTTCATGTCGGCCTGATGTCGGCAACCGGCTTCAGGCCGGTGAAGCGCCAATAAAAACTATAGGTCTGCCATGGCTGCTTACGAAATCCTTATCGCCGATGATCATCCGCTGTTTCGCAGTGCCCTTCAGCAAGCGTTAACGCTTGGTCTGGGCGACGACCTGCGGCTTTCCGAAGCGGCGAGCATCGCTGAACTGGAAGCCCAGCTGACGCGAACCTCTGACTGGGATCTGGTATTGCTCGATCTGAACATGCCAGGCGCTTACGGCTTCTCGGGCCTCGTGCTGCTTCGTGGGCAGTACCCTCAGTTGCCGGTGGTGATGATTTCCGCCCAGGAAGATGCGGCAGTAGTCGCCCGTTCACGCGAGTTTGGCGCCAGCGGCTTCATTCCAAAGTCCAGCTCGTTGGAAACCATTCAGCAAGCGGTGCGAGTTGTGCTGGACGGCGACGTCTGGTGGCCCAGTAATATTCAGGATGTCGCCCATGTCAGCCCGGAAGCCAAGGCGGCCAGCGAAGGCCTTGCCAGCCTCACGCCCCAGCAGTTCCGGGTGCTGACCATGGTATGTGACGGCTTGCTGAACAAGCAGATTGCTTACGAACTCAGCGTTTCCGAGGCGACCATCAAAGCTCACGTCACCGCGATCTTCCGCAAGCTGGGCGTCCGTACCCGAACCCAGGCGGCTTTGCTGCTGCAACAGATGGGGTCGATTCCGAGCAACTGACGAAGGCGTCGCGCGCTGGATAGGTGAAAAGCGATACCAGATTGCTTCATGCGTCTGTTCGGCCAGGCGTTTCCCTTCGATGTGGCCGATCACGCACGCTGATCAGGCGATAGTCGGCAGCACGATCTCATCACTGCGCCGGATTCCCGCGGTCAACGCGCGGCATTGCTCGATGAACTCGCGCATTGCCGCGGTCTGGTACTTCAGCGAATGCCAGATGAAGTAAAACTGTCGGGCCAGATCCAGCTCAGGGGTTTCCACAGCAATCAGGCTGCCACGGCGAAACGCATCGCGCAGCGCAAGTCGCGAAATGCAGCCGATTCCCAAGCCCGACTCGACGGCTCGCTTGATCGCTTCGGTATGTGCCAGTTCGAGTCGGATGTTCAATTTTGCCGGATGGTGGCGCATGGCGTGGTCGAAAGTAAGGCGCGTCCCAGAACCCTGCTCGCGGAGAATCCAGGCTTCGCGTGAAAGCTCATCCAGGCTCACTTCGGCACGTCCCGCCAGGGCATGCTGGGGCGCGCAGAACACTACCAGTTCATCCTCCACCCACGGCAGCACCTCGATATCGGGGTGCTGACAATCGCCTTCGATCAAACCTAGATCAAGTTCATGCTGTGCGACCTGCTGGACAATATGTGCCGTGTTCTGCACGTGCAGCTTTACCCGACATTCAGGATGCCGCTGCATGAAGCTGCCAATCAGCAGCGTGGCCAGATAATTGCCAATCGTCAGCGTTGCCCCGACATTGAGTGAGCCGAAGCCGGTCTTGCCAGCCAGTAGATCCTCGATGGCCTTGGCCTGATCGAGCAGGCTCACCGCTTGCGGCAGAAGCTGGCGGCCCAGCGCGTTCAGCCACAAGCGCTTGCCGGCGCGGTCGAATAACTGGCAGCCAGACTGCCTTTCCAGTTCAGCTAATGAGGTGCTGGTGGCCGATTGCGATAACGCCAGGCTCTCGGCGGCACGAGAAACGCTTTCCTGGCGGGCGACCGAGACGAATACCTGAAGTTGTCGGAGCGTAAAATGCATATCTATATAACCGATAAGATATATCGTTAATATTGGTTTAACGAATACTAACGGTGTCGGTAGACTTTCGTAAATTATCGAAGCGCCCATCGCGCTAGAAGGGGAATCCGTACATGAGCAACCTGAACGTCGAGCGAGTCCTCAGTGTGCATCACTGGAACGACACGTTGTTCAGTTTCAAAACCACCCGGAATCCAGGGTTGCGCTTTGAAAATGGCCAGTTCGTGATGATTGGCCTGGAGGTAGAAGGCCGGCCGTTGATGCGTGCCTACAGCATCGCCAGCCCCAACTACGAAGAGCACCTGGAATTCTTCAGCATCAAAGTACCGGACGGCCCGCTGACGTCGCGCCTGCAGCACCTGAAAGAAGGTGACTCGCTGATGATCAGCCGCAAGCCTACCGGCACGCTGGTGTTGGACGATCTACTTCCCGCCAAGCATCTCTACCTGTTGAGCACGGGTACCGGTCTGGCGCCGTTCATGAGCGTGATTCAGGACCCCGAAACCTACGAGCGTTTCGAGAAGGTAATCCTGATCCATGGCGTGCGATACGTGAACGAGGTTGCCTACCGGGAATTCATCACCGAGCATCTCCCACAGAACGAGTTCTTCGGCGAAGCGCTTAAAGAAAAGCTGATCTACTACCCGACCGTGACCCGCGAGCCGTTCGAAAACCAGGGGCGTTTGACCGATCTGATGCGTAGCGGCAAGCTGTTCCGTGACATCGGCCTGCCGCCAATTAATCCCGAGGACGATCGTGCAATGATCTGTGGTAGCCCGAGCATGCTGGCCGAAACCAGCGAAGTCCTGGATAGCTTCGGCCTCAAGGCATCGCCGCGTATGGGTGATCCGGGGCACTATCTGATCGAGCGCGCGTTCGTCGAGAAATAAGCGCTCAATGACGCAAATAAAGGCCGGCCGGTGCGATGCACGTGCCGGCTTTTTTATTCGCAAGCACTACAGATAGGCGGCGCAGCATTTTTTGAATTTCTGTTCGCTGCCGCACGGGCAGGGATCGTTACGGCCGGCTTTGAGCGGGACGGTCGGATCGATGAAGTACCACTTGCCGTCATGCTGAACGAAAGCCGAGCGCTCATGCTGAGCATGTTCGCCGGCCAGGTCGTGCCAGCGAGCGGTGAAACTTACCCGCGCATGTTCCGGCTGGCCGCCGATAAGCTGACTTTCTTCAACTTCGAGTCCCAGCCAGGTGCTGCCAGCGCTCCAGTCGCTCATCGACTGGAGGTCCAGCGACCCCTGCTGGGCGGGCAGTGTCGTGGCTTTCAGGTAGTCGATGAGCCCGAGCACATAAGCGCTGTAGCGCGATCGCATAAGCCGTTCCGCGCTGGGGGCCGATAGTCCGCGGTGATAGCGTCCACAGCATTCACCGAGCATATCGCCGCTACCGCAGGGGCAATTGGCGTCGCGTTGAGAATCATCGGTCATCATTTACTACCACCAATATTTGCCAAACATCTGCGGATTGGCCCAGAACTTCGCGTTTAACCAATCCGGAACCTGCTTGTAATCAAGCAGGTCGTAGGTGAGGAGGGTCAGGGTCTGCCCGTCCCGTTCGAAGCGGCCGCTGACCTGCAGCGCGAGGGCAAAGAAGTCGGACATCCGCCAGTCGCATGCATTCAAATCAACCAAAACCGCGACACGGCTGGCATTGAGATTACGGATGCCGCCGAGCAGTTGTAGGCCGTCCTGTTTGGGTAGATATTCCAGGCAATCGGCGATGAGTGCCAGGTCATACCGGCGACCGGCCAGTTCTTCGGTTAGAAACGCGGCCGGGGCGCGTTCGACGTAGCTATTTTCGTGACTGCGGCTAAACGCTTCGACTGCAGGCATATCGCTACGGCCGACATGCAGCAGCCGCGTCGGAGCATGGTGTTCGAGCAGTGCGGCCAATGCCTGTTGCGGCGTTTGTGATGAGCTGGATACGGTCAATCCGAGGATCCTCGATGTCAGGCGTTACAGATCGCAGGGCGGCAGCTTACGCGATCTGTCAAAGCGTAAAGACTAGCGCGGTGGCACATGCCGTCCTAGTCTCGTTACAACTGGAGTCGCTTATGCCGTCTGCATGGCGCTCTGGCCGATCCCAAACTAGGAGGTTCAACCAATGAGTAGCTTACGGACAGCAGTACCCGTGATTGTAATGACCACCTTCCTGGCTGGCTGCGCAGGGGTGCAGAAGCAGGATTGGCCCAGCTGTGCGGCTGTCGGCGGCGTCACCGGTGCTGCGCTGGGTGCGATAGAAAGCAGTACCTATGCAGGATATGGGGCCCTTATCGGTGGCGGTATGGCGGCAGCTTATTGCTGGGCCAACGGCACCGAGCAGGAGACCGTCGCGATGGTTGAAACCGTCGAGCCGACTCCAACACCGGTCACCGAGCCCGAGCCTGTGGCCGAGCCCGTTCGTGTGGAGCTGGACGTCAAGTTCGACTTCGATCGTGCTGAAGTCAAACAGGACAGCATGGACGATATCCGAGACCTGGCAGACTTCATGAAACAGTATGGTCAAACCTCGACCGTCGTCGAAGGGCATACCGACTCAGTGGGTACCGACGCGTATAACCAGCGCCTGTCCGAGCGCCGCGCGAACGCCGTACGCGACGTACTGGTCAATCAGCATGGTCTGGACAGCAGCCGGGTCGATGCGGTTGGCTACGGTGAATCCCGTCCGGTTGCCGATAACTCCACAGACGCAGGTCGCGCCATCAACCGTCGTGTAGAGGCTGAGGTTGAAGCGCGCCCCTGAAGCGACATTGCAATAAATAAAGGAGCCGGGCATCTCGCCCGGCTTTTTCATGGATGATCAGTCAGTTCGACTCGCCGCCAGGTCAGAACAATGGACGCGCGCTGGCCAGCGCCACGACCAGAAGCCCCAGTAGCAGATTGATGCCCACCAGTCGACGGATCTTTCCCAGGGCCGCGCCACCTTCCGGCCAGTTCTGTGCGGCGATGGCGCGCTTGAGCTCTGGCAGTTGCAGCAGTTGGATACGCAGGAACAGCGCCAGCATCACCAGGAACAGGCCAGTCATGATGTGCACATAACGGGGCGCTCCCTCCAGCCCGTCGAAGCGCATATGCCACATGCCGATACCGCTGATCGGCAAAACCAGTACCGTGACCCACACCCATTTGAAAAAACGGCGAAACACCTCGGTCCATAATTTTAGTCGCTCGGGCGCCTGTAGCTCGGACACGGCGGCGGGGCGCAGCACCATCCAGGCGAAGAACATGCCTCCGACCCAGATCACGGCGGCCAGAACATGGAGCAGATAGGGCAGGGCAAAAGCGGTCATGGGGAAATCTCCGGTGGCGATTGAGGAAACGCGCGCTATCATAGCCACCCACTCGAAATACTGAAAATATATACAGCTCCGCGCCCATGCTCAGCACCGAACTCAAGTCCCAGATTCAGGGCGCCTACTCCCGCTTTCTCGAAGCCAAAGGGCTTAAGCCCCGCTACGGTCAACGTCTGATGATCGCCGAAGTGGCGAAGGTCCTCGGCGCGATCAAGACCGATGACGAAGGTCGTCGGGATGGCGAGCCGGCAGTCGTTGCGGTCGAGGCTGGGACCGGTACCGGCAAGACGGTCGCCTATAGTCTGGCGGCCATTCCTACCGCGAAGGCCGCAGGCAAGCGTTTGGTGATCGCGACCGCGACTGTCGCGCTGCAGGAGCAAATCGTGCACAAGGACCTGCCGGACCTGATGCGCAACAGTGGCCTGAGTTTTTCATTCGCCCTGGCTAAGGGCCGTGGCCGGTACCTGTGCCTCTCCAAACTGGACGTGCTGCTGCAAGAAGGCCAGGCGCAAAGCGCCACCGCCCAGTTGTTCGAGGAAGAGGGCTTTCGCATCGACGTGGACGAGCGCAGCGAGAAGCTGTTCGGCAGCATGATCGAGAAGCTGGCCGGCAACCGTTGGGATGGTGACCGCGACAGCTGGCCGGAAGAACTTGCCGATCCCGATTGGGCCCGCCTGACCACCGATCACAGCCAGTGCACCGGTCGTCACTGTCCCAACTTCCAGCAGTGCGCCTTCTACAAGGCACGTGAAGGCATGACCAAGGTCGACGTCATCGTTACTAACCACGACATGGTGCTCGCCGACTTGGCGCTGGGTGGAGGTGCGGTGCTGCCGGACCCGCGTGACACGCTTTATGTCTTCGATGAAGGTCATCATCTGCCAGACAAGGCGATCGGCCATTTCGCCCATTTCACCCGTCTGCGCTCTACGGCCGACTGGCTTGCCCAAGTTGAGAAAAACCTGACCAAGCTGCTCGCTCAGCATCCACTACCGGGCGATCTCGGTCGCTTGATCGAAGCGGTACCTGAAATTGCCCGTGACCTGCGCAGCCAGCAGCAATTCATGTTCAGCGCCTGCGAGCAGCTCGCCGATTTCAGGGCCGGCGAAGACATGGAGGGCCGCGAGCGGCCACGGCACCGTTTTGTCGGCGGCGTGGTACCTGAACATCTGATCGAGCTAGGCCTCGAGCTGAAAAAAGGCTTCGCCAAGCTAAACGATCTGTTCACCCGCCTGACCGAGTTGCTGAAAGAAGCGATGGATGGCGAGACGGGTGTCGGTATTGCCAGTCATCAGGCGGAAGAATGGTACCCGTTGTTTGGCAGCCTGCTGACCCGGGCTCAGGGCAACTGGGAGTTGTGGACGGCCTTTACCGTGGACGATCCGCAGGACAGCCCGCCAATGGCGCGCTGGCTGACGCTGGCCGAAGGCGGCGCGCTGTTCGATATCGAGGTCAATGCCAGTCCGATTCTCGCGGCCGAAACCTTGCGGCGCAATCTGTGGAATGTCTGCTACGGCGCGCTGGTCACCTCGGCCACGCTCACCGCGCTGAACAGCTTCGATCGCTATCGCATGCGCGCCGGGCTGCCGCGCTGCGCCGTGACTGCGGTAGTGCCTAGCCCGTTTCATCATGCCGACGCCGGTGTGCTGCGCGTACCCGATCTCAAGGCCGATCCGCGCGATGCGGCCGCGCATACTGCAGCAATCGTGCGCGACCTGCCGGAGCTGGTAGAGGCTTCGCAGGGCACGCTGGTGCTGTTCTCATCGCGCAAACAGATGCAGGACGTATTCGACGGGCTGGAGCGTGACTGGCGTCGGCGGGTGCTGATTCAGGGCAACCTGTCCAAGCAGGAAACGCTGAACAAGCACAAGGCGCGCGTGGATGACGGCGAAAAGAGCGTGCTGTTCGGACTCGCCAGCTTCGCCGAAGGTGTCGATCTGCCGGGCGCCTACTGCGAGCACGTGGTTATCGCCAAGATCCCCTTCGCGGTACCCGACGATCCGGTGGAAGCAGCGCTGGCTGAATGGATCGAGGCGAGGGGCGGCAATCCCTTCATGGAAATCGCCGTACCCGACGCATCATTGCGTCTGGTTCAGGCCTGTGGGCGACTGCTACGTACCGAGGAGGATCGCGGCACCATCACCTTGCTCGATCGCCGGGTCGTCACTCAGCGCTACGGCAAAGCCATTCTCAACGCGCTGCCGCCATTCCGCCGCGAAATTGGCTAACGGGTTTCACACCGCCCGGTAGACCGTATGCACTGTCATTCAAAGCGCTGATGGGCCGGTAATCGTCGTCGAGTCTGTTTCATTGATCCGGTGCGGCTGAAACAATGGATCGATTACATATACAACCAGAGGGCGCGAGCGTGCAGATCCAGGGATATTTCGATCTTCGTTTCGAGGCGGTTAGAGACGCGTTCAGTAATCTGTTCGAGCAGACCCAGCAGCGTGGCGCCGCGGTCTGTGTGAAAGTTGGTGGCGAAACCGTCGTCGACCTTTGGGCAGGCGTGGCCGATAACGCCGGAGAGTTCGCCTGGCAAAGCGACACCCTGGTCAACCTGTTCTCCTGCACCAAGACCTTCACCGCCGTGGCTGCGCTGCAACTGGTCGGTGAGGGCAAGCTACAGCTGGACGAGCCGGTGGCGCGGCTCTGGCCAGAATTCGCTGCCAATGGCAAGCAGGGCATTACGCTGCGGCAGCTGCTCTGCCATCAGGCCGGGCTGCCTGCCATTCGCCAGCCGCTCCCCCCCGAAGCCTTGTACGACTGGGATACGATGACAGCGGCGCTGGCGGCCGAGAGCCCCTGGTGGACACCCGGTGAGGGACATGGCTATGCAGCGATTACCTACGGCTGGCTGCTTGGCGAGCTGATCCGTCGCGCCGATGGCCGTGAGCCCGGCGAAGCGATCGTCGCGCGTACCGCTCGGCCGCTGGAGCTGGACTTCCATATCGGCTTGGCAGATGCCGAATTCGATCGTGTCGGTTACCTGACCCGACAGAAGAATAACTTCGGTGATGCCGCGGCCCAGCGCGTATTCAAGGCGCTGACAGGTGATCCGCAGTCGCTCACGGCTCGTGCGTTCACTAACCCGCCTTCGATCATGAACAGCTCCAATAAGCCCGAGTGGCGCCGGATGTCGCAGCCCGCCGCCAACGGGCATGGAAACGCGCGGGCGCTGGCGGGATTCTATGACGGGCTGCTGCGAGGGGAACTTCTCGATTATGAGCAGTTGGCCGAGATGACTCGCGAGCATTGCGTTGGGGAGGACCGCACCCTACTGAGCCGTACACGCTTCGCATTGGGCTGCTGGCTGGATCAACCGGATGTGGAGAACGCTACCTTTGGTATGGGCCCCGGCGCGTTCGGTCATCCTGGCGCGGGCGGCTGCATTGGTTTTGCCGATCCGCAGCGCGACGTGGCGTTCGGCTATGTCACCAATACGCTCGGCCCCTATGTGCTGATGGATCCTCGCGCGCAGGCGCTGGCGCGCACCGTAAATGCTTGCCTGGGTTGAACCGCTCGTCTGCTCGCTAAGGGTGGACTTTTCATAACAATGACCTGCGTCCACAATTTGAGACAGATCCTTGCTTAAGCTGCGCGCTCATCTCGCGCGGCTTGTATTCGCAAATTCATCTTTCACGGAACCTGGCTCATGAACCTGCTGAAAAGCGCCTCCCTCATTCTCTGCATGGCTATTGCCGGCTGTAGCTCCAACGGCGACAAGCCGGCCGAGATGGCCGCTGCGCCGGATCCTGTGATTGACCCAGCCTGGCTGGATGGCTATGAGTCGCGGTTGCGCGATGCGTTGAAAGACAGTCACTTCGAACTCGAGCGTCGCGAGGGCGTGCTGGTGGTCACTGCACCGGTCGATGCGTCGTTCAATCCCGACCGGCCCGGCATGTTGTTGCCCGTTACCCTCGGGCCGATCAGTCGGGTGGCGAAGCTGGTAGAAGGCGATGAGAAAACCGCCGTCGTCGTGCTGGGTCATGCCGACAGCACCGGGTCGGCCGAGATCAACCGCGACATCAGTCGCAAGCGTGCCGGCGCGATTGCTGCGATCTTCCGTCTCAGCGGGTTGAAACACGACCGGCTGCGCATTCGCGGGCTGGGCTCGGACATGCCACGTGCTTCCAACGAGAACAAAGAAGGCCGTGCTCTGAATCGTCGCGTCGAAATGATGCTGGTGCCTCAGCCGACGCTGTTGGCATTGATCGCCCAGTACAGCGCGACACAGGTGGCGGCGGCAGCGGTAAGCAAGGCCAAGTGAGGTTCGCGGCGCTTGCCGTAACGGGCGCCTCGTTTGGCCCGGTTTTGCGTTGGGTCAAGCGGGCTTGGTAGCAAATCGGTAAGCTTTGGCTTCGACTGTTCCACGGAGCTCTGTAATGACCCAGACCCTGGCCGATATGCGCCGCGACTACACCCGTGAAGGCCTCAGCGAAGCGAATGCGCCAGACGAACCCTTCGCGCTCTTTCGCCGATGGTTCGATGATGCGGTGCAGACCGAGCAGCTGCCGGTGGAGCCGAACGCCATGACACTGGCGACAGTAGATGCCGACGGCCGTCCGCATTGTCGGGTGCTGTTGCTCAAGGCATTGGATGACCGCGGCTTCACGTTCTTTACCAACTACGATAGTGCTAAGGCTGAGCAGCTGGCGGCCCGTCCGTTTGCTGCGATGACCTTCTTCTGGCCAAGCCTGGAACGTCAGGTGCGAATCGAGGGGCGGGTCGAGAAGGTCAGCGCTGCCGAGTCGGATGCCTATTATCAGGTACGCCCGCTGGGCAGTCGGCTAGGCGCTTGGGCTTCACCACAAAGCCGGGTGATTCAGAATCGTGGCGAACTCGAACGGCTACTCGCCGAGACCGAGCAGCGCTTTCTGACGCAGGCCCCTCATTGCCCGGCTCACTGGGGTGGCTACCGCTTGCTGCCGGAGCGGATGGAATTCTGGCAGGGACGTCCCAGCCGCCTTCATGATCGGCTCAACTACCGATACGTCGCCAGCACGTGGCAGCGAGAGCGCCTGGCGCCCTGATTCGCTGACTGCCGCTGGGTTGGCAGGCGTCAGGGAGGTGGGCCGGGAGCTGGCGGTCTCTACTCAATCATTCAGTGCTGTAGCGCTCCAGTTCCCGCTCCAGCCAGGTCTGCAAGTTCTTTCTCTTCACGCCAGCGTCTTTCGCCGCTGCGAGCCGTTGCAGTGCCCAGTCACGTTTTTTTGGATCGTTGCCCGCCAGAGATAGCGCCAGGTCCCGGTCGGCCCAGCGTCTGAAACGGATGAACAGCCAGGCGTGGAAAACCAGGCCGGCCAGGGTTACAACGGTGATGATGAAGTAGTCCATGGGTCGTCTCGTGATACTGCTTGGGCGAGCGCCATGCATGCGGGGCGGGATCGCCTCGGGTAAAGTGCGGTCCTAACTGGCACGAATGCTGAGTCAGGTCAGGTCCGCTGCCAAGCGTCTCTCGCCGCAGGCACCTGCTCAATGCGGTCGGGGATGAACATCTGTTTCCCAGGAGAGTACATCATGCGCAACTCCATTTTTGTGGCTTCCTTTACCGCTATGGCCTTGGCCGTAGGCGGCTGCACATCCAACCTCACCGGAGACTCCTATTCTCGTGACGAGGCGCGAACGGTGCAGACCGTCCGTTACGGAACCATCGAGTCGCTACGTCCGGTCAAGCTCGAGGGTACGAAGACGCCGATTGGCAGTGGTGCAGGCGCGGTGGTGGGCGGTATCGCCGGTAGTGGCGTCGGTGGCGGACGTGGTAGTGCGGTCGCAGCCGTGATCGGCGCTGTTGCAGGTGGCATGCTCGGCGCAGCGGCAGAAGAGGGCATCACGCGTGCACAGGGCGTCGAAATCACCGTGCGTGAGGACGACGGCAACATGCGCGCCTATGTTCAAGAGGTCGAGCCGAACCAGGTCTTTCGGGTCGGTCAGCGCGTACGCATCATGACAGTCAATGGCACCAGTCGCATTGCACCCTGAAATGGCTCGCTGCGGTAGGCCAACGACAGGTCTGTGATCTGAGGTCTTGCAATTATCGGCAAGTTGTTACGGTGAGCAAACGCAGGCGGCTGGTTGCACCGCTGCGTAGTGGTATAGGCGTGGCCTGAGTACCGTCTGTTACGGTGGTTGGCTGCGCCTTTTGTTTTTCGAAATACATGAATTCATGACGTCGCTGCTATCGGTATGGATAATCGGCGCACACCGCCATGCCTGCTGGGGCTGAGATCCGGTCGATCAAAGGATATAACCGCTGCGCGGCTGCGCGGCTCAAGGGGTTTTTGCTCATGGCGCTTGCGCTGATAATCGCTTTGCCATTTCTAGGAATTTGCCTACCGCTACTGTTCGAACGCTATGGCAGATCCGCTTGTGCGTTCGGCGCCGGGGTGGCTCCCTTGCTGGCGCTGGTGCTGCTGTTATCCAAGCGTGCCGCCGTGTTTGCTGGCGAAACGGAAGTGCTGACGCTGCCCTGGCTCCCCGAGCTGGGTTTGAGTCTCAGCCTCAGGCTCGACGGCCTGGGTTTCCTGTTTGCGTTGCTGATCCTCGGGATCGGCCTGCTGGTCATTCTCTACGCGCGCTATTACCTCGCGAAAAGCGAGCCCATGGGGCGCTTCTTCAGCTTCTTCCTGCTGTTCATGGGTGCCATGCTCGGTGTGGTATTGGCTGAAAACCTTCTTTTGATGCTGATGTTCTGGGAACTGACCAGCCTCTCGTCGTTTCTGCTGATTGGCTACTGGAATCATCGTTCCGATGCGCGTCAGGGCGCCCGCATGGCGCTCGTTGTGACAGGTGGTGGCGGCCTCGCGCTGCTGGCCGGCATCCTGTTGATTGGTCATATCGTTGGTAGTTACGAGTTGAGCGTGGTGCTGGCATCTGGCGATCTGATCCGGGCCAATGCGCTGTATCCACTGACCTTGATCCTGATCCTGCTCGGCGTATTCACCAAGTCGGCGCAATTTCCCTTTCATTTCTGGTTGCCACAGGCGATGGCAGCGCCGACTCCGGTGTCGGCCTTTCTGCACTCGGCGACCATGGTCAAGGCCGGCGTGTTCTTGCTGGCGCGCTTGTATCCTGCCCTTTCGGATTCGGAGTGGTGGTTCTATCTGGTCAGCCTGACAGGTTTGGCGACCCTGTTGATCGGTGCAGTGATGGCGCTGTTTCAGCACGATCTGAAGGGGCTTCTGGCCTACTCGACCATCAGTCATCTGGGGCTGATCACATTGTTGTTCGGCCTCGACTCGCGCCTGGGACCGGTGGCGGCAATCTTTCACATCATTAACCATGCGACGTTCAAGGCCTCGCTGTTCATGGCCGCAGGGATCATCGATCACGAGACCGGGACGCGGGACATGCGGCGTATCAACGGCATGCTGAAATACATGCCACACACGGCGGCGCTGGCGATGGTCGCGTCGCTGGCGATGGCCGGCGTGCCGCTGCTCAATGGCTTCCTCAGCAAGGAGATGTTCTTCGCCGAGACCCTCGACCAGCATCTGCTGGGGAGTTTCTACTGGACTATTCCGGCCCTGGCGACCCTGGCGAGTGCCTTCTCGGTCGCCTACTCGCTGCGTTTCGTGCATGACGTCTTCTTCAATGGTGAGCCGATCGATCTGCCGAAATATCCGCCGCACGAGCCGGCGCGATACATGAAGATTCCGGTCGAGATCCTCGTGCTGCTCTGCCTGCTGGTCGGCATGCTGCCGGCCTATACCGTTGCGCCGCTGTTGGCTGCGGCGGTGGCCGGCAGTCTGGGGGGCGATGTGCCCGAGTACAGCCTGGCGATATGGCACGGCTTGAATCTTCCGCTGGCGATGAGCTTCGTGGCGCTGGGCGGCGGCCTGCTGATCTACTCGATGCGCAAGTGGGCGTTTCGCTGGTACGAGGGGCTCCCAAGGGTCGACTCTCTGCAGGTTTTTGCGCGGGTGGTCAACGACATCGCCGGAACGGCGCGCTGGATCACCGAACGGATGGAGAGCGGGTCGCTGCAACGCTATCTGGCGTTGATGCTGTTCAGTTCGCTGCTGGTGGTGGTGTATGCGTTGACACCGTTGCAGTCGCTGCGCGGGCCAGTGCCGCTGACACCACTGGACGGCATTACGGTGCTCGGACTGGTGATTCTGGGCCTGGCCTCGGTCATGACCGTGGTTTTCCATCGCAGGCGCCTCATGGCGCTGATGGTGCTGAGCGTGGTCGGGCTGATGGTTGCCCTGGCGTTTGCCCGCTACTCGGCTCCTGACCTGGCGTTGACACAGATTTCGGTCGAGGTGGTGACGATCATCCTGCTGATTCTGGCGCTGTTCTTCATGCCCGACCGGACGCCGGTAGAGTCGAGCAGCCTGCGCAGTTTCCGCGATCTGATCCTCGCCGCCTCCTTCGGAACCATGATCGCTTTGCTCGCCTATGCCGTGCTGACGCGTCCCTATGACAGCATCGCGTCGTTCTTCCTCGAGAACAGCCTCCCGAGGGGCGGCGGGACCAATGTCGTCAATGTGATTCTGGTGGATTTCCGTGGCTTCGATACGCTCGGCGAGATCGCCGTGCTGGCTATTGCCGCGGTCGGTATCTACGGCCTGCTTCACGGGTTGCGCCTGCCGCATCCGATTCGCGACTACGGCGGCCGGTTATGGTCGACCGACCGGCATCCGATGGTGCTGGATACGCTGTCGCGTGTGCTCTTGCCAATGGCGCTGCTGGTGTCGGTATTTATTTTCCTGCGTGGCCACAATCTTCCCGGTGGCGGCTTCATTGCTGGCTTGATCACGGCGGTCGCGCTGATCCTGCAATACATCTCGCACGGGGTGGTCTGGGCGCAGCAACGCCAGCCGTTCAGCTATCACGCCATTGCGGGACTCGGCGTACTGATCGCGGGCCTGACCGGACTCGGTAGCTGGCTGTTCGGCAGGCCATTCCTGACCTCTGCCTTTGACCATTTCCATTTGCCGCTGATCGGCGATTTCGAGCTGGCAACGGCGATGCTGTTTGATCTTGGTGTGTATCTGGCAGTCGTTGGAGCAACCCTGCTGATTCTTTCCAATATCGGTCATGTCAGTCAGGACGAGTCGTGCAAGGAGGTGCTTTGATGGAAATTGTCTTCGCGATCACGCTTGGCGTGATGATGACCAGTGGCGTGTACCTGTTGCTGCGCGCCCGCATATTTCCGGTAGTCATGGGGCTGACGCTGATTTCCTATGCGGTGAATCTTTTCATTTTCGCCATGGGACGTCTTGCGACGGGCGTTCCGGCCATTATCGGGGAGAGCGCGGAGTATGGTGATCCATTGCCGCAGGCGTTGGTGCTGACCGCCATCGTCATTGGTTTTGCAATGACCGCCTTTGTCGTGGTACTGGCGCTTCGCGGCCTCGGTGAGCTGCGTACCGACCATGTTGACGGCCGGGAGCCGCGCGAATGAATCATGCGTTGATCCTTCCGATTCTGCTGCCGTTATTGACCGGTTGCATTCTGCTGGTCGCCCATCGACAAGCTGCGCCGTTCAAACGGCTGGTATCTGTCACGGCGACCTGGTTGCTGCTGCCGCTGGCTCTGTGGCTGCTTGCGCAGGCGGATAGCGGCGAGCTGTCGGTGTATCGTCTCGGTGACTGGCAACCACCGTTCGGCATCATGTTGCTGCTTGATCGCCTGAGCGCGCTGATGCTGTTGGTCACCGCGGTGCTTGCGGGCTTCTCGGTGCTTTACGCTGCACGGGGCGACGACGAGCGTGGCCCTAATTTTCATGCGCTGTTCCAGTTCCAGCTGGTAGGCATAAACGGTGCCTTTCTGACCGGGGATCTGTTCAACCTCTTCGTGTTCTTCGAGGTTCTGCTGATCTCGTCCTACGCGTTGCTGCTTCATGGCCAAGGCGCCAAGCGTGTTCAGGCCGGTATCCACTACGTCGTGCTGAATCTGTTGGGGTCATCCCTGTTTCTGATCGGCGTCAGCATGCTCTACGGTCTCACTGGAACCTTGAACATGGCTGATCTGGCGGGGCGGGTGGCCGCTGCCGAGCCGGCCGATGCGCCTCTTCTGGCTGCCGCGGGCTATCTGTTGCTAGTGGTGTTCGCCCTGAAAGCGGCCATCCTGCCGCTTTATTTCTGGTTGCCGCGTGCCTATGCCTCAGCGACCGCGCCGGTCGCGGCGCTGTTCGCGATCATGACCAAGCTTGGTCTTTACGCCATCGTGCGGGTGTTCACGCTGATCTTTGGCAGCGAAGCGGGTGTGCTGAGCAATATGGTGCTCGACTGGCTGTGGCCGCTGTCGATGCTCACCCTTGCCGGTGGTGTGCTGGGCGCGTTGGCGGCGCGCAATCTGCAGATTCTGCTGGCCTACCTGGTAGTGGTTTCGGTGGGGACCCTTTTGGCCGGTATCGCGCTGGGAACGGAGGCGGGGATGGGCGCGGCGCTGTACTATCTGGTGCATAGCACCTTGGTGTCTGGCGGCCTGTTCCTGCTCGCCGACATCATCGCTCGACAACGCGGCGATACGGCATCCGAGCTAATCTCGGCGCCGGCGCTGAAGCAGCCGTTGATGCTGGGCGCGTTGTTCTTCGCAGGCGCGATTTCCATTGCCGGCCTGCCTCCTTTTTCAGGCTTTCTAGGCAAGGTGATGTTGCTGCGTGCCGTTCCTCCAGGCTTTGATGCCTCGATCTTGTGGCCCGTGGTACTGATTGGAGGGTTGGGGATGGTGATCGCGTTGAGTCGGGCAGGGAGCATGGTCTTCTGGCGTCCGAGCGAGGCGGTCAGTGTCGGTCGGCGGGCGGATACGACGCGCCTCGTCGCTACCTTCGGCCTATTGCTGGGCAGTGTGCTGCTGGTCGTGGCGGCGCAGCCGATCCAGGCATATGTACAGGCGACCGCAGCACAACTGTTCGATCTCGCGCCCTATCTGCAGATCATTCAGGGAGGTGATGCATGAGGTCCCGTATGCTGCCCAATCCGCCGCTGACCTTGGCGCTGGCGGTCCTTTGGCTGATGCTAAATAACACGCTGAGCGTGGGGCATCTGTTGCTAGGGCTCGTGCTCGGTTGGGTGATTCCGTTGTTGGTAAAAGAATTCCTGATCGATGTGCCGAAAGTTCGCCGGCCGCTGAAGCTTTGCCTGTTTTGTCTCAAGGTTTTCTATGACATCGTCGTCGCCAACCTGCACGTGGCCAAGCTGGTGCTCGGGCCGCGCGGGCGCCTGCAGCCAGCGTTCGTCGAGGTTCCGATGGCGATCGAGCATTCTTTTGTTCTTGCCGTACTGACCAGCATCATTTCGCTCACGCCCGGGACGGTATCGGCCGCGTTGCGGCCTGATCACAAGGTGCTGCTGATTCACGCGCTGGATGCGCCGGATATCGAGGCGCTGGTCGCCGAGGTGAAAAGTCGTTATGAAGCGCCGTTGTTGGAGATATTCGAATGCTCACGTATGTGATTCCGCTGTGCTTGGCGGTCCTCGGGGTCGCAGCAATCCTTAATGTGGTGCGCCTGGTTCAAGGACCGGACATGCCCGACCGGGTGCTCGCGCTCGATACGCTGTATATCAATGCGCTGGCACTGATTGTCCTGTTCGGTATCTGGCTGGCCTCCGATCTGTTTTTCGAAGCGGCCTTGCTTATCGCTGTGATGGGCTTCGTCAGTACCGTTGCGGTGGGCAAGCATCTGCTGCATGGCGAGATCATCGACTGAGGAGTCTGCATGCCTTTCTGGATCGAACTGTTGGTAAGCGCTTTTTTGATACTCGGCAGCGCCTTCGCATTGGTGGGCGCGATCGGTTTATATCGCTTGCCGGATTTCTTCACTCGACTGCACGGGCCCACCAAGGCAACTACGCTGGGCGTGGGCGGCATCGTGGTCGCGTCGATGATTTTTTTCAGTAATCAGGGCGACGGCCTTAGCATGCACGAAATACTGATTACTCTGTTTCTGTTTCTGACTGCGCCGGTCAGTGCGCATGTGCTGGCTAAGGCCGCGCTGCAGCAGAAGTTGCCCTATACGGCCAGGACGCGCGGCAAGCCTTGGGATTGAATACAAAGCCCTAATGCCCGCTACTGCTGGCGTATTGGCTCCGGCGTCGGGCGGTGCTAGATGACGATGCTGCTCGGGGAGGGCTGATGCTCGTTATCCTGAGACAGCTGTTTGATCATCGCCTGCTGCAGCCGCATGCACAGCTGCGGATCGGACAATGGCTCGTTGTCCGCGTTGGTAACGAAGAAAACGTCTTCCACACGCTCACCGAGCGTGGCGATCTTGGCGTTCTGCACTGACAGATCGAAGTCCAGGAACAGCTGGCCAATTCGCGCGAGAAGCCCGGGGCGGTCGGGCGCGACGACTTCGATGATCGTCTGCGGGCGCTGCATGTCGTTGTGGATGGTTACTTGGGGTGGAAAAGCGAAGTGCTTGAGCTGCCGGGGCACGCGTCTCTGAATGATCGTCAGGTAGTCGTCCGGGTTGCGTAGCGCATCGATCAGACCTTGGCGGATTTCCTCCGTGCGCTCGGGGTCGTTGCCGATGGGGGTGCCGTCGGCATCCAGGACGATGTAGGTGTCCAGCGTGAACTGGCTGCTCGAGGTAATGATCCGGGCGTCATGAATGTTCAGGTTCAACTGGTCCATTGCCGCCACGGTCACGGCGAAAAAGTCGTGCTGATCCGGCGCGTAGATGAAAATCTGCGTGCCGCCTTCGAACTCGCGCTGAGTCGTTTCCTTGATCAGAACCAGCGGACCGCCATCGCTCGGATGCTCGATGATGGCTTCGGTGTGCCAGGCGACGTCAATGGAGCTGTGGCGCATGAAGTAATCATCACCCAGCTGCGACCATAGCTGCTCGGCATCGTCCGGATCGGTGCCGTTGCGCACCAGGTTGTCGAGCGCCGCCCGTTGCGTTTGGCGAATCTGCTCTTCACGTCCCAGCGGGTTTTCCAGGCCACGTTTGAGTGCCCGTTTGGTTTCGGTGTACAGCTGACGCAGCAGGCTGGCCCGCCAGGAGTTCCAGAGGGTCGGGTTGGTCGCGTTTATATCCGCCACGGTCAGCACATAGAGATAGTCGAGGTGGGTCTCGTCACCGACCTGCTGGGCGAAATCGTTAATTACCTGCGGATCGGAGAGATCCTTGCGCTGTGCCGTGGTGGACATCACCAAGTGATTCTCCACCAGCCAGACCACCAGACGCGTGTCCCACGCAGGAAGCTTGTGGCGTGAGCAGAACTCGTGGGCATCCACCGCGCCCAGCTCCGAATGATCTCCGCCGCGGCCCTTGGCGATATCGTGATAAAGCCCTGCGATGTAGATTAGTTCGGGCTTGGGCAATCGCTCCACCAGCTTGCTGGCTAGCGGGTACTTCTCGGCGACGCCGGGCTTGCTCAGCTTGCGCAGGTACTTGATGACATTGAGCGTGTGGGCGTCGACGGTGTAGATATGAAAAAGATCATGCTGCATCTGCCCGACGATATGGCCGAACTCCGGTAGGTAGCGTCCAAGAATACCGTAGCGGTTCATGCGTCGCAGGTTGCGGTGAATGCCTTCCTTGCACTTGAACAGTTCGATGAACAGGCTGGTGTTGCGAATGTCGCTGCGGAACTCGTTGTCGATGAGGTGGCGGTGGTCGCGCAGCAGTCGAATGGTCTCCGCTCGTACGCCCTGGATTTCAGGGTGTTGCGCCAGCAGCACGAAGATTTCCAAGATCGCGAAGGGCCTGTGTCTGAATACCGAATCATCGGCCACCTCTAAATAACCGTCGCGTACAACGAAGCGGCTATTGAGCGGCACGGCTTCGCCGCTGTCACCCTCCCAAAGAATGACCTCGGCAAAGTGCTGGCCCACGAGATCACTGAGTTCGGAAATGCTCATGACGACGCGGTAGTACTTTTGCATGAAGCGTTCGATCGCCAGTTTGGCGTCGCTGTCTTCATAGCCGAGCAGGGCCGCCAGGCTGCGCTGATGGTCGAACAGCAGGCGATCTTCGGCACGACCGGCGAGCATATGCAGCCCGTAACGCACGCGCCAGATGAACTCCTGGCTCGATACCAGCAATGAGTACTCGCCTTCTGTCAGAAAGCCTTGATCGACAATCGCGCTCAGATTCAGGCTGCCGAGCTGCCGTCGTGCGATCCAAAGGATTGTCTGAATGTCGCGCAGCCCGCCGGGCGAGCCTTTGACGTTCGGCTCCAGGTTGTATTCCGTGTTGTTGTATTTCGAATGACGTGCCGCTTGCTCGTTACGTTTGGCGAGAAAGAATTCCTTGCTCGGCCACATTTCCGATGGGCTGGTGACCTTCAGCATGTTCTGCCGCAGGCGCTCAGGGCCGGCAATTGTCCGGCTTTCCATCAGGTTGGTAATAACTGTCAGGTCCGCACGTGCCTCTTCGGCGCATTCTTTGACCGAGCGCACGCTCTGGCCAACCTCCAGGCCGATATCCCAGAGCAGTGTCAGGAATCCCTCGATGGAATCGCGGAACTTCTCGTGATCGCTGTTCTCTAGCAGGATCAGCAAGTCGATATCGGAGTAGGGGTGCAGCTCGCCGCGACCATAGCCGCCGACAGCTACCAGCGCGATTGCGGCGTCGCTGTTCCAATCGAAGCGACCCCAGGCGGCTCGCAGAATCTGGTCGACAAACCAGGCGCGGTCTTCGATCAGGCGGCGGATGTCACGGCCCGCCAGGAAGCGTGCATCGAGCACTTCGCGCGCCTTGCGGATAACCTTTTTGAAGGCGGCGATGGGGCTGGCCTTGAGAGCCAGCTCGGCCTGGAACTGGCTGCGGTCGAACAGTTCGGGATCAACCTGAGGCATGCCATCGCCCTCCGTCAGAGCGTCAATAGGGGTAAACGATCACGGCGAGGTGCGGGCGATGGTGTCATCGCTGCGCAGGGTGAAGATTTCGTAGCCGTCAGCGGTGACCACGATCGTGTGTTCCCATTGTGCCGATAGCTTGCGGTCCTTGGTGATGGCGGTCCAGCCATCACCAAGCAGACGGGTTTCCGAGCGGCCCTGGTTGATCATCGGTTCGATGGTAAATGTCATGCCTTCCTTCAGCTCCAGGCCGGTGCCTGCCCGGCCGTAGTGAAGTACCTGGGGTTCTTCGTGGAATACCTTGCCGATTCCATGTCCGCAGTATTCACGAACGACCGAAAAGCCATTCTTTTCCGCATGCTTCTGGATCACTTCGCCGATATCACCGAGGCGGGTGCCGGGGCGGACGATCTCGATACCTTTATAGAGGCATTCCTGGGTGATCTTGCAAAGGCGTTCGGCCCATTCCGGTGCGTTGCCGACGAGGAACATTCGGCTGGTATCGCCGTGGTAGCCGTCCTTGATGACGGTGATGTCGATATTGAGAATATCGCCATCCTTCAGTGGCTTGTCGTTGGGGATGCCATGGCAGACGACATGGTTGATCGAGGTGCAAATCGACTTTGGGAATCCCTTGTAATTGAGCGGCGCGGGTATGGCCTGTTGCACGTTGACGATATGGTCATGGCAGAGACGGTCCAGCTCTTCGGTGGTGACGCCCGGCTTGACGTGTTCGGCAATCATTTCCAGTACTTCGGCGGCCAGGCGGCCAGCAATGCGCATCTTCTCGATATCTTCAGGCGTCTTGATGGAAACAGTCATGCAACCCTCTTGGCGCCAAGAGGCGCAGGCGGAAATATTTGAAGGTGCAAATGATAAACCAAAGAACCCCGGCCTGCAGGCGGGGCTGAAGCGCTATCGGCGCCCGGGGGCGCTTTGCTTGCCATGATGAATTTGAGCCTGCGCTAGCCTCTGGTGCTCCTGTGTGCTATAAAACGCGCCGCTCTGCGGGAGTACCTGCCGAGCCTGACCCCACACACGTGTCGACACGGTATCCTGGGTGCTCGCAAGAGTTGGATATCGGGACGCGTGGAGGCCTAACCCGACTTATCTGAGGAAGTCCCATGTCTCAAGTCACTATGCGCGATATGTTGAAGGCCGGTGTGCACTTCGGCCACCAGACCCGTTACTGGAATCCGAAGATGGATAAATACATCTTTGGCGCGCGCAACAAGATTCACATCATCAACCTCGAAAAAACCCTGCCGATGTTCAACGACGCACTGCGTTTCGTTGAAAAGCTGGCAGCGGGCAAGAACAAGATTCTGTTCGTCGGCACCAAGCGTTCCGCTGGCAAGATCGTTCGTGAAGAGGCTGCTCGTTGCGGTTCGCCGTACGTCGATCATCGCTGGTTGGGCGGCATGCTGACCAACTACAAGACCATCCGCGCCTCGATCAAGCGCCTGCGTGAACTGGAAACTCAGTCGCAGGACGGCACTTTCGAGAAGCTGACCAAGAAAGAAGCCCTGATGCGCACCCGTGATCTGGAGAAGCTGGACCGCAGCCTGGGTGGTATCAAGGACATGGGCGGCCTGCCAGACGCGATGTTCGTTGTCGACGTCGACCACGAGCGCATTGCGATCTCCGAAGCCAACAAGCTGGGCATTCCGGTTATCGGTATCGTCGATACCAACAGCAGCCCGGAAGGTGTCGACTACATCATTCCTGGTAATGATGATGCCATCCGTGCCGTGCAACTCTATCTGGGCTCCATGGCAGATGCTGTGCTGCGCGGTCGCCAGAATGGCGCTGGTGGTGCTGATGAGTTCGTCGAAGAAGTCGCCCCTGAGGCAGCTCAAGGCTGAGCGCGACTGTCGCATAGCTGATACCCGTTGAACAGAAAGGGGGCTATGCCCCCTTTTTGCCAATTCCGAATTGATCGCCCGAGTTGAGGGCATGATCGAAAATCGAATCGAGAGGATTTGCGAACATGGCAGAGATCACTGCAGCCCTGGTTAAAGAACTGCGCGAGCGCACTGGCCAAGGCATGATGGATTGCAAAAAGGCGCTCACCGCTGCTGGCGGCGACATCGAGAAAGCCATCGATGACATGCGTGCTGCTGGCGCCATCAAGGCAGCCAAGAAAGCAGGCAATATCGCTGCTGAAGGCGCTATTGCGGTCAAGGTTGCCGACGATAACAAGCGTGCCGTGATTATCGAAGTCAACTCGCAGACCGACTTCCTGGCCCTGCAGGACGACTTCAAGAATTTCGTCAGCAGCAGCGTTGAGAAGGCCTTCGCCGAGAAGATGACCGATGCCGCTCCGCTGATCGCCGCTCAGGAATCCGATCGTGAAGCGCTGGTCGCCAAGTGCGGCGAGAACGTAAACATCCGTCGCCTGACCTCCGTCGAGGCTGATCTGGTAGGTTCCTACCTGCACGGTCATCGTATCGGTGTTCTGGTAGCCCTGAAGGGTGGTAGCGTCGAGCTGGCGAAAGAAATTGCCATGCACGTAGCGGCCAGCAATCCTCAGTTCCTCGATCCATCGCAGGTTTCCGAGGAAGCGGTTGCCAAGGAGAAAGAGATCTTCCTGGCGCTGAACGAAGACAAGATCAAGGGCAAGCCTGCCGAAATCGTCGAAAAGATGGTGGCTGGTCGCATCAGCAAGTTCCTTGCAGAGGCAAGCCTGGTCGAGCAGGCATTCGTCAAGGATCCGGACGTCAAGGTTGGCGATCTGGCGAAGAAGGCCGGCGCTGAAATCGTTTCCTTCGTTCGTTACGAAGTAGGTGAAGGCATCGAGCGCGGTGAGGTCGACTTCGCTGCTGAAGTTGCCGCTCAGGTCGCCGCCACCAAGCAATAAGACGCTTCTGCTGTCCTCGAAGAGGCTGCCCGCTCACGCGTGCGGCCTCTTTGTCGGACTGGAGGGCGGAAATGTTTTTTTGCCACGCTATAGTCACCGCCTGGCACCAACTCGTGACTGCGCTGTCATAGCGCAGTATTTTCTGGCCGCAACGCCAGCTTAGTCATACAAACGCCGCAGGAGAGACAACGCCAATGGCTCAGCAGATGAGTGCACGCAATCCCCGCTATAAACGCATTCTGCTCAAATTAAGTGGCGAAGCCCTGATGGGGTCGGAAGACTTCGGTATCGATCCTAAAGTACTGGATCGGATGGCCTTGGAAGTCGGGCAGTTGGTAGGGATAGGTGTGGAGGTTGGCCTGGTCATTGGCGGCGGTAACCTGTTCCGCGGGGCGGCGCTTTCTGCAGCCGGTATGGATCGGGTCACTGGCGACCATATGGGTATGCTGGCGACCGTCATGAACTCGCTGGCCATGCGCGACGCCCTGGAGCGCTCGAATATTCCTGCGCTTGTCATGTCGGCAATTTCCATGGTCGGCGTGACTGACCATTACGATCGTCGCAAGGCGATGCGTCACCTCAAGAGCGGTGAAGTGGTGATCTTTTCCGCTGGTACCGGCAACCCGTTCTTCACTACCGATTCGGCTGCGTGCCTGCGCGCCATCGAGATTCATGCTGACGTCGTGCTCAAGGCCACCAAGGTTGATGGCGTCTACACCGCAGACCCATTCAAGGATCCAAATGCCGAGAAGTTCGAGCAGTTGACCTATGATGACGTGCTTGACCGCAAGCTGGGCGTCATGGATCTGACCGCCATCTGTCTGTGTCGCGACCACAACATGCCGCTGCGGGTGTTCAACATGAACAAGCCCGGTGCCCTGCTCAATATCGTGCTCGGCGGCGCTGAAGGAACCCTGATCGAGGAACAGAACCAATGATCAACGAGATCAAACAAGACGCCCAGGAGCGCATGAAGAAAACCCTGGAATCCCTGGGGCATGCATTCGCCAAGATTCGTACAGGCCGCGCCCATCCAAGCATTCTCGATGGTGTGATGGTCTCCTATTACGGTAGCGACACTCCGCTGCGTCAGATCGCCAACGTGGTCGCGGAAGACTCGCGCACCCTGGCGTTGACGGTATTCGATAAAGGCATGATCCAGGCGGTGGAAAAAGCCATCATGACCTCTGATTTGGGCCTGAATCCGGCTACTGCCGGCACCACTATCCGCGTTCCGATGCCGGCGCTTACCGAGGAAACACGCAAGGGCTACACCAAGCAGGCGCGTGCCGAAGCCGAAAATGCTCGTGTCGCGGTGCGTAACATCCGCCGCGATGCCATTGCGCAACTCAAGGACCTGGTCAAGGAAAAGGAAATCAGCGAGGACGAGGAACGCCGTGGCCAGGACGACGTTCAAAAGCTGACCGATAAGTACGTTGCGGAAATCGACAAGGCGCTTGAAGGCAAGGAAAGCGATCTGATGGCCGTTTGATGGTGCTGTACCGGACTTCGTCCGTACTGCTCACGTCGGAGTGCGCCGATCCTGCTGGGACCGAGGCGCGAGGGGCTAACCAGTCGTACCCCCGGGAATTGCTGTCGGCAGTTTCTCCCATTGTTCGCAGCGTGATTGAGCGCAGGTAGAGTCGTTTCATGGAAAAGGTCAGGCAGATCGCCGGAGGGAATGTACCCCGTCATGTCGCAGTCATCATGGATGGCAACAACCGCTGGGCAAAACGGCGTCTTTTGCCTGGTGTCGCCGGGCACAAGGCGGGTGTCGATGCGGTGCGAGCTGTCATCGAGGTTTGTGCCGAGGCGGGTGTAGAGGTATTGACGCTGTTCGCGTTCTCCAGTGAGAACTGGCAGAGGCCGGCCGAGGAGGTCGGTGCGCTGATGGAATTGTTCCTGACCGCGCTGCGTCGAGAGGCGCGTAAGCTCAACGAGAACGGCATCAGCTTGCGAATCATCGGTGATCGTTCGCGCTTCCATCCGGAGCTGCAAGCCGCGATGCTCGAGGCCGAAGGAATGACGGCAGGAGCCGGCCGTTTTGTGCTTCAGGTTGCCGCCAACTACGGCGGTCAATGGGACATTGTCCAGGCTGCGCAGCGGATGGCTCGCGAGGCGCACAGCGGCCGCCTCAATCCTGACGAGATTACACCGGCACTATTCCAGAGCTACCTCGCCACTGGCGATATGCCGTTACCGGATCTTTGCATTCGTACCGGTGGCGAGCGCCGCATCAGTAATTTCCTACTGTGGCAGCTGGCCTATGCCGAGCTGTATTTTTCTGACCTGTTCTGGCCGGATTTCAAGCACGACGCCATGCGCACCGCTCTGGCCGATTTCGCCAAGCGGCAACGGCGTTTCGGCAAAACGGGTGACCAGGTCGAGACAGAGGTTCGTGCCGAATGTTGAAACAACGAATCATCACCGCCGCCATTCTGTTGCCGATAGCGCTGATCGGCTTTTTTCTTCTCGAAGGTCTCGCATTCGCCATCTTCATTGGCATTGTGGTGGTTCTGGGCGGCTGGGAATGGGCGCGCCTGGCCGGGTTTGCCGGTCAGTTCGCGCGAGTCGGCTATGCGCTGATCATCGCCCTGCTGCTAGCGACGCTGTATCGACTGCCCGTACTTACCGCCTGGGTGCTCCCGCTCAGTGTCGTTTGGTGGTTGGCAGCAACGGCGCTGGTGCTCGGTTATCCAGGCAGTCAGCGGCATTGGGGTGGGCGCCTGGGCAGCCTGGTCATCGGTCTGTTAATACTGCTTCCTGCCTGGCAGGCATTGGTGATGCTCAAGCAGTGGCCCGAAGGCAACTGGCTGATCGTTGCGGTCATGGTGCTGGTCTGGGCTGCCGATATTGGTGCCTACTTTTCTGGCAAGGCCTTGGGTCGCCGCAAATTGGCGCCTCAAGTCAGTCCGGGCAAGAGCTGGGAGGGTCTGATTGGTGGTCTGATTACCAGCCTGCTGATTACCCTTGGCGTCGGCATCTACCGAGGATGGTCGCCACGGGAGCTGGTACTGGCGCTTTTCGGCGCCGCGCTGGTCGTGGTGATTTCGGTCGTGGGAGACCTCACCGAGAGCATGTTCAAACGCAGTTCGGGCATCAAGGACAGCAGCCAATTGCTGCCTGGGCATGGTGGTGTGATGGATCGTATAGATAGCCTGACTGCTGCGGTGCCTGTGTTCACCGTTCTGCTGTGGCTCGCCGGTTGGGGTAGTTGGTGAGCAGCCCTTTGCAGATAACGGTCCTTGGCGCGACCGGTTCCATTGGTTTGAGTACGCTGGACGTCATTGCTCGCCATCCCGAGCGATACCAGGCCTTCGCGCTCACGGCACATAGTCGAATTGCGGAGTTGCGCGCTCTTTGTCGCTTGCATCGTCCCCGTTACGCCGTGGTGGCTGATAGCGACAGGGCGCACGAGCTTCAATACCAGCTTGACGGCGATGGGGTCAAAACGCGCGTGCTGGTCGGTGAGGGTGGGTTGAGCGAGGTCTCGGCTCACCCCGAAGTCGATGTGGTCATGGCGGCGATCGTCGGTGCTGCGGGGTTGCGTCCGACCTTGGCGGCCGTCCAGGCCAGCAAGCGTGTGTTGCTGGCTAACAAAGAAGCGTTGGTCATGTCCGGCGCGTTGTTCATGCAGGCGCTGCGTGACAGCGAGGCGGTGTTGCTGCCCATCGACAGCGAGCACAACGCGATATTTCAGTGCTTGCCTGGTAACTATTCGCAGGGGCTCGGCAGCGTAGGGGTCAGGCGAATTCTCCTTACAGCCTCCGGCGGGCCATTCCGTCAGATGCCGTTGGAACAGCTCTCAACCGTGTCTCCCGATCAGGCCTGCGCGCACCCGAACTGGTCCATGGGGCGCAAGATATCCGTTGATTCAGCCAGCATGATGAACAAGGGGCTCGAGCTCATCGAGGCGTGCTGGCTGTTCGATGCGCGTCCGGACCAGGTCGAGGTGGTCATTCACCCACAGAGCGTCATCCACTCCATGGTCGACTACATCGATGGTTCGGTTCTGGCGCAGCTGGGCAACCCCGACATGCGCACCCCGATTGCGCATGCGCTGGCCTGGCCGGAGCGAATCGATTCCGGGGTATCGGCGCTCGATCTGTTGCAAACGGGGCGCCTCGATTTCGAAGCGCCTGACCAGCAGAGGTTTCCCTGTCTTCGCATTGCCCGGCAGGCTGCTCAAGACGGCGGGACAGCCCCGGCAATGCTCAACGCGGCCAACGAGGTGGCGGTGGATGCGTTCCTCTCTGGTCGCATCCGCTTCACCGAAATCGCGAGTATCATCGAGGACGTTCTGGATCAGGAAGCATCGGTTCCTGCGCGTTGCCTGGCAGATGTGCTGGCCGCCGATTCGCAGGCTCGCACGCTGGCGTCGCGCTGGTTACACCATCGCGATCGCTAGCGGCTTGATGGTACGAGGCTTCAGGGTCGTCGGTGTCGGCTTCCCCTAAACAGGCCTTTCGGGGCAGAGGAATATATGGGCGCGCTGTACATGATCATCGGCACCCTCGTGGCGCTGGGTGTGTTGGTAACCTTTCACGAGTATGGCCATTTCTGGGTCGCGCGCCGTTGTGGTGTCAAGGTGCTGCGCTTCTCTGTAGGCTTCGGGCGTCCATTGTTGCGCTGGCATGATCGCCAAGGCACCGAATTCGTCCTTGCTGCGATCCCGCTCGGTGGCTACGTGAAAATGCTCGATGAGCGTGAGGGGGATGTCCCGCCGGCATTGCTGGAGCAGGCATTCAATCGCAAGTCGGTCAAGCAGCGCTTCGCCATCGTGTCTGCCGGGCCACTGGCCAACTTCCTTCTTGCTCTGGTGTTCTTCTGGGCACTGGCGATGCTTGGCACTGATCAGGTCCGGCCTGTGGTTGGCGCCGTCGAGGCTGGTAGCCTCGCCGAGCGCGCCGGGCTGATGGCGGGGCAGGAAATCGTCGAGATCAACGGCAAGCCCACATCTGGTTGGGCAGAGGTCAATCTTCAGCTGATCAGACGTCTTGGCGAAAGTGGCTCGCTCGAAATGCTCGTGCGCGAAGGTGACGGTGATCAGGTTCAGCGGCTGCAGCTGGAGCTGAACGATTGGCTGAAAGGTGCCGAAGAGCCGGACCCGATCGGCTCTCTGGGTATTCGACCCTGGCGCCCGGAAATCGCCCCGATCGTCGCACAGTTGGACCCGGAGGGGCCTGCTCAGGCTGCGGGCGTACGTCTTGGTGATCGTTTGGTCAGCCTCGATGGCGAGCCGCTGAACGAATGGCAGGAAGTCATTGATCGTGTCAGGCCACTGGGCGGCCAGTCTGTACCGCTGGAAGTCGAGCGTGATGGGCAGATTATTCAGTTGCCTGTGACCCTGGCCCAACGTGGCGACGGCAATCAGCGTCGGGGGTATCTGGGGGCGGGGGTCGCGGGCGCCGAATGGCCGGAAGAAATGCTTCGAAATGTCAGCTACGGGCCGGTTGAGGCTGTCGGCGAAGGGCTCCGTCGCACCTGGACGATGAGCGTTCTGACGCTCGATTCATTAAGAAAAATGCTCTTCGGTGAGCTCTCGGTAAAAAACTTGAGCGGCCCGATAACCATTGCTAAAGTGGCGGGCGCTTCTGCACAGTCCGGCGTGGGCGACTTTCTCAACTTCCTCGCCTACCTGAGCATTAGCCTTGGAGTACTCAATCTATTGCCTATCCCGGTCCTGGATGGTGGGCATCTGCTCTTCTATTTGGTCGAGTGGGTCCGTGGACGTCCCTTGTCGGACAGGGTCCAGGGCTGGGGAGTACAGATCGGTATCAGCCTGGTTGTTGGGGTGATGCTGCTTGCGTTGGTCAACGACCTTGGCCGCCTTTAATCGCCATATACCTTGATGTCGCCGCGCCAAGCGCAGGTTCAATTATCAGGTTTGAAAAGAAAGGACTTCATGAAACGTCTGCTGCTACCTGCGGTGATTTCCGCACTGATGATTGCCGAAGTTCACGCCGAGTCCTTCACCATCTCCGATATACGAGTCAATGGCCTGCAACGCGTTTCAGCGGGCAGCGTCTTTGGCGCCTTACCGTTGAATGTCGGGCAGGCAGCCGATGACAGCCGTCTGGTAGACGCGACCCGTGCCCTGTTCCGCACCGGTTTCTTCGAGGACATTCAGCTCGGTCGCGAAGGCGATGTGCTGGTGATCAACGTGGTCGAACGCCCGTCGATTTCCGGGATCGAGATCGATGGCAACAAGGCAATCAAGACCGAAGATCTGCTCTCCGGTCTGCAGCAGTCGGGTCTCGCCGAGGGTGAGATCTTCCAGAGGGCCACACTCGAAGGTGTGCGTAATGAGCTGCAGCGCCAGTACGTCGCGCAGGGTCGTTACTCTGCGACCATCGAAACCGAGGTGGTTCCTCAGCCGCGCAACCGTGTCGCGCTGAAGATCAATATCAACGAAGGTTCCGTTGCGTCGATCAAGCACATCAATGTCGTCGGCAATTCTGTCTTCCCGGACGAAGACCTGACCGATCTGTTCGAGTTGAAGACCAGCAATTGGCTGTCATTCTTTCGTAACGATGATAAGTACGCTCGCGAAAAGCTGTCCGGTGACCTTGAGCGCCTGCGCTCTTACTATCTGGATCGCGGCTACATCAACATGGATATCACCTCCACCCAGGTATCCATCACGCCGGACAAGAAGGACGTCTACGTCACGGTCAATATTGCCGAGGGCGATCGTTACACCGTCAGCGAAGTCAAACTGAGCGGTGATCTGAAAGTGCCACAGGAAGAGCTGCAGTCGTTGCTACTGGCGAAAGAAGGTCAGGTTTTTTCACGCAAGGTCATGACCACTACCTCGGAACTGATCACCCGGCGTCTGGGCAATGAGGGTTACACCTTCGCCAACGTCAACGGCGTGCCGGAAACCAACGACGAAGACAACACCGTTGCGATCACCTTCGTGGTCGATCCGGGCAAGCGGGCCTATGTCAATCGCATCAACTTCCGCGGCAATACCAAGACTGAAGACGAAGTGCTACGTCGGGAGATGCGGCAGATGGAGGGTGGCTGGGCATCGACCTATCTGATCGACCAGTCCAAGACCCGCCTCGAGCGTCTGGGTTTCTTCAAGGAAGTGAACGTCGAAACCCCGCAGGTGCCCGGCACCGACGACCAGATCGACGTGAATTACAGTGTCGAGGAGCAACCGTCCGGTTCAATCATGGCGAGCATTGGCTTCGCCCAGAACGCTGGTCTGATTCTCGGTGGCTCGATCAGTCAGAACAATTTTCTGGGGACCGGTAACCGTGTCAGCCTGGGATTGACTCGCAGCGAATACCAGTCACGTTACAACTTTGGTTTCGTCGATCCCTACTGGACCGAAGACGGTGTCAGTCTGGGCTACAACGCCTTCTATCGCACCACCGATTACGATGAGCTCGACTATGACGTGTCCAGTTATTCGGTCGATAGTCTGGGTGGTGGCGTCAACATCGGCTATCCGATCAGCGAGACGTCGCGGCTGTCGTTTGGCTTGTCCGCTCAACAGGACACCATCGACAGTGGTCGCTATACGGTCGATGAGATCTTCGATTTCATGGAGGAGGAGGGCGACAGTTATCTCAAACTTCAAAGCCTCTGTGGGCTGGTCGGAATCCACCTTGAACCGTGGGGTACTGGCGACGCGCGGGCACTCGCAAAGCCTTTCATTTGAAACCACTATTCCGGGCAGCGACCTGTCGTTCTACAAGCTCGACTACAACGCGCAGCTATTCGTGCCGGTAACCAAGAGCTACACCATGCGCCTGCATACTCAGCTGGGCTATGGTGATGCCTACGGTTCGACCTCCCGACTGCCTTTTTACGAGCATTACTATGCGGGCGGTTTCAACTCGGTGCGCGGTTTTGAAGACAGCAGCCTTGGGCCGCGTAGTACACCGAGTCGCGGCGAGTCGGTTACAGGCAATGAGGGAACCATTGCAGATCCAGATCAGGATGCGTTGCCTTATGGTGGTAACGTGTTGATCCAGGGTGGGGTCGAGCTGCTGTTCCCGATGCCGTTCGTCAAGGACCAGCGTTCGCTGCGCACTTCGGTGTTCTGGGATGTCGGTAACGTCTACGATACGAACTGCCCTCCGGAATCGGACAAGTGCAGCGATATCGATATCGGCGACGTGGCCAGCTCGGTTGGTGTCGGCCTGACCTGGATCACAGCCATGGGGCCCTTGAGTTTCAGCCTGGCGATGCCGGTCGTGAAACCGGACGAGGCAGATACCCAGGTCTTCCAGTTCTCGCTGGGCCAAACTTTTTAATCATCTGGGGCGATGCTCCAGCGCATTCCTGAAGAGTGGTATATACCGTGCGTAAGTTGACTCAATTGCTTGTTGTTGCCGCTGCTCTAGTGGCGACCCCCGCGTTCGCTGAAATGAAGATCGCGGTAATGAACTATCAAATGGCGCTGCTCGAATCAGACGCCGCCAAGCGTTACTCAGTCGATGCGGAGAAGAAGTTCGGTCCGCAGCTGGAGAAACTCAAAGGGCTTGAGAGCGACGCCAAGCGCATCCAGGACCGTCTGGGCAAGGACGGCGATAAGATGCAGCAGGCCGAGCGCGAGCGTCTCGAGCTGGAATTCAAACAGAAGGCTCGCGACTTCCAGTTTCTGTCCAAGGAACTCAACGAGTCCAAGGCTGCGGCTGATCGCGACATGCTCAAGCAGCTCAAGCCCAAGCTGGACAAGTCCGTGGAAGACGTCATCAAGAAGGGTGACTACGATCTGGTGCTCGAGCGCGGCGCGGTGGTTGATGTCAAGCCGCAATACGACATCACCCGCCAGGTCATCGAGCGCATGAATCAGCAACGCTGATGAGCAGCGTTGTCTACACGCTCGGCGATCTCGCCGAGCAGCTAGGGGCTGAGCTGCGCGGTGATTCCGCGATGCGGGTGTCCGGGCTGGCAACGCTTCAGGATGCCGGTCCTGAGCAGCTGAGCTTCCTGGCCAATGCTCAATATCGAAAATTCCTCGCTACCACGCAGGCCGGCGGTGTCCTGCTTACGGCCAAGGATGCCGAGGGCTATGCGGGCACTGCGCTGGTCGTTGCCAATCCCTATCTCGCCTATGCGCGTCTCTCGCATCTGTTCGAGACGCGGCCGCGGGCACCCATCGGTATTCATCCCAGCGCCATCGTTGACCCCAGTGCCGAGATCGATCCCAGCGCCAGGATCGGCGCTCAGGTGGTAATCGAGGCTGGCGCCTGGATTGGTCCCGATGTGGAAGTCGGCGCTCAATCCGTAGTCGGCGCGCGAAGCCGTGTCGGTGCTGGCGGCCGATTGGCGGCTCGCGTGACGCTGTGCCATGACGTGGTCATCGGTGAGCGCGTAGTCATTCAGCCCGGTGCGGTGATCGGCGGCGAGGGCTTCGGTTTCGCCAACGAGCAGGGCAGTTGGGAAAAGATTGCTCAGCTCGGCGGTGTGCGCATAGGTGACGACGTCGAGATTGGCGCCAACACCACTATCGATCGTGGTGCGATATCCGACACGGTGATCGGGAACGGCGTGAAGCTGGATAATCAGATCATGATCGCCCACAACGTTCAGATCGGTGATAACACCGCCATGGCCGGTTGTTCGGGGGTTTCCGGCAGTACCAAGATCGGCCGCAACTGCATGATTGCCGGCGGCGCCGGGCTCGTTGGTCATATTGAGCTCTGCGATAACGTATTCGTTACCGGGATGACTATGGTCACCAGATCGATCACCGAGCCGGGTAGCTATTCTTCGGGGACGGCCATGCAGCCTGCTGCAGAATGGCGCAAGAGTGCGGCTCGGATTCGTCACCTCGACGATATGGCTCGTCGCCTACAGCAAGTGGAAAAACGCCTGGCTTCCGTGACCCCATGCGGGGATACGTCTTCTGATGCCTGACCCTATCGTCTGATTGCCCTGCTAGAGGCGTCACCATCGGGTTGCGCGGTGTGATGCCGTGTTGGCTCTCATAATCCTTACGGGCTTTTTCTTCATATGATGGACATCAACGAGATTCGCGAGTACCTGCCCCACCGCTATCCTTTCCTGCTGGTGGACCGGGTGGTGGAGCTGGATACGGAAGCCAAGCGAGTTCGCGCCTATAAGAACGTCACGATCAACGAGCCGTTCTTCAATGGTCATTTCCCACAGCACCCGATCATGCCAGGCGTCTTGATCATCGAAGCCATGGCACAGGCGGCCGGGCTGCTCGGTTTCAAGATGATGGGTGCAAAGCCAGCCGATGGGACGCTCTATTATTTCGTCGGATCGGACAAGCTGCGCTTCCGTCAGCCGGTCGTGCCGGGGGATCAGTTGATTCTCGAGGCCTCGTTCATCAGCGCCAAACGTGGAATCTGGAAGTTCGATTGCCGCGCAACGGTCGATGGCAAGCCGGTGTGCTCTGCCGAAATTATTTGTGCGGAACAGAAGATATGAATTTGATCGACCCTCGCGCCATCGTCGATCCGGCGGCCCGGCTGGCGGATGACGTCCAGGTCGGACCCTGGTCGATCATCGGCCCGGACGTCGAGATAGCCGAGGGAACGGTGATCGCGTCTCACGTGGTCATCAAGGGGCCGACCCGCATCGGCCGGCACAATCGAATTTTCCAATTCTCGTCGGTGGGCGAGGATACGCCGGACCTCAAGTACAAGGGTGAGCCGACGCGCCTGGTGATCGGCGACCATAACGTGATCCGCGAAGGGGTGACCATTCATCGCGGTACCGTGCAGGACCGAAGTGAGACCACCATTGGTGACCACAACCTGATCATGGCCTATGCACATATCGGTCACGACAGCGTAATCGCCAACCATTGCATCCTGGTGAACAACACTGCGCTGGCGGGGCACGTGCACGTTGGCGATTGGGCGATCCTGTCGGGCTATACCCTGGTCCATCAGTATTGCCACATCGGTGCGTACAGCTTTTCGGGGATGGGGACCGCCATCGGCAAGGACGTCCCAGCGTTCGTCACGGTGTTCGGCAACCCGGCCGAGGCACGCAGCATGAACTTCGAAGGCATGCGCCGTCGTGGCTTCAGTGACAAAGCCATTTTGGCCCTGCGCAACGCCTACAAAATCGTCTATCGCAAGGGTCTGACAGTCGAGGCCGCCCTGGCTGCACTCGCCGCCGATGCTCAGGTATTCCCAGAAGTGGCACTGTTCCGGGACTCGGTGCAGGCGTCGAACCGCGGTATCACGCGCTGATATGTCCAGGCCGCTGATAGTCGCGCTGGTGGCCGGTGAAGCGTCCGGCGATATCCTCGGTTCAGGATTGATGCAGGCGCTCAGGGCGCAGCATCCCGATGTCGAGTTCATCGGCGTTGGTGGTTCCCGAATGGAGCAGCAAGGCCTCAAATCCTATTTCCCGCTGGAGCGTCTTGCGGTGATGGGGCTGGTAGAAGTACTCGGTCGACTGCCGGAGCTTCTGGCCCGCCGCAAGCGATTGCTCAAAGCCTTGCTCGATGTCCGTCCCGACGTTTTCATCGGCATCGACGCGCCGGATTTCAATCTGGACCTGGCGCTCAAGCTACGGCGCAACGGTATCAAGACCGTGCACTACGTCAGCCCCTCGGTGTGGGCCTGGCGGCAGAAGCGCGTACTGAAGATCCGTGACGCCTGCGACCTGATGCTCACGCTGTTTCCCTTCGAGGCGAAATTCTACGATGCCCACCGGGTGGCGGTGCGTTTCGTTGGCCATCCGCTGGCCGATACCATCCCGCTGGAGCCTGATCGTGCCGCGGCACGGACTGCGCTGGACCTGCCGCAGGACGGTTTGATCGTGGCGCTGATGCCGGGCAGCCGGGGAGGTGAAGTGGGCCGTCTTGGCGAGCTCTTTTTAGCCGCTGCCGATCGGCTGCGTTCGATGCGCCCGGGCATTCGTTTCGTCGTGCCCTGCGCCAGCCCGGAACGCCGCGCGCAGCTGGAGCAGATGCTGGTGGGACGGGATCTGCCGCTGACACTGCTCGACGGACGTTCCCATGAGGCGCTGGCTGCCTGTAATGCGGTGCTGATTGCCTCCGGCACCGCGACGCTCGAGGCCCTGCTGTACAAGCGGCCGATGGTCGTGGCCTATAGCGTCGCGCCGCTGACCTTCCGTATCCTCAAGCGTATGGTGAAAAGTCCATACGTGGCCCTGCCCAATCTGCTCGCCCAGCGCCTGCTGGTGCCGGAGCTTCTGCAGGACGCGGCGACTCCGGAGGCGATGGCGCAGCTGCTGTCGCCCCTGCTGGACAATGGCGATATTCAGACCGAGGGCTTCGATGCTATTCATCGAACCCTGCGCTGTGATGCGTCGAGTCAGGCCGCCAGCGCGGTACTCGAATTGGTTGGGGCGAACTGATGCAGATGGGACTGGATTTCAACCTGGTTGAAGAGCTGGTTGCCGGAGTCGATGAGGTCGGTCGCGGACCGCTTTGCGGACCTGTGGTCACGGCTGCGGTGATTCTTGATCCGCGACGTCCCATCGAAGGGCTCAATGACTCGAAGAAACTGACCGAAGCCCGGCGTGATGCCTTGTTCGATGAAATCTGCGAGAAGGCGCTGGCCTGGTGCATCGCTCGCGCCGAGGTGCACGAGATCGACCAGCTGAACATTCTGCACGCTACCATGCTGGCGATGCAGCGTGCGGTTGAAGGCCTGGGCGTGACGCCGCGGCTGGCGCTGATTGATGGTAATCGCTGCCCGCAGCTCGCGGTGCCTAGCGCTCCGGTGATCCAGGGAGATGGTCAGGTGCCGGCAATCGCCGCCGCGTCGATCCTGGCCAAGGTTAGCCGTGACCGGGAGATGTGTGCCCTGGATCTGTGCTATCCCGGTTACGGCCTCGCGGCGCACAAGGGTTATCCAACGCCGAATCATCTGGAAGCGCTGCAGCGCCTTGGCCCAACGATCATCCACCGTCGGTCGTTTGCCCCAGTCCGCAATCTGCTGGAACAGGCCGCCCTGACCGACTCGGTCAGCGTCACGGTTGCCTTACCGGTCTGAATCAGCGCGCCCCATTTTCAGGTGACGCAACCCACAACCGGCTGCCTTAATCACCCAGGCTTTCCGGTACAATTGCCGGCTTGTCGTTTCGCCAGCCCAAGGTTCGTTCATGCCCGTCTCCTTCGTCCATCTCCGCCTGCATACCGAATATTCCCTGGTCGACGGGCTGGTGCGCGTCAAGCCTCTGGTCAAATCGGTTGCAAGTGCAGGCATGCCGGCGGTGGCTGTCACGGATCAGAGCAACATGTGCTCGCTGGTCAAGTTCTATAAGGCCGCTCAGGGAGCCGGGATCAAGCCGATCTGTGGGGCCGATATCTGGCTCGCCAGTCGTGACGAAGATGGCCCGCTCAGCCGCATGACGCTTCTGGCGATGAACAGCAAGGGTTACCGGAATCTCACCGAGTTGGTGTCGCGTGGCTGGACCGAGGGGCAGCGCAACGACCAGATCATCATCGAGCGTGACTGGGTCAAGGGCGCTGCCGAAGGCCTGATCGCGCTATCCGGCGCCAAGGAAGGAGAGATTGGTCATGCGCTGCTCGACGGCGAAGAAGCGCTGGCCGATGCGTTGCTGGACGAGTGGCAGACGGTCTTCCCGCAACGCTTCTATCTCGAAGTGCAACGTACCAGCCGCGTCAATGACGAAGAGCATCTGCATGCCGCCGTCGCGCTGGCGCAACGTTGCGGCGTCCCGTTGGTTGCGACCAACGACGTGCGTTTCATCAAGCAGGAGGATTTCGAAGCTCACGAAACCCGTGTCTGCATTGGTGAAAGCCGGACCCTCGACGACTCGCGGCGGCCGCGCAACTATTCCGATCAGCAATATCTGAAGACGCCGGAGGAAATGTGGGAGCTGTTCAGCGACCTCCCCGAGGCGCTGGAAAACACCGTCGAGATCGCCCGGCGCTGCAACATCGAAGTGCAGTTGGGTACCTACTTCCTGCCCGATTTCCCAGTGCCAGACGGCATGACCATGGACGAGTACTTCCGCAAGGTCTCGTTCGACGGGCTCGAGGAGCGGCTCGAGGTATTGCTGCCCAAGGACACGCCCGACTATGAGGCGAAGAAGCAGGTCTATGTCGACCGGCTGAATTTCGAGCTCGATATCATCATTCAGATGGGCTTCCCCGGTTACTTCCTGATCGTTATGGACTTCATCCAGTGGGCGAAGAACAACGGGGTTCCGGTGGGGCCGGGACGGGGATCGGGTGCCGGTTCGCTGGTGGCCTACGTGCAGAAGATCACCGATCTCGACCCACTGGCCTATGACCTGCTGTTCGAACGCTTCCTCAACCCGGAACGGGTCTCCATGCCCGACTTTGACGTCGACTTTTGCATGGACGGCCGCGATCGCGTCATCGATTACGTCGCCGAGAAGTACGGCCGCAACGCGGTCAGCCAGATCATCACCTTCGGCACCATGGCGGCCAAGGCGGTGGTACGAGACGTGGCGCGGGTGCAGGGCAAGTCCTATGGGCTCGCCGATCGGCTGTCGAAGATGATTCCGTTCGAAGTCGGCATGACCCTGGAAAAAGCTTATGAGATGGAAGAACCGTTGCGGGACTTCCTGGCGGTCGACGAAGACGCCAGGGAAATCTGGGACATGGCGCTCAAGCTCGAAGGCATCACCCGAGGAACGGGCAAGCACGCCGGCGGTGTGGTAATCGCGCCGACCAAGCTGACCGATTTCGCGCCGATTGCCTGCGATGACGAGGGCGGCAGCCTGGTTACCCAGTTCGACAAGGACGACGTTGAACAGGCTGGCCTGGTCAAGTTCGACTTCCTCGGTTTGCGTACCCTGACCATCATCAAGTGGGCGCTGGAAACCATCAACCGGGAGCAGGCGCGCAAGGGCCTAGAACCGGTCAACATCGATTTCATCCCGCTGGATGACAAGGCGACCTATTCGCTGCTGCAGAAAGCCGAGACCACGGCGGTCTTTCAGCTTGAATCGCGCGGTATGAAGGAGCTGATCAAGAAGCTCAAGCCGGACTGTCTGGAAGACCTCATCGCTCTGGTGGCGCTGTTCCGTCCCGGCCCGCTGCAGTCGGGCATGGTGGATGACTTCATCAACCGAAAGCACGGTCGCGCGGAAATTTCCTATCCGCACTCAGACTACCAGTACGAAGGCCTGAAGCCGGTCCTGGCGCCGACCTACGGCATCATCCTGTATCAGGAACAGGTGATGCAGATCGCTCAGGTAATGGGCGGTTATACCCTTGGCCAGGCAGACATGCTGCGCCGCGCCATGGGTAAGAAGAAGCCTGAGGAGATGGCCAAGCAGCGCGGCGGCTTCATCGAGGGCTGTGCCAACAACGGTATCGATGCCGACCTGGCGGGTAACATTTTCGACCTGGTGGAAAAGTTTGCCGGTTATGGCTTCAACAAGTCTCACTCGGCTGCCTACGGCCTGGTGTCCTACCAGACCGCCTGGCTCAAGGCGCATCACCCGTCGCCCTTTATGGCTGCGGTGTTATCGGCGGATATGCATAACACCGATAAGGTGGTCACGCTGATCGAAGAATGCCGCAGCATGAAGCTGCGCATTGATGCGCCAGACGTGAACAACTCCGAGTTCAAGTTCACCGTGAGTGACGAAGGCCGGATCATCTATGGCCTCGGTGCAATCAAGGGCGTGGGCGAGGGGCCGGTGGAGGCTATCTGCGAATGCCGCAACGAGGGTGGGCCGTTCAAGGACCTGTTCGATTTCTGCAGCCGCGTCGACCTCAAGCGAATCAACAAGCGCACCCTGGAAGCTTTGATCCGCGGCGGTGCGCTGGACCGCCTTGGCCCTTATTTTTCCGACGAGCCCAAGGCCTATCAGGCCAACATCGATCGCAACCGAGCGGTGCTGCTATCGGCTATGGAAGAGGCCATCCAGGCGGCCGAGCAGACCGCTCGCAGCCTCGATAGTGGTCACGCGGATCTGTTCGGTGGGTTGTTCGCCGAGCCGGAAGCCGACGTCTACGCCAACCACCGCAAGGCGCGGGAGTTGTCACTGAAAGAGCGCCTCAAGGGTGAGAAGGACACCCTTGGGCTTTACCTGACCGGCCACCCGATCGATGAATATGAAGGTGAAGTACGCCGCTTCGCCCGTCAGAGGATCATCGATCTGCGCCCAGCACGAGGCGAGCAGACCATCGCGGGGCTTATCGTCAATCTCCGTGTTATGAAGAATAAGAAAGGCGACAAGATGGGCTTCATTACTCTGGATGACCGCTCCGGGCGAATCGAGGCGTCGCTGTTTGCCGAAGCGTTCAATAGTGCACAAGCGCTACTGCAGACCGATGCACTCGTGGTGGTGGAAGGCGAGGTTAGCAACGATGATTTTTCGGGTGGCCTGCGCTTGCGTGCCAAACGGGTGATGAGTCTCGAAGAGGCGCGCACCGGGCTGGCTGAAAGCCTGCGAGTGAAGGTCGCTGGGGAAGCGTTGAAAGGTGATCGGGTACGCTGGCTGGCCGATGTTTGTGGGCGCCACCGTGGCGCCTGCCCAATCACGCTGGAATATACCGGCAGCGACGCGCGGGCCTTGCTGCAGTTCGGCGAGAGCTGGCGGATCGATCCGGCCGATAACTTGATTCAGGCATTGCGTGACCAGTTCGGGCGCGACAACGTCTTTCTGCAATACCGATAGCGGGACGTAGCGGATATTCGCCAATGACGGCGTAGTCCGATGACGCCCCGAACTGGCCCGATCTTGGATCGGGCCGTGATTGCGAACATTTTGTTCGACCTGAATGCGTCCGTCCCGTAAGGTAGGGCGCAAAAAACGGAACAGCTTCCCGGCCGCCTGGCCGTCGACGCATGACGGATGCCTATGAACCCGAATTTTCTCGATTTCGAACAGCCGATCGCCGACCTGCAAGCCAAGATCGAAGAATTGCGCCTGGTTGGTAACGACAACTCGCTGAATATTGGCGATGAAATTGCTCGCCTGCAGGACAAGAGCGAGTCGCTCACCGAGAGCATCTTCGGCAATCTCACCAGCTGGCAGATCGCCCGCCTGGCTCGCCACCCGCAGCGCCCCTACACACTGGACTACATCAACCATCTGTTCACCGAATTCGAAGAACTGCATGGCGACCGCCACTTCTCCGATGATGCCGCGATCGTTGGTGGTACGGCTCGCCTGAATGGTGAGCCGGTCATGGTGATCGGTCATCAGAAGGGCCGCGAAGTCCGCGAAAAGGTTCGCCGTAACTTCGGCATGCCGCGCCCGGAAGGCTACCGCAAGGCTTGCCGTCTGATGGAAATGGCCGAACGTTTCAAGATGCCGATCCTCACCTTCATCGATACCCCCGGCGCCTATCCGGGCATCGATGCAGAAGAGCGCAATCAGAGCGAGGCGATCGCCTGGAACTTGCGTGTCATGGCGCGCCTGAAGACGCCGATCATTGCCACGGTAATTGGTGAGGGCGGGTCGGGTGGTGCGTTGGCCATCGGCGTCTGCGATCAGCTGAACATGCTTCAATATTCCACCTACGCGGTAATTTCGCCGGAAGGCTGCGCCTCGATTCTCTGGCGTACTGCGGACAAGGCGCCGGAAGCGGCCGAGGCCATGGGCGTTACGGCCGAGCGCCTGAAAGATCTTGGCATCGTTGACAAGGTGATTTCCGAGCCGCTGGGCGGAGCTCACCGCAACCCGGCGGTGACCGCTGCCTCTTTGCGCGACGAGTTGACCGCTCAACTCGACATGCTCAAGGGGCTCGATACCGACGCCTTGCTCACACGTCGCTATGAGCGCCTGATGAGTTACGGCATCGCCTGATATCTCGTCTGGGCCATAAAAACGGCGGACCTCCGCCGTTTTTTGTGCTTGTAGAAAAGGCGCGTTAACGACAGTTCTATGAAGTCTTCAGGTGGGTGCTGGGATCGATCTGCTTGCGCCTGTCGTTCCGGTTTATGCTGATGTTCGTATTTTCGGAGCTGCTGACCGATGTCCCTCGAGTCTCGCCTGCTTGACGCGTTGCAACCCTGGCGTACCGCGCCGCGCTGGCGCGTGGCATTTTCCGGGGGGCTCGACTCGACGGTGCTACTGCATCTGTTGGCGCGGCTATCGGCTTGCGAGCCACTCCCACCGATAAGTGCGATCCATGTTCATCACGGGCTGCAGTCTGTTGCTGACAGCTGGCCAGCACATTGTCGGTCTGTCTGCGAAGGGCTGGGCATCGAGCTGCAAGTCGTGCGCGCTCAAGTCGAACCTGGATCTAGCCTCGAGCGCGCGGCCCGAGAGGCTCGTTATGCCGCATTCATCGAGCAGCTGAGCGCCGCTGAGGTGCTGCTCACTGCCCAGCATCGAGACGATCAGGCTGAAACCTTGCTCTTTCGTCTGCTGCGCGGCGCAGGCGTGCGCGGGCTTACCGGCATGCCTGAAGCGCGAGCGCTGGGCGGAGGCTGGCTGGTTCGACCTCTGCTGGATGCCGGGCGCGAAGAATTGGATGCCTATGCCCACGAGCAGGGGCTGGTCTGGATAGACGATCCGAGCAATCAGTGCACCGATCACGCGCGAAACTACCTTCGGCATCGGGTCATGCCGGTACTGCAGCACCGCTGGCCGAGAGCCTCGGGCAACATGGCACGCGCGGCTGCGCACCTTGGGGAGGCGCAGCACTTGCTGAGCGAGCTGGCCGAGATGGATCTTCGGCAAGCACAGTCGGGAGGTCGTCATCCCTGGCTAGCCCTGCCGAGCCTTTCCCTGCCTTCATTGAAGGCGCTCAGTCCCGCCCGCCAACGCAATGCTTTGCGGCATTGGCTGGCAGATTGGACGATGCTTCCCGATAGCGATCATTGGGCCGGCTGGGAAGTGTTGCGTGACGCTGCCACTGATGCCGCGCCGGTCTGGCGGTTGGCTGCTGGCGAGCTGCATCGGGCCGATGAGCTCATCTGGTGGCTGTCCGGGCCCTGGCTGGTGGCCCCCGAAGCAATGGTCGACTGGCTGCGGCCGGATAGCGACCTGCAGCTGCCGGGAAATGGCAGCCTGCGCCTGACGGGCTCTGCCGGTGAGGGTCCGCTGCAAGTGCGTTATCGCCGGGGTGGAGAGTTGCTGAAACTGCCTGGGCGCGGGAAGCGCGATCTCAAACGATTGCTCAACGAGGCGAGAGTCCCGGGCTTCGTCCGCTCACGCCTGCCGTTGCTCTACCGTGATGGCGAACTCATTGCCGTGGCCAATCTACCTCAGCTGAATGTCCAGGCATTGTCACTGATCTGGACGCCGCCGGCCGACGCCAGGTTTGAGCTGGAGGGGTCTTTCAAGTAGACTACGCTCCCGTCCCAATACAGCTTCTGCGGCTTTCTTCGAAAACCGTGGCAGTTACGCTATTGCCGCCTTAGGCGCGATGGCACCTTCGCTTTTCCCCGGCGGCGCTGGCCGCTTAACGCAGACTTCTAGGGTTTTTCATGACGCGCTACATCTTCGTCACGGGTGGTGTTGTTTCTTCATTGGGGAAAGGCATCGCCTCGGCTTCATTGGCGGCCATCCTGGAGGCGCGGGGCCTGAAGGTCACGATGCTCAAGCTGGACCCTTATATCAACGTCGATCCGGGCACTATGAGTCCGTTCCAGCACGGTGAGGTGTTCGTCACCCATGACGGCGCCGAAACCGATCTCGACTTGGGTCATTACGAGCGGTTCATCCGCACACGTATGACCCAGAACAACAATTTCACCACCGGTCGCGTCTACGAGGACGTGCTGCGTCGCGAGCGACGTGGCGATTACCTGGGTGCGACCATTCAGGTCATTCCGCACATTACCGATGAGATCAAGCGCCGGATCATCAAGGGCGCCGGCGATGCCGACGTGGCGCTGGTCGAAGTGGGCGGTACCGTTGGCGATATCGAATCGCAACCCTTCCTCGAGGCGATTCGCCAGCTGCGGGTGGAAGTGGGCGCCAAGCGCGCCATGCTGATGCATCTGACACTGGTGCCCTACATCGCCACCGCCGGCGAGACCAAGACCAAGCCGACCCAGCATTCGGTGAAGGAGCTGCGCTCCATCGGCCTGCAGCCCGATGTGCTGGTATGCCGCTCCGACCGGTCGATCGATGTTTCCTCGCGGCGCAAGATCGCGCTGTTCACCAACGTCGAAGAGCGGGCAGTGATCAGCCTGCCGGATGCCGATACCATCTACAAGATCCCCGGCATTCTGCATGCGCAAGGGCTGGACGATTATGTTGTCGAGCGATTCGGACTGGAGTGTGGCGGTGCCGATCTTTCCGAGTGGGATCGGGTGGTCGATGCCAAGCTGAATCCTGAGAAAGAAGTCAATATCGCCATGGTCGGCAAGTACATGGAACTTCTGGATGCTTATAAATCTCTCATCGAGGCAATGAGCCACGCTGGCATCCAGAGCCGTACCAAAGTGAACCTTCGCTATATCGACTCCGAAGACATCGAAAATCAGGGCACCGGTCTGTTGGAAGGCATGGACGCGATCCTGGTTCCAGGTGGTTTCGGACTGCGCGGCGTGGAAGGCAAGATCGCAACCGTCAAGTACGCCCGCGAACACAAGATCCCTTACCTGGGTATCTGCCTCGGCATGCAGGTTGCGGTGATTGAGTTCGCACGTGATGTGCTCGGCTGGACGGATGCCAACTCCACCGAGTTCGACAAGGACAGCACGCATCCGGTCGTCGGTCTGATCACCGAGTGGGCGGATGCCGCCGGCACCGTTGAAACCCGTACCGATACCTCCGATCTAGGCGGCACCATGCGTCTTGGCGCGCAGGAGTGTGGGCTCGAGGCGGGCTCCAACGTATTCGCTTGCTACGGCAAGGAGCGCATCGTCGAGCGCCACCGTCATCGTTACGAGGTGAATAATACCCTGCTGCCACAGCTGCAGGCCGCCGGCCTGAAGATTACGGGTCGCTCTGGCGATGGCGCATTGGTTGAAGTAGTCGAGGCGCCGGATCATCCGTGGTTCGTGGCTTGTCAGTTCCATCCCGAATTCACCTCCACACCGCGCGACGGGCATCCGCTGTTCAGCGGTTTCGTCAAGGCGGCGTTGGACCACAAGGCGAGCAAGGCATGAGCCAGAAGACCATCCGCGTCGGCAATATCGAGATCGCCAATGACAAGCCGTTCGTGCTCTTTGGTGGCATGAATGTGCTGGAGTCCCGCGACCTCGCGCTGCAGATCTGCGAAACCTACGTGAAGGTCACCGAGAAGCTGGGGATTCCGTACATCTTCAAGGCCAGCTTCGACAAGGCCAATCGCTCCTCGATCAACTCCTTCCGCGGCCCAGGCCTGGAAGAGGGCATGCGTATCTTCGAAGAGGTGAAGAAGACCTTTGGCGTGCCGGTGATCACGGACGTGCACGAACCCTATCAGGCGCAGCCGGTCGCCGAAGTCTGCGACATCATTCAGCTGCCGGCTTTCCTGTCGCGCCAGACCGATCTGGTGGTGGCCATGGCCAAGACCGGTGCGGTGATCAACATCAAGAAAGCCCAGTTCCTCGCACCGCAGGAAATGAAGCATATCCTCGCCAAGTGCGAAGAAGCCGGCAACGATCAGCTGATTCTTTGCGAGCGCGGTTCATCCTTCGGTTACAACAATCTGGTTGTCGACATGCTCGGCTTCGACATCATGAAGCGCATGCAATACCCGGTGATCTTCGACGTTACTCATGCGCTGCAGATGCCTGGTGGTCGTGCCGATTCGGCTGGCGGTCGCCGCGCTCAGGTCACAGACTTGGCCAAGGCCGGCCTCAGTCAGGGACTAGCGGGGCTGTTCCTCGAAGCACACCCTGATCCGGACAACGCCAAGTGCGATGGCCCTTGCGCCTTGCGTCTGGACAAGCTCGAACCTTTCCTCACCCAGCTCAAGCAGCTGGATGATCTGATCAAGAATTTTTCGCCAATCGAAACTGCTTGAAGCCTTGAAGCTATCTACGGAGTGTTAATAAAAATGGCAAAGATCGTCGACATCAAAGGGCGTGAGGTTCTGGATTCCCGTGGCAACCCCACCGTGGAAGCGGACGTTATCCTGGATAACGGCATCATCGGCAGCGCCTGCGCGCCGTCCGGTGCTTCCACCGGTTCCCGCGAGGCGCTGGAACTGCGCGATGGCGACAAGAGCCGTTACATGGGCAAGGGTGTGCTGAAAGCTGTCAGCAACATCAACGGCCCGATCCGTGATTTGCTGCTGGGCAAAGACCCGCTGGATCAGAAGGCGCTGGACCGCGCCATGATCGAGTTGGATGGCACCGAAAACAAGGCGTCGCTCGGTGCCAATGCGATTCTCGCCGTGTCCCTTGCGGCTGCCAAAGCCGCCGCACAGGATCAGGATCTGCCGCTGTACGCACACATCGCCAACCTCAACGGCACGCCCGGTCAGTACTCCATGCCAGTACCGATGATGAATATCATCAATGGCGGCGAGCACGCCGACAACAACGTCGACATCCAGGAGTTCATGGTGCAGCCGGTCGGCGCCAAGACGTTCGCCGATGCCCTGCGCATGGGCGCCGAGATCTTTCATCACCTCAAGGCTGTGCTTAAGGCGCGTGGCCTGAGCACCTCGGTGGGTGACGAAGGTGGTTTCGCACCGAACCTGGCATCCAACGAAGACGCCTTGGCGGCCATTGCTGAAGCCGTAGCCAATGCTGGCTACAAGCTCGGCGACGACGTCACCCTGGCACTCGATTGCGCCTCCAGCGAATTCTTCGAGAACGGCAAGTACGATCTGGCCGGCGAAGGCAAAGTGTTCGATGCCGCCGGTTTTGCCGATTACCTGGCCGGGTTGTCCGAGCGCTACCCGATCATTTCCATCGAAGACGGCATGGACGAGTCCGACTGGGACGGTTGGAAGGTCCTGACCGACAAGATCGGCAGCAAGGTTCAGCTGGTTGGCGATGACCTGTTCGTGACCAACACCAAGATTCTCAAAGAAGGTATCGAAAAGGGCATCGGTAACTCGATCCTGATCAAGTTCAATCAGATCGGTTCGCTGACCGAAACTCTGGAAGCCATCCAGATGGCCAAGGCGGCTGGCTACACGGCGGTGATTTCGCACCGTTCCGGCGAAACCGAAGACAACACCATCGCCGACCTGGCGGTCGGTACCGCCGCAGGCCAGATCAAGACTGGCTCGCTGTGCCGCTCGGATCGCGTCTCCAAGTACAACCAGCTGCTGCGCATCGAAGAGCAGCTCGGCGGGAAAGCAGCCTACAACGGCCGTGCCGAGTTTCGCGGCTGATACCAGGCATGCTAGAAAGGGGCGGCGGTAGTCGCCCTTTTTTGTGGATAAGCGTCGGCGCTGTTAAGGTCGCCACAGACATCCGGCGAATCAGCCAGCAGGAACAACCGAAGCATGTTGTTGACCGCCGCGTATACGCCTTCAATAGAAACCAACCGAATTCGCTTCATGCCTTCCATGCGCAGTCCTCACTGGTTGTTCGTCGTTCTGATCCTGCTGCTGGGTGGCCTGCAGTATCGCCTGTGGGTGGGCGAGGGAAGTCTCGCTCAGGTCAGTGGGTTGAACAAACAGATTGCTGAGCAAAGGGGCGAGAACCAGCGCCTTCTCGAGCGCAACCGGATTCTCGAAGCCGAAGTCATGGAGCTCAAACAGGGCATGGAGACCGTCGAGGAACGTGCTCGTCATGAGCTCGGTATGGTCAAAGAGGGCGAGACTCTCTACCAGCTCACCGAGTGAGCGTGGCTATGCTCCCTTCATTCTGGGTCGTCATTCCGGCTGCTGGTATCGGCAGCCGCATGCAGGCCGATCGACCCAAGCAGTACCTGCTTCTAGCCGGCAAAACCATTATCGAACATACCCTCGACTGCTTTCTCGATCACTCGGGGCTGCAGGGGCTGGTGGTGAGTTTGGCCGCTGGAGATCCCTACTGGCCTGAACTAGGTTGCGCCAACGACCCGCGTGTTCGGCGTGCCGATGGCGGTGCCGAGCGCGCCGATTCGGTGCTCGCTGGGCTGATCCGGCTATCAGAACTGGGCGCGCGAAAAGACGATTGGGTGTTGGTGCACGATGCGGCGCGGCCCAATCTTTCTCGTGCAGACCTAGACCGACTGTTGGTCGAATTGATGGACGATCAGGTCGGTGGTCTGCTCGCGGTGCCTGCTCGGGACACGCTCAAGCGAGCTGATCCCGAGGGTCGCGTTCAGGAAACCATCGATCGCAGTGTGATCTGGCAGGCATTCACTCCGCAGATGTTTCGTCTCGGAGCCTTGCGCGATGCGCTTGCTGACGCGCTCGCGGCGGGCGCGGCCATTACCGATGAAGCGTCGGCAATGGAGTGGGCGGGGCATAATCCAAGGCTGATCGAGGGGCGTGCGGATAACCTGAAAGTGACTCGCCCGGAAGACTTGCAATGGCTGGAGCAGCGCCGGCGGTCCTGACGGCAGGCGCTGTGTTGCGTGGCCAGATCAAGGCGGGAGATCCGGTGCGTTGCTCCCGCCAGGTCGTTGCTGATTGACTAGTAGCGATAGATCGCAGCGGCGCCGCTCTGGGTTGGCATGCGTTCGGTGGGCACCGAGATTACCTCGCCGCCTTGCTCTAGGGTCCAGATAGTCAATTCATCGAGCAGATCGGGCGTCGTCGCCGAACCGTCATCGACCGCCATCGCTTTGCCCTGCTGCTTATTCGCTACACCTGGAATTTGCCGTTCGGCTTCCACCAGCAGCGTCGCTACGCGTCCTTCGATCGTCGCCTGGCCGATCTGCTCCAGCTGGTCGGTGGCGAGGCCCTGGCCACGCGATTCTCCGTATTGGTTGATGAAGCCTTCGAGGCGCTTGATATAGCGCGGCTGCATGACCAGCCAGCTCTTTTCTCGTAGCTCATCGTGACTGAGTAGCGATGCATCGTTCTCGATGCCCTCCGGCAACAGGAACTCGTTGTGGCTGAGTTTGCGGAAATGGAACTGGTGTTCTGGAAGCGCTGCAAGAATCAAGGGCAGCCGGGACTTGCGGCTATGGTGCTCGAGAATGGCGCGGTCCACCTCTCGGAAGAATCGCTCGCGATCCCTGTCGATTTCATCCTGCCGGCCGGCGCCGCCGCTTTCCATCTGCATCGGGTCGCCCCGCTCGCTGGCTCGACTGAAGCCCTGAGGGAAACCGGTCTGGCCCTTTTCCGTCAGCTCGCGGCCAAGCGCTTCTTCAACGGTCTTCGGAACGCCATCGGCGAGCTGCACTTCGTCGATGCCGTCACGGTTGCCCTCGAACAGGCGTACCGAATCCAGGGTAATCGCGAGGATCTGGTAGCGGTCGGCGGACTGGGCGATACGCAGCAACGGCTTGAGATGCATTCGATCGTTGGCGACTGCCAGTTCCGGCACGCTGCGCTGCAGGCGGAACACTTCGAAATAATCGGCGGCGCCAAATACGGCAAGCCCGTCACGGTTAAAGTTCCAGAAATCGACGTCATCGATCAATGCGTAAAACGGCTTGAGAAGCGTCTTGGCCTGATCGGCACGGCCTTGCTGCTTAAGTGAATCCTCCAGTTCCCGCACCAGATGCTTGAAGCGGATAGGGTCTTGCTGGCGTTCGGGAAAGCTGCGATGGGTCGGCTGGTAAAGCGACAGGCAAGGGGCTTCGCGTTTTGCCAGCAGTTGGGACATGGTTTCACGATCGAGCAATCTGTTCATGCACGGCCTCACTGTAATCGGTTGATTCGGTCCCTCGTGGTATGGACGGCCTGGTTCGGCAGGTCGTTAGCGGGTCGCTGTCAGTGATGGTTGAGTTTATCCAGCGCATGCGCCAAAGCATGGCTGAGCTTCTCGGCGGCGCCGTCGATGGCGAGCGTCAGGGAGTCCGCCTTATGGGTCGTTGAGATCGGTTCGTGGCCTTTGACCCTGGCTTCCATCTGACAGCGCTTATCCTGAGGGCCGCTTTTTCCGCTGTTCTCGTCGTTGAGATGAACTTCGACCCGGGTCAGCTGATCATCGAAACGTTCCAGCTCACTCTCCACCGTTGCCTTTACGTGCTCCTCGAGGTTGCTGGTCACGTTGACGCTGTGATTGCTGTTCACCAGAATCTGCATGATGTCCTCCTGATTGAATCGCCGGGTAGCTCCAGGCAAATGGCAAAGGGCACCGGCTACAGGAATATCGACGTGGCCTTCATACGCGGGTTCCACCTGAGTTCGGCAGTCGGACGCGCGGCGCAGCTGCAATTCAATCGCATTGCCTGTGATACTCGGATCGTTTAGCAAGCCCTTCCTTAAGCGCCTGGATCAGAAGACGGACTTTCGGTAGCGGATAGCGGCGTTGCGGATAGACGGCCCAGACTGCCGTATTCGGTGGTTGGTTGGCTTCCAGTAGCGAAACCAGCTCACCTCGACGCAGCGGCTCCTGCACGTAGTAATCCGGCAGCTGGCAGAGGCCGAAACCACGAAGCGCGGCGTCGAGCACCGCCTGGCCGCTGTTACAGCGCCAGTTGCCGGAGGGTTTGAATGGCTGCTCGCGCCCATCTACCTGAAGCATCCAGGTGTCACCCGTGCCCACCAGGCAGTTATGCCGCGCCAGTTCCGACAGCGTATGCGGTCGCCCGTAGCGCTCGAGGTAAGCCGGCGCCGCGCAAAGATACATGGCTCGTGGAGCGATGCGCGTCGCGACCAGGCGTGACTCGCTGAGTCGGCCCAGACGTATCGCCAGATCGTAGCCCTCCTGAACCAGATCCAGGGTGCGGTTGGAGAGATCTATCTCGACTCGCAGCTGCGGGTGCTGCGCCATGAACTCGTTCACCAGCGGTACGATGAAACGCTCGCCATAGGCGACTGCTGCAGTCATGCGCAGCAGGCCGGTTGGCGCAGCGTGCAAATCGCTGATTGCGTGAAAGGCTTCGTCCCGCTCTTCGACGAGGCGCTGGCAGCGCGCCAGAAAGGTATGACCGGCCTCGGTCAGCGAGACACGTCGCGTAGTGCGGTAGAGCAGGCGGGCCTGTAGCCGCTCTTCGAGCCGCGCCACTTGCCGGCTGACGTGCGAGGAAGACACCCGCAGCTGCTCGGCGGCGCGCATGAAGTTTCCGCACTCGGCTACGGCGACAAACTCGTCCAGGCCTTCCCAGCGACTCACGATCCGCCTCCTCATGAAAAGCACGATTCGCCCCATGGCGAAGCACTGGATTATCCCTATGCAGCAACAATGTTTCCACAGAAGGCTCATTAAACCTATTAGCCAAGCAAACTACACTGCGTGGCACTTCAACGTCACGAGTAAAGCTGATGACTATCAAATCCCGCGCCGCAGTTGCCTTCGCCCCAAACCAGCCCTTGCAGGTCGTAGAAGTGGATGTCGAGCCGCCTAAGGCCGGCGAGGTATTGGTCCGCATCGTCGCCACAGGCGTCTGCCATACCGACGCTTACACGCTTTCCGGTGAAGACTCCGAAGGAGTATTTCCCTGTATTCTCGGTCATGAGGGCGGCGGTATCGTCGAGGCCGTGGGCGAGGGGGTGACCTCGTTGGCCGTTGGCGATCACGTGATCCCCCTGTACACCGCCGAGTGCCGTCAGTGCAAATTCTGCAAATCCGGTAAGACCAACCTCTGCAGCTCGGTGCGCGCCACCCAGGGCAAAGGCCTGATGCCGGATGGCACCACACGGTTCTCCTACAAAGGCGAGCCGATATACCACTACATGGGCACCTCGACCTTTTCCGAATACACCGTACTGCCAGAAGTCTCCGTGGCGAAGATTCCCAAGGAAGCGCCGTTGGACAAGGTCTGTCTGCTGGGTTGCGGCGTGACCACCGGCATCGGTGCGGTGCTTAACACTGCGAAGGTAGAAGAAGGTGCGACCGTGGCGATATTCGGCCTCGGCGGCATCGGTCTGGCGGCGATCATCGGCGCGAAGATGGCCAAGGCGAGCCGGATCATCGCCATCGACATCAACCCGTCCAAGTTCGCCATCGCCGAAGAGCTGGGAGCCACCGACTTCGTCAACCCGAAGGACCATGACAAGCCGATCCAGGAAGTTATCGTCGAGATGACCGATGGTGGTGTGGATTATTCCTTCGAGTGCGTTGGCAACGTCCAGCTGATGCGGGCTGCCCTGGAGTGTGCGCACAAGGGTTGGGGCGAGTCGGTGATCATTGGCGTCGCCGGCGCCGGTCAGGAAATCAGCACGCGCCCGTTCCAGCTGGTGACCGGCCGGGTCTGGCGTGGCAGTGCCTTCGGTGGCGTCAAGGGTCGTACCGAATTGCCGAGCTATGTAGAAAAGGCGCAAGCCGGTGAGATTCCGCTGGACACCTTCATCACGCACAACATGGGGCTGGATGAGATTAATCAGGCCTTTGACCTGATGCATGAAGGCAAGAGCATTCGGACCGTCATCCATTTCTGATAGCCGCAAGCGACACGTTCCAAGCTTCAAGTGGCCAGGCGTTGCTTGCCGCTTGTGGCTTGCTGCTTGGCGCTGCCCGGAGGGCCTATGAGTCTCGAGAATATTTCCTGCCAAAAGAGCTTCGGCGGTTGGCATAAGCGCTATCGACATCGCTCGACCAGTTTGAGCTGCGACATGGTCTTCGCGGTGTATCTGCCGCCCCAGGCCGAGCAGGGCGAGAAACTGCCGGTGCTGTACTGGCTGTCCGGCCTGACCTGTACCGACGAGAACTTCATGCAGAAAGCCGGCGCCCATCGATTGGCCGCCGAGCTTGGCTTGATCATCGTCGCGCCCGATACCAGTCCGCGTGGCCCAGACGTACCCGACGACCCCAATGCAGCCTATGATTTCGGCCTCGGTGCAGGGTTCTACCTCAACGCCACGCAAGAGCCCTGGGCCCAGCATTACCGCATGCACGACTATGTAGTGGATGAGTTGCCGGCGCTGATCGAGGCGAACTTTCCGGTATCGGACAAGCGAGGCATCAGTGGGCACTCCATGGGTGGGCATGGGGCTCTGGTTTGCGCGTTGAGAAACCCCGGGCGTTACCAGTCGCTTTCGGCGTTCGCGCCGATCACCAACCCGGCCGACTGCCCCTGGGGTGAAAAGGCCTTCTCCGGTTACCTCGGCGGTGATCGTTCACGCTGGCGGGAGTGGGACGCCTGTTCGCTGCTCGCCAAAGCGGAAGAGAAACTGCCGATCCTGGTAGATCAGGGCGATCGCGACGACTTCATGGCCAATCAGCTTAAGCCTGAAGCGCTCGAGGCGGCCGCCAAGGCCGCAGAGCACCCGCTGACGCTGCGCATTCAGCCTGGTTACGACCACAGCTACTACTTCATCAGCAGCTTTATCGATGACCATCTGCGACACCATGCGCAGGCGTTGAAAGTCTGAGAGCGGTGGCCTGTTTATAGGGGCCAGCAAGCTGGCGCCTGCAAGAGCGGGTTAAGGGTGGTTCTTCGAAGATTACGCACATGACAGTGCATCTGTCGGTGCTGATCCGAGACGGTTGAACCAAAAAAAGGCCCGACCGGAGCTTCCGGTCGGGCCTTTCCATCGCAAGGAGCTAGAGCGATGGATAATCGGTGTAGCCTTCGGCCCCTTTCGCGTAGAACAGCTCAGGGCGAGGGTCGTTGAGCGGCGCGTCCTGGCGTAGGCGCTGGACCAGATCCGGGTTGGCGATGTAGGGGATGCCGAAGGCCACGGCATCGGCCTTGCCTTCCGCCAGCCAGGTGTCCGCCTGGTCCTTGGTAAAGCGTTCATTGGCGATGTAGACGCCGCCGAAAATCTGCTTCAGTTGCGGACCGAGGCTGTCTTCGCCGGCCTTCTCGCGCGTGCAGATAAAGGCGATCCCACGCTTGCCCAGTTCACGGGCGACATAGCCAAAGGTCTCAGCGCGGTTTGAATCGCCCATGTCATGGGAATCGGCTCGCGGTGCCAGATGCACCCCAACACGGCCGGCGCCCCAGATGCTGATCGCGGCATCGGTTACTTCCAGCAGTAGACGCGCTCGGTTCTCCAGGGAGCCACCGTACTGGTCGGTTCGCTGGTTAGTGCTGTCCTGCAGGAACTGGTCGAGCAGGTAGCCATTGGCACCATGAATCTCGAGGCCGTCGAAACCGGCTTCACGCGCATTTTCGGCGCCTTTGCGATAGGCCTCGACGATGCCCGCGATTTCGTCGGTCTCCAGCGCGCGCGGCGTTTCGTAGCTCTTCATCGGGCGAACCAGGCTGACGTGTCCGGCTGGTTTGATGGCGCTCGGTGCGACTGGAAGCTGGCCGTCGAGGTAGATCGGATCGGAAATCCGGCCGACATGCCAGAGTTGCAGAACTATCTTGCCGCCTTTGGCATGTACCGCGTCGGTAACCTTCTTCCAGCCTTGGACTTGCTCGGAAGACCAGATGCCTGGCGTGTCCGGATAGCCGACACCCATCGGCGTGACCGAGGTGGCTTCGCTGATGATCAGGCCGGCATCGGCGCGCTGGGCGTAGTACTCGGCGATCAGGTCACCGGGCACGCGGCCTGGCTCGGCGCGGCAGCGCGTCAGGGGGGCCATGATGATGCGGTTGGCCAGTTCGAATTCGCCGATCTTGATCGGGTCGAAAAGTGTGGGCATAGCGATGCTGCTCCTGTTTCAGTACGGGGCGGTAAGACGCTCAAAGTTGCTCGGCGAGACGAGCCAGAAAGGTGGCGATGACCGGCTCGTTGCGCTTGAAGAAATGCCACTGACCGACCTTGCGATTGGTGATCAGCCCAGCCCTTTGCAAGGTCGCCAGGTGCGCCGAGACGGTCGATTGCGACAGCCCGGCGCGTTGGTCGATCTGTCCGGCACAAACGCCGTTTTCCAACGAATGGTGCTGCTCGGGAAAATAGCGCTGCGGCTCTTTCAGCCACTGCAGGATTTCCCGGCGCAGGGGATGGGCAAGTGCCTTGATGATGTCGTCGAGTTCGTCGGGCATGGTTCGTCTGTTTCGGCATATCGCGATGGGGCGAACTATATATCGGGATTTTCCGATGCATGATCGAATCGGTTGATGGTGCCCATTACCGGTATCGATCCTTCGAAAAGCATGTTGGCTGCCATCTGGCTTCAACCTGCCGCCGCGTCCTGTAGAATCCCGAGCTGATCTTTTTCAGGGTATTCAGACTATGCGTATCGGCCACGGCTATGACGTGCACCGCTTCGGCGAGGGCGAGTTCGTTACCCTCGGCGGGGTGCGGATTCCTCACAGGTTCGGTCTGCTGGCTCATTCGGACGGCGACGTGGTGCTGCATGCCTTGAGCGATGCGCTGCTCGGCGCCGCGGCGCTGGGAGACATCGGCAAGCACTTCCCGGATACCGACCCGCAATTCAAGGGCGCCGACAGCCGGGCGCTGCTGCGGCACGTGCTCAAGCAGGTGCAGGGCAAGGGCTGGAAGGTCGGTAATGTTGATGCCACGATCGTCGCGCAGGCGCCGAAAATGGCTCCCCACATCGAAACGATGCGCGGGCATATCGCTGAAGACCTGCAAGTCGATCTGGATCAGGTCAACGTCAAAGCCACTACTACCGAGAAGCTTGGCTTCGCCGGGCGTGAAGAAGGCATCGCCGTGCATGCCGTCGCGCTGCTGGTCAAGGCATGACGGAAGATCAGTTGCTTGGCCCCAGGGCCCATGGCGGACCCTGTGGCACTGCAGTTCTCAAGGCGGTCGCCGAGGATTTCCAGGTCGACGAGGTATTGAATATTCCCTTGTCCGGCACCGGTGAGCACCTCTGGCTCTGGGTAGAAAAGCGCAACCTCAATACCGAGGAGGCGGCCCGCAGGATCGCCCGAGCGGCCGGCGTGCCGGCACGGAATATCAGCTATGCCGGCTTGAAGGATCGTCAGGCGCTGACCCGCCAGTGGTTCAGTCTGCATCTGCCTGGCAAGGCCGATCCGCAGCTGGACAGGGCCGAAGACGAAACGCTGAAGATCCTCAGTGCGGGTCGCCATCAGCGCAAGCTGCAGCGCGGTGCCCATTCGGCCAACGGTTTCACCCTGCGCCTGACCGAGCTACGGGCGGATCGAACAGCGCTGGATGCTCGCCTCGAACGAATCAGGACCCACGGCGTGCCCAACTATTTCGGCCTGCAACGGTTTGGCTTCGAGGGCGGCAATGTCCATGGCGCACGTGAATATGCCGCGCGCCAGGAACTGCCGGTTCAACGCAATCTGCGCTCGCGTTTGCTCTCGGCGGGGCGCAGCTATCTGTTCAACCGGCTCCTGGCCGAGCGGGTTGCTGCGGGTAGCTGGGATCAGGCGCAGGTCGGCGATCTGCTGGCATTCACCGATAGCCGCAGTTTTTTTCCGGCCGGCGAAGCCGAGTGCAACGATCCACGGCTGGCGGTGCTCGATCTGCACCCGACCGGCCCGCTATGGGGCGCTGGGGACTCACCCGCAGCCGGCGTAATACGGGCGGCGGAGACGGCTATCGCCGAAGCGGAACCGTCAATCGCCAAATGGCTCGCAGAAGCCGGCATGAAGCATGAACGGCGCATTCTTCGCCTCCCCATCGGCGGCTTGTCGTGGCATTATCCCGAGCCTGACATTCTGCAACTTGAATTCGTCCTGCCGACCGGATGCTTCGCCACTGCTGTGGTGCGCGAGCTGGTCAGCCTGGCAGGGCAGACGGACATCTGATGCGTATTTTGATCGCCAACGACGACGGGGTGTATGCACCTGGGCTCGCCGCGCTTTATGACGCGCTGGCGGATTACGCCGAGTGCAAGGTAGTTGCCCCTATCCAGGATATGAGCGGCGCTAGTAGTTCGCTGACGCTGGATCGCCCGCTTCATCCTACGACCATGCCGAATGGTTTCATCGGTGTGAACGGTACGCCTACCGATTGCGTTCACCTGGGAATCAACGGGCTGCTCGACGAGGCGCCCGACATGGTGGTTTCCGGCATCAATATGGGCGCCAACCTGGGGGACGACGTGCTGTATTCCGGTACCGTGGCGGCGGCCATCGAGGGGCGCTTCACCGGCAAGCCCGCCTTTGCCTTCTCGTTGGTCTCCCGGCTGCCCGACAATCTGCCGACGGCCGCCTATGTGGCGCGCAAGCTGATTGAGCACCAAGAGACGCTCGACTTGCCGCCTCGCACCGTGCTCAGTGTCAACGTACCCAACCTGCCGTTGGATCACATCCGCGGCATTCAACTGACCCGGCTCGGGCATCGCAGCCGGGCCAAGCCGCCAGTCAAGCAGGCGAACCCGCGGGGCAAAGAAGGCTATTGGATTTCGGTCGCCGGTGACGTCGAGGACGGTGGGCCGGGGACCGATTTCCATGCGGTGATGCAGGGCTACGTGTCGATCACTCCATTGCAGCTCGATCGGACCTTCCATGAGGCGTTCAAGGGGCTCGATAACTGGCTGGAGGGCGTGCTTTGAACCATCGCGGACAAGATGACCTGCTGCGCCATGGCACCGGCATGACTTCGCAGCGCACTCGTGACCGCCTGATCCAGCGGCTGTACGAGGAGGGCCTGTCGGATCCTCGGGTGCTCGAAGTCATCAGGCGAACGCCGCGCCATCTCTTCGTCGACGAGGCACTGTCGCATCGCGCCTATGAAGACACCGCATTGCCCATCGGCCACAACCAGACCATTTCGCAGCCATTCATGGTTGCTCGCATGAGCGAGTTATTGCTGGCCGATGGACCGCTGGACAAGGTGCTGGAGATCGGCACAGGTTCCGGTTATCAGACCGCCGTGCTGGCGCAACTGGTCGAGCGGGTGTTTTCAGTCGAGCGCATCCAGGCGCTGCAGGACCGGGCAAAAGAGCGTCTGGTCGAACTCAGGTTGCGTAATGTGGTCTTTCGCTGGGGTGATGGCTGGGAAGGGTGGCCTGCATTGGCTCCCTACAACGGCATCATCGTTACCGCGGCGGCAGCTGACGTGCCACAGGCCCTGCTCGATCAACTGGCACCCGGCGGGCGGCTGGTTATTCCGGTGGGGGTTGGCGAAGTCCAGCAGCTGATGCTGATCGTTCGTGAGGAAGATGGTTTTTCCCGCCATCTGCTGGATACCGTACGCTTCGTGCCGCTGCTCAATGGACCTGTAGTTTGATCTCAGCGGAAGGAAGCATGAAAAACGCGTTGATGTTGTACGCCAAGGGCATGGCCATGGGCGCAGCGGATGTGGTTCCTGGCGTGTCGGGCGGAACGGTGGCCTTTATTACCGGTATCTATGATGAACTGTTGCGCTCCATCGGCGCTGTGCCGAGCGCGATAGGTCCGTTGCTACGCGGCCGTGTGGCCGAGGCGTGGCGCATCGCCAACGCAAATTTTCTGCTGGTTCTGTTTGCTGGCATCCTCACCAGCGTGCTCAGCCTGGCCAAGCTGATCACCTATCTGCTGGAACAGCATCCTATTCCGGTCTGGTCTTTCTTCTTCGGTTTGATCCTGGTTTCCGTGCACCTGATCGGCAAGGAGATCCAGCGACGCAACCTGTCTCGCCTGGCCTGTCTTTGTCTAGGTATCGGTTTTGCTTATTGGATCACCGTCGCCGCGCCCGTGCAGTGGAGCGCGAGCGGCATCAGCCTGTTCTTTGCCGGAGCCATCGCGATTTGCGCAATGATTCTGCCAGGTATATCCGGCAGCTTTATTCTGGTGCTGCTTGGTTTATACCCGGTCGTCCTCGGGGCCGTTAAGGCCTTGGATCTAGGGATCATGCTGACCTTTGCGGCGGGTTGTCTGGTCGGCCTGCTGAGTTTCGCCCGGCTGCTGAGCTGGGTGTTGCGTCGCTGGCGTGACCTGACGCTGGCCTTCCTGACCGGACTGATGCTGGGCTCGCTGAACAAGGTATGGCCGTGGAAGGAAACTCTGACCTGGCGAATCGATTCCCATGGCGAACGGGTACCTCTGATCGAGCAAAACCTGCTGCCCGGTGCCTATGGCGATCTGACAGGACAAGACCCCCAACTGGCGCTGGCCATCGTGCTGGCGATTGCCGGCATCTTCCTGGTGCTCGGACTCGAATGGTTCGCCGGCCGGCGACAGCCGTTGGCGGAAACAGTCTGAACAGCCTTGTCGAAAGGGAGCGAGCAGTGAAGCTCACAGCCAGCATACGATGGATATTTATCTCGTCCGTCCGTTGCGCGCTTGCCGCAATGCTCGCGGGCGCTTTGCTCGCCGGCTGTGCCAGCCCGCCATCCGGCGGCGTGCATGTGGTCGATCGCAACAGCCGCGACCGGGTTACCAGCGGGCAGTACATCGTTCGACGCGGTGACTCCCTGTGGTCGATCGCCTTTCGCTTTGGTTGGGATTGGCGAGACCTGGCGCGCGTCAACAACATCCCACCGCCGCATGTGATCTACCCCGGCCAGACGATTCGCTTCACCCGGCAGGTACCGAGGGCAGTCACCGCTCGTCCGACGCCACCCCCCGCTCCACCAGCCACGACTACGCCACCGGTCGTTGCGACGCCGGTACCCACTCCGCCACCGCTGACCAAGCCCGGCGTAGCGGCCTCCAAGGCCCCGGCAGCGAAGACTCCGGTCAAGCCGGTGACGCGTTCCGCGAGCGGCTGGGCCTGGCCTGCAGGGGGAACGGTCATCGGTCGGTTTTCCTCAAACGGCAGTTTGAATAAAGGCATTGATATCGCCGGGGAATTAGGACAGCCTGTTTTAGCTGCTTCTGATGGGGCTGTTGTGTACGCCGGCAGTGGTTTACGGGGTTACGGCGAACTTGTGATCATCAAGCACAGCGATACCTATGTAAGTGCCTACGGCCACAACCGCAGGCTGCTGGTTCAGGAGGGTCAACAAGTCAAAGCTGGGCAGACCATTGCCGAGATGGGATCGACTGGAACCGACCGGGTGAAGCTGCATTTCGAGATTCGCCGCCAAGGCAAGCCTGTTGATCCTATGCAATACCTGCCAAAGCGTTGATTTGCCACTACCTGTTCCGGCACTAGGAGGGGCTTGAGCGTTACCAGGGAGTGCGTGCCGCCCGAGCCTGTTGTCGAACTCAGAACAGGAAAACAATAATGGCTCTCAAAAAAGAAGTGCCGGAGTTTGACGTAGACGATGCCGTTCTACTCATGGAACCATCCGCGGCCGCTGATCCAGTCAGCGATATATCCCGCGCCGGTTCAACGGGCACCCGATCCAAGACCGCAACCGCCAAGCAACACAAGTTCATTGATTACACCCGGGCGCTGGACGCCACTCAGCTGTACCTCAACGAAATCGGATTTTCTCCCCTCCTGACACCTGAGCAAGAAGTGCACTACGCACGTCTGGCGCAAAAGGGCGATCCGGCGGGGCGCAAGCGCATGATCGAAAGTAACCTGCGGCTGGTGGTTAAGATTGCCCGACGCTACGTCAACCGTGGGCTGTCTTTGCTGGATCTGGTCGAGGAGGGCAATCTCGGGCTGATACGGGCTGTGGAAAAATTCGACCCCGAGCGCGGTTTCCGTTTTTCCACCTACGCGACCTGGTGGATTCGGCAGACCATCGAGCGGGCGATCATGAATCAGACCCGCACGATCCGCCTGCCGATACACGTGGTCAAAGAGCTGAACGTCTACCTCCGTGCGGCGCGTGAATTGACTCAGAAGCTCGACCACGAGCCCAGCCCCGAGGAAATCGCCAATCTGCTTGAGAAGCCGGTGGCCGAGGTCAAACGGATGCTGGGGTTGAACGAGCGTGTGACCTCGGTGGATGTGTCCCTGGGGCCAGATACCGACAAGACTTTGCTCGATACCCTCACCGATGACCGGCCGAGCGATCCCTGCGATCTCTTGCTCGACGATGACCTGTCGGAGAGCATTGATCAGTGGTTATCCGATCTGACCGAGAAGCAGCGCGAAGTAGTCATCCGGCGCTTCGGTCTACGTGGCCATGAAAGCTGCACCCTGGAGGAGGTCGGTCAGGAGATCGGGCTAACCCGTGAGCGGGTGCGGCAGATTCAGGTCGAGGCGCTCAAGCGCCTGCGCGAGATACTCGAGCGTAACGGCCTGTCGAGCGAATCCCTGTTTCGCTGATGCCCGGCGCCCTTTACTGCAAGGAAGGGGCGCCACTCCCTTTTTCTCGATCAGCTTTTCCTGAGGCTCAGGCTCAGGCTCAGGCTCAGGCTCTGCTGTGCCGCCTTCTGATTGCGGCGCTTGGGCGGGCCATCGATAGGGTTAACTCTTGCTCTCTCATTTTTCCTTCGAAGCTCGAATGCATGTAAGCATTTGCTTACATGCGCTGTAAGCAAAGCTTGAACAACTGCCCAAGACGATCGCCTTTTCGAGAGGTTGTCTTCCATAACCATTTGTTAATGAAGGAATTTATAAAATAGAAACATAAAGACCCAGAGCGCCATCATGCATTTTCCCGGCTTGCTGTGGTCGCCCAAAGCCTTAATATCGCACCTGTGCTTAAGGACAAGCACAGCCGGCATGGAAGTCGGTCGGGAACAGCCACTGGATGTGGTTCATCAGGACGATGAGCAGGAAATAAAAGGAAGTAGGGAAGGAGGCGGGCGGGGCTTAAGCCCCGCCCCTTTTTTTGCCTGCAATTTGAGTAATCGTCGAGCTGCTTGCCGAACGACTGCTCTGCTGGATGGCCTAACGTTCGTGACACAACTCAGAGGAGTTCATCATGAACGGTAACGACCCGAATGCACCTATCCAACCGGGGCAGGATCAGGAAGATCAGATCAAACGCCGTCCAGACGAGGCTGATGAGGATCACCTGGACGAGGCGCTCGAAGAGACTTTCCCGGCAAGTGACCCCATTTCCCCGTAGCCCGACCGGCTCTGATAGCGTTTCAACCTTCGGCGGCTAGCCGCCGAAGTAACGCAGGGAGCACCTGTTCATGCAGCAATGGGGCCAGATGATCCTGCTGTTGCGTATTCAGTTCCAGCCAGGCAAGCGCCTCGATTTCCGCTTGAGCTTTCACCTCGCCTGCCAGGCGACCCATGAAGACATCCGCTTCGACCCAATGATCCGGCTCATTGGCCGCACGCGACTTGAAATGCCCGAGCAGTTGCAGCTGCGAACTCTCAATCCTTAGACCAATCTCCTCATGAAGCTCGCGGCTGAGCGCCTGCCGTGGCGTCTCTCCGACTTCAAGCTTGCCGCCGGGCAACATGAATAGGCTCGTGCCGCGTTTGCGCACGACCAACAGCCTGCCGGCTCCGTCGAGCAGACAGGCTGTGGCGATTCTCAGAACGGTAGGGGACATACGGCTCTCTTGTTCTCGTGCCATAGCGCCACGAGCGTCTTGTTTCGGTTGTAGCGCTGCAGGCGGGCCGCTAACGACTCCGGCAGCGTGGCAGGTTCGCTGAAGCCCAGCCGTTGGTAAAAAAGGATCAGCTTCGGCTCACAGAACAGCCAGACAGCTCCTTCGCCAGCGGCTAGTGCCCGCCCCACCAAACGCGTTGCCAGACCTTGGTTGCGCTGATTCGGCGCGACCAGCAATCCGGTTAGCCAGCGGCCCTCGGCGATACGGGCCACGCAGAGTCCCGCAGCGATTTCGGTATTTTCCGCGACCCAGCAACATGCTCCGGCCGGCACCCGCATATGGCTGCGGTGGGCTCGGTAGAACTTGTTGAGAAGAGGCCGGCATTCGACCGGTAGCTGACGCAGATGGAATTCGGGCATGAGCGATACCTGACGGCGCGCCGCGCATGGTAACTGATCTGGCCGCAGCTGCGTTCGTAGGCGGCGATGGGGTGCTTTCGCCCGTTCATCCGAACGCTGCAATCTTTGGCCGTTGCGCAGGTTCTCAGCTAGAACAGCCCTTCCAACAAAGGACAAAACAATATGTTGGATCTACTGATAGTGGTGGCTTTCATCCTATACGGTCTGGGTTCCGGTCTGCGCGCACGCGGCAAGGCCTCTCAGAGTCTCGATGAGTATTTTCTTGCGGGCAGGACCATAAAGGGCTGGAAGGCTGGTTTTTCCATGGGCGCGACCCAGTTCGCCGCTGATACGCCACTTTTGGTGACCGGTCTGGTTGCGACGGCAGGCATCTTCGCGCTCTGGCGACTGTGGATCTATGGTCTTGCATTTTTGCTGATGGCGTTCGTGTTTGCGGTGGGCTGGCGCCGCGCCGGAGTGTTGACCGATGCCGAGCTGACTCGTGTGCGCTATAGCGGCAAGGGCGTCACGCCGTTGCGTTTACTCAAGGCCATCTACTACGGCACAGTGATCAATTGCGTTGTGCTCGCCATGGTGCTGGTAGCCGCTATTCGCATCGCCGAGGTATTTCTGCCCTGGCATCTATGGCTGCCCGCCGGTCTGTACGAACCGATCGTGGGGTTCATCGCCAGCACAGGAATCCAACTCGGCGAGAGTATCACTGGGCTGGAGCCGGCGATGATGAGCGCCAACAACCTCATATCGATCCTGCTGATCCTTGCGTTTACCGCAATGTATTCAATCACCGGAGGGCTGCGGGCGGTGGTGCAGACGGATGTCGTGCAGTTCAGTCTGGCCATGATCGGCACGCTGCTCTATGCCTGGTTCGTCGTCGATGCGGCCGGCGGTCTGGGCGGACTGACCGATCGCATCGTCGAACTCTACGGTGTCGATCAGGCCAGCAAAATGCTCTCGTTCGCGCCTCCTGCGAACGCTGGGGAAGCGCTGATGCCCTTTCTCGTGATCGTTGGTTTGCAATGGTTCTTCCAGATGAACTCCGACGGCACCGGCTATCTTGCGCAACGCAGCATGGCCTGCCCGACTGACCGCGACGCCAGGATCGCCGGGCTGGTGTTTGCCTGGCTGCAAATTTTCCTGCGCAGTTTGTTCTGGATGGCGATTGCGGTCGGGCTATTGGTGCTTTACCCGTTCACGCCTGCCGAGATGGCTGGCGATGGTTTTACCGCCGGACGGGAAGCATTATTCGTGCAGGGCATCGAGGACCTGTTGCCTCCGGGTGTGCGCGGGCTGATGCTGGTTGGCCTGCTGGCAGCCTTGGCCTCGACAGTCGATACACATCTCAACTGGGGCGCATCCTACTGGAGCAACGATGTGTATGGCGGCGTGTTTGCGCCGCATGTACTCAAACGCAAGCCAAGGGACCGGGAACTGGTGGTCGTGGCACGGTTGTCAAACGTGCTGATTCTTGCGATTGCGATGATCATTATGGCCAACCTGGGCTCGATCCAGACGGCCTGGTTCATTTCCCTTCTATTCGGCGCGGGCATGGGGTCGGTGCTGGTACTGCGCTGGCTCTGGGAGCGTATCAATCTATATTCCGAGCTGACCGCAATGGGCGCCTCGCTGATCACCGCTCCTCTGCTGCTCTACTATCTGGGGACCGATCCGGAAGGCGAGTGGATACGCCTTGGCATAATGGCGCTGGTTACCACCTCGGCAGCCATTCTGGTTACCTTCATCACGCCAGCAACCGACGATGCCACGCTAAAGCGCTTCTACCGCCGTGTGCGACCGTTCGGCTTCTGGCGGCACGCCGCGATGCTCAACGGCATAGGCGCGGCGGTATCAATCAAAGCGCTCGGCAGCCGTCTGTTTGCCGTAGCCGTGACAGCGGTTTCGCTTTTTTCGCTGCTGGTTGGTGTGGGCCGCTTGTTGTTCCCTCCACCGGGCGGTAGCTCAACCATCAGCTGGGTGTGTCTGGCGGTGGGCTTGTTATTGATACCGATATGGTTGCGGATCGCGATGGGGCGAGACTTCGATACGGATCCTGAAGACGAGCTGTTGCCGGAGCAGGCAGGGACCAGCCAAGGTAGTTCTGCCTGATTATTCGGAAGGGAGCCGTTTCGCTGGTTATTTAGTAGCAAAGATCCGGTTTATGCGCTGCATCCTTGCGATCCAATACTTCGTGTTGGAGCTAACTAGCGAAGCGGTATTCGAATAAAAAGTCTTTTGAAAATAAGCGATTGCTCGATATACCTAAAATAAAGTGAACAGTATCGGCGTGCTCCGGTCACTACTAATGCGCATCGCGTAAGTTGCGTATTCCGCCAGTAAGAACAAGAGGTGTTGTCATGAACAAACTTTTCAAAACTTCCCTCCTGGTCGCCGCCATGCTTCCCGCGTTTGCAGTTGCCGCTCCGGTGGCAGGCGACCGCGAAGTAACGTTGGGCGGTGCGGGCAGTAGTGACAAGGACTTCGACGATACAGTGTTCTCTCTACAGGGTAGTTGGGGCACCTATCTGGACGAGTCCTCGATGTGGGGCGTCCGGCAAACAGTCAATGCCCGTGATTCAGAGGGCGAGAGTGTGCAGTTCGACGGTTCCACCCGCGTGTTCTATGACTACCATTTCGGTAGCGGCAATACCCGTCCGTTTGTGGGGCTCAGTGTCGGCGGCATCTATGGCGAGGAGGTCGATGAGACCTTCATGGCGGGGCCGGAAGTCGGTCTGAAGTACTGGGTGCAGGACAAGACGTTCATCACCGCGATGGCGGAATATCAGTTCCTGTTCAAGAGTGGAAGCGATGCGCGTGATCGCTACGATGATGGGGCTTTCTTCTACAGCGTTGGCATCGGCTACAACTACTGAGGCCAGGAAGTGCGATGTCCAATGGCATCGCACTTATTTGCGCTTCGCCTGATTGGCTAGATGTCGCGCAACAGCGAAAGCGGCTGATCAGTCCTCCACGAGTTCCTTTAGAAAGTTCTGCAGCGCCAGTCCTGGCTCATCATCTTCTGATGTAATCATTCGAATACCCCATTGGCTGAGGATTTCTTCCTGAACCGGGTTTGGTTTGTGTGAAAAGACATACGAGATCGGTCGGACCCCAAGGGTCTCGTGTTCATTCCACATTTTCGAGAGCTTGTAGAACAACAACCGAATATTGGTATCGGAGAGGCTGTAACCGATAAACAGTACCGCTTTACTCAACGTATCGGCGCGCAACTTGATATCAAGCGGCGTTTCGAACTGCAGCCGCTCGTAATAGCTGGTTTCGTCTAGCACGATCGAGTCGTCATCATCAAAATCACCATGAAACTTGACGATCTGCCGGACGCCGTCGCGGGCTTTTACCAGATCGCTGGCATTGGCGATCTTGATGTAGCTGACGCCGTGCGCGTCATGGGCATTTTCCAGCCAGCGATCGTAGTTGGTCGTGTAGATGGCGGGGAAGCGTCCCTGCACGATCAACCGGTGAATTTCCGAATCGCGAATTTCGATATCTCTGTGCCACTCGCGGTCCATCCAGCTGCGCAGTGGTCCGATGTTGCCCTTCTTGATGCGGTAATACTCTGCGAGCGAGAGGAAATTGCCGTAGGTATCGAAAACGTCAGGGTCGTAATCGAGCTGTAGCGCAATCTCGTCGATCAAGTTGCGCCACGGTGGCAGTCCGATGTTGGCCGATACGCCAGAGCCCACGAAAAGAATCAGGCGGTTGTGCCGGTACGCCTCCAAAAGCTTCTGCATCGACTACCTCTCTCAGGCCCCACGGAGGTGTGTGACGAAGGCCTCCAGGGCCCGTTTGCGCATGGACAAATCATTATGGATGCCCCCTAGCTCGGCGAAGGTGCAGGAGTAGCCGTCGGGAATGAATACATTGTCCCACTCGAAGCCTTCATCGCCCGCCGGCTCGCGAGAAATCCGGCCGGCGACCTCGCCCTCGAAAAAATGCCGCTTGCGGCCATCACAGTAGCCGATCAGGGTGCGTGCTACTGCCGTGGGATCGTCCAGGCTGCCGATCAGCTCGGAGAAGCGCACCGCGTGTAGGCGGTCCCAGAAGACTTGCGTAAGGCCGCCGGGGAAGCCGTTCAGGCTATTGATAAACAGGCCGGAATGCTCGACGAATACCGGTTTGCCGATCAGCTTGAAAGCATCCAACAGTTTTTCGCTGACCAGCTGATGCAGGTCTTCGGTCTGGGTCTCGACGATGCGCACCGGGAAATTGATGATCTCGATGCCGCTCTTCGCGAGAAACTCACCTGCATCGCGAATCTTCTGCTCGTTGACCGAGGCAAAGCGGATCTTCATGGGACTCACCTGACTGCGCTGTTCGAACCGAGGATCGCAGGGCGCGCATCGTGCCCCCGCAATGGGTATGACGCAGCGATCAGCTCAGGGTTCGGCCGCTCAGCCCATGGTGAGCCGAACCAGACTAGTGTGGGTGCGCCGGGCAGGCCCGTTGTCCTGCTTGGAGAATACGTTCCGCCGGCACGCGCAGCTGCGCCAACAGGTAGTTGGCGAAGTCCGCCGGATAGCGCTGCCTGGCAATGGCTTGAGCCATGCATTCGAGCCAGGCGTCTCGCTCGGCCTCTCCCACTTTCCAGCGCGTGTGGAATTGCGGAATGCTGATGCTGCCGAACTTCTCAGCGTAGCGGCGAGGTCCGCCCAGCCAGCCACAGAGAAAGGCCACCAGCCGTTCGCGCGATTTGCAAAGGTCTTGCGGATACAGCTGTCGCACGCAAGCGGCAGCTTCGGTCTCGTCCATGATCCGATAGAAGTCTGCGACCAGACGTTCGATGCCTGTCTCGCCTCCAGCTGCCTGAAATGAGGCATCAGCGATGCCATACGGAACTGCGCTAAATGTATTCATGAGCTGGCCTTGAAATGGAGGCGTTTTACAAAGTATTGATCCAGAGCAACCGATCCGATCCTGGCGATCGGACGTGGTTGGGTGTTGGTCTATGCTGTATCCAACAATCGACGGAGACCCTCAATGCGCAATATTCTTCTAGCTTACGACGGTTCGGACAATGCCAAACGAGCACTGCAATACATCATCGATTTCGCCGCCGACGCACCTAAGCGGCTTCAGGTACATGTGTTGAACGTGCAGCAGGAACCGGTGCTATACGGCGAATTCGTCACTGCAAACGCGGTTGAAGAGCTGAACAAGAGCTTCCTCGATAAATCGCATCGGACAATCGAAGAAGCCGCTACAGCGCTGCAAACGGCCGGAGTCGCGCATCAGTCCCACGCGATTCTGGGTAACGTGGCGGAGCAGGTGAACGCTGCGGTGCAGCAATTCGGCTGTGACACCGTGGTGATGGGTACGCGTGGGCTCGGGAGTTTCACCGGCATGCTGCTCGGTTCGGTTGCCAATCGGGTGGTTCATGAGGTTTCGGTACCGGTACTGCTGGTGAAGTAACCGGCACCGAGGCGACCGGGCTGGGATCAGTCCGGCTTGCTCTTGAGTAGATCGCCCAGCCCGGCGAACGCCTTGAACGTCTCCTTCGGGCCAAGATCGCCGCCCGGTTTGGCTTCGGCGTGATATTGGTTGTCCGTGTAGCGTGAATGCTCGTTGTCATGGCAATACAGACAGAGCAGTTCCCAATTGGAGCCGTCCTCGGGATTGTTGTCGTGGTTGTGATCCTTGTGGTGGACCGTCAACTCGCTCAGCCGCTTGCCAGAGAACTCCCGGGCGCAGCGTCCGCAGACCCAGGGGTACATTTTCAGTGCCTTCTCACGGTAACCCTGTTCGCGCTGGGCATAGGGTATGTTCGGCTTGTTGGTGCTCATTGCCTTGCCTCTTTCTGATTCAGGTCCGAACTGATCGCTGTCAGCCCGCCAGACCGACGTAGACATTTTGCACATCGTCGTGGGCATCGATGGCGTTGAGGAAGGCTTCGACTTCCTCGAGCTGCGCGTCGGTCAGGCTCGTGACCGGGTTCTTCGGTCGATAGCCGAGCTGTGCCGACTGCACGGTGAAGCCCTGTTCCGGCAGCGCACGGCAAACCATGTCCAGGTCGGTCACGTCACTGATGAACAGCGTTGCGCCATCTTCGGCTGCCTCGAAATCTTGCGCACCGGCTTCAATAGCAGCCAGTTCGGGGTCGGCATCGGTGGTGGTCGGTGCCGCTTCGATCATGCCGCAATGATCGAAGTCCCACGCCACCGAGCCGGACGCGCCGAGCTGACCCTTGCGGAACAGCACGCGGATTTCGGCAACGGTGCGGTTGACGTTGTCGGTCAGGCACTCGACGATCAGCGGCACCTGATGAGGAGCGAACCCTTCATAGGTGGTGCGCTCGTAGTGGACGCTTTCGCCGAGCAGACCCGCGCCTTTCTTGATGGCGCGTTCCAGGGTTTCGCGCGGCATCGAAGCCTTCTTGGCTTGCTCCACCACCAGACGCAGGCGAGGGTTCATGTCCGGGTCGGCGCCGCTGCGGGCCGCGATCATGATTTCCTTCGACAGCTTGCCGAAAGTACGTCCCTTGGCATTGGCTGCCGCTTCCTTATGTTTCGCTTTCCACTGTGCGCCCATGGTTACTCTCGTGATTATGTGGAACGGGTGGTGTTTATCGATTGACGTCGATTCTAGCCCTTGCAGCTGATACAGGCACGGCCTGAGCCATATAGTCCGACAGAGAAGTGCGACGATGCTGCGGGGCACCGCCGACTGTATCGTCGTTTTGCCTGTTCGCTGTATGAGTGCGTCGACGCCGTGCGCAGGCTTTAATGAAGTCTTTGCTTGTGGAGAAACTGCCATGGCGCCCAAGAACCTGCTGCTGGCGCTGGTCGTGATCATCGTCTGGGGCATGAACTTCGTTGTGATCAAGATCGGCCTGGATGACATCCCGCCGATGCTGCTCGGCGGGCTTCGATTCACGCTCGCGGCTTTTCCCGCCATCCTCTTCATCAAGAGACCGCAGATCCCGCTACGCTGGCTGCTGGCTTACGGCGCGACCATTTCGCTGGGCCAGTTCGCTTTTCTGTTCTCCGCCATGAAAGTTGGCATGCCGGCGGGGCTGGCCTCGCTGGTGCTGCAGTCGCAGGCGTTCTTCACCTTGTTCTTCGCTGCTTTGTTTCTCGGTGAGCGATTACGTGCGACCAATCTGATCGGATTGCTGATCGCCGCCGGAGGGCTGCTGCTGATCGGCATGCAAGGTGACCGTAGCATGACGCTGGCCGGCTTCTTACTGACCATCTGCGCGGCGTCGATGTGGGCGTTGGGCAACATCGTCACGCGTAAGGTGGGTAAGGTGAATCTGGTTGGATTGGTGGTCTGGGGCAGCCTGATTCCGCCGATTCCGTTCTTTGCCTTGTCCTGGTTGATGGAAGGGCCAGAGGTGATAGAGAGTGCGCTGCGCGGGATAGGACTGAGCTCGACTCTGGTGCTGGTCTATCTGGCGTTCGGCGCCACCATCCTTGGCTACAGTCTATGGAGTCGCCTGTTGTCGCGGTATCCGGCCAATACTGTGGCACCGTTCTCCCTGCTGGTGCCAGTAGTGGGGCTGACTTCGGCCGCGTTGCTGCTGGGCGAGCATCTGGGCATGCTGCAGGCCGTCGGTGCGCTGTTGGTAATGCTGGGGTTGATGATCAACGTCGGCGGGGGCTGGGTGGTGGGCCGTCTGCGCTCGGCATTCGGAGGTTCGCCGGCCTGATAACAACGCGCCCCGCACCGGGAGCCGGGCGGGGCGCTGCAACTGGAGCATGTCAGCGGGCGGCGTGGCTGCCCAGTAGCGGTGTCGCTCCGTTGGCTTTCTCTCGTTTGGCCGCGCGCTTTTCCTGCGCGGTCTTTAGCGGTTTCTTTTTCGCATTCTTCTTTGTATCCATACCTTTGCTCATGATGTCGCCTCGCGGATTGATGGCTGGGTTGTGCATCCCTGCGTCGGTCTGCTCTGTGCCAGTGCACCTCGGAGTGAGCCTAGGAGATTTGAGATAGGACGTCGTTGAGATTACGCCTGATTCTCGGGGCTGGATAGCACCGCTTTACGCCGCGGCCACGCCCTTTGGAGCGGGCGCCGTTAGTCCCTGAACCGGCTGATCAGCATCTGAAATTCATTATCCAGGCGAGGCAGGATGCCTGCTTCGAAAAACGGTGAGGCTCAAACATTTTGGAGGCGGGCCAGTTCGCGGCGAACCATCGCGGCGTATTCCGGTGGGCTGAGCTGATACAGCTCCGTGGCGACCCAGGCCAGCCAGCGCGGACCTAGTGCCGATTGCTGTTCGAGCAGCCGTCGCGCTTCGGCCGTCGCACGTTCGGCATGTTGCTGGTGATATTCGGACCGGTTCATGTGGCTTCGCTCCTGGCTGGTCGGCGAAGTCTAATCGACCAAGCCCGGCGTAACGTACGCGGTCTTGGTAAAGCCGGCGGGCCGCGCTAGGCTCGCGATTCTTTCACCAGCGAGCGCAACTCATGCCCCGGCCTGTCAATTTCAAGGACAAGATCTCCCGTCAGCGACCCTATGGGCGCATGGAGCCTGGGCTGAAGGCGTCTGAGGGTGATCTGTCGCTGGTCATTGATCAATTCGAAAGCGACCGTGGGCGCATCATCAACTCCGCTGCAGTGCGTCGGCTGCAGCAGAAGACTCAGGTGTTTCCGCTGGAGCGCAATGCGGCGGTACGCAGCCGTTTGACTCACTCGCTGGAAGTGCAGCAGACCGGTCGTTTCATCGTTCGCACGCTATACAAACAGCTCGGCAGCAGGGCTGGGGAGTATGGTCTTGATGGGCTCGAGGGCGCGATGGAGAGCCTGGTAGAGATGACTTGCTTGATGCATGACATCGGCAATCCACCCTTCGGCCATTTTGGCGAGTTCGCCATCGGTGAATGGTTCGGCGGCAAACTGGAGGGCTTGTTCGAGGTTGCCGTACCGGCAGGGCAGGGCGATGCAGCGCTACGCAAACGCATGCTGGCCGATCTTAAGCAATTTGAAGGCAACGCCCAGGCTATTCGCCTGGTGGTCAGCCTGTTGCGGCTGAACCTGACTTATACCCAGACGGCTGGCCTGCTCAAGTACGTTCGTGCGGCCTATGCGCCGAAGCCGGAAAAAGGCACGGCTGGCGCCTACCTGCACAAGAAACCCGGTTTCTATCTATCCGAGGAGTCTTTCGTCGCGGACCTGCGAACGGCATTGGATCTGCAGCCCGGTACTCGCCATCCGGTTGCTTACATCATGGAAGCGGCCGACGACATCGCCTACTGCCTGGCGGATATCGAGGACTCGGTGGAGAAGGGTATCTTCACTATCGAACAACTGTCGCAACTGTTGAAGGCCAAGTTCGCCGAGCACGGTTCGCCAGACGAGCCGATCGCGGCAACCGGCCGCAGCTTTCGCAGCATGGTTGACTATGCCGAATCGCGCGCGCAGAAGGAGTCGATCAACAAGGTTGGCGAGTTCTTCATTTGGTTGCGGGTGAATCTCGTCCACCCGCTGGTGCAGCACGCGGCGCAGCAGTTCATCGAAAACATCGAGGCGGTGTATCACGGCACCCTGGACCGGGCATTGCTCGAAGATGCCAGCCTACCCAACGCCATCGTGCAGACGTTCAAGGATGTGGCGATGGACCGAGTCTTCTGCCATCGCGAAGTGGAAACGTTGCAGCTGCAGGGATACCGAATCCTGCAGGGATTGCTGGATACCTACGCACCGCTGCTGCGCGTGGCTCCGGCAACGTTCCAGGCCTTGACCGAAGCGTGTTGTCGTAGCGAGCCACACCTGCAGATGCTTGCCCGGCGGCTGCCTAGCCAGCTGATCAAGGCGTACCACGAGGCGATGAACGGGCACGCTGAGGGCACGCCCGACTGGCCGCTGTGGGAGTTCTATTACCGTTGTCGAATGCTGCAGGACTTCGTCAGCGGTATGACCGATCAGCTGGCCCAGGACGAGTTCCGCACCTTGTCGGCGCTGTAGTCGAATTTCCGGGCGCTTTTCTACAGCGCGCTGTTTCGCTTCTGCAGGGCAGGTGCCGTCGAGGTCTGCCTGCGCGCAATTGGCTCTTTGATGTCGCATGCGGTGCGATCGCTGATCGAGTCGAACTCGTCCTGGCTCAGTCCGTCACGGTTTCGAGGTGCCGTAGGCGCGCATGAAGAGTGCGATGCAGTCCTGCACGTGTCTGGCCGATTCTTCGGGATCGGGTAGCTCCGCGTAGCCGATGAGCAGGCGGAAGTGCGCGGCGCCCTTGATCAACGAGCAGAAGTGCTCGGCCGCGCGCATGGGCTCATCCGCGCTCAGCATGCCGTGCTGATTCGCCTGGACGATCAGTTGCTCGAGATCCAGCAGCAGGCGCTGCGGACCGGCATCGAAAAACATGCGTGAAAGCGCCGGGTTCTGCGTCGCCATGGCCACCATGACGCGGTGTAGACCGATGGACTCCGGACTGTTGACCAGCGCCTGGAACGCATGGCCGATGCCCAGCAGCACCTCCGAGATCGAGCAGCCATCTTCGAGCACGAACAGCTTACGCGGCAGTCGTGTTTCGCAGGTGGTCTTCACCGCCTCGCCGAACAGCGCCTCCTTGTCCTTGAAGTGGCTATACAGCGTGAGCTTCGAGACACCAGCTTCGGCCGCGATGGCATCCATGCTGCTGCCTTCGTAACCATTGTTGAGAAACAACACCTGAGCGGCCATCAGGATGGCCTCGCGCTTGGCGGGATCCTTCGGACGGCCTGGGCCAGAGGGTGCGGGTGGGTTCTTTGCCATGTGCGTTTTAATACTAGACTGGTGAGTTCGGTATTTTTACTATACCGCGCAGTATAAGTATTAGAACCCATCCTGCGACAGAGAGAGATTCGAACGTGTTCCGACATGCCCTGCCTTTCTTCGGTGCCATTGGTCTCGCCCTGCTTGCTGGCTGCGGCAATGGCGAGCCCGCGCAGGTCTCGGATAGGCCCGTGATGGTCGTTCAGCCGCAGCCGGCAAGCGAGGCGTTCGAGAGCTATCCGGGAGAAGTGCATGCGCGTTACGAACCCGAGCTGGCGTTCCGAATCGGCGGGAAGGTAGCCGAGCGCATGGTCGAAGCCGGTGAGCGAGTACGCAAGGATCAACCGTTGGCCAAGCTCGACCCTCAGGACGTGCGGCTACAGCTCGAGGGTATCCGTGCTCAGGTGACGGCTGCCGAAGCCAACCTGCGGGTCGCCCGGGCTGAGCATGAGCGTTACAAGACGCTGATGGATCGACAACTGGTCAGCCGTTCGCAGTTCGATTCCTCTGAAAACGCCTTTCGCTCGGCCCAGGCGCGTCTGAAGCAAGCGCGCGCCGAGTTCGATGTGGCGAACAACCAGGTCGACTACGCCATTCTGCGCGCCACTCACGAAGGGGTGATCGCCCAGCGCCGTGTCGAGGTGGGGCAGGTAGTTGCCGCCGGCCAGACCGCGTTCGTGTTGGCCGCCGATGGTGAACGCGAGGTGGCGATCAACTTGCCGGAACAGGCGCTGGACCGCTATTCGGTCGGCCAAAAGGTCTCGGTGGAAATCTGGTCCCATCCGGGCAAGCAGTACCCCGGTCACATTCGCGAGCTGTCGCCGGCTGCCGATCCGCAGTCACGCACCTATTCGGCACGTGTCGCATTTGCCGATACCGATGTGCCTGCCGAGCTGGGTCAGAGCGCCCTGGTGTCGATCCGCAGCAACGGCGAGGTGCCCCTGGCCGTGCCGCTTTCCGCTGTCACCGCTGAGCAGGGCAATGCCTACGTCTGGCGTGTGAAGGCTGATTCCACATTGGAGCGCGTTACCGTGCAAACCGGTGCCTTTGGCGAAACACTGGTGCCCATCCTCAAAGGCTTGCAAGCCGATGATTGGGTCGTTCTGGCCGGTGTGCAGATGCTCCACGAAAACCAGCCAGTGAGGGCGGTCGATCGCGACAACCGTTCGGTTGTGCTGGCAGCTCAGGAGTAATCGGGATGCGCTTCAATCTCTCCGCCTGGGCGCTGGGCAACCGGCAGATCGTTCTTTATCTGATGCTGCTGATGGCAGTGGTGGGTGCGCTTTCGTACAGCAAGCTTGGTCAGAGTGAGGACCCACCGTTTACCTTCAAGGCCATGGTCATTCAGACCCAGTGGCCCGGCGCGACCGCCGAGGAAGTCTCCCGGCAGGTCACCGAACGCATCGAAAAGAAGCTGATGGAAACCGGCGAATACGAGCGCATCGTCTCCTTCTCGCGGCCGGGCGAATCGAACGTGACCTTCATGGCGCGCGATTCGATGCGCTCCGAGCAGATACCCGATCTTTGGTATCAGATTCGCAAGAAGATCGGCGATATTCGCCACACGCTTCCCGCAGGCGTCCAGGGACCGTTCTTCAATGACGAATTCGGTACCACCTTCGGCAACATCTACGCCCTGACCGGGCAGGGCTTCGATTACGCGGTGCTCAAGGATTACGCCGACCGCATCCAGTTGCAGCTGCAGCGGGTCAAGAACGTTGGCAAGGTCGAGCTGATCGGCCTACAGGACGAAAAGATCTGGATCGAGCTATCCAACGTCAAACTGGCGAATCTGGGCGTGCCGCTTGAGGCGGTCAAGCAGGCTCTCGAAGCGCAGAACACGGTGATGTCCGCCGGCTTCGTCGAAACCGCCAGCGATCGCGTGCAACTGCGTGTCACCGGCAGCTTCGAGACGGTCAAGGAGATCCGCGACTTCCCCATCCGAGTTGCCGGCAGCACCTTCCGTATTGGCGACGTCGCGGACGTCTATCATGGCTTCAACGATCCGCCGGCGCCGCGCATGCGCTTCATGGGTGAGCCGGCGATTGGTCTGGCGGTGTCGATGAAGGCCGGCGGTGACATCCTCATGCTGGGGGATGCGCTGCAAGGCGAGTTCGCCCGGCTGCAGCAGGAACTGCCGGCTGGCATGGAGTTGCGTAAGGTCTCCGATCAGCCTGCGGCAGTGAAAACCAGTGTCGGTGAATTCGTGCGGGTGCTGATTGAGGCGCTGGCAATCGTTCTGCTGGTGAGCTTTTTCTCGCTCGGTGTGCGCACTGGACTGGTGGTCGCCTTGTCGATTCCGTTGGTCCTGGCGATGACTTTCGCGACCATGCACTACCTCGACATCGGCCTGCACAAGATATCGCTGGGCGCGCTGGTGCTGGCGCTCGGGCTGATGGTGGATGATGCCATCATCGCGGTGGAGATGATGGCGATCAAGATGGAGCAGGGCTTCGATCGGCTCAAGGCCGCCAGCTACGCCTGGACCAGTACGGCCTTTCCGATGCTCACCGGTACGCTCATCACCGCCGCCGGTTTTTTGCCGATCGCCACTGCGCAGTCGAGCACCGGCGAGTACACCCGTTCGATCTTTCAGGTGGTGACCATCGCGCTGGTGGCCTCCTGGATCGCGGCGGTCGTGTTCGTTCCTCTTCTGGGCGAGAAATTGCTGCCGGATCTGGCCAAGCGTCACGCGCTGAAGCACGGCGGTAGCGACCAAGGTCACGACCCTTATTCGACCCCGTTCTACCAGCGCGTGCGCCGCGTGATTCGCTGGTGTGTGCTCCGGCGCAAGACGGTGATCGTGTTGACGCTGCTGCTCTTCGTCGGCGCGATCGGGCTGTTCCGTATCGTCCCGCAGCAGTTCTTTCCGGCCTCAGGTCGCCTGGAGCTGATGGTCGACCTGAAGCTGGCCGAAGGCGTATCACTCAAGGCCACTGAAGCCGAGGTGCACCGCCTCGAGAAAATGCTCGAGAAGCGCGCCGGCATCGACAATTACGTCGCCTATGTCGGCAGCGGTTCGCCGCGTTTCTATCTACCGCTGGATCAGCAGCTGCCTGCCACCAGCTTCGCCCAGATCGTGGTGCTGGCTAAGAGTATCGAAGAGCGCGAAGCCCTGCGCAGCTGGCTGATCGAACGGCTGAGAGATGACTTTCCTACATTGCGTGGGCGCGTCAGCCGGCTGGAAAATGGTCCGCCGGTGGGCTATCCGGTGCAGTTCCGCGTGACCGGCGAGCACATCGATGTGGTACGCAATCTGGCACGTCAGGTGGCGGCCAAAGTGCGCGAGAACCCTTATGTGGTCAACGTCCATCTCGACTGGCAGGAACCGAGCAAGGTCGTCTGGCTGAACGTCGATCAGGACCGCGCACGCGCCCTCGGGGTGAGCACGGTCGAACTGTCCCAATTCCTCAAGCGCACCTTTACCGGCACCACCGCCGGCCAATTCCGTGAGGATAACGAGCTGATCGAGATCCTGCTGCGCGGCACGGCCCGCGAGCGGGAGATGCTGTCGATGCTGCCGAGCCTGGCAATTCCCACCGCCAGCGGCCGCAGCGTGCCGTTGTCGCAGGTCGCAACCCTGGAGTACGGCTTCGAGGAGGGCGTGATCTGGCATCGCAATCGTCTGCCAACCGTGACGGTGCGTGCTGACATCTATGGCGAGCAGCAGCCGGCTTCGCTGGTGCAGCAGATCGAGCCGACGCTGAGCGAAATTCGTGATGCGCTGCCCAGCGGTTATCTGCTGGAAGTCGGCGGCACCGTGGAAGACTCCAGCCGGGGGCAGGCCTCGGTGAATGCCGGCATGCCGCTGTTCGTAATCGTCGTGGTCAGCCTGCTAATGCTGCAACTCAAGAGCTTCTCGCGCTCGGCCATGGTGTTTCTCACCGCGCCGTTGGGACTGATTGGCGTTGCGCTGTTCCTGCTGCTGTTCGGCAAGCCGTTCGGTTTCGTCGCGATGCTCGGCACCATTGCGCTATCAGGAATGATCATGCGCAACTCGGTGATTCTGGTGGATCAGATCGAGCAGGACATCGGCGCCGGGCAGGATCGTTTCAACGCCATCATCGACGCCACGGTACGTCGCTTCCGGCCAATCGTGCTGACCGCCCTGGCTTCGGTGCTGGCGATGATTCCACTGTCGCGTAGCGTGTTCTTCGGACCGATGGCGGTGGCGATCATGGGCGGCCTGATCGTCGCGACCGCATTGACGCTGTTGTTCCTGCCGGCGCTTTATGCAGCCTGGTTCCGCGTGAAGGAAGAGCGCGCGGCTTAACGACACATCGCCGGCATCTCTCAGATGCCGGCGGCTTGCAGTAATTTGTCCGCGGCCGCCTTGGCCAGCTGCGCCTGATCGGCAGGCCCCTCGATGTGCGCCATGCTCAGCGCACCCTCGATCAGAAATTGCAATTGCCGTGCAAGTTGCGCTGGCTGCGGTGCGCCGAGCGCTTCGAGCAGTTCGCGCAGGTGGGTCTGAAACTGCGCCTTGTAAGTAGCCGACCGCTGATGAATCGGGTGATCACGGTCGTGATATTCCGCGGCGGCATTGATGAACAGACAGCCACAGAACGCACCGGGACTGTGAATCATATTGTTCAATCCGTCGAAAACGCCGAGCAGCGCCTTGCGTGGTGGCAGCTTGTCGCGCGCCTCACGTAGGCGCTCGAGCATCGGCTGCTGTCGAGCGTCCAGTACCGCCAGGATCAGCTCTTCCTTGGATCGGAAGTGTTTGTATAGCGTCATCTTGGCCACGCCGGATTCGCTGAGAATCCGATCGATGCCCGTGGCGTGATAGCCCTCTGTGTAGAACAGCCGCTCGGCAGTGCTGAGCAGCAGATCGCGCTTGTTCGTTGCCATGTAGGTCTCCTCAGACGGCCATTATGCGGGAGCGGCTCTGTTCCCACCAATCGCCATCTAGGCAAAAAATTGTGCTTGAAGTGTACAGACAGGTCTGTCTATTATCTAGTCGTACCTCACCCAACTCCTATCCTTTAAAAGGAGCGACACGATGAAACTTTATGATCTGACCCTGTCCGGTAACTGCTACAAGGCGCGCCTGTTTCTCAGCCTGATCGGCCAAGCGGCTGAGGTGGTTCCGGTGAACCTACTGAAGGGTGAGCACAAGCAACCGCCGTTTCTAGCGATCAATCCGCGCGGGCAGGTGCCGGTGCTTGAGGATGGGGATGTGCGGGTGATCGACTCGCAGGCCATTCTTGTCTATCTGGCGCGGCGTTATGCCGATGAGGCCTGGTTTGCGTTGGATGCGCAGACGCAGGCGCGCATCATTGGTTGGCTAAGTTTCGCCGCCAATGAGATGCAACATGGCCCGTCCATGGCTCGAGTGGGGCGCTTGTTCGGTCGGCCGATCGACGAAGCGTTGACATCGGACCGTGCGCTGGCCGCCATGCAGTTGCTCGAGCAGCAGCTCATCGAACACACCTGGCTGGCTGAAACCAAGACGCCAACCATCGCCGACATCGCCGTATATCCCTACGCGGCATTGGCGCCGGAAGGTGGTATCGATCTGGCGCCTTACCCGGCAGTACGGGCGTGGTGTTCACGCATTCGCGAGCTGCCGGGTTACATCGGCATGCCGGGCCTGGAATAGGAGCGGCCGTCATGAGCAGTCCCTTCCATGCCGGTGAGCAATGGGTGCAGAGCCGTGCCGGCGTGCGTGAAAAAGCCGAGCAGATCGGCAGCCGGGTGATCCGCTCGTTCATGCCCGATCAACATCGTGAATTCTTCGCTCAGTTGCCTGCGCTGCTGGTCGCGGCGGTGGACAGGGAAGGGCAGCCTCATGCATCGGTGCTCTGGGGGACGACCGGGTTCGCTTGGTCGCCACACCCTGAGCTGCTTTGCGTCGGTCCCAACGCGCAGGCTGACGATCCGATTGCGCCATTGTTACGTCCGAGCGCCATGGTCGGTTTGCTGGGGTTGGAGTGGCCGACCCGCCGGCGCAACCGGATGAACGGGCGAATCGTCGAAAGCGATGGCCAGGGCTTCAGTGTTGCGGTGGTGCAGTCATTCGGCAATTGCCCGAAGTACATCCAGGCGCGAGATTGGCAGCCAGCCTCCCGTCAGCCAGGGCCCATGCTAGAAGGCGATGGGCTGGACGATGAATTGCGGTCGCTGCTGCAGATTGCCGACACGCTGTTCATCGCCAGTCACAGCCTGGATCCGCAGGGCGGGGGCGTCGATATATCCCACCGTGGCGGCCCGGAGGGTTTCGTCGAAATCGGCTGGGACGGCCGCCTCTGGTTGCCGGATTACAGTGGCAACCGGTTATTCAACACCCTTGGCAATCTGGTTCGTGAGCCGCGTTGCGGGCTGCTGTTCGTAGATTTCGCCAGCGGCGATCTGCTCCAGATGCAGGCGCTGGCGGAGCTGGTCTGGCCCGAGCAGTACGCCGCATTGGGAATTACCGCGCCGCCTGGCGCCGAGCGCATGCTCGCACTGACGCCGGGTCGTTGGGTTTTGCGGCGTTCACGTCTGCCCCTGGCATTCGCAGCGCCGGACAAATCGCCGTTTCTTCCCGGAGTAGGAGCGTGAGCCATGCGCCGCTTGAGGATGATTGGAATGTCTCTGGTGCTGTTAGCCGCGGGTGTGGATGCAGCGGAACTGCGGTTCAGCCTGGTCCGTACCGGGCAAACCCTGTCCAGTGGTGAGTTTGCCTGGCGTGATGGCGGCTGGGTCCAACCGCCACCGATCAATCACATCGCTGTGCTGATCGAGCATCGGGGCAGCCGGCTACTGTTCGGTACCGGCCTGGGGCGGCAGATCGATGCGCAGCTGGACAGCGAAATTCCATGGCGCGAAAAGCGCTACGGCACCGTGCAGCCGGTTCGTGACCAACTTGATCGCGACGGCCTTGTGATCGACCGGGTCGTATTGGGGTGTGCCCGCTGGGAGTATGCCTCCGGGTTGGCCGATTTTTCCGAGGTGCCGGTTCTGGCCAGTCCCGAGGGCATCGACTACGCGCACAACGCGACGCCTCCTGCGGTCCTTCCGGCGCAATTCGCCCATGGCGTCAGATGGCAGCCGCTGCGCTTCGAACGACGCTCGTTCTACGGGTTCCGGGAAAGCCTAGACCTGGTCGGCGACGAACGGCTAGTACTGGTAAAACTGCCCGGGCACGGTGCTCTGGGCCTGTTTCTAACCCTGGATGACGGTCGACGTTTCTTTTTCCGGGGGGACGCGGCAGCCGTTGAAAGTGACCCGAAGCCGCTGCCTGCCGAGGTCAAGCAGATGCAAGGCATCCAGGCGCAGGCGCAACTCGGTTTCTATCCGCGCTGGATCGAGTGAATCGGGCAGTTGCTGGCACCGATCGTTTCGCTTCCAACCCGCCAGTTTGAGCGCTTCCGTTCGTCTGCTTGCCCACGCTGAACGAAGCGCCTCCAGCTAAGCTTAAGCCTGTGATTTTCTTACAAAGCCAGGCCGGAAAAGATGGGCGCAGTATGGCGGACCGATACATCCCGGGCGGGTGGCAGCAAGCGCATGCCGTCCACCAGCAAGCCGGGTAGGACACCCTCGCACGGCAGCCGTCTGGCGCGCCGCATGAGTGTGTTGCTGGGCGTCTCATTGCTGGCCGGCGGAGGCTATGCCGCCTGGCATGAGATGCACACTTCGAAGCTGCAGGCCCTTTGGCTGAGCCGCTACGCGCAGGATCTCGACTATCAGATCGAATCAGGTGCCAGTAACAGTATTAAGTTTCCCGAGGCCGGGCCCTTTGACCGGCGCCTTGGCTACGCGGCCCTGCCGACATTTCTCGAGCGGCTGACCGAGCGTGGGTTCGATATTCAGCAGCAGGTGCGCTTTTCGCCGGCCCTGCAGCGGTACGTCAGCCATGGCTTTTTCGTACCTTATCCGGAGAAATCCCAGGCCGGGCTGACCATCGATGATTGTCGCGGTGAGCCCCTGTACGCCAACAGCTACCCGCACCAATACTACGAAACCTTCGACGATGTGCCGCCCGTCATTGCGATGAGCCTGTTGTTCATCGAGGACCGCGGTCTGCTAAACACGGAGCGCCCCCGCGCCAACCCGGCCGTGGATTGGCCTCGTTTCACCATGGCAGCGGTGAGTCAGGTGGAAAAGAAGCTGGGCCTGCCGGTCCAGGCCGCCGGCGGCAGCACGCTCGCCACCCAGGTGGAGAAGTATCGCCATTCGCCTGAAGGACGAACCGGAAGCGCAGAAGAAAAGATTCGGCAGATGATTTCCGCGAGCGTGCGTACCTACCGCGAAGGTCAGCAGACATTGTCCACGCGCAAACGCATCGTCCGCGACTATCTCAACAGCGTGCCGCTCTCGGCCGCTTATGGTCATGGCGAGGTGCATGGCATCGCCGATGGACTGCGTCTCTGGTTCGGCGCCGACTTCGCTGAGGTCAACCGCCTGCTCGATTCACGTCGGAACGCCGGCACCAGCTTTGAAGCGCAAGGTCTGGCGCTGCGTCAGGTGCTTTCGCTGCTGATTGCCCAACGTCGACCGTCCTATTACCTGGGAGCGGGGCGCGAGGATATGGCGCAACTGACCGACAGCCATATCCGCCTACTGGCCAATGGGGGCGTGATTGGCACCCGGTTGCGCAATGCTGCGCTGCAACAGAAAGTCGTGTTCCGCGACCTGCGTGTCGAATCGGGCGTTCGCGAAGTACCGTCGAGCAAAGGCATCACAGCCGCTCGCATGCGCCTGAGCAGCCTGCTTGGCGTGTCGCTGTACCAGCTGGATCGCCTCGATCTGGCCGCGACGACGCCGTTACACGGTGAATTGCAGACGCAGGTCAGTGAGTACCTGCATCGCCTGGCGAATCCTGAGTTTGCCGGTGAAGTCGGCTTGTTCGGCGAGCGCATGCTGTCTCCGGAGCGCACCGCGGACGTCCGTTACAGCTTCACGTTGTTCGAGCGTGGCGAGCAGGGATTCCGCGTGCGCGTGCAGACGGACAATACCAATCAGCCGTTCGACATTAATGAAGGCAGTAAGCTGGAGCTGGGCTCCACGGCCAAGCTGCGTGTGTTGACCACCTATCTCGAAGTTATCGCCGAGCTACATGACCGTTATGCACAGCGCGACGTCAGTGAATTGCGCAAGGCTGAGGCAGTCGATCCCCTGACGCGCTGGGCATTGGGTTATCTGATCCAGAACGAGGACCGCAACCTACCGGCAATGCTCGATGCGGCGCTGGAGCGGCGCTACTCGGCCAGCCCGAACGAGCGTTTCTTTACCGGTGCCGGTATGCATCGTTTCGGTAACTTCAGCCGTGAGGACGACGGCCGGCTGCCGACCATGCGCGAAGCCTTGCAGGAGTCGATCAATCTGCCTTTCGTGCGGCTGATGCGCGATCTGGTGAGTTACAGCACCTACCAGACATCCAACGGTGCCGAGTTGTTGAAGAGTGACGACAATCCGGAGCGGCGTGAGTACCTGAGGCGTTTCGCCGACCGAGAAGGCTCCGTTTTCATCCAGCGATTCTGGAAAAAGTACCGTGGCAAGACCGCCGAACAACGCATCGAAGTGCTGCTGGATGGTATGCGGCCGACGCCGCCACGGCTGGCCGCCGTGCATCGTTATCTGATGCCGGACGCCGATCGGGCGACCTTTGATCGTTTTCTCAAGGTGAACCTGCCCGAGATCCAGCTCAGCGACAAGGCGCTTGATTCGCTGTACAGCCGCTACGCGCCGGGTTCCTACAGCCTGCCGGACCAGGGCTATATCGCCCGCGTTCATCCGCTCGACCTCTGGCTACTGGGTTACCTGACCAAGCATCCCGAGGCTGGTATCTCCGAGGTGATCGCCGCCAGCACCGCCGAGCGTCAGGAAGTCTATGGCTGGCTGTTCCGCAGCCGGCACAAGAGCGCTCGCGACAGCCGTATCCGCATTATGTTGGAGGTGGAAGCGTTCACCGACATCCATCGTCGCTGGCAACGCCTGGGTTATCCCTTCGATCATCTGGTGCCGTCGCTGGCGACCGCACTCGGCAGCTCAGGTGACCGTCCGGCTGCGCTGGCTGAGTTGATGGGCATCATCGTCAACGACGGCATTCGATTACCCAGCGTACGCATTGATAGCCTGCATTTCGCCAGCGAAACACCTTACGAAACCCGATTGGGCATTAGGCCGGACGCGGGCGTCCGAGTGCTGCACAGCGAAGTGGCTGCGACCCTGCGCCAAGCGCTGGCCAAGGTGGTTGAAGACGGCACGGCGCGGCGTCTGCGCGGGAGTTTCCTGCAGGCTGACGGTGAGCCGCTACAGGTTGGCGGCAAGACCGGAACCGGCGATAACCGCATTCAGACCATAGGTGCTGGTGGGCGGCTGATCAGTTCGCTGGCGCTCAACCGCACCGCCACCTTCGTCTTCTACCTTGGCCCGAACCACTTCGGCACGCTGACCGCCTATGTTCCGGGGCGCGGCGCAGATAGCTTCCGCTTCACTTCAGCGCTGCCGGTGCAGGTCCTCAAGGGCATGGCGCCCATCCTTCAGAACTATTTGCAGGTCGGCGCGCAGACGCAGTGCCAGCCGCTGGCGGGGCCGATTCAGCCCACGCTCACCGCCGGCACGGCTTCGAGGTCCTGAATCCGTCAGCGGCGTGTACGTCGCTGGCGGTTATCTCATTCCAGACATTGCCGGGCGCCAGTTGCTCAGCGAGACTGCTCGTTCAGAGCGCCTGTGGCGGGCGCCGTGCGAAGGAATGGCGAGCATGAAATTACCGATCCACCAGATCGACGCGTTCACTCACGAGCGATTCAAGGGTAACTCCGCCGCTGTGGTGCCGCTGGAGCGTTGGCTGAGCGACGCGCAGATGCAGGCGATCGCCATGGAGAACAACCTGTCGGAGACCGCCTTCCTCCTCCGTGAGCCGGACGGAGCCTTTCATGTCCGCTGGTTTTCGCCACTGACGGAGATCGATTTTTGTGGCCACGCTACGCTTGCCAGTGCCTTCGTTCTGCTCGATCAGGGAATGGCGAGCTCGCCGCTGACCTTCCGGGCTGCGGCGGTGGGCGATATCAGCGTCGCGCAGCTGGACGATGGTCGGCTGGAGATGAACTTCCCCAATCGTGAACCCGAACGCGTAGAGAACCCACCAGCGGCGTTGCTCGAAGGGTTGAGCGTTGTGCCTCGGGCGGTCTTGAGAAACGGCCAGGCTTGGTTCGCTGTGTACGAAGATGAGGATCAAGTACGTCGATCGATGCCCGACCTCGCGGCCCTCAAGTCGCTGGCGCCTCTAGATGTCGTCATCACCGCGCCGGGCCGCGAGCAGGACTTCGTCTCGCGGTACTTCTGGCCGGCCAACGGCGGCGATGAGGACCCTGTCACCGGATCGATCCATGCCGGCCTCGCGCCTTACTGGGCCAAACGCCTGGGCAAGTCGTCGCTGGTCGCGTTGCAGGCCTCGCGTCGCAGCGGCCTGCTGTACTGCCGGGTGGAAGGCGAGCGGATCTTCGTTGCGGGGCATGCGGTGCGGTACCTGCAAGGCACGATCGAAATCTAGCGCCGCTCCGGTGCTAAGTGTTGCGGTCGTTTCAGTACGATTTGATCATCCATCCAAGCAATTCCATGGCCTTCTCGCTGCGCTCATCCCAGGGATGGCCGTGGTTCAGCCGCGCACAGTTTCGGAAGCGCTGGGTTGCCGAGAAGATCGGGCCGGGTGCGAGGCTGATCCCTTGGGCAAGGGCGAGCTGGAGCAGTTGTAGCGAGTCCACCTGCTCGGGGAACTCGAACCAGAGGAAATAGCCACCGCTGGGGCGTGTCACGCGCGTGCTGGCGGGGAAATGACGCGCGGCGGACGAGAGCATCGCGCTTTGCTGCATTTCCAGCGCGTGACGCAGCTTGCGCAGGTGACGATCGTAGCCACCATGCTGCAGGTAATCGGCGATGGCCGCCTGGGCCGGCACTGAAGGTGAAATCGTGGTCATCAGCTTGAGTCGGCTGATCTTCTCGGCGTAGCGCCCGCCCGCGACCCAGCCGACCCGGTAGCCTGGGGCGAGGCTTTTCGAGAATGACCCGCAATGCATCACCAGGCCGTCGCGGTCATGGCTTTTGACCGGCTTGGGTGGTTCTCGCGTGAAGTAGAGCTCGGCGTAGACGTCATCCTCGATCAACGGTATCTGGTGCTGTCGCAGCAGATCGTAGAGCTGCTGCTTCTTCACCTCGCCCATGCTTGCACCGAGTGGATTCTGCAGGCTGCTCATGAACCAGCAGGCTTTGATCGGCAGACTGGCGAGGCTCTCTGCGAGTGTTTCCAGATCGATGCCGTCGCGCGGGTGTACCGGGATTTCCACCGCCTTGAGCTTCAGGCGTTCCAGTACCTGTAGCGTGGCATAGAAGGCTGGCGCCTCGATGGCGACCAGATCACCTGGCTCGGTCACCACCTGCAGACAGAGATTAAGCGCCTCCATGGCCCCGGTTGTGATCACTAATTCTTCCATCGGCAGCATCACGCCGCTGACCATATAGCGCAATGCGAGCTGACGGCGCAGGTCTGGATTGCCGGCGGTCATCTCGGCGATCACTTGACGAGCCGGCATGTCGCGCACGCTCTGCGCCATGGAGCGCGCGAGGCGCTGAAGCGGGAACAGCTCCGGACTGGGAAAGGCCGAGCCGAAGGGCACGGTGTCCGGATCGCGTAGTGAGGCGAGCACCGAGAACACCAGCTCGCTGACGCCGACCTCGGTGGTTTCAGCGCTGCGCCGAGCGATCTCGGGCTCTGGAAGTAGGCGTTGGGCGTGTTTGCGGACGAAATAGCCCGAACGAGGTCGGGCCTGAATCAGGCCATGGTCTTCGAGCAGATAGTAAGCCTGGAAGACCGTGGACGGGCTGACACCATAGGTGCGGCTGGCATGCCGCACCGAAGGGATCTTTTCGCCCGGTGCGAGGACTCCGGTGCGAATCAGCTCGGCGATTTCTTCAGCGAATTTCTCGTAACGCTTCATTTTGTCCAGGCTCATTCGCGTTCCACCAAAGACGGCTCGCCGCCCATCCTACCGAACCCTGGGGGAGATGAAGGTGCTCGGCGCGCTCACGTGCCTTACCGGGTCGCTCGAGTCGCTGACCGCGAAGCGCAGCTCGCGGGTGGAGGCGCCATTGTTTTCGACCAGCGCTACGCTGACCGGCAGGTCGACGATCTCGCCGGGTGCCAGGCTGATCTCACCCGGACCATGCAGTTCGAACGGCCCCTCGCCAAGGGTAATCATGTAGTCGCGGCGCTGCTGAGTCTTGTTGATGATCTTGAGGCTGTACATGTTTTCGATCTGGCCCTGCATGTTTTCGCGGTACAGCGTGCGGTCTCTGGTCACGTCCAGCGACAGCATCGGCCGGGCGTCCAGCGCCCAGGCGAAGGCGCCCACCATCATCAGCAGCGCCGCGGCGTAGCCGATCAGGCGCGGACGCAGCAGCCGGGTCTTGCCCCCTTCCAGGGCGCGCTCGGAGGTATAGCGCACCAATCCGCGGGCGTAGCCCATCTTGTCCATCACGCTGTTGCAGATGTCGATGCAGGCACCACAGCTGATGCAATCGAGCTGCAGGCCGTCGCGGATGTCGATGCCGGTGGGGCAGACCTGCACACATAGTGTGCAGTCGATGCAATCGCCGAGGCCTTGCGACCGCGGATCGTTGTCCTTGCGACGCGCACCACGGCTTTCGCCACGGGTGGCATCGTAGGAGACGACCAGGGTGTCGGCGTCGAACATCACGCTCTGAAAGCGCGAGTATGGGCACATGTGCAGGCACACCTGCTCGCGCAACCAGCCGGCGTTGATATAGGTGGCGGCAGTGAAAAAGAACAACCAGAAGCCGGTGGTCGAGCCCAGTTTCAGCGTGAGCAGGTCGCCTATCAGTTCCCTTACCGGGGTGAAGTAGCCGACGAAGGCGATCGCCGTTGCGAGGCTCACCAGCAGCCACAACGTATGTTTGGCGCTGCGACGCAGCAGTTTGCTCAATGACCAGGGCGCGGCGTCCAGCTTGATACGCTGACCGCGATCGCCTTCAGTGGTTTTTTCCGCCCACATGAAGAGCCAGGTCCAGATGCTCTGCGGGCAGGCGTAGCCGCACCAGACGCGACCGGCCAGGACGGTGATGAAGAACAGGCCGAAGGCGGCGATGATCAGCAGCGCTGACAGCAGGATGAAGTCCTGCGGCCAGAAAGTGCTGCCGAAGATATGAAACTGCTGTTTGCCCAGGTCCCAGAGCACAGCCTGGCGACCCTCCCAATTCAACCACTGGGTGCCGAAGTAGAGCAGGAGCAGTAGCCCGGCACCGATCAGTCGCAGATTGCGGAACAGCCCGGCGAAACTGCGGGTGTGGATTGGGCCTCCGGCCTGTGCAGGTGTCAGGCGTATTGGTTTGCTTGAATCAACGGTCTGGAGGATCGTTGCAGGAATTCGCTCGGTCATTTCACGCCCCATCAGGCTTATCAGGCGGGGCAGATCATCGGATCGGTGTCCTATGCGTAACAGACCCAGGTAGGGCGTAAAAAAACGGATCAGATCTATCGTCGGCGCGTTTCCGGGGCCCGATTGGTGGGAAGCCGTGCGTTGTGCCGTGCTACGCGGGGACTTGGCGTAACCTCGCTGCGGTGCATCGCTTCGGCGTGCTCCAGGCCTGCGACGTCGGGTCACAGCCGGTTAGATCCCTGATGCGCTTTTTTCAAGCGCATCTGCACCTGTTGTCTTGCCGTTGCGCCACGCCATAGTCCTGGCTTTTACTGTGCGGCCCCGCGCGGCCATGGGACCGATGCCGTCGAGGCAGGCATGGCCAGTGCGCGGCCCCATCCGTTCCGCCCGTCGAAAAAGGAAACCCGATGATTCTCAAAGGCCTGACCTGGCTGGTCGTGCTGCAGTTGCTTGGCAGCGTCATCCATCTTTCGCTGTTGCCCGCTTTGCCGGGGCCGATCATCGGCATGGTGTTGCTTTTCGGCGTGCTGCTGCTACGTCGAGGCATCCCTGAACCCCTGGAAAAGACCGCGGCGCTGCTGCTGCAGTATTTGCCGCTGCTGCTGATCGTGCCGGCTGCCGGGATCATGACCAGCAGCGATGCCCTGCTGGCAGACCTGCCGGCCATTGCGGCCGGGCTGGTCCTGTCGCTGATGGTAACCGTGCCCTTTTGCGGGTGGCTGATGCAGCGGCTCATCCGACGCATGGACCGGCGACAGGACGATCAGGCATGAGTGGACACGACTGGCACAGCGTGTGGTCCATGACGCTGGATCACCCGCTCTTTTCCGTTGCACTGACGCTGATCGCCTTCCAGCTGGCCCTTGCGCTCTACCGGCGTAGCGGCTGGCTGGTGCTGCAACCCGTGATGGTGGGCATGCTGTTGGTCGTCGGCACGCTTTACCTGTGTGGTATCGATTATCCGAGCTACCAGGCCGATGCCTCGATGATCGCGGTACTGGTCGGCCCCGCAACTGTGGCGCTAGCGGTCCCGCTGTATCGCCATATCCGACGTATCCAGCAACTGTTCTGGCCGATCCTCATCACCTTGGTTAGCGGTGGTGTGCTGGGCGTCGTGCTGACGCTCGCGATTGCCCGCGTGTTGGGGGCGGACCTGCCGGTGCTGATGAGCCTTTCACCCAAAGCGGCCACCATGCCTATTGCCATGCTGGTGGCCGAGCAGCTTGGGGGCCTCGCATCGTTGGCGGCGGTTTTCGTGATGCTTACCGGGGTGATCGGGACGGCGCTAGGGCCGCTGTTGCTGGGCTGGGCCGGGGTCGATCACCCTGCCGCACGCGGGCTGAGTTACGGCATCAATGCCCACGCCATTGGCACGGCGCGAGCACTGGAGGAGGGCGACGAGTGCGGTGCCTTCGCGGCGTTGGGTATGAGCCTGCTGGGGATTCTTATTGCTTTGTTTCTACCGCTAAGTTTCGGTTGATTCTGCGTTTGTGCATTCAGTGACTTTCGCCGATCGCTGCTTGCGGCAACTGCAGACGCTGGTTGTTTTTTAGATGAATCGCTTTATAAAAACTGAAGTTAAGATTCAATTAGCACAGCCGAGCGCATTTTCTTTGTCGCACTTTAAAAGAGGTGGAAGTTTGTTTAAGTTATCGCTAGCATTAAATGAGCAAGATAGTTTGTATTCTTTCTCGTCGGTGGGTGATTTGTTTTCAATGATAATTCCTGCTTGCGATTTGGGATTTAATTCATTGTCAATGTCGCGGTAAATTGTGTACTGATAGGGCTCATTTGTGAAGCTGACGCGAAAGTAGTCGACGCCATATCGAGAGAAATTGTTGTAACTAAAATGATCCATGCTGTGTTCGGTGTTGCTAGGAAAAACCAATTCAAGTTGACCTGGTTTGCCATACCTATAAGATAGTTCGTTTGCTGAGCCGCATAGAGAAAGTGTTTTTCCATTTTTCATAAGGCAGGAAAAATATATTTCTTCATTCGCAAGGCAATGACCTATATGCTCATCGGCAAAACTTAAAGTTATACAGCTATTAAGGGTCAATATTGTCAAAACAATAAAAAGGTTTTCAATTGCTCTTAAACGCATTGTAATGGGCCTCCATTTTTTTGTCGTACCCCTGCTGAGCTGGCCCATTGTAGGCTTTGGCAAATGAAAGCCAATCTTTTTCTACGATTGCTTTTGCAAGCCTGTTGTCAGCTTTTATAAAGCTCACAAATGCTTTTAGATGATTTTTCTCGGATGTACTCAGTTCGCGGACAAATTCCTCGACGGATGTGTATCCAGCATTTTGATAGTATCTTCCCATTATTTGAAATTTCCCCCATGATGCGGATTTTAGCGCAGCGCTAGAGTTGAGTTCATATGCTTTGACGAGCTTCTTGTACTGCTCGCTGAAGCGCCCGTAGCCACCTCTGCTTGAATTTGATACGTCGGGATGAGCTGTGTCATGCACCCCGCCGGTAAGTGCATGGAAATAATGTCTTTCGAAAAGTATTGATGGAACGATATCATCACCTTCGTTAGTAAAATAACTTCCAATGTTCCCGGTTTCGGTAACTGCTACCGCCTTTATCGCTGCGACTTCGCAACCTAATTCGTTGGCAGCGAGCAAGTAGTCTTTGTCATCAATTATCGCGCCGTCGGCGAAATTCAAGAAACGCAATTCAAATTTTATGTTATCGATAAATATGGTGGGGTGATGTCTGTTGTCCGATAGTCTGCTTATTAAATTTATAGGCTGAAAATGCCACACAATCGCATCCGCCGTTATTCCACATTTCCCCCCCAACTCCTTCCACCACGACAACTTCTCGATCCGCTTCTTCTCTTCAAGCCAGTTTGGATTCGGGCTGGCGGGGCTGTGGTCCATCAGCTCGTCGAGTTCGTCCCACTTGTTCGGGTTCCACAGCCATTCGCTTTCGTGGCGGGTAATCAGTTGGGCGATGGACTGGGCCTGCCAAGGTTTGGCCATGGCTGCGCGGATTTCCTCTGAGGTGATTTTCTTGTCGCCGTTGCCGTCGAGGACGGCATGCAGGCGTTGCTTGATCGGGCCTTTGTCGGACAGGTCGATCACGCCTTGGTAGCTCGCGCGCTCATCGTCATTCAAGCGTCGAAGGGCTTCGAGGTGATAAGCCAGGGTGCCGGCGGAGGGCTCACCGTCCTCGATGCAGGTGTAGCCTTCCCATTCCCACGGGCTGTGGCGGGTAGTGATCATTTCTTGTTCGGCCAACCAGCCGCTGATTGGGTTGCCGTCCTGGTCCGGCAGCAGGTCATCGAGACGCCACCAGCGGACCTCTGGGCTGCATGATCTATCACCTGTGCGAGCTGGCGCTATGAGCTTGGCGTCCGCAGGCAGGCCGTCGAGCAAGCTCTGGGGGACGATCAGGTCGACTCCGATGACCATGCCTTCGTCGTTAATGCTGGGTGGATTGTTCGAATCAATGCTTGGTCGATGCGGGACAAGTTTGCTGGCACCCTTGTGGATTTTTAGCAGCGTCTTGTGTTCGTCCGGCAGACGAGCTGCATGAGCTCGGCTCGAAGCGATGAACGCCGGTACGTCCTCACAGCTGAATACTTCCAGATGCAGCAGCGGCTGGGGTGCGTTGTCGCTGTGATTCTGGTACTGGCCGAGGTGGCCGATGAGCTCGCCGGCCTTGATCCGTATCGGTGTGTCCAGCACCACTACTTCATCTTTGGCTCGGGGTTCGTGTTGTGCCTTGAGATATCTGATGGCGAGGTAGCCGGGCAGGGCTTTTGCGCCCTCGACAGGCGCCAGCTGCAGCGTCGCTGAGCCGTTCACGATGCTTAGCAGCTTGCGAAATTCGCCATCGCCTGCATCGATTCTTATCTCTGTCCCGTTAGGTAGCGCGGCCAGGATGGTTGATCGTGGGTGGGCCTCGGCGCGCACATTAAGGTCCGATCCCTGGGTTTCGACCCGGTACGTTCCGTCACCCCAGAAGGCTGGGCGTAGCAGGGATGCCTGGGCTTTGTAACCGGCCCAGTCCTGCAAGTGCATGTACAGACTGTAGAACGACAGCGTTGGGCCGGGCGACGTGTCTAGCGGAGGTAATGCCAATCGGTGCCTGACCAGGACGAACCCGGTGGAAAAAGGCGCGCGCTTGATTCGCGGGATATCGCCTATGTATTCGCTGGCCGGGTATTGCGAGTCGATACGATAAGCGATGACCTCGCCATCAGCGATGCAGCGCACGCTGGACTGATCGAAGGCAGCGCCGGTGCCTTGGTCAAAATGCACACCGCCATGCCACAGACCATTCTCACCCATCGGGTAATAGCCGCCCTCGGCTCTGGCCAGGTTCGTCAGGTTGGCGAGAGGACTGTCGGCTCCGCCGGCAAAGGGGTAGCTCCAGTCGTTAATGCTGTCGGTCATCGTAACTATCCTTGTACTGGTGGCCTGGACATCATTGTCCGCGCCTGATTCGCCTGCTGGCGAAGCTGAACATTCATTGGGCTGCGCAAACCTAGCGATAAAGCATCTGCCGGTGCAATTTAAGAGCGCGGTTTTATGGCCTGATTCGCAGCAATAGGCCCGGCTGCGCAAAGAGTTGCGCATCCACAGCACCCAGATGGCTAGCCCGCCTGTGCCGAGTGGGTGTTGCCACGACCTGACGGTGCGAGGCGACCCGGTTGCGCCGCCGCGAGCCCGCCCGGATCCCCCAGCCGCACAGCCAACTAGAATCACTGCGATTCCTTCAGGAGCGGTCCTATGTTCGAGCAGTTCCAGCGTGGCAAATGCAACGTCAATGATGTGACGATCAACTATCGCAAAGGCGGGTCCGGGCCGCCCTTGCTGCTGCTTCACGGTTATCCGCAGACTCATGTGATCTGGCACGAGATTGCCGATCAGCTGGCCGAACGATTCACCGTGGTCGCTGCCGATCTACGCGGTTACGGCGACAGCAGCAAGCCGGCCGGTGGGCCAGATCACAGTGGCTACAGCAAACGCGAGATGGCGCGCGATCAGGTCGAGCTGATGCGAACACTGGGCTTCGAACGCTTCGATATCCTTGCCCATGACCGCGGTGCGCGGGTCAGTCATCGCCTGGCAATGGATCGTCCACACGCGGTGCGCCGGCTGATCCTGCTCGACATCGCACCAACGCTCGCCATGTATCGCCAGACCGACGAGACGTTCGCCCGGGCTTACTGGCACTGGTTCTTTCTGATTCGCCCAGCGCCGCTGCCGGAAACCCTGCTCGAAGCAGCTCCTGAATTGGTGCTGCGCAGTGCGGTAGCGACCAGCGCTGACCACGTGCGTCCCTTCGCTGATGCTGCCTACGCCGAATACCTGCGCTGCATGAAGCTGCCCGGCACCATTCATGCGTTCTGTGAGGACTATCGGGCCAGTGCTGGCATCGACCTCGAACACGACCGCAAGGACCGCGCCGCCGATAAATATATTGAAGCGCCCTTGCTGGTGCTCTGGGGGGCGAAAGGTATTGTCGAGCGTTGCTGCGATCCGTTGAAGGAATGGCGCGAGGTGACCGCGAACGTCCAAGGCAAGGCGCTACCGGCCGGCCATTACCTGCCGGAAGAAGTACCCGAACAGGTACTGGAGGAGGTCATGACGTTTCTGGGTTGATAAAAACTGACAGCAACTAAAGCATCGAATTAATAGATGGGTATTTGCGAGAAAATCTACCCATTGATCCATCCATCCAATGGAATATGGCTGTAATTCATCGCCCGACGGGTTATATGCGCCGGGCTCACATCCTAGAGAGGCTGCTATCGATGATCGAATTACGCCCCCATGCTGAGCTCGGCGGCGCCAAACATGGCTGGCTGGATGCTCGCCACCATTTTTCCTTTGCTGACTATCGTGATCCGTTGCGCATGCATTGGGGCAGGCTGCGGGTCTGGAACGACGACGTCATTGCCCCTCAGTCCGGTTTCCCCATGCACGCTCACCGAGACATGGAAATCATCACCTACGTGCGCAAGGGTGCGATCAGTCATGAGGACAGTCTGGGTAATCGCGGCCGCACGCTAGCCGGTGACGTGCAGGTAATGAGCGCTGGCACGGGCATCGCCCACAGCGAGTACAACCAGGAAGACGAGCCTGCCGAGATATTTCAGATATGGATTTACCCGGACCAATCCGGCCTGCCGCCGATCTGGGGCACTCGACCGTTTCCCACGGGGGAGCGCGCCGGCGCCTTCGTCACCCTTGCCAGCGGCATGGCTGACGACGCGGACGCCTTGCCGATTCGAGCCGATGCCCGCATGGCCGCCGCGACACTTTCTGCCGGGCAAGTTGCCCAATACCGGATCGGCATCGGTCGGAAGCTGTATCTGGTCCCGGCCACCGGGCGCATCGAAATCGGTGGTCTGGTTGCCGTGGCGGGTGACGGTGTCGCGGTGCGTGATGAGGTGCAGCTGACGGTCAAGGCGTTGGAAGACAGCGAAATCGTGCTAGTGGACGTTCGTTGATCGGCACGGTTCGATTGAGCAAACCCGGAACACAAACCCAGGAAGAGGAAACAGAAATGGCGAAGATTCTCGTGCTGTATCACTCGATGTATGGACACATCGAAACCATGGCCAACGCGGTGGCCGAGGGCGCGCGACGCGTCGATGGCGCGGAGGTGACGGTCAAACGTGTGCCGGAAACCATGCCCGAGGAGGTGTTCAAGAACGCTGGCGGCAAGGTCGATCAGGCTGCGCCGGTAGCGAGCCCGGCCGAGCTGCCCGATTACGATGCGATCATCTTCGGCACACCTACCCGTTTCGGCAACATGTCCGGGCAGATGCGCAACTTCCTCGATCAGACCGGCGGCCTCTGGGCCAAGGGCGCGCTGCACGGCAAAGTCGCCAGCGTCTTCACGTCTACCGGGACCGGCGGCGGGCAGGAGATGACTATTACGTCGACCTGGACCACCCTGGCGCACCACGGAATGATCATCGTCCCGACCGGCTACGGCATCGGCGAATTCTTCGATATCTCCGAAACCAACGGTGGCACGCCTTATGGTGCCTCGACCATCGCCGGCGGTGACGGCTCGCGCCAACCGTCCAACAAGGAACTGACTATTGCTCGCTATCAGGGTGAGCTGGTGGCGCAGACCACGGTGAAGCTGAAAGGCTGAGCCAACGAGGCGCAGCCGGGCGGCCCAGGCTGTCCGGCGCTCCGCCGAGTCCCGGACGCGTCAATTCATTACTCGCTCAGCAGCAATCCGTACATCCGCGCATCAACATAGGCTTCGTCAAAGGCGCGTTTGCACGCGGCTCGCTGGGTTCCCTCGTGGGCAAACCCGAAGCGTTCATAGAAAGCGATGGCGCGTGGATTGTCTGCTGCCACGGCCAGCTCCACCCGAGTGACACCGGCCCTGCGCAAACGACTGAGCGCGTCTTCCATCATCGCGGCGGCAACGCCCGTGCCGTGCGCTTCCGGTGCCACCGCCAGCGTCCCCAGATGGGCGACATGCGCGGCGTGACCGAGATACCGTTGCACCTGATAGAAGCCCTGAACGCGACCTTCTACTTCGAATACATAGAAGCAGCCGCTCTCGAACAGCGGATCGAATACCCTGCTGAAGGCTTCGTGGGGCATTGGGTCGAAGCCGAGAAAGGGCATCACCGCCTCGTGCATATGGATGTCGAAGACACGATCGAGATCGGCTGGAATTGCGAGTCGGCGCATGTGACCTTCCTGGGTGTCGTTCTGTCGGTAAAGACCGTCTGCTGCGCGGCGTAGGGCGCCGTCGCCAGAATGCGATGATAATGCCGCGAAAGATGCTCCTCATTCAGTCATCAGGACTTGCCCATGGTGTTATTCGAGATCAAGCCGCTCAGCTCAGAAGCCTACCGGCAGCAAACGCGCCGTAGCACCCTCGTCGTGGTGGCGACCTTCACGGTACTGGCGATGGGGCTGGCAACTCTGACGGTGGCACTATTCGGCGAGACGGGCGAAGACAATCTGCGGCTGAATATGGCGGGTGTCATTGCAGGGTTGTTGCTGACAGTCGCGCTGGTGCGGCTGGTTTACTGGAGGCAATCCTGGATGGCCAGTGCGGTGTATGGATGGCGCCTCAAGCGCAGCCTGATGAGCATCACCAATGTCATGCACCACGTCACCGCAGGGGTGGCAGCGGGGGATCCCGATGCGATGAAGCTATTGCGCTTCTACCATCTTGGCCTCACCCAAATGCATCTGCTCGATGGAAACAGTGCCTCGCTCGGTGAGGTGACCGGCGAAATCGACCGGCACCGGGAATCTATGGAAACTCGCGGGATGGATGTCGATCAGAACCAGTTGCATGAAAACTGGCTCGATTCGGTGAAACGTTTCGCAGCGAAGAAATAACCTGTCCGTGGGCTGACCAGGCGATGACGTCCCGGCACGCGCATTCGAATGGTCGGGCGGGCTCTTGGCATGGTTCGCCGCGAGGGCGCGCTTCGGGCAGGTCAGCACCCTAGCCATCGCACTTGTGAGGAAGCCTCCCTGGGGCGAAGCGTCTGTGTTGGCTCGACCCGAGTGCACATTTGCCGCGGGGGCGCGCCTCCGGCAGTCGGGAATGCGCTTGGTCTTGGTTGGTGTAACCCGCAACCCGCCGCAGACTCCGCAGTCCGGGCTGCTGGCTCTGAGCTCTATACGGCTGGTTGTAAGGCGGCCGAATATCCATACTCGGCAAAAGTGTTCAGCCGGCCATGCCGGACTTCAAGTGGATCGCCCCAAGCGCCTCGCATGCCAAGGAATATCCAAACAATGAAAAGGCTTTATCTGCTCGGTCTGATCGCAGGTCTTTCGCTGCAGCCGGCCGTCGCCGAGCCTCAGTCCCCTTTGCTGGATGACAAGCCGGCCTTTATCGCCAGCCTGATCGAGCGAATGACCCTGAAAGAGAAAATTGGCCAGCTACGGTTGATCAGCATCGGCGAGGACATGCCGCGCCCGCGCATTCTCGAAGAACTGGCGGCAGGGCATATTGGCGGTACCTTCAACACGGTCACCCGACATGACAACCGGCCGATGCAAGAAGCCGCGCTGCGTAGCCGGATGAAGATACCGATCTTCTTCGCCTACGACGTGGTACACGGCCATCGGACCATCTTTCCCATCGGGCTGGGGCTGGCTTCGAGCTGGGATATGGACACCATCGCCACCAGCGGGCGCGTGTCGGCCATCGAGGCCAGCGCTGATGGCCTGGACATGACCTTCGCGCCCATGGTCGATATTTCCCGCGATCCCCGCTGGGGGCGAACATCCGAAGGCTTTGGCGAGGATCCCTACCTGGTGTCAGAGATCGCTCGCACCATGGTCCGGGCCTATCAGGGCGAGTCGCCGGCCGCTCCCGACAGCGTGACCGCCAGCGTCAAGCATTTCGCCCTCTACGGTGCGGTCGAGGGCGGGCGCGACTACAACGTGGTGGATATGAGCCCGATGCGCATGCATCAGGACTTCCTCCCGCCTTATCGTGCGGCGATCGACGCGGGAGCGGGTGGGGTGATGGTGGCGCTGAATGCCATCAATGGCGTGCCTGCCAGCGCCAATACCTGGTTGTTGCAGGACCTTCTGCGACGGGACTGGGGCTTTGATGGCGTGACCCTCAGTGACCATGGCGCGATCAGCGAACTGATGCGTCATGGCGTTGCGAGCGACGGTCGCGAGGCGGCCCGGTTGGCGATCAAGGCCGGTATCGACATGAGTATGGCCGACTCGCTGTATCGCCAGGAGTTGCCGGGCCTGGTGGAGTCCGGCGAGGTCAAGGTTGGTGAAATCGATACGGCTGTGCGCGAAGTGCTGGGCGCCAAATACGACATGGGCCTGTTTCACGATCCGTTTCGGCGCATCGGCTCCGCGGACGATGACCCGAAAGACGTCAATGCGGAAAGCCGCTTGCACCGCGAGGCCGCACGAACAGTCGCGCGTCAGTCGATTGTGCTGCTGGAAAACCATGACCTGACTCTACCGCTGAGCAAGCGGGGGACCATTGCATTGGTCGGTCCGTTGGCAGACTCGCCGGTCGATATGATGGGCAGCTGGTCCGCGGCGGGTGTGGCCAAGCAATCGGTGACGCTGCGGCAGGGCATGCTCGATGCGCTGGGCGACGACGCGGTGCTGCGTTACGCACGTGGCGCCAACATCACCGACGACCCACACATGGTCGAGTACCTGAACTTCTTGAACTGGGATAACCCGGAGGTTGTGCAGGACCCGCGCTCGCCCGAGGAGATGATTGCCGAAGCGCTGGCTATCGCCGAGCAGGCCGATGTGATCGTCGCCGCGGTGGGTGAATCGCGAGGCATGTCCCATGAGGCATCGAGCCGTACCAGCCTGCAGATTCCGCCCAGCCAGCAAGCACTCCTGAAGGCGCTCAAGGAGACCGGCAAACCCCTGGTGCTGGTATTGATGAATGGCCGTCCGCTGGACCTCAACTGGGCGAAGGCGAATGCCGATGCGGTCCTGGAAACCTGGTTCAGCGGCACCGAAGGCGGTCACGCCATAGCCGATGTACTGTTTGGCGCCTACAACCCCTCCGGCAAGCTGCCGATTTCCTTTCCGCGCTCGGTGGGCCAGATTCCCACTTACTACAACCACCTGCGGGTCGGCCGGCCGTATGTCGAGGGCAAACCGGGCAACTACACCTCGCAGTACTTCGAAGAGCCCAATGGCCCGCTTTATCCCTTTGGCTATGGCCTGAGCTACACGCAGTTCGAATTGTCCGAGGTGCGCCTGTCGAGCCCGACGATGTCACGTCAGGGCGGGCTGCGGGCAAGCGTCACGCTGACCAATGCCGGTCAGCGTGACGGCGCCACCGTCGTGCAGCTTTACATCCGCGATGTGGTGGCCTCGGTGATCCGTCCGGTTAAGGAACTCCGAGCTTTTCGCAAGGTTGCCCTCAAAGCGGGCGAGGCGCGCGAGATCCGCTTCAGCCTCGACGAGGATGATCTCAAATTCGTTAACGCGCAGCTGCAGCGTGTCGCCGAACCGGGTGAGTTCGAAGTGCAGATCGGGCTGGATTCGCAACACGTGAAGCAAGGGCAATTCACCTTGCAATGATGCGTCGCGGTGGTCGTTGGGCGGTGTGCGAAGCCGCTCGTTCGGCTTGACGCGGCGATGCCCGGCGACCCGAAAAAAGTCCTCTCCGGGTAGCTATCCGGCGGTTGTGCGGCATGGGATGATTCGCCGCTTCGCTTGTTTATGCAGGGAATCATTTCCCGCTGCGATAGACCAACGAGGGCAAACCGGGCCGCAAGGCGGTCGGCGGTAATCGTGATAGCTCAGGAGGCGATGTGTCACGTACCTTTCATTTCGAAACAGGCGCTCGCAAAGGTCGAGCGCTGGGAATGGCGTTGAGTCTGTGTGTGGGACTGTTTGCCGGCCATGGCTGGGCATTCACTCTCGATGACGTAGCGAAAAAGGCGGAAAAACTGGCGGCGGAGGGTTATGCCGCGCCGCAGAGCAATTTACCGCCGGTGTTTCGCAACATGGCATTCGCCGACTATCAGCAGCTGCGTTTTCGCGGCGAAAAGGCGCTCTGGCATGACGCGCCGACGCCGTTCGAGCTGCAGTTCTACCATCAGGGCATGCATTTCAACGTGCCGGTCAAGATCAACGAGATCACCGCCAAAGGCGTCAAGGAGATCCGCTACGAGCCGGAAATGTTCGAGTTCGGCAAGGTGGAGATCGAGCCGGCGGCATTGGAAAATCTCGGTTTCGCCGGCTTCAAGGTGCTCTATCCGCTGAACAAGGCGGACAAGGCCGACGAGCTGATGACCTTGCTCGGCGCGAGCTACTTTCGAGTGGTCGGTAAGGACCAGGTCTATGGCCTTTCAGCGCGCGGGCTGGCGATCGACACGGCGCTGCCGAGCGGCGAGGAGTTTCCGCGCTTTCGCGAGTTCTGGGTGGAACGCCCACAAGCCGATCGCCGCAACCTGGTGATCTACGCGCTGCTGGACTCACCGCGCGCCACCGGTGCCTATCGAATGGTCGTTACGCCGGGCAAGGACAGCACGGTCGACGTGCAGGCGCGCGTCTATCTGCGCGAACCGGTGGAAAAGCTCGGTATCGCCGCGCTCACCAGCATGTATCTGTTCGGGGCCAATCAGCCAAGCGAACTACTCAACTACCGTCCGCAGCTGCATGATTCGGAAGGGCTGGCGATCCATACCGGCGATGACGAGTGGATCTGGCGGCCATTGAACAACCCCAAGCGGCTATCGATCAGCAGCTATAGCGTCGAGAACCCGCGCGGTTTCGGACTGCTTCAACGCACCCGGGAATTTGGTCGTTACGAGGATCTTGATGACCGCTACGATCTGCGCCCAAGTGGCTGGGTCGAGCCCCGGGGTGATTGGGGCAAGGGGCGGGTGGAGTTGATCGAGATTCCCACACCGGATGAAACCAACGACAACATCGTCGCCTTCTGGGTACCCGAGCAGCGGCCGGAGCCCGGCGAGCCGCTGAATTTCGAGTATCGCCTGCATTTCACCATGGACGAGCCGGCCCTGCATGATCCCGAGCTCGCCTGGGTCGACCAGACGCGCCTGTCTGCCGGCGACGTCAAACAGTCGAACCTGATTCGCCAACCCGACGGCAGTACCGCGCTTATCGTCGACTTCGTCGGTCCCAACCTGGCCGAGCGGGCTGCGGACGCACCGATAAGCACGCGGGTCAGCATCGGTGACAATGCCGAGTTGGTGGAGAACAATCTGCGGCATAACCCGGTGACCAAGGGCTGGCGCCTGACCTTGCGGTTGAAGGTACGCGACCCCAAACAACCCGTGGAGCTGCGGGCGGCCCTGGTGGAAGGTGAGAAGACGCTTTCCGAAACGTGGAGCTACCAAATTCCGATCCATGAATAATCCAGGAGAGCCTTCGATTACGGGGCGCTATATCGGCCAGCTACCGCTAGATGCCGAACGGCGCCAGACCCTGATTAACGAGGTGGATCACGAGGGTGGCGAGCTGAACGGTGTGCACCGGGCTCTGGCCCGAACCGTGGCGACTGCCAGCGACCCTGAGCCTTGCGATAACGACCTGCTGGGATCGGTCGCCGCACGGCTGAGGCTCGGTTGGGGCGAAACCCTGGAGCGCGCCAGAGCGCTCACACATGATCACCAGGGGCGCGTCTGCATCCGCTCGACGCCACCGATCGTGCGCACCCGGATGGTTCCTGAGCCTTGGCATACCAACGTGCTGCGGCTGAGTTGGTGGCGTTTTCTGCGCAAGAAAAACCGCACGGGGGAGCTGCCGCCTGCTCAGTCCGCCGATCGCTCGGGCTGGCGCAAGGTAGCGGCCGTGCGCCGAACAATCCTGCTGGCCTTGATGCTGGTGCAGACGGTCATCGCCACCTGGCATATGAAGTCGGTGCTGCCTTACCAGGGCTGGGCGCTGGTCGATCTTCAGGAGGTGTTCCAGCAGCCACTGCAGGAGTCGGCGCGGCAGATCCTTCCCTATGTGGTGCAGACCAGCATCCTGTTGCTGTTCGCGTTGCTGTTCTGCTGGGTCTCGGTGGGCTTCTGGACTGCGCTGATGGGCTTCTTCCAGCTGCTCAAGGGCCGTGATCGCTACAACATCTCCGCCAGCACCCTCGGTGACGAACCGATCCCGCGCGAGGCGCGTACCGCCCTGGTGATGCCGATCGCCAACGAAGACGTGCCGCGGGTGTTTGCCGGGTTGCGCGCGACTTACGAGTCACTCAAGGCGACCGGGCAGCTCGAGCATTTCGATATTTTCGTGCTCAGCGACAGTAACGATCCCGATACCTGCGTCGCCGAGCAGAAGGCCTGGCTGGAGCTGTGCCGCGAGGTCGACGGCTTCGCCCATATCTTCTACCGCCGCCGTCGCCGCCGAGTGAAGCGCAAGAGCGGCAACATCGATGACTTCTGCCGCCGCTGGGGCAGCAGCTATCGCTACATGGTGGTGCTCGATGCCGATAGCGTGATGAGCGGCGAATGTCTGACCAGTCTGGTGCGGCTGATGGAAGCCAACCCTGGCGCCGGTATCATCCAGACCGCCCCCAAGGCGTCGGGTATGGACACGCTGTATGCGCGCATGCAGCAGTTCGCCACGCGGGTGTATGGCCCTCTGTTTACCGCCGGGCTCAATTTCTGGCAGCTGGGGGAATCCCATTACTGGGGGCACAACGCGATCATCCGGGTCAAACCCTTCATCGAGCACTGCGCCCTGGCGCCGCTGCCAGGAAAAGGCTCATTTGCGGGTGACATCCTTTCCCACGACTTCGTCGAGGCGGCACTGATGCGGCGGGCGGGGTGGGGCGTGTGGATTGCCTATGATCTGCCGGGCAGCTACGAGGAGCTACCGCCCAATCTGCTCGATGAACTCAAGCGCGACCGCCGCTGGTGCCATGGCAACCTGATGAATTTCCGGCTGTTCCTGGTCAAGGGCATGCACACCGTGCATCGTTTCGTGTTTCTCACAGGGGTTATGTCCTATTTGTCGGCCCCGCTCTGGTTCGTCTTTCTGGCACTGTCGACCGGGCTGCTGGCGATTCACACCCTGATGGTGCCTGAGTATTTCCTACAGCCGAATCAGTTGTATCCGTTGTGGCCGCAATGGCATCCGGAGGAAGCCATTGCCTTGTTTTCCGCGACGCTGACGCTGCTGTTTCTGCCCAAGCTGCTGAGCGTGTTGTTGATCTGCATTCAGGGCGCGCACGAGTACGGTGGGCGCATCCGCCTGCTGCTGTCGATGCTGCTGGAAACCCTGTTCTCGATGTTGGCGGCACCGGTGCGCATGTTGTTTCACACGGTATTCGTCACCGCTGCGTTTCTGGGATGGTCGGTGCAGTGGAACTCGCCGCAGCGCGCCGATAACGCCACACCCTGGGGCGAAGCCCTACGTCGGCACGGTTCGCAGATGCTGCTGGGTGTGCTCTGGACGGCACTGGTGGCCTGGCTCGATCCGGCATTTCTGTGGTGGCTGGCGCCGATCGTGGTGTCGCTGATCCTGTCGGCGCCAGTGTCGGTGATCACCAGCCGCACCGGTCTTGGCCTCGCGGCCTTTCGCCGCAAGCTGTTCCTGATTCCCGAGGAGTTCAATCCGCCGCAGGAGCTGGCTTCGACCGATCGCTACACGCGAGAAAATCAGGACAATGCCCTGCACGACGGCTTTATCGCGGCGACCGTGGACCCGATCTTCAACGCTCTGGTATGTGGAATGGCACGGGCGCGGCATGCCAAGGTGGTGGCCGGTGCTGAAATGCTGCGCGAGCAGCGCATCCAGCAGGTCCTCGATGCCGGCCCCACCGGCGCGGCTGAAGCGGCACGTTGGCGTCTGCTCAATGACCCGGACGGGATGGCACGGCTGCACCATCGGATCTGGCAGGACCAGCGCTATCAGGTTTGGCGCGATGCTTCCCGTCAGCCCGATCGGAGCAAGGCGCCTCTAGCAGCCGCCCCGCAGAGCTAGTTCGCGACGCGGGTTCACGAAACCTGGCGGTGGCAGCATATCAGTGCATGTGCTCGCTGCCGTCGGCGCGATGGTGGCCTTCGGGGTTGGTTGCCGGCTCGGCCTTTTGGTGAGTGTCTGCCTGATCCTTGCCCGCCGGACGATCGTCTGTATCGGGATGCTCGTCATTGTGATCGAGCGGGGCCATCTCTCCACCGCCGTGCTGATGGCCATCGCTTGTCGCCACCAGCGCCCGGTAATCCATCGCAGTCAGCGACGGCAGTTGCTCCAGAAGCGCGACCAATCCCCAAATGTAAGGGTCGGCCACGCTCTTGCCCCAGGCTGGCATCCCGGTGGCCTTGATGCCGTGTTTGATGACCCAGAAATCGCTGGCGGGATCGTCCGGCCGGTCACGATTGGTGAGGTCTGGCGGCGCCGGGTTGAGGTTCTGGTTCAGCTCGGTGCCAGCGACACCTGGGGCGAGATGGCAGGCGACGCACATGGCATCGTAGTTGCCAGCGCCCGAGCGGATCAGCTCCGGATCGTTTAGGTCTGGCACCTCGATGCCCTCGGCACGAACCGCAATCGAACGCTCCCGAGCCACTTCGAGCAGCGCGTGAACCGGTGAGCTGTGTGGATCATCCGCGGCGACGTTTATCACGCCGGAATACACCACTGCCGTGCCGATCAGCACGATCGCAAGGACAGCCAACAGCAACGTCACAAGAGTCTTGAGCATGGGCCGGCCTATTTAGAACCAGAATCGGATACCTGCCAGCAGGCGAGCTTCGCTTGTGTCTTCACCTTCGGCACGCTGCAGCTCGGCGCTGCTACCGTACGCGCGGCTCCAGCTTACCCCCACGTACGGCGCGAATTGCCGGCTGATCTCATAGCGAAGGCGCAACCCGACGCTGGCCTCGCTTAGGCCAGAGCCGACCCCGCGCGGTTCGTCATTGCGACCATGCAGGTTGAGCTCAGCGGCGGGCTGCAACACCCAGCGCTGGGTCAGCAAGATGTCGTAATCGGCTTCCAGGCGTAGCGCGGTTTGGCCGCCTTCACCGATGAAAGCGGTGGCTTCGGTTTCCAACCCATACAGCGGCATTCCCTGTACGCCGAAAGCCGCCCAGGTCTGTGGCGAGCCGGGCTTGAAGTCCTGGCGCAGGCCGGCGACGGTTTCCCACCAGGGACCGATAGCGTGGCTCCAGAGTAATTGCAGCTCCGCCTCCTCGATATGGCCGTCGGTCCGCTCGCCTTCCGAACGAAACGCCAGGCGATCGATGTCGCCGCCGGCCCAGCCGCTGAAATCCCAGGCCAGCGCACTGCCGTCGTCGGCGTCCTGCCATTCCAGCTGTTCGGCGACGAACATGAAGTGGATGCCACCCTGATGCATTCGGTGCTCTGGCAGCTCCGGGAACACGGCGTTGCGATCGGCGGGCCTGAGGGTCGGGACCGGCGCACGCGTCGCCTGTCCAGGCGGAATGCCTGTTTCAGGAGGGCGCGGCATCTCATGGCTTGAGTGGTTCATGGTGTGATGATCCACCTGGCCATGATCAGCATCTGTACGGCCATGGTCCATCTCGGTCTTGGGCGCTGGCGCGTGGCCGCCATGTCCAGCATGGCCCGAGTGATCCATGGCCTCTTGCGCCTGGCTCGTCGCCGCGGCCAGACTGAACGCGACGACCATCGGCAACTTAGTGGTCATGGTGCGGGCCCTTGCTGGGCCCTACGGGCTTATCGCTTTGCATCTGACCCTTGCCCATGTTGCCGTGATTCATCCCCTGACCCATGTGCTGTTCGTGCATCTGCATCATCCGGTCGTGATCCATGCCTTCCTGATTCATCATCTCGCCGTGCTTCCGGTCTGGCTGATGGAGTTGCGGGCTGTTCTGCGTCGACGGGGCGTCATCCCGGTGATGGTCGTCGTGTTCAACTTGCGCTTGAGCGGCAGTTAGCTGCAAGGCCGCGACCAGGCCGAACGCGACCAGGCTATTGCGCGTGGAATTGTTCATAGGGATCCCCTTCATTCTTCGACACGGACTTCGCGGAACATGCCAAGGTCCATGTGCATCAGCATGTGGCAATGATAGGCCCAGCGCCCGAGGGCATCGGCGGTGACGCGGTAGCTGCGTTTCGAACCGGGTGGCATGTCGATGGTGTGCTTACGCACCTGAAACTGGCCGTGCGCATCCTCCAGATCGCTCCACAACCCGTGCAGATGGATGGGGTGGTGCATCATGGTGTCGTTGACCAGCACGAAACGCACGCGCTCGCCATACTTCAGGCGGATAGGCTCGGCATCGGTGAAGGGAATGCCGTCGAATGACCAGGCGAAGCGCTCCATGTGGCCGGTCAGGTGCAGCTCGATGGTGCGCGTCGGCTCGCGGCCATCCGGATCGGCGAAGGTGCTGCGCAGATCCGCGTAGGTCAAGACACGGCGGCCATTGTCGCGCAGACCGATACCCGGATCGTCCAGTTTCGGCAGTGGCATCATGGTCTGCATGTCCACCAGCGGGTTGCCGTTTTCGCTAGCCGGGTGGGCCTGCATCGAGCTGCTGCGCTCGGCATCGCCGTGACTCATGGTGGAATGATCCATCTGACTGTGGTCCATTTCGCCGTGGTTCATGGCCCCGTGATCCATCGGCGGCGGCTCGGTGCCGGCAACATGCGAGCCATGATCGCCATGGCCCATGTCTTCCATGCTCAGCTCGGGCCGTGGATCGGGCTGCGGTACCGGCGCGCTCAGGCCTTGGCGCACCGACAACGTGCCGCGAGCATAGCCGCTGCGGTCCATCGATTGGGCGAACAGGGTGTAGGCGTCCTGGCTGCCATCCGGCACGACGATAACGTCGACGGTCTCGGCTACCGCCAACCGCAGTTCGTCGACCTCCACCGGCTCGACATTCTGGCCATCTACTGCGACAACAACGAGTTTGAGGCCGGGAATGCGAAAGTCGAAATAGCTCATGGCCGAGCCGTTGATCAGGCGCAGGCGGACCCGCTCGCCCGGCTCGAACAGACCGGTCCAGTTGTCGTCCGGTGCATAACCGTTGAGCAGATAGGTGTAGGTGGCGCCGCTGATATCGGCGAGGTCGGTGGGCGTCATCTTCATTTTCGCCAAGGCCCAGCGATTACTCAGGGTTTCACTCCAACCCTGGTCGGCGACGTCGTCGATGAAGTCACCCAGCGTGCGGCGACCGCGGTTGTAGTAATCGGATTGCTTCTTCAGCTTGTCCAGTACCCGCGCCGGGCTTTCATCGGTCCAGTCGGTGAGCATCACAACATAGTCACGCTCGTATCCGAATGGCTCGGGCTCCTGTGGATCGATCACAAGCGGCCCATAGACACCGAGCTGCTCCTGGAAGGCCGAGTGGCTGTGGTACCAGTAGGTGCCGCTCTGTTTCACCTTGAAGCGGTACTCGTACATGCCATCCGGTGCGATCCCGGCGAAGCTGAAGCCGGGTACGCCGTCCATGTTGGCCGGCAACAGGATGCCGTGCCAGTGGATAGAGGTGTCCTGCGGCAGTCGATTGTGTACACGCAGCGTCACGGTATCGCCTTCGCGCCAGCGCAGCAGCGGGCCGGGAATGCTTCCGTTGATCGCCATCGCGGTGCGTTCGCGACCGCTGAAATTGACCCCGAGCGAATCGATGGTCAGATCGAATTCGGTGCCCGCAAGCACGCCCTGATCGCTTGATTGGCCATGGCGCGCCACCGCCCATACGGGCTGACGCCAAACGCCCAGGCCGGCAACGATGCTACCGGCAGCCAGGCTCTTGATGAAGGTTCGCCGGGTAGGTATGGACAGCATGATGATCCTGTTCAGTGAGCGAAATTGACTGATCGTCTCCTGGCTTCAGCACGGGTACGACGCCCTTAGCACGCGGAGCGCCCGCGCTCGGATCCTGCCAGGAAGTGACCGGTGTGCGAGCGCTGCGGGAATGAGCGGACCTACTGCGCGGCGTAGTCAGCCATGACTACATCCTTACCGGCAGTCGTCAGGCCGATCACCTGATACGCCTGCGCGGGTTGGCCATAGTCCATGCCGGGCGAGCCCGACGGCATGCCTGGCACCGCGGCACCGAGCAGATCTGCGCGCTGCTTCAGCTCAAGGATTTGTGCCACCGGGACATGCCCTTCAACAAACTTGCCGTTGATTACGCCGGTGTGGCAGGAGCCGAGTCGCGGCGCCACGCCGAGACGTTGCTTGACCGCGCTCATGTTGTTTTCCACGTGGTCCCGGACTTCGAAGCCGTTAGCTTGCAGATACTTGACCCAGTCCTTGCAACAGCCGCAATTGGCGTCGCGGTGAACGTCGATGATTTCAGCGGCCTGTGCGCTACCGGCCATGAACAGCGCGGCGATGATGGCGAGTTTGAATTTCATTAGCGAACACTCCAGAAGAAGAAAAATCAGCGACAACCGCAGCCGCTGCCACAACCCCTCGCGGGCGCTGAGGTGGGGCTTGCCTGGTTGGCGAGTTGTGCCGGATAGCCGGCCTCGTCCAGCGCCGCGATCAGCGACGTGCTATCGGCATCGCCTTCGATTCGAACGCGGCCGGTAGCGAGATCGACCTCGACATCAGTGACGCCTGCGAGAGGGCTCAACGCTTGGGTCACGTGACGGACGCAGGCGCCGCACGTCATGCCCTGTACCTGAAGATTGATGCTCATGAGAGAAACCCCGCGAATGCCGGTCAATCCGGCTCGGCCTGATGTTCAACCTTTCCCTTATGGCAAGGTCAAGCGGCTGTCAGAACACCATTTGCGATCGTTGACGCGAATGCCATTCGATCATCGAGCGCGCTTCACGGGGAGATTCGTCGCAGCGGCCGCGACGGTGCACAGCGTTGGAGATTTTGTCTGCCAACGCGCCTGAATCCGCTTTTCGACAGATTGCCGAAGGCGATTGTTGTGCGGACCGACACCCAGCACTGGTCAATTGCCATCGGGCATGTTTGCATCGTTCTGACTACGGCGCTGCTCGACTCATTGCTCGGACATTCTGCCAGGCAACCCTCAGCGCGGAGGACGCAGCATGAACATCGAACGATGCGAAGACCTGATCGACTGGACCCGCCAGGCTCATGCCCGGCTGGCTGACTGCATGGCAGAAGCTGCCGATGAGCGCAGCGATTCGCTGGCGAAGATGCTGTTGGACTATCTGGTGCAGCATGAGCGGGAACTGACCGGAACCATTGCCCGGATCAAGGAACATGCTGACCCTCAGGCGTTGCAGACCCGGCTCCATGATGCCGTGCGTGGCGAGCTGCTGGTGCTCGAACTCGATAGCGAGGCCTATGGCCAGATGAGCGTCGATGATATCTCACGAGAAATCTTCGGCATCCACAATCAGATCATTGACCTGTACCGCTCGCTGGAGAGTCGCCCCGGCCTGGATCGGGCGGGCGAATTGCTCGGGGAAATGCTACAGCTCGAAGAGCAGGAAACCATGCGCCTGGCGCAGCAGGTCAATCGCATGCATGAGCTTTGAGCCCGCCGAAGGTGGCACTCGTCAGCCTCAGACCACGTAGCGCAGAATCGCCACGAAATGCAGCAGGCTGCCGGCGATGACGAACAGATGCCAGATGCCGTGCCAGTGGCGGAAACGATGGTCGTATGCGAAGAAGACGATCCCCACGGTATAAGACACACCGCCTGCGACCAGCCAACTGAAGCCGGCGGTGCCGAGCGCGCCGAGCAGCGGTTTGACGGCCACCAGCACGATCCAGCCCATGACAGCGTAGATGACGATGGACAGCACCCGTGCCTCCGATCGCGGCTTGATCTCCTGCAGCATGCCGATCACCGCCAGAGACCAGACGATGCCGAACAACCACCAGCCCCAGACCCCGCGCAGCGTGACGAGGCAGAACGGCGTATAGCTGCCAGCGATCAGCAGGTAGATCGACAGGTGATCGAGCTTCTGCATGATCACTTTCGCCCGGCCCCGCACGCTGTGGTAGAGCGTCGAGGTGCTATACAGCAGCACCAGGGTGAAGCCGTAGATCGCCACGCTGACGATCTTTACGATGTCGCCGTCCATGGCCGCTAGCACTAACAGCCAGACGGTCCCGATCAGAGCCAGCACACCGCCAGCGAGGTGCGTCCAGGCGTTGAGTTTTTCTCCGTGGTACATCGGTTTCAGCCCGGAACCACCTCCCTGTTCAATTGCCCATCAGCACGCCAAAGACCTTCTTCGCCACGCTGGTAGCTGCCTGTGTCGGGTTCTGGCGAATACTGGCTTCCTGCTCGGCAATGACGGTGAACAGTCCGTCGAGCGCTTGTTCGGCCACATAGCCTTCGACCGTGCCGTACCTGGCATCGAGCGCGCCGAGGCCAGAGGCTTTGCCGGCCAGTGCGTTGTACTGCTGAGCGACGCCAACCTGATCGGTCGCCTGCTTGATGATCGGCAGGAACTTGGCGCGAATCTCTTCTCGACTGGTCTTGTTCAGGTATTGAGTTGCGGAGTCATTGCCGCCTGCGAGGATCGCCTTGGCATCGGCAACGGTCATCTTTTTAACCGCATCCAGAAGCAAAGCCTGCGCCTGCGGCACAGCCGCTTCAGCCGCTTTGTTCATGCCGGTTTCGAGTTCTTCGACCTGCTGACCCATGCCCATCATCTTGAGCATGCGCGAGGCTTTGCCAATGTTGCCCGGCAACTCGATGCGAACATCAGGGTCTTCGCTGAATCCGCCCGGTTTGCCGAGCTGCTGCACCGCAACCTTGGCGCCCTGACTGAGTGCGTCTTTGAGTCCGGCGCTGGCATCGCCCTGGCTGAGATCCGAAAGCGAGAGGGCGTAAGTGCCGGCGGAAAGCATGAGGCCAACGATGAAGGTGGTGATGCGCAACATGGGGAATCCTCTGAATGATGCAGCAGGCAGGCGAAGAGCTTAAAGCGCCAGGCGCGGCGTGAAAACCACGGCAGCTTGTATCGGCCAGTTCGTTGACGCAAGCGCGCAAGCTCGCCGAATGAACTCCCAGTGCACGCCAGTTAGCTGCTGTGCGACTCAGAACTCGAATGCGCCTGGGTCGCACTTCCGGTCATCCCGCGGCCTGCCGCGCTGGTCGGTGTCGGGGCATAGCACGCCGCCCATATCGATGGGATCGAAGTAGGGGCTGTCTTCGAGCGGTTCACGCAGCGCGACGGTGCGAGTCGGGCCGCCGTTATCCTGCAGTGCGCCGAGGTACAGGCGTACCCCGGCTTCGTCCGCGGTGGTCGGGGTGAAGCCGCAGCCGCCGAGAAGATCGTAAAGTCCGCCTCCGGAGCCACCGATGGCATTGAAGCTGCCGCTGATCAGCGTGCCACTGCAGAACGGCATATCGTTGAAGGCGCGTATTTCGACCAGGCTGTTGGCCAGGCGGAACTCGCCGGTACCGGTATGACTGAACAACTGAGAGTGATTGCTGAACGTCGCGTTGCGGACCGATATCTTGCCGTCGACATTGCCGATCTCTGCGGCTCGGACACCACCGGTGGTGCTGCGATTGTCGATGAACGTGCTGTTCAGGATGTCGACGGTGCCCTGATAGTTGAGCAGCCCGCCCCAGAAGCGCGCGTCATTTCCGGTGATCAGACTGTCGCGCACATACAGCTGCGCCGTCGGGCCCATGTTGGAAATGCCGCCGGCGTGCCCGGACTCGCGTCCGGTCGAGTTCTGTTCGATGGTCGAGCGCGCGACCAGCGCCTGGCCCTCGTTGAACAGGCCCGCGCCACGGTTGCACAGGCGTCGGCTTGGAAAGGCCGCGCAGGAGGTTTCCAGCTCATGATCGATGGTGTTGCCGCGCAACAGCATCCGGTCCATACGCAGGTTGCCGCGATTCCAGATCGCGCCGCCGCCGCTGCCCATGGGCCGGCCGTTTTCCAGTCGCAGATAGCTGAGCGTCACCGCCCGCGGCGAGCTGGCATAGATATCGAAGATCCGGTCGATGGCCCCTGCGTCGACGATGACCTGGAGATCGGCGTTCCTCGCCGCACGTCCAAGTCCCGTCAGCGTCAATCCATCAGTGATGTCCAGGTCGCCGATCGCATCGTTCGGTATGTCCGCGGTCTCGCTACCGGTTAACGACAGCACGTAGTGCCCCGATGGCACCTCTATCAGATCGTGGCCCTGGTGCGCGTTGCTTTCCATCACCGCGGCCCTCAGCGTGCAGCGACTGGTAATGGATCGGCAGTTGCCATCGCCAGGTTCGATATCCACCTCGTCGTCCGTACTGTCCACACGCAAGGTCAGGCCGATGGATGCTGCGCAATCGTCTGGCAGCGGCTCGCCAGTGACATTCAAGACGTAGCCCGAGGCTTCCGGGAAGCGCTTTTCGCGCACCGTGCTCGAATAGCCGGAGCCGAGCCAATTGCGGCGCTGGTAGCCGACGCTGAAGTGATAGGGGATGTTGGTTTCGCAGGTGTCGGCGAAGTAGCCCACCGCATATTGATCGCCTGGCAGCAGCATCATCGACCACGGCGTACCGTGGATTACCGCATTGACGTGGGCGATCCGGTTTCCACGACCGTCGACTTGCGCCCGCAGCAGATAGAGCGGCACCGGCGAACGTGCAACGGAGGAGGGCGTGAGATTGGTCAGGCTGGGGGTTGCGCAACCACCCAGGCCCACGAGGAACGACAAGGCGATCAAGCTGGCGCGTGTCATACAGGCCCCTTTCGGCTACAGCCGAAGGATTATCGTTGGATTGCCTGCTGAGTATGGGTGTCGTGCTTATTACTGATCGAACGATTCGGCATTAAGCCGAATCGCCGTTAGCGTGGTTTTTGCTGAGGTTGTTCCCTGCGCGGGTGGATTCAACCCGCTGGTGCTTCATCCTCGTGCCGCTCCAGCGCCACCTGGCGAATGGACAGGCGGATCTCGGCGGGCAGTACGCGCTTGGCGACACCTTCGGCCAGTTCGCCGAGCTTGTCGTGGTAGCCGAGCTTGCCGGTGGCGTCCTGACGCAGCACGTCCTGGTCCTGCAGGCTCTTGATGAAATGCCGGAACAGGCTCTTGTCGAAGAATTCCGGCGCGTTCAGCCCATGCAGGATCGACAGGCGCTGAGCCATGACCGTGCAGAGGTTCTCCAGCTCCTCGGCATCGAGGCTGTGCTGGCCGCTGTTGAGCAACAGCGAAATCGCCATGTAGAAACGTTGCAGGGTCTGCACGATAACCCGCGCAAGCAGCGTCAGTAGCATGAACTGGCGTGAGCTGGGCGCAGGTCGCACATAGGTTTCGCCGTCTAGCTTGAGCAATCCCTGTTCGACGAAGGCGGCCAGCCATTGATCGACCACCGTTGCCAGCTCTTGCGGCTCCCAGCGAATGAATAGCTCGGCGCGCAGGTACGGATACAACGCCTCGGTGAAGCGCAGGATTTGTTCGCGGCTGATCCGTGCACTGCTCTGGAAGAAGCTTGCCAGCAGCGCTGGCAGCGCCAGGATATGCATCACATTGTTGCGGTAGTAGGTCATCAGAACGGCGTTCTGCTCGTCCAGAAAGAGGATATTGCCCAACGCATCCTTCTGTTCGGCCAGCAGGCCGAGGTCCTTCACGTAATCGATCAGCGCCTCGCCATCGCCGTCCGGCAGCGTCGTATGGGGCGAGTAGGGCACCGCGCGCAGCAGGTTCTGGTAGAGATCGAGGACGCGCGCCAGCGAGCGCCGATCCAGCGCCTGGCGACTGGTGGAGAGCATGGCCAGCGCCACCAGATTGACCGGGTTGACGGCCGCCGCATCGTTGAGTCGCTGAGCGATGCGCTCGGAGAGTCGGTTGGTGGTCTCGCTAAGCCATTCAGGGCGATAACCTGGCGCGAGGTTCTGCTGACGCCAGCCGGGCTGCTCGCGCTCAAGGAATTCGTTGAGCTTCAGTGGCTCGCCGAAATTAACCCAGACTTGGCCGAAGCGCTGCTTGAGCGCGCCGATGACCTTGAAGATGTCGAAGATCGATTCCTTCTTCTTAGTCGCGCCGCGCAATTCGCCGAGATAGGTGCGGCCTTCCAGCACCCGTTCATAGCCGATGTAGACCGGCACGAAGAGGATCGGCAGGCGCGAGGAGCGCAGGTAGCTGCGCAATGTGATCGCGAGCATTCCGGTCTTCGGTTGCAGCATGCGTCCGGTACGTGAGCGCCCGCCCTCAACGAAGTATTCCACGGGGAAGCCGCGGCTGAAGAGGGTGTGCAGATACTCATTGAATACCGACGTATAGAGCGGGTTGCCCTTGAACGACCGCCGCATGAAAAAGGCGCCACCGCGGCGCAGCAGACTGCCGATTACTGGCATGTTGAGGTTGATACCCGCCGCGATGTGCGGTGGCGTCAGACCGTTGCGGAACAGCAGGTAGGAGAGCAGCAGGTAATCGATATGGCTGCGGTGGCAGGGCACATAGATGACCTCATGGCCTTGCACCGCCTCCTGTAGCGGCTCTAGATGATTGACGCGGATACCGTCGTAGATCTTGTTCCAGAACCACGACAGCACGAGCTCGAGAAAGCGCACGGCGGTGTAGGCGTAATCCGATGCGATCTCGTTGCCGTAGCGCAAGGCGCGGGCTTCAGCTTTCTCCAGCGAAATATTTTCGCGTTCGGCTTCCTCCTTGATCGCCTGACGCACCTGGGGTGCATGCACCAGGCCTTTGACCAGATTACGACGATGCGACAGGTCCGGACCTATCACGGCCGTTTTCTGATTACGGAAATGTACCCGCAGCATGCGATGGGCCATGCGCAGCGTGCGCTCGTGGCCCTTGTTTTGCGCGACCAGTTCGTTGAGCTGGATCGGCGCGGAGAACTGCACACGGGTCTTGCGGCCGAGCATGATCATGCTCATCAATTTGCGCAGCCGCCCAGTTACAGCCCAGCTGTCGGCGAACAGCAGCTTCCAGGGACTGGTTTCACGCGCCGGATTCTGCCCCCAGAACACCGTTACCGGAATGACTTGTGCGTTGTCCACCGCGTTCTGTTCCAGCGCGCCGACCAGACGTACCAGTGGCGCGGGCGGTTCGACGCGCGTTCGCGTGCCGAACCAGCTGGCGGCGGGGTTGAGAAAGATGAATGCCGCCGGCTCGATATGATCGCCCACCGCCACCTCGGCCACCGGGCGCGGCAGACCGGCCTTGCTGCATTCATGATCGAGCACCGCCAGATCACTCAGCGAAGCGCGCTGCAGGACGTAAAACACCGGCTTGCTGCGGTCCAGCTTGAGGGTAAATGCGGATTGATTGATGGTTTCCGAGCGCACCCAGAAGTACAGCACGCGGCGCACTACGAAGAAGATCAGACGGCGAATGGGGGAGCGGGTCATACGATAGGTTCGGCTAGATAAGGGGGGGGCGGTGCCCTCGAAGGCGGCAAGTGTGCCGTAAGCGGGGTTGGTCAGCAAAAGGTCTAATCCTTTCGAATGGCTGACTTCACTCACTCAAAGGCGGAAAAGTTGGGAAACCGGAGAGTAGTTCGTTCGGGCGCGGTCTTAGCGAAACCGCAGTGTGGATAAGGCTGGGTCGTCGCGAAGCGCCACCGTACGGTCATCAACCCACATCGGGGCGACGGCTACTGCGAACGCGAGCGCCCAGGTAGGCACTGCCCGGAAACAGCAGCGACCACAACAACAGAAATACGAGGCCGACGGCGATCAGCGGGCCAGACGGCAGGAGTGACAAGTACATGAACTGCCCGAAGACGCCTCCGGTATAGAGTGCCCAGAGCGGCTTCGGCACGATTAAGCCTGTCAGTAAGCCCGTCCCGATCAACGCTGCGGTGTAGTACACACCGCCCGCATCCCATGGCTCGGCATGGCCGGTCAGCCACGGAGACAGCGCCCAGATGGCAGCGCCCGCGAAGGCGGCGATCAGGAAGGCAAGGGCCCGCGAGCGATTCATGGCGCGTCGGCTGCCTCACGTCTGGAAAACCACGCATGGATAAGGCCTGCCTGATAGACAGGGATCGGCTCGTCAAAGCCGGCCGATCGGATGATGGACGCTACCCGTGCAGGAGGCAGGATCGCAACGTCTTTGACGTAGGCTGCACGCATCTGCTCAACGGCGGCCGCCGAAATACCAGCGGCCGCCATCATCGTCAGCCAGGGCTTGAGAAGGGCATCGTACTGGGCGGAACCGGTATCGGAGGCTAGATCGGAGCTCGCCAATATCGCCCCAGGACGAAGCCTTGTGGCAATAGCCCGGAAGAAGTCGGCACGGGCTTCGAGATCCAGAATGAACTGGGACACGAGGAAGCACGTCGCGCCGTCGAAAGCGCCTTGGTCAGGCAGGGATTCCAGATACCCTTCATGAAAATGGCAGCGCGAGGCAAAGCCACCCTTCACCGCCTTGTCGCGGCACGCATCGAGCATGGCGCCGGATGGCTCTACGGCGGTAAAGGACCAGCGAGGAAAACGCTTGGCGAGATAAACGATTTCCTCTCCTGTACCGGTCCCGACGCTGAGTATTCGTGCATCCGCCGGTAGTTCCGCCAATACCGCTTCAAGAATGAAGTGCAGCGCCTCTCGAATGGGGGCCGTTCTGGCCCAACGCTCGTCGTAGCTCGCTGCCTGTTGATCGAAGAGGGCTGTGATCTCATCGCTGCGCATAGAATTTCCAATTCGGCTGAGTGGGGTGAAGCGTAGCCCATCGCATGTGAGCGAGATGGCGCCGTGAACTACGCCTGGGACGGGGCTAATGAGCCGTTGCGCATCATCGGAACTTCAACCCCAGCAATGCCATCAAGCCGTAACCCAGACCGGCGGCGCCCAGACCCCAGGCTAGGAGACGGGTATGGCAATCGCTGCCCACATGTGGGCTTCTGGATCGGCTGGATAAACCATAGAGGTGAAGGCCACCCAAACCGGGAACATCAGCGCTGCAGCACCTACCGCCAACAAGGCTCGAACGCGGTGTTTACGCATGTAGCCCGCAATGACAAGCGTTGTAATAAGGAGCGCAATCAAGCTCATCTACCCGCTGATAAAGGCTCTCTCGTGGAAAATTACCAACGCGGCTCGATGGTGTCACCGTGCGCCGCATCGGGCGGTTCAACAAGTCCCAAGTGAGTGGCGCCAAGACTGACGATGGGATCGTTAAGGCTGCCTCGCCAAGCTAATCATCCGAATGAATCGCCTGGGAAATGTTGTCGACTACGACGGGGCTGTCGAAATAGGTAACTGACGGCTCGGTGCCGTACTTTTCCCGGACAAGAGTCTTCCAGCTTTCGGTGTAGAGCGCCTCGGCTTCGGCTTGGGATTCCCATACATAGATGCCGCCTGCTGTGCTCCCGTCCTGAGAAAGCACATAGTGCTTACGGACGAGCCCGGCCACGCCTTGATAGGTCGGTGCTGTGCTCAGGAAGATTTCTCGTGCCTCGCTCCGAGTGATGGGACTGGGCAACTGGAATCGGGTGATGGCGATGATCATTCGGTTTTTCCTCTGCGAAGATCTGATGCGTAACCTGGTTCGCCATGCTGACGCAGCGGGCGGCTTCGGTCGGCATGGGCTTGCATGGGGCTAGTGCAAGCGAGACACCCGCGCATGGGGATATCGAACGCTGCGACGCCCGCGCTGGTTGCAATGCCCGGCGTGCTCTTTTTATAGTCCGGCCCGCATTGGACCCGTCTTGCCGGTTCGGCCGTGGGTCCGCCATGGGTGAGAACGATGATCGAACTGAAGAATCTGACGAAAAGGTTTGCCCGGCACACGGCGGTGGATGCGCTGACATTCAGCGTTCAACCCGGCGAAGTACTCGGTTTTCTCGGCCCCAACGGGGCGGCAAGTCCACCACCATGAAGATGCTGACCGGCTTCCTGGCACCGACGTCCGGCACGGCGAGTATCTTCGGCTGTGACATTCAGACCCAGACGCTGCAGGCCCAGCGCCAGATCGGCTATTTGCCGGAGGGGGCGCCCTGTTACGGCGACATGACGGTGCGTGGCTTTCTCGACTTCATTGCCGAGGTTCGCGGTTATCGCGGCCTGGATAAGCGCGTGCGGGTCGACACGGCAGCAGGCCAGGTGGAACTCGATACGGTGCTCGGTCAGAGCATCGAGACCCTGTCCAAGGGTTTCAAGCGCCGTGTCGGGTTGGCGCAGGCGATTCTGCATGACCCTCGCGTACTGATCCTCGACGAGCCCACCGATGGGTTGGACCCGAACCAGAAGCATCAGGTGCGCGAGCTGATCCGTGGACTGGCGCAGGACAAGATCGTGATCATCTCCACCCATATCCTCGAAGAGGTCACGGCGGTCTGCACCCGAGCGGTGGTGATTGCCAGCGGACGTCTGGTGGCCGATGGCACGCCGTTCGAGCTGGAAAGCCGCTCCAAGTATCACCAGGCGGTGACGCTGGTCAGCAATGACCCGCTGGATGACATCGCGCTGGCGGCGCTGCCGGGCGTAGCTGGGGTCGAATTCAACGAGCACGAACATAGCGTTACGGTGCTGGCCAAGCCAGGGCAGGTGATCTTCCCGCAGATCAACGCGTTGATTACCCAACAGGGTTGGGCGGTGAAGGAGCTGGATGTGGAACGTGGCCGGCTGGATGAAGTGTTCCGTACATTGACTCGTGGGGAGGCGCTATGAGCCAGTTGCCGGTGATCTTCAAACGCGAGCTGGGCAGTTATTTCGCAACGCCGCTCGCCTACGTGTTCATTTTGATCTTCCTGGTATTGTCTGGAGTGTTCACCTTCTACCTGGGCGGCTTCTACGAACGCGGCCAGGCGGATCTCGTACCGTTCTTCAGCTTCCACACCTGGCTCTATCTGTTCCTGATTCCGGCTATCGCCATGCGGCTATGGGCGGAGGAGCGCAAATCCGGCTCCATCGAATTGTTGATGACGCTGCCAATTACCCGCTTCGAGGCGGTCACCGGCAAGTTTCTCGCAGCCTGGGTGTTCACCGGGATTGCGCTGCTGCTGACGTTTCCGATGGTCATCACCGTCAACTACCTCGGCGAGCCGGACAACGGCGCAATCGCCACCGGCTATTTCGGTAGCTGGCTCTTGGCCGGGGCCTTTCTGGCGATCGGCTCGTGCATGTCGGCGCTGGCGAAGAACCAAGTGATCGCGTTCATTCTGGCGGTCAGCGTGTGTTTCCTGTTCATCGTCAGCGGGCTACCCATGGTGCTCGATGCCTTCGCCTGGGCACCGCAGTGGCTTGTGGATGCAGTGGCTTCGTTGAGTTTCCTGATCCGCTTCGATGCCCTCAGCAAAGGTGTCATCGACCTGCGAGACCTGTTGTATTTCGTCACGCTGATCATCGCCTGGCTGGCGGCCACTGCCGTGGTCGTCGATCTGAAGAAAGCGGCATAAGGAAACCCACATGAAACGAGTGATGTATTCGGGTGCCGGACTGCTGCTGATCGCGCTGGCCTTCCTGGCATTCAACGCCTTTTCCAGTCTGGCATTCACCGATGCGCGGTTGGACCTGACCGAGCAGAAGCTCTACACCATCTCCGAAGGCACCGAGACCATTCTTGGGGGGCTCGAAAAGCCCATCGAGTTGCATTTTTTCTATTCGGACGAGGCGACCAAGGGCCTTGTAGCGCTGCGCAATTACGCGCGACGTGTGGAGGAATTGCTGCGTGCTTACGAGCGCGAGGCTGATGGCAAGCTCAAGCTGCACGTGATTGACCCCGAGCCGTTTTCCGAAGAGGAAGATCGTGCCGCCGAACTCGGGCTGCAGGCCGTGCCGCTGAACCAAGGGGGTGACAAGGTTTACTTTGGCCTCGCGGGCACCAATGCTGAAGGTCAGACGCAAAGTATCCCGTTCTTCCCGCTGGATCAGGAAGAGTTTCTCGAATATGAGCTCAGCCGCCTGATTCAGAGTCTGACATCGCCGCAGTTGCCGGTCGTTGGCGTCCTTTCGGGATTGCCGATCACGGGTGGCTTCGACATGCGCACCCAGCAGGCAACGCCGCCGTGGATGGTGCTCGAGGAAGTGCGTCAGCTGTTTCATATCGAAAGCCTCAAGCGCGACGTCGATATGATTCCGACCAGCGTTTCGGTACTGATGCTGGTGCATCCCAAAGATCTGCCGGAACAGACGCTCTACGCCATCGATCAGTTCGTCCTGCGTGGCGGCAAGCTGCTGGTGTTCCTCGATCCGTACAGCGAAGCCGATCCGGGTATGGGCATCGGGCCCGGTGAGTTTGGCGACGGCAAGTCGTCGGACCTGGAGCCGCTGTTCAAGGCCTGGGGGGTGCGCATGGCGCCCGGCCAGGTGGTGGGCGATGCGTCCTACGCGATGTCGGTAGGCGTAGGTGCCGAGCGCCGACCGGTCCGGCACCCGGGCTGGCTGAACCTGCCGCAGCGCACCATGGATATCGATGACGTCACCACCGCCTCGCTGGAAAGCCTGACCATGGCGACGGCCGGCTACCTCGAACCGCTGGAGGGCGCCACGACCCGTTTCACGCCACTGGTCCAGAGTTCCAGTTATGCCATGCCGTTCGAGGCGGAGCGCTTCGCGACGCTTGAAAATCCTGAGGCGCTGCTGCGTGATCTGGAGCCCTCGGGCGAGCGCTATACGCTTGTCGCGCGCATCCAGGGCCCGGCGCAGTCGGCCTACCCGAACGGCATCGAAGGCCGCAAGGACGGGCTAAAGGAAAGTGCCAGTATTAACGTCATTGCGGTGGCGGATACCGATCTGTTGGCTGATCGCATGTGGGTGCAGGTGCAGGACTTCTTCGGGCAGCGCATGCCGCAGCCCTGGGCCGACAATGGCACCTTCGTGGCCAATGCGCTGGACAATCTGTCCGGCACCGATGCGCTAATCAGTGTTCGCTCGCGTGGGCGCTTCGCCCGGCCGTTCGTGGTCGTCGAAGAACTGCAGCGAGAGGCCGAGAACCGCTTCCGTGAGAAAGAGGAAGCGCTGCAGCAACGACTGGCTGCCACCGAGGCGCAGCTTGCCGAGTTGCAGGACCCGAGCGCGGAAGGTGCGATAGCGCTCACCACCGAACAACAGGCAGCGCTGCAGGGATACATGCAGGAGAAACTGCGCATTCGCAAGGAGCTACGCGAGGTGCGTTACCAGCTCAACGCCGACATCGAGGCGCTGGGCCGCGTGCTGAAGTTCTTCAACATTGCCCTGGTCCCGCTGGTGTTGACCTTGGGCGTGTTGCTGATGTGGCTGTGGCGCCGGCGCAGAGCGGGTTGATCGGGCTGCCGTCCGGCACATCGACAGCAGTGCATCGCTTGTCACTGCTGTCGATGGCCGCAAAAAACCCGAAGACGAGAATATTTCCTGTTCTATACTCGTCCGGCGATCGCCCTGAAACGCGCTTGTCACGCCTGCTCCGCTATCCTGCTGTCAGGCGGCCCGCAGCGGCTTAGGCCTGATCGTCCCTCCCCGAACGGGGAATAATAAGAATCGAGTTGGAGAAGTAGGATGGCTGAGCGCGAAACCGGAACCGTCAAGTGGTTCAACGATGCCAAGGGGTATGGATTCATCCAGCGTGGCAGTGGTGCGGATGTGTTTGTTCACTACCAGGCCATTCGTGGCGAAGGCCACCGTTCTCTGGCCGAAGGTCAGCAGGTGGAGTTCTCGGTGACCCAAGGCCAGAAGGGCCTGCAGGCCGAGGACGTGGCGGGGCTCTGATAGCTGCGCTCGGAAAAGAAAAGCCCGTCGATTGGCGGGCTTTTTGATGTGTTGCGCCTGAATGCACCGGCCGCTGCATGAGCCGGCATTCAGTCGGTACGCCAGATGATTTCCGCCTCGCCGCGCTCGCTGACGCTCATCCAGCGATCAGCATCTTCAACCGATTCTTCTTCCTGCCAGCCACCTGGCGCGCAGCGGACTTCCACCTCCAGCGCCGCATAGGCGTCGCGGGCGCAGGCGATGTCGTCCTCCCAAGGCGTCGCGTCGCTTTCCAGCAGCAGGCTGTGCCATTTGCCAACCGCCTTGGGAAGCCAGGTCACCGGAATATCGCCGGCCTTGCATTTGAAGGTCTTGCCCTTGGGTTGCCACGGTGAGCAGGGCCCGAGAGCCTGGTTGAGCCAATCGGTGACGGCATCCTGACTGGCGTCCCTGAGGTAGATCTCGATGTCCGGTTGACGCATGGGCGGTGGCCTTGTCTGGTGGTGGTTACTACGTGTTGATCAGTGAGTGCAGTGTTAGCGGGACCGCTAGCGACCGCGCGAGCATCGATACGGATCAGCCGCTGCCTTTGCCTGCGTTCAAGGTGATTTACCGGTCTCGCTCGATCCAGTCGTAGCGTATCGCAACCCGAACCTTGAGTGGCGCGCCGATTACCGCCGCTCGGCGTTCGGCACTGGCGCGCCAGCCGTGCGGCGTCATGGCCAGCAGGTCGGCGCGGGCTTCTGCGCTGTCCAGTTGCAGCTCGTACTTAAGGGTTTCGCCGTGCGCCAGATGCATGCCGTCGGGAATCAGCGACAGGTGCTTCTCGTCATCGTAGTCACGTATTTCGTCATACAGCAGGCCGCGCAGTTCCCACAGGTGCTCGCGGGTCGGGCCCATACGCAGCAGCCCGCCACCAGGGGCGAGCAGGCGGCGGGCTTCGCTCCAATCCAATGGGCTGAACACGCTGGCGAGCAGGTTGCAGCTGGCATCGGCAAGCGGTACCCGGGCCATGCTCGCGATCAGCCATTCCAGCTGCGGCGCACGTCTGCAGGCACGCTTGACCGCCTCGCGTGAGATGTCCAGCGCGTAACCCTCGGCATGCGGCAGCGCCTGAGCGATCTGCGCGGTGTAGTAGCCCTCGCCACAGCCGATATCCAGCCAACGCTGTGGAGAGCGATCGGCGGCCAGTTGCGCCAGGCGCTCGGCCAGCGGGGCATAGTGGCCGCCGTCGAGAAAGCGTCGACGCGCCTCCACCATGGCCTGGTTGTCACGGCGCCCGGCTGTTCTTGTGCTGTACCGGCAGCAGGTTCAGATAACCCTGGCGGGCACGATCGAAACGGTGATTGGCCGAGCAGGCGACCCCGTTGTCGACCTGACTCAGTGCGGCCTGGCAGATAGGGCAGATCAGCATGCGAGCAGATTGACCAGGGTCTGGTAGTAGATCTCGGTCAGCAGATCGAGATCGCTGGCGAGGATGTGCTCGTCGACCTGGTGGATGGTCGCGTTGACCGGGCCGAGTTCGACGACCTGGGTGCCCAAGGTGGCGATAAATCGGCCATCGGAGGTGCCGCCGCTGGTGGAGGGTGTAGTCTCGCGACCGGTTACGCTGCGGATCGCCTTGGCGACGCCGTCGAGCAGGTCACCCGGCTCGGTAAGAAATGGCAGGCCCGACAGCGCCCAATCAACGCTCCACTCCAGACCGTGCTTGTCGAGAATCGCCGCGGTGCGCTGCTGCAGCCCCTCAACCGTGGACTCGGTGGAGAAGCGGAAGTTGAACACCGCTTCCAGCGTGCCGGGGATGACATTGGTGGCGCCGGTGCCGGCGTTGAGGTTGGAAATCTGAAAACTGGTCGGCGGGAAAAACGCGTTGCCATCGTCCCAGTGTTCGGCAGCCAGTTCGGCCAGTGCCGGCGCCGCGAGATGAATCGGATTTTTCGCCAGGTGCGGATAGGCCACGTGGCCCTGCTGGCCGCGCACCGTCAGGGTGCCGCCGAGCGAGCCGCGGCGGCCATTCTTCACCACGTCGCCGACCAGTTTAGTGCTCGATGGCTCACCGACGATGCACCAATCTAATCGCTGGCCACGCTCACGCAGGCGCTCGACCACCGCCTTGGTGCCGTGGTGGGCTGGGCCTTCTTCATCGCTGGTGATGAGGAAAGCGATCTGTCCCTTGTGATCCGGGTGGTCAGCGGTGAAGCGTTCCACCGCAATGATCATTGACGCCAGGCTGCCCTTCATGTCCGCCGCGCCACGACCATGGAGCATGCCGTGCTCGTCGATGCGCGCTGCGAAAGGCGGGTTCTGCCACGCCTGCAGCGGCCCGGTGGGCACCACGTCGGTATGACCTGCAAAGCACAGCACTGGGCCGTCGTTGCCGCGAATTGCCCAGAAGTTCTCGACGTCCTCGATGTGCATCGGCTCGATGGCAAAGCCGCAGGCGGCGAGCCGCTCGCTCATCAGTTGCTGGCAGCCCTCGTCCAGTGGGGTCACCGACGGACGATTGATCAGCTCGCAGGCGAGTTCAAGGGTTGGCGAGAGGGCGGCGGCAGTCATCACGGCTCCGAGGCAGGCGGGGGAAGGGGCGCCATATTAAAGCAAAACCCGTTTCCACCGTGGCTTGCGTTGCTTGGAATGACCATTGTCAACATGCCTGAAGTCGCCCGGAACGATCGGGCCGCCCGCCAGCCCTGTGTCGGCAAGGGCGAAGGTCTTATAATCGGCGGACTTTTCCGGGGGGATCGACATGTCCATCGACGACCAGCGTTTCGGCGGCATTGCACGTCTCTATAGCTCTTCCGGCCTCGAGCGGTTGGCTGCGGCGCATGTGGCTGTGGTGGGTATCGGCGGGGTTGGCTCATGGGCGGCCGAGGCGCTGGCACGAAGCGGCGTGGGCGAGATCAGCCTGTTCGACCTGGACGATGTTTGCATCACCAATACCAATCGGCAGATTCACGCGCTGGAAGGCGCGGTCGGCAAACCCAAGGTGGACGAGATGGCCGCACGCATCCGGGCCATCAACCCGGCTTGCGTAGTGCATGCGGTCGCCGACTTCGTTACTCGCGAGACCATGCCCGAGTACATTACCGAGCAGATGGATTGCGTCATCGATTGCATCGACAGCGTGCCGGCCAAGGCAGCGCTGATCGCCTGGTGCAAGCGACGCAAGATCCAGATCATCGCCACCGGCGGCGCCGGTGGGCAGGTGGACCCAACGCAGATTCAGGTCGCCGACCTAAACAAGACCTTCAACGATCCGCTGGCGGCGAAGGTGCGCTCGTTGCTGCGTCGCGAGTACAACTTCTCCCGCACGCCGGGCCGCACCTACAGCGTTCCCTGCGTGTTCTCCACCGAGCAACTGCGCTATCCCACGCCGGAAGGTGGCGTCTGCCAAAGCAAGAGTTTCGTAGGCGAAGGGGTCAAGCTCGACTGTGCCGGCGGTTTCGGCGCAGCGATGATGGTCACCGCCAGTTTCGGCCTGGTGGCAGCAGCACGGGCGGTCGACAAGTTGGTCGCCGGGGCAAGGCGGCCTGCGGAGCGCACTCGGGGTTGATGGCTTTACGGTTGTTGAAGACGGGCGGATAACCCATCGGCCGCGAGGAGTTCGATCAGCCGGCCGATGCCAGCTCGCGCATCCGCAGGAGCACGGCATTCATACCGTTGGCACGGGAGGGTGAAAGTTGCCGAGCCAGCCCGAGCTGCCCGAACCAGTCCGCCACGTCCAGCCGCTGCAGCTCGTCTGCTCGCGAACCGTTGACACGCACCAGCAGGACAGCGAGCAAGCCGCGTAGCAGGCGCGCCTCGCTGGTGCCCCGGAAGTGCCAATGATCACCGCGCGTCTCGCCGATCAGCCAGAGCTTGCTGTCACAACCAGCAACCAGATTGCTGTCGGTGCGCTCGGTGTCGTCGAGCGGCTCGAGGCGATCGCCTTGCTGCATCAGCAGGCGCGCCCGCTGTTCCCAGCCGGTGGCTTGCTGGAAGCGTTCCAGCGTTTCGCTGGCCGCAGCGGGAAGCTCGCTCATTGCAGCAACTCCAGCCCCTGATCGAGGGCATTGAAGAATCGCTCCAAATCGGTGCCATCGTTGTACAGTCCGAGCGATACGCGAATGGCGCCATCGACCCTCAGCGCTTTCATCAAGGGTTGAGCGCAATGCGTTCCGCTGCGTATGGCAATCCCTTGCTCAGTAAGCAGGTGCGCCAGATCGCCATGATGCACGCCATCGACGGTGAAGCTGGCCAGTGCCAGCCGCGGCTCGCCCAGCAGCTTTACCCCTTTGCGTACCGCGAGCCCTGCCAGCAGCGTCCTGTGCAGTGCCTCTTCGTGGCGGTTCACAGCCGCTGCGTCCAGTCTGGACAGGTAATCCAGAGTTGCACCGAGACCAATGACTGCGCCGATTGGCGGAGTGCCGGCCTCGAAGCCCAACGGCGCGGCATGGAACTCGGCATGGTCGAAATCAGCGACACGGACCATTTCGCCGCCGAATTGCCAGTGCTTGAGCTTGAGCAGCGACTCGCCGCGGCCATAAAGCGCGCCGACGCCTTCCGGCCCGTAAAGCTTGTGGCTGGACAGCACGTAGAAATCGCATGCCAGCGACTGCATATCGTGTCTGCCATGGACGACGCCCTGAGCACCGTCGACTACCGTCAGCGCGCCCTGGGCCTTGGCCAGGGGCAATAACTCGGTAAGCGGCTGCCAGACGCCGAGCACATTGGACAGCTGGCTGACGGCAAGCAAACGGGTTCGTGGACCGATCAGGCTGGCGGCGGCTTCCATGTCGATTGCACCGCGATCGTTCAGCGGCAACACTAGCAACTTGGCGTTACGCCGCTTTGCCAGTTGCTGCCAAGGCAGAAGATTGGCGTGATGTTCCAGCGCGCTGACGACGATCTCGTCATCCGCCTCAATCAGTGGTTCGAGACCATAGGCGAGCAGGTTCAGCGCTTCGGTGGCACCGCGGGTAAAGACGATTTCGGTCGGGCAGGCCGCATTGAGCCATCGCGCCACCTTGATCCGTGCGTCTTCGAAGGCGCGTGTCGCGCGTTCAGCCGGCTGATGTTGGGCGCGGTGGACATTGGCGGTGCCGCAGGTGTAGTAACCGGTCAGCGCGTCGATCAGGGCTTGGGGTTTCTGTGCCGTGGCGGCACTGTCGAGATAGGTCTGGCCCTGGGCTTCGAGAATCGCCAGGGCCGGAAAGTCGGAACGCCAGGGGGACATGAGCATAGCGTTAGGCCTGAAGCTGGAGGCTGGAAGCCGAAGCGGTGCGCTGTTGCTTCCAGCTTCCGGCTCAGAGCTTCCAGCCAAGCGGTCAGTTATGCGCGTGCAGCGCTTCGTTCAGCTCGATCGCGGATTTGTGGGTCTTGCATTCCACAGCACCGTTCTGGGAGTTGCGGCGGAATAGCAGATCGCTCTGGCCAGCCAGCTCACGTGCCTTGACGACCTTGACCAGTGCGCCCTGTTCGTCGAGCAGGTTCACCTTGGTCCCGGCGGTGATATAGAGACCGGCTTCAACGGTGTTGCGATCACCGAGCGGAATACCGATGCCGGCGTTGGCGCCGATCAGGCAGCCTTCGCCAACCGAAATGACGATGTTGCCGCCGCCAGACAGAGTGCCCATGGTCGAGCAGCCGCCGCCCAGGTCCGAACCCTTGCCGACAAATACACCAGCCGATACGCGGCCTTCGATCATGCCGGGGCCTTCGGTACCGGCGTTGAAGTTGACGAAACCTTCGTGCATGACCGTAGTGCCTTCACCCACGTAGGCGCCGAGACGGATACGCGCGCTGTCAGCGATGCGCACACCAGCCGGGACCACGTAGTCGGTCATCTTCGGGAATTTGTCGACTGAACTGACCTCCAGCAAGTAGCCCTTCAGGCGAGCTTCCAGCTGACGCTCGGCCAGTTCGGCCAGGTCCACCGCACCCTGGTTGGTCCAGGCGACGTTGGGCAGCAGGGGGAAGATGCCTGTCAGGTTCAGGCCGTGCGGCTTGACCAGACGATGGGATAGCAGATGCAGCTTGAGGTAGGCCTCGGGGGTGGAGGTCAATGGTGCGTCTTCGGCCAGCAGCGTGACCACCAGCGGGCGCTGGCTCTCGGCCAGGCGAGTCAACAATGCATGTTGAGCGGCGTCGAGCGGCTTGATGGCATCGGCCAGTTGTGCGGCCTGGGTGGTGTTGATGCTGATGGCCTGGTTGCCGCCTTCATAACCGAGCAGCGGGGCGATGACGGCGACCAGCTCGCCGGCCGGGTGCAGCAGCGGCTGCGCATAGAAGACTTCCAGCCAGCTGCCCTGACGATTCTGGGTGCCGACGCCGAAGGCCAGGCTGAATAGAGTGTTGCTCATGGGGGAATCCTTCTTATCAATCACGCTCATCATGGCGAGCGGGTGTCAGTTCTTGGCTGCCAGCTCGGCAGCGTAGATGTCCGGCTTGAAGCCGATCAGCGTTTTGTCGCCCCGGTCGAGCACCGGTCGCTTGATCATCGACGGTTGGGCCAGCATCAGCTCGATGGCCTTGGCCTGATCGAGGTCGGCTTTTTGCGCGTCGTCCAGCTTGCGGAAGGTGGTACCCGCACGGTTGAGAACGATCTGCCAGCCGTGTTCGTTGCACCAGGCTTCCAGGTGGGCGCGGTCGATGCCGGCGCTCTTGTAGTCATGGAAGTCATAGCTTAGCCCCTGCTGATCGAGCCAGGTACGGGCTTTTTTCATGGTGTCGCAGGCCTTGATGCCGTACAGACAGAGTCCTTTGCTTTTCTCGGGCATAACAGCTCCGCATTCTCCGGCCAAACTGGGCCGCGGATTATGCCACGATGAGACGAAGCCTGCCGTCCGAGGCTGTGCCTGCATCGAGCGTTACTCCTGCCTCTTGTTTCTGGGTTGCCCTGCTATGTGTCAGTCCGTAGTGCGATCGATCTGGCTGAGCAATTCATCAATCGGCTGGGTACTGGTGGGGCGCACGACGCGCCCCAGCTCTTCTCCCTGGCGCATCAAAATCAGGGTTGGCCACAGCTTGACGCGAAATGAGCGGCCGAGTGGTCGCCCGGACCGTCTTCTATCTTCAGGTGGCGAAGGTTGCGCGCGGCCATCGCGCTGCTCAACGGCGGTTGCGCCGCTCGGCAGTGACCGCACCAGGCCGTGCCGAATTCGAGCAGGGTGAATCCCTCGAGGGCGTTGACCTCTGCGCGCGAGGGTGCGTTGGCGGTATAGATATCGTTCATGGGCATGATTGGGCTCCAGATCCTGTAAGTGGTGGAGTCGCGACAGCGGCTGTCGGTTCATCCCGAAACCCGTTCGACCTTTTTCTCCCTCCACGTTGTCCACTGTTCACAATCGCAACGATGAGGTCATGTATGGCACGCAAGCATTTCGAAAACCATGAGGCCATTTCGTCTGCCGTTCCAGCCGAGGGCGGTTTCGAGGCAGTAATCGCCGTGAAGCGTCGCGATACGGATGAAAATGCTCGGGTAGTCACGGTGGCCAACGGCCGGCGTTACGACCTCGCATCCGAGGCTGATGTCGCAGCCGAGGCGGCCCTGACCAAGGTCAGGGAGGTCAACGACGACGGTGAGCTAATCTGGGAAGAGAACGCAATCTGACGGAGGACGCCATGAACGAGCCCGAAAAGCCGGATGTGGACGAACGCGACAAGCGCGATGAAGCCACCACAGCGGACATTCCGGAACATATGAAACCGGAAAACCTGGAAAAACTGCGCGACTACGGCAAGGACAAGATCCCGCCAGGTGTTGCCTGAACCGGTAAGCCGGACGCCGCAACGTCCGGTTCCGGCCTCATGACGTGGCGATAAAGCTGCGGATTCGCTCGGCGGCCTCGATGCAATCAGCCAGCGGCGCCACTAGCGCCATGCGGACCCGACCCGTGCCGGGGCTGACGCCATCTACTTCACGTGACAGATAGGATCCCGGCACGACGGTGACGTGTTCGCGGGCGAAAAGATCGCGGGTGAATCGTTGGTCATCGGTGGGCGTCTTCGGCCACAGATAGAAGCCGCCATCGGGTCGTTGCACGTCCATTACTGGCGTGAGGATATCCAGCACTGCATCGAATTTCTCGCGGTAGAGCTGACGATTGGCTTGTACATGCGCTTCGTCATTCCAGGCGGCGATACTGGCCAGCTGTGTCTGCACGGGCATGGCGCAGCCGTGGTAGGTGCGGTACAGCAGAAAATCCTTGAGGATGTCTGCGTCGCCCGCGACGAATCCGGAGCGAAGTCCGGGCAGGTTCGATCGCTTGGACAGGCTGTGAAAGACCACGCAGCGCTTGAAGTCATGGCGGCCCAGTGCGGCGCAGGCGGTTAGCAGTCCTGCTGGCGGTTGCTCCTCATCGAAATACAGCTCGCTGTAACATTCGTCCGCGGCGATGACGAAATCATGCTGGTCGGCCAGCGCGATCAGCTTCTTGAGCGTCTCGAGTGGTACCAGCGCACCAGTCGGGTTGCCGGGCGAGCAAAGGAATAGGATCTGCGTGCGTCGCCAGGTTTCGGCGGAGACCGCATCGAAATCCGGATTGAAACCGTTCTCGGCGGTGCAGGGCAGATAGTGCGGCGTCGCACCGGCCAGCAGTGTCGCGCCCTCGTAGATCTGATAGAACGGATTGGGGCTGATCACCAGCGCATCAGCGCTGCGGTTGACGACTGCCTGCGTGAAAGCGAACAGCGCTTCGCGGGTGCCGTTGACTGGCAACACGTGGCGCGCCGGGTCCAGACTTCCTGCCGCCACGCCGAACCGACGCTCGCACCAGCGGGCAATTGATTCGCGCAGGGCAGGAATTCCCAGGGTGGACGGATATACCGCCAGCTGATCGAGATTGGCGGCCAGTGCCTGGGCGACGAAGTCAGGCGAAGGATGTTTCGGTTCTCCGATCGACAGCGCTATCGGGCGTTTCTTGGCCGGCGGTTGCGCGTCGGCAAGCAAGGCGCGAAGTTTTTCGAACGGGTAGGGCTGCAGCAGGGACAGGTCGTCATTCATGGTCGGGGTCTTCGAAGCGTAGGGAAGCGCGCATCTACGCACTTCGGTAGTTCATTCGGTGCGCGCGCCGCCGTAGTAGGCGCAGCCACGTAAGGTTTGGTCGTCCAGACGCAGCTCGGCAGTCAGGTGGCTGACGGCGCCCGAGGCGCTGTCGATACAGCGTTGGGGGGCAACCCAGAGATCAATGTGCTGGTTATTGGCCTCGCTGCTGAAGTTGATCTGCCCGCCCGGCAACCGTTCTTCCAGATAAGGTACGGCCAAGGGCGTCTGGCCGGGGCGCTGGAGCAACATGCCTTGAGTCGTGATGCGTACGCTCCAGCCCGGCTCGTGACCGCTAGCGCGCAGCGTCAATTGAGCAAATTCGCTGCTTTCGCAGCCGTGCCCTTCGCCCTGCAAGCGATAGACCTGGGTCAGATGCAGTTGGTTGCTGCCATCGGCTCGCGAGATCAGCCTGCCAAGAACGTCGGCGAACAACGGCTGGCCAGATTCGGCGAACAGCGCCTGAGTGTCTTCCGGCAATCCGGTTGCGCCGGCATCGAGCAGTTCCACCTGCCGCTGGCCCTGGCAGGTACGCAACAGCAGCATGCCATCGCTGAGCGCAACCTCGCCCTGCAGCCGCTCGATGGGTTGCCCTGGGGGTTCATCGCTCCAGGGGGAGAACTGGCAACCCGCGAAAAGCGGAAGCAGAGTCAGCAGCAGGGTGCGGGGAAAAGTCATGGTGGGCGGCTGTGACGGAGGGAGTCACTGCGCCAGTGGACTGGCGCAGTTGGAATCAGTCACCTTTTACGGCTTTACCGGCCACGGTGCCTTCTTCGAGCATGATCTGATATTCCTTGCCGTCCTTTTCCACCTGATGCAGGCGGACCAGCAGATAATCCCAGTCAGTGGCGAACCAGAGGATTGTCTGGCGCTTGCTTTGCGTCGGATCACGTACGCGCTCTACCTTGATCGCATCGACCTGCCCGGCCTTGGTGCTGACCTTCTCCTCACCAAGAACGCGGAAATCGTAGGTTTCGATCTCATCCCCGTCGACGACCTGATAGCTCATGCTCTTTTCGCCCGCCGCCACGGCGTGCTGAAGCGCAATCTGGTACGTGGATTTGTCCAGCAGGCCGCGGTTGAGTGGCAGCTTGACCGGGTCACCACGATCTTCACCAACGACCTGCTTGGCCGCCCAGTCGAAGTCGTGCTTGATGGTCTTGCCCTTGCCGAGTCCGCTACGCTTCAGGCGGTACTTCTGCGGTACGAGGTTTTGCCCTCGACCTTGAAGGTGCTGCGTTCATTGAAGCTGGCAACCAGCATGGACGCTTCGAAGTCCAGCTCCCAGGTTTCGTCATCGAGCTTCTCCAGGCTGCGCTGGGCAGTGCCACTGACGGGAACCTGTTTCCAGTCCGCGGTGTAACTGGCGGAGAAGGGCTTGAGCTCCAGGGCCTGAACTGGCAGGGCCAGCACGGCAAGAGCGAGCAGCAAGGCGCGACGCATAATATCTCCTAGATTCGTAACAGATGGCCGGTAGCCGGCAACAGGATTCCGTTCAGCATCGCGCCTTGCTCGGCAAGGCGCAAGCGGCCTTCGGCGAACCAGCGGACAGCCAGCGGATAGATGATGTGCTCGGCGGCGTGCACCCGATCGGTGAGCGTGTCGATGCGCTCATCGGCTTCGACGGTGAAGGCAGCCTGTATGGCTACGGGGCCGCCATCGAGCTCTTCGGTGACGAAATGCACGCTGCAGCCATGCTCACGATCGCCTGCTTCCAGTGCGCGACGATGGGTATCGAGGCCCTTGTATTTCGGCAGCAGAGACGGGTGGATGTTGAGCAAACGGCCTTGGTAGTGGCGAACGAAGCCTGATGTCAGGATTCGCATGAAGCCGGCCAGTACTACCAGCTCTGGCTGATGCGTATCGATGATCTCCATCAGCGCAGCGTCGAAGGCCTTCCGGTCGGCGAAATCCTTGTGCTGCACGACGTGAGTGGCGATCCCGGCGGCTTGTGCACGCTGCAGGCCGAAGGCGTCGGCACGATTCGAAACAACCGCGCAGATGCGCACCGGGTTATCGGCGCCGAGGCTGTCAATCAGGGCCTGCAGATTGCTGCCGGACCCCGATATCAGCACTACGACGTTGCAGGTCGCACTCATCAGTGGCTTTTCAGGTTATTCAGTGCGACACGCTCGGCACCTTCGGTAGCCGCTGCGATCTGACCGATCACCCATGGGGCTTCGCCGGAGCTGCGAAGGTTTGCGAGGACGGTGTCGACTTGGTCCTGGGCGACGCAGATGACCATGCCGACGCCACAGTTCAGCACGCGGTGCATTTCATGCTCGTCGACGTTGCCCTGCTGCTGCAGCCAATCGAAGACCGCTGGACGTTGCCAGCTGGCGACATCGATGACCGCCTGGCTTCCCTCAGGCAATACTCGCGGAATATTGTCCAGCAGACCGCCGCCGGTGATGTGTGCCATGGCCTTCACGGCGCCGGTGTCGTTGATCAGTTTGAGCAGCGGCTTGACGTAGATGCGGGTCGGCGCCATCAGCAGTTCGGTGAGCGGCTTGCCTTCGAGTTGAGTGCTCTCGATATCGGCACCGGCCACTTCTATGATCTTGCGGATCAACGAATAGCCGTTGGAGTGCGGACCGGAGGAGGGCAGGGCAATCAGCGCATCGCCGGCGGCCACTTTCGAGCCGTCGATGATCTCGCTCTTCTCCACCACGCCGACACAGAAACCGGCCAGGTCGTAGTCTTCGCCTTCGTACATGCCGGGCATCTCGGCGGTCTCGCCACCTACCAGCGAGCAGCCGGCCAGTTCGCAGCCGGCGCCGATGCCGGTGACCACAGTGGCGGCGATATCCACATTGAGTTTGCCGGTGGCGTAATAGTCGAGAAAAAACAGCGGCTCAGCACCGCAGACCACCAGGTCGTTGACGCACATGGCCACCAGATCCTGGCCGATGCTGTCGTGCTTGTTCAGATTCAGCGCCAGACGCAGCTTGGTGCCGACGCCATCAGTGCCGGACACCAATACCGGCTGCTTGTAGCCGGCTGGAATTTCGCAGAGCGCGCCGAAGCCGCCTAGCCCGCCCATGACTTCAGGACGCGCAGTACGCTTGGCAACGCCCTTGATGCGTTCGACCAGCGCTTCGCCTGCGTCGATGTCGACACCGGCGTCCTTGTAGCTGATGGAGGGTTGCTTGCTCATAGAGATCCGGACCTGTGAGGAGAGTGCGGGGCGACCGGTGCGACGAGGCGGTTGTCTCGACGTGGCGAAGGCGCCGGACCGGTCTGCGGAAAGCGCGCGATTTTATCAGGCTTGCCGGATAGCGACCATCCCGCGCGCCGATCACAGAGCAAAACCTTGGTGCATACTTCCCGGATTTTGTTGCCGGAGGCGCAACTCACAAGTGCGGCGGTTGCCCCGCTTCGGACGCCTGTTTAAGGTATAGCGCTTGATTCCCCGTGGCCGAGCCCGGTCGTCGTCGCGCGATCGGCTGGCTCCCCCTCCGTGACTGGCCAGCCAGCGAGTATCTCCATGCGCCTTATCTCCCGTCTTTTGATTCTGTGCTGCGCGGTCGTTTCCGGCCACGCCATGGCGGCACCTCTCAACGATCTGTACAAGGTGCGAGAGCCGGTCGCTAGCCAACAGCCGGAGGCGCGTGAAGAGGCGCTGCGAAAGGCATTCGATACGCTGGTGCTGCGACTGACGGGTGAAGCCGAGTCTGATCGGGTCTCCCAGCTGCGCGCGGATCCGCAGCAACTCGTCAGCCGATACGGCTATGAGGGCGATGCGATCGTGGTCAGCTTCGATCCGGTCACGACCGAGCGTGCCCTGCGGTCTGCCGGGTTGTCTTTATGGGGAGCGGATCGCCCGAGCATCCTGACCTGGTGGCTGAGCGAATCGGTCAACGGCTCTCAGCTCGTCGGTGATGCGCAGGAAGGCTCGTCCGACCTGCGTGCCGCGGCCCAACATAGGGGCTTGCCGTTGCGTTTGCCGTTGGCCGATCTGAGTGAGCAGCTCGCAGCCACTGCCGAGACTGTGACGGCGAATGAGCCCCAGGCGCTCCGTGATGTCTCGGAACGTTACGATGCCGATGGACTGCTGGCGGTACTGGCGAGGCAATCAGGTGAAACCTGGGAGGCCAGCTGGCGGCTCTGGCTTGGTGACAAGCAGGCGCAGGGCAAGGCGAGCGGCGATAGCCGCGCCGCCGTCGCAGACGAGGTGATGCTGGCCGTTAGCACCTTCCTTGCGCCGCAATATCGCATCGCGCCGGGTGAGATGTCCGAAATTACCCTTGAGGTTCTGGGCGCTGATGTTGAACGCTTTGCCGAGCTGGATCGCCTGCTCGAACCCTTCGGTGCTCGCTTGCAGCGAGTCGAAAGCGATCGGTTGGTGTACCGCCTCAATGCCAGTCCTGAGCAACTGCGGGCACAGTTGGCTCTGGCGCGTCTTCAGGAAGTGCCGGCCGATGAAATCGATGCGCAGCCACTCGATAATCAGGCTCCGGTCGAGGGCGTCGATACGCAGCCCGCTGATGCCGAGGTGCTGACGGCCGAAGACGATACGCAACCGATCGATGCCGAGGCACCGCTCGAGGAGCCGGGTCCGCCTGCAGTTGAACAGTCCCCGCCAGAAGATCAAGGCGAGGTGCTGCGCTTCCGCTGGTAGCGGTATGGCCGATCGCTGGCGGCGGCAGGCAAAGCGAGTGCCGCAGCTAGCGGTGCTCTTCGGTTTGTAACCTTCCTTTCGCCTGCAGAAGCCGTGCGGCCTCGAATCAACCGGAACAAGGCGTCCTGACCATGACCATCACTCACACCAACCGCTGGCTCTGGCTGGCGGCGCTCTTACTGCTTGGCTGGCTGGTCTATCAGCTTTCGCCGATCCTATCGCCCTTTCTGGTGGGCATACTGTTGGCCTATCTGGGCGACCCCCTGGTTGACCGGCTGGAGCGCTGGAAGCTGTCGCGCACCTGGGGCGTGATTGTCGTATTCACGCTGTTCATTCTGTTGTGCCTGTTATTGCTGCTGGTGCTGGTGCCCATGCTTGGCAAGCAGCTGATGCACTTGTATCAGTTGGCGCCGCAGGGGCTTGATTGGCTGCAGTTAACGGCGTTGCCCTGGGTGCAGGCGCAGTTCGGCCTCGACGACGACTTCTGGCGCTTCGATCATATCAAGAGCGCATTTTCCGCCAACCTCGGTAGCACCAAGGATGTGGTGGCGGTCATCCTCAGCCAGGCGACTGCGTCGAGTATTGCCTTGCTGGCCTGGCTGGCGAATCTCCTGCTGGTGCCGGTGGTGTGCTTCTATCTGCTGCGGGACTGGGATCTGATCATGGCCAAGCTGCGGGCATTGTTGCCGCGACGGCGGGAAGAAACCGTCATGGCATTGATGCGCGAATGTCATGAGGTCATCGGTGCCTTCCTGCGCGGGCAGCTACTGGTGATGCTGGCGCTGGCCGTGGTCTATTCGGTCGGCTTGATGTTGCTCGGCGTCGAGCTGGGCCTGTTGATTGGCGTGCTGGCCGGCCTCTCCAGTATCGTGCCCTACATGGGATTCGTGGTGGGCATCGGTGCGGCAGTGGTTGCGGTGCTGTTCCAGTTCGGTCTCGAGCCCTATCCATTGCTGGGCGTTGCGGCGGTATTCACGGTGGGGCAGATGCTCGAAGGCATGCTGTTGACGCCGCTGCTGGTGGGCGATCGAATCGGTCTGCACCCGGTTGCGGTGATCTTCGCAGTGTTGGCTGGCGGTCAGTTGTTTGGTTTTACCGGCGTGTTATTGGCGTTGCCGGTGGCGGCCGTGATCATGGTTCTGCTGCGCCACGTGCATGATCTCTATAAACTCTCCGACCTTTACGCAGAGCCGCCGGTCGACCCACCTCGCCAATCATGAAACCTATTCAGCTCCCCCTGGGCATTCGTCTTCGTGACGATGCCACTTTCGTCAACTTCTATCCGGGCGCCAATGCCGCTGCACTGGGCTACGTCGAGCGTGTCTGCTCGCCCGAGGCCGGTTGGTCCGACGAGTTGATCTACCTCTGGGGCAATACTGGTGTCGGGCGCAGTCATCTGCTGCAGGCTGCCTGTTTGCGCGTCGAGCAGCGCGGCGAACTGGCGGTGTATTTGCCATTGGCAGAGGTTGCCGAGTACGGCCCCGCGCTACTGGACAATCTGGAACAGAGCGAGCTGGTCTGTCTCGATGACTTGGATGCCGTGGCCGGCGATTCGGTATGGGAAGAGGCGCTCTTTCACCTGTTCAATCGGCTGCGCGATAGCGGTCGACGGTTGCTGCTCGCCGCCGATGCCTCGCCGAGAGAAATCGCTGTGCAGCTGCCGGACCTCAAGTCGCGCTTGAGCCTCTCGCTGGTATTCCAACTGCAGGAGCTGTCCGATGAGGACAAGCTGCGCGCGCTGCAGCTTCGCGCGTCGCGCCGTGGTTTGAATCTGCCTGATGATGTCAGTCGCTTCATCCTTACGCGCGGCGCGCGTGACATGAGTACCCTGTTCGAACTGCTCGATCGGCTCGATCAGGCGTCGTTGCAGGCACAGCGCAAGCTGACCATTCCGTTTCTCAAGGAAACACTCGGCTGGTAATGATTCGGTTGCGGGTGTGCTGAGGTTGAGCGCTATTGTCGGTCGAGAACGCCGTTCCGTCCTTTCGCTCGCTTCTTAGCATTTGGGATCGTCGGGTTTAATGGGTGTTCCGGCGTAAACCGTTGGTGGGCTGAAGCCCACCCTGGATCAGACGCCATCGCTTCATAGGGTGGGCTTCAGCCACCAACATCTGAGCAATGGCTCCTGCGCTTGTCAGGTCCTCAGTTTTCACCCGCCGCTTTGCGCTCGTATTGATAAGCCCAGCGGGTATAGAGCAGGGCGCTGATGAACAGCGTCAGGCTGATGATCGCTTCCAGCCAGCCGTAAACCATCCGGGCCGGGTTGATCGCGGCGAGCACGCCCTGAACGAAGTACAGATTGACGATGAAGCAGGTCCAGGCATGGGCGCGTGGGCTGCCAGAGATCATGCCTGGCGCGACCAGAAGCAGCGGAATCAGCTGAATGCTGACCACCACCCAGGTACGCGCACCGTGCAGGTCGGCGAATACCAGGTTCCAGACGACGAGCAGCGCGGCGAGGCCGATAAAACTGGCCAGGCTGATCGACCGGCTGAGTTTCACTCGGGGCGTAAGCCATTCCAGAGATGGGAGCGGTTTGGGCTTTCTAGCCACGGGGATTCTCCAAGCGCTTGGCGGTTTGCGCGAGGCGTTGGCCCAGTGCGCGGCAGAGGCTGATTTCATGCTCATCCAGCAGGCGCTTGCCGTCTGCGCCCGCATGGTGGCTGGGGCCGTAGGGCGTGCCGCCGCCTCGGGTCTCCAACAGAGCGTTCTCGCTGTAGGGAAGGCCGAGCATCAGCATGCCGTGGTGCAGCAGAGGCAGCAGCATGGATAGCAGCGTCGATTCCTGTCCGCCATGCAGGCTGGAAGTCGAGGTAAAGACACCGGCGGGTTTGCCTACCAGCTCGCCAGTCAGCCAGAGCCCGCTTGTGCCGTCGAGAAAGTATTTCAGTGGGGCGGCCATGTTACCGAAGCGGGTCGGGCTGCCAAGTGCCAGGCCGGAACAGTTCTTCAGGTCATCGAGGGTTGCGTAGACCGCGCCTTGCTCTGGAATTGCAGGCGCTACCGCTTCGCACTCGGTGGACACGGCTGGCACGGTGCGCAGTCGCGCGTCGAGGCCGGTCTGCTCGACACCGCGAGCAATCTGCCGCGCCATCTCGGCAGTGGCACCGTGGCGGCTGTAGTACAACACCAGGACGTACGGCTCGCTCATGGCAGGATCTCCAGCACCTTCTCGGGTGGACGGCCAACCACCGCAACATCACCGGCAACCAGAATGGGGCGCTCGATCAGCTTGGGATGGGTGACCATCGCCTCGATGATCTCGGCATCGGTAAGGGCCGGGTCGGCCAGGTTGAGCGTCTTGTATTCCTCTTCGCCATTGCGCAGCAACTGCCGTGGGCTGATGCCCAGGCGAGTGAGGATCTGCTTGAGTTCGGTGGCCGAAGGAGGTGTCTCCAGATAGCGGATGACGGTAGGGTTCAGGCCGCGCTGTTCGAGTAGCTCCAGTGCGCCGCGTGACTTCGAGCAGCGTGGATTGTGGTAAAGGGTCAGTTCAGTCATTTGTGTTTGCTTCGCGCCGATGGAGCTGGTCATTCTAACCTTCAATGCAGCGAGGCCTGAAACGCCGGTCGCGGATGGCTGTCTGCCAAGGTAGGCTTTCGCTTGTAACCAAGCCTGTGAACAAGCGGGTTCTGACGATTGCGGTGGGCACCGAGGGGATGGAATGCAGCAACGGATCAAGGATTTTGCCGAGTTTGGCCGCTTTCTGGTGCAACGCTTTCTGGCGGACCGCGGCCCACACAGCGCTGCTGCATTGACCTATACCACGCTGTTTGCGGTGGTGCCGATGATGACGGTGACCTTCGCCATGCTCTCCGCCATTCCGGCGTTTCAAGGCATCGGCGAGCAGATCCAGATGTATATCTTCAGCAACTTCATTCCATCCACGGGCGCAACCATTCAGCAATATCTGGTCGCCTTCACCGATCAGGCACGCCAGCTCACCTGGTTCGGTGTGGGGTTTTTGATGGCAACCGCCCTGATGATGCTCCTGACTATTGAGAAAGCCTTTAACGTGATCTGGCGAGTGCGCCAGCCGCGCCGCGGAATCTCGAGCTTTCTGCTCTACTGGGCGATCCTCAGCCTCGGCCCGTTGTTGCTGGGCGCGGGCTTTGCCATGAGCACATATATCACATCCTTATCGCTGATTTCAGGCCCGCATGCGCTGATCGGGGCCCGCACGGTACTCAAGGCGATGCCACTGGTGCTCAGCGTGGCGGCGTTCACGCTGATCTATGCCGCCGTACCGAATACTCGGGTGCCGCTGCGGCACGCGATCGTCGGCGGTGTTTTCACCGCGGTTCTATTCGAAGCGGCCAAGCAGCTGTTCGGCTTGTATGTCAGCTACTTTCCAAGCTATCAGCTGATCTACGGCGCCTTCGCCGCGGTACCGCTGTTTCTGCTCTGGGTCTACCTTTCCTGGATGATAGTGCTGTTCGGTGCCGAGCTGGTGTGCGGGCTGTCTTCGTCGCAGCGATGGCGGCGTCGCTCGGTTCCCCGTCTGCTGGTTATGCTCGGGTTGTTGAGGGTTCTTTACGAAAACCAGCAGGCAGGACGTGAGGTACGCTTGCGCGACGCCCATCGAAGCGGCTGGGAGCTGCCTGAAGACGAATGGGACGAGATTCTTGAATTCTTCGAGCGGGAGCAGCTCGTTTGCCGGACGGGATCGTCGGGCTGGGTGTTGTGCCGCGATCTCAACCATTACAGCTTCGATCAATTGTTGCGCTGCAATCCCTGGCCACTCTCGGGCAGGCAGGCGCTGCCGGAGCATCTGGATGAGCCCTGGTATCCGACACTGCGCCAATCCATGGAATTACTGAACAAAGAGCAGGCCAGCCTGTTCGGCGGAAGTGTCGCAGATTGGTTGCAGGCGCGGCGGGTATGAAACGAGCCGGTATTAGACATTACAAGGGAGCGAAAATGATCAAGCGATCTGTTGGGCTGCTCGGTTTGCTCGCCAGCCTGGCGTTGGCGGGCTGCGCAGAAGATTGGGGCCCAGACCAGCACGGTGAAGCTGTTACGGCGCGGCAACTCGAAGATCAGTGGGTGTTGGTCAATTACTGGGCAGAGTGGTGTGGCCCCTGCCGGACCGAGATCCCAGAGTTGAACGCGTTGGACCAATCGCGAGATGACGTCACCGTACTCGGGGTGAATTTTGACGGGCTTCAGGGCGATGAGCTGATCACGGCGGCCGAAGCGCTGGGGATCAGGTTCAGGGTGCTCAGCATCGATCCGGCAGAGCGCTTGGATCTGTCGCGCAGTGCAGTGTTGCCTGTAACTTACATCGTGGATGCTAGCGGGAAGGTGCGAGAGAGCCTGGTTGGCGAACAGACCGCGGAGGGATTGCGCGCTCGTTTGGACAAACTAGGGCAGCAATAGCAGAGCAATCTCAGGGTTTTACGTACCAGAAATCCTGCCAGAGACCGATGACCTTCGCCGGGTAACGATGCTTGCCGAGGCTGCCGTTATAGCGCGCCAACGCACGATTGATATCGCCGTTTTCCTTCTTCAGGTAATAGCTGAGGATCGTGCATCCATAGCGCAGATTGGTTGCGTTGTCGGTGAGGTTGTCCTGCGGGCGCCCCAGTTCCGCCTTCCAGAACGGCATCACTTGCATCATGCCCTGCGCGCCGACGCTGGAAATGGCGAAGCGGTCGAAGTGACTTTCGGCGTGGATCAGTGCCAGTACCATGTCGGGTTTTAGACCCGCCTTGCTCGCTTCTTGGTGCACCAACCGTAGTAGTGTCAGCCGTTCTTGCGGATTGGGGAGATAGCGCTTGAGGCGCGTCGACATGTCCAGCAGCCAGACCTCTGCGTCAAACCGATCCTGAAAGCTTTCGGCCTCCGCCACGGTACGCTGCATCAGTTCGCGCAGTTCCGGTTCCGGTGCCTGTCGAACAGTCGCAGCGACTGGCGAGGTCGCCATGAATGCCACCAGCCACAGCCAGGGGAGGGCCTTCACGGCGCGGCCTCAGTCGTCTTCGCCCGGATCGCTGGCCTGACGGCCAGCGTCCTGCATCAGCGTGCGAAGGAATTCCTGCTGTAGGTCGGGATCGTTACGGGTCAACTCGATCAGGCTCTGTTCGAGCTCACTGGCTTCCTCCTCGAGTCCAAGCTCTGAGAGGCGCTTGACCCGATGTACCCACTGGCTGACGTCGTCGCCTTCCAGGTCGTTGAAAATGAGATCATGGGCTTCGAGCAGCTTGCCACGCAGGCTGCGGCTGACCAGCAACGTCGCGTCAGCGCGGGTCGCGTCTTCAGGGTCTTCGATCTGCAGCAGGAGCCTGCCGACCTGGCTGATGTCCTGATCAGCGAATGGGCCGTCGAGCAGATTCAGCCGCAGTACACCATTACGATCGGTGCTCAGTTTGTGGGTCTCGGTGCCTGCAATGACCAGCACCGGGCGTTCCGCCCAGGGCAGGCTGGAATACTCGAGGCGGGCATCGCGACGTTGTTCGTCGAGGCTGGCGAGGTTCTGCTGCGAGCGGCCATTGGACTCGGCGTTTGACGAATGGATTGAGTCCGGCGAAACCGTAACTGATCCAATCGCGCGTGGCGCTTTCCGGCAGATTGCCGAGCATGGCCACATTGAGGACGTTGGCGCCAATGCCGGCGACAACCGCAACAGCGCCCAGCGGAATCTCATACAGCTCGCGCCACGCCTGGTAGGGCGTGTAGCGATCATAGCGGCGGGTCACCTCGAAGTCGGTGACTTCGAAGGTCTTCTGGTCGACTACCCGAATACGCCGCTGAGGCAGCTCAAGTAATGGCTCTCCCACTTCGATGCGTAGGCTGTGGTCGATCAGCTTGCGCTCGATACGGGCTTCGTGTTCGCTGCGTTGGGGTAGCTGATTGGCACAGCCACCTACAAAAAGCGCCACGCAAAGCGTGGCGCAGGTTGAAGCACTTCGGTTGAGCATGATTTCCGTCAGCGACTGGCGCGCGAATTGATGAACTCAAGGATGTCAGCAGCGGCGACGGCCTGGCTTTCGGCATCGCGACGATGCTTGTATTCCAGTGTGCCGTCAGCAAGCCCCCGGTCGCCAATGACGATGCGATGCGGGATGCCTACCAACTCCATATCGGCGAATTTGACGCCGGGACTGGTCTTTTTGTCACGGTCATCAAGCAGCACGTCGTAGCCGGCAGTGGTGAGCTCTGCGTAAAGCTTGTCAGTCGCCTCGCGCACGGCCTGGTTCTCGTACTTCATTGGTATCAGTGCGATCTGAAAGGGCGCCAGGGCATCCGGCCAGAGAATGCCGCGGTCGTCGTAGTTCTGCTCGATCGCGGCGGCGACGACACGCGAAACGCCGATGCCGTAGCAGCCCATGGCCAGGGTGACCGGCTTGCCGTTTTCGCCCATGACGCTGCAGTTCATCGCTTCGCTGTACTTGGTGCCGAGCTGGAAGATGTGGCCGACCTCGATGCCGCGCTTGATCACCAACGTGCCAACGCCATCGGGGCTCGGATCGCCAGCGACCACGTTGCGCAAATCGGCAACTTCTGGCAGCGGCAGGTCACGCTCCCAGTTGACGCCGAAGTAATGTTTGTCTTCCTGGTTTGCTCCCGCGGCGAAGTCGCTCATCAGCGCGACCGAACGATCGATGATGCAGCTGATCGGCAGGTTCATTGGGCCCAGCGAGCCAGGTCCGGCGCCCGTGGAGGTGCGGATCTCCGCTTCGGTCGCGAATACCAGTGGGCTTTCGACCTGAGCCAGGTTCGCCGCTTTGATCTCATTCAGTTCATGGTCGCCACGAACGACCAGTGCAACCAGCTGGCCTTTCTCGGCACCATGCACGACCAGCGTCTTGATGGTTTTTTCGATGGGCAGCTGAAACTGCTCGACCAGGGCGGCAATTGTCTTGCAGTTCGGCGTGTCCATCAGGCGCAGCTCTTCGGTGGCGGTGCCACGCTCAGTCTCGCGCGGGATGGCCTCGGCCTTCTCGATGTTGGCTGCATAGTCGGAGCTATCGCTGAACGCGATGTCGTCTTCACCGGATTCTGCCAACACGTGGAACTCATGCGAGTTGGTACCGCCGATCGATCCGGTATCCGCCTGCACGGGACGGAAATTCAACCCCAGGCGAGTGAAGATGTTGCAGTAGGTCTGATGCATACGGTCATAGGTTTCCTGCAGCGATTGCGGATCTGCATGAAACGAATAGGCATCCTTCATGAGAAATTCCCGGCCGCGCATCAGGCCGAAGCGTGGGCGGATTTCGTCACGGAATTTGGTCTGGATCTGGAAGAAGTTGATCGGCAACTGCTTGTAGCTGTTCAGCTCGTTGCGTGCCAGGTCGGTGATGACTTCTTCGTGGGTCGGGCCGACGCAGAATTCGCGGTCATGGCGGTCCTTCAGACGAAGCAGCTCAGGGCCGTATTGTTCCCAGCGCCCCGACTCCTGCCAAAGCTCGGCAGGCTGAATCGCGGGCATCAATACTTCCAGCGCGCCGGCCTTGCTCATCTCGTCGCGAACGATGGCCTCGGCCTTGCGCAGCGCACGCAGCCCCATCGGCATCCAGGTATAGAGACCTGAAGCCAGCTTGCGAATCATCCCGGCACGCAGCATCAGCTGATGGCTGATCACTACCGCATCGGAGGGCGTTTCTTTGAGAGTCGAGAGCAGGAACTGACTGGTGCGCATGTGGGCCGTTGTGTCCTTGCAGAGCGGAGAAGTTTGGCTCGGCATTGTACGGCGGGCGCAGGGTAACGTACAGAATGGTTAACGTGGACGGTTGCCTCGTAAACGAAGAAGCCCGGCGAGTGCCGGGCTTCCTGTGTTGCTCAAGCTATAGCTGATGATCCTGTATTACAGGATGCTCAGCGGATACTCGACGATCAGGCGCAGATCGGTTAGGTCAGTACCGTTGATCGGCGCGTAGTCGGTGTCGGACCAGTACCTGGCGTGACGCAGACGAAGCGACAGGTCCTTGGCGGCGCCGTCTTGCACGACGTACTTGGCTTCAACATCCCATTCGCGCTCTTCGCCTTCGCCGGTTGGAGTGCTGATGTCGTAGCCGCTCAGGTAGCGGGTCATGAAGCTGAGGCCCGGAACGCCGAAGGAGGTCATGTCGACGTCGTAGCGTACTTGCCAGGACTTCTCGTCTTCACCGTTGAAATCGGAGTACTGGACGGAGTTGCCCAGCCAGACGGTGCCGTTAGCGTCGGGGCCGTACGCATAGCCGACGCCATTGAAGCCGCCGTGGGATTGTTGATAGGCAACGGTAAATTTATGCGCATCGATGCCGTAAGTACCCGCGAGACTCCAGATGGTGTTGTCTTCGTCGCTACCGGTACCGGTATACTCCGACTCGTAGTCGCTCTGGTAGATATTGAAATCAAAGGCCAGTGATTGCTCTGCACCGAGACCCATGCTGTAGTTGGCGTTGCCGTAGATCTTCTGGAAAGTATCTTTCACATCGGAGTAGTACAGCGAAGTGCTAAGGCTATCGCTGAACGCATATGTACCACCGGCGAAGTTGATCTCCTCCAGATTTTCGGAGTCATGGCCAGTTTGAGCCTTGCCGCTCAGCGCAGTGAAGTGGCCCGCATTCAGTTCGAGGCCTTCGATTTCGCTGCTGGTGATCAGAGCGCCGCGTGCAGTTTCTGGAAGTAGACGTGCATCGTCTGTCGAAAACACTGGCAGGGCTACGAACTGGGTGCCGTATTTCAGCACGGTATCCGAAACGCGGAATTTAACCGCGGCGCCCGCTTCCGAATAGTCATCCTGGGCGCGGCCATCCGAACCTATCGGAAAGATGCCGTTGCCGTTACGGTCGCGGCCGGTATCCAGTTTCACGCCCAGCAGGCCGATTGCATCAACACCTACGCCGATGGTGCCTTGGGTAAAGCCGGACTCGAAGGTACCGATGAAGCCATGGCCCCATTCTTCGCGGTAGCTCTGACCGTTCTGAGTCGGGGTGCCGCCAGCGCCGTTGTCGCGGAAATCACGGTTCATATACAGGTTACGGTTGAAGATGGTCAGGCTGCTGCCTTCAACGAAGCCTTCCGATTCAGACTGGCTGGACGCCAATGCCATTTGCGACGTGCCGGCCGCAACGGCCATGGCGATTACGCTCCACTTCATCACTTGCATAGTGATTGCTCCTTTGGTTTCAAATTGGTGCTTGCTTTCCTGCGTGCGCCGGAAAGAGGCATCTTTTATTTTCGGTATACAAGCTCAATTCAATCCTTGTTTGCCTAGGGATGGTCTGAAAAAGACTTCCCGAATCTGGTGAAATACGCCGATCCCGTTGCCCGAGTTTCCCGATGAAGCAAATGACCTTCGCCGACGCCGAG
>NZ_QORI02000002.1 GCF_003325755.1 Pseudomonas sp. SST3 | reverse complement strand
ACCGCTGAAAGCATCTAAGCGGGAAACTTGCCTCAAGATGAGATCTCACTGGAGCCTTGAGCTCCCTGAAGGGCCGTCGAAGACTACGACGTTGATAGGCAGGGTGTGTAAGCGCTGTGAGGCGTTGAGCTAACCTGTACTAATTGCCCGTGAGGCTTGACCATATAACACCCAAACAATTTGATGTTTGCGTGTCAGACGGTTGAAGTCGACAAACAAACCGAAAAGACGCATCGCTCGCAAAGCGAAAGCAACACCGAAACACCATCACATACCCAATTAGGGGAAGCGACTCAACACCGACTCCCCAACCAAATTGCTTGACGACCATAGAGCGTTGGAACCACCTGATCCCATCCCGAACTCAGTAGTGAAACGACGCATCGCCGATGGTAGTGTGGGGTCTCCCCATGTGAGAGTAGGTCATCGTCAAGCTTCTACACCAAACCCCCGATCATCGAAAGATGGCCGGGGGTTTGTCTTTGCGCGAAAGAAAAGTCGATCGGCTCCTGGGGCTGGCAGCATGCCCGACCGAGCAGGGCTCAGAAAGCGGCCCAGCCATAGGTCGCCTAGCGGCGAGTTCTTCTGCTGATTTGCCCCATCGCAACCGGCGTCTCCTGAGCATTTGCCCTTCCGATAGCGTCTTCCGAGCACCACCTTGGCGGCTTGTCCGAAGGGGTTGATACGGCCGAAGCGGCCTTAGGGCGGCATGAACTCTTTACAAATCACCCGTAGTACCCTTGACACTGCCTTCCGAGGCTGGACGCGACCGCACGCCCTGTTTTGGGTGTGGCAGCAAAATAGTGGGTTTGTCGAAGCAGCCGGTGTCCTTTTTCGGTTGTACGAAAGGGCGCGCGCTGGGAGCCGTTGATCTGCTGCGTCGGATGTTTACCGATGCGCGACGCGTCTTCGTCGCTGTGGGCACGCTTGAGCCAAACGAAGTGGAATCGCTGTCACCGTAGATCACGCGGTAGCCCTCGGCGCGCGCAGGGGGCCGTTGTGTCTGCCCGGCACTGAATCGGAGCTACCCGATGACGGTTACGCGGGCTCCCCCCGGTCGGGCGCCGTATGGAACTTCGCAATGCTAGCCGCGGCGATGATCGAGCGAGGGGGTTGACGAGTACGCCTTCGTACGCTCCGGGTGGCAAATAGCTTTTGCGCCGCTGAATGCCTGAGCTCGACTGGGTGAAGAGCATCGACACCGTGCCTACGTGGCCGCGATCGCTTGGGCAATGAGCTCAAATGCATACATAAAGGCCTTACGGGCCAATGCCCCAATCCTTTTGTCCCGCACCATCTGTGCGGTGGCATGCGGTGACGCGGGTATGTTTCTTGGCGCGCGCGCAGGCAGTGGCCAGTGCCGGCGAGATAGCAGAGCGCGGCGTAACCTGAAGCGAACCGCACCTGTGGGGTGGTAGTGACGGTGCATGCCGGGTGTTCTGCACCCATTTGCTCCGCTTCCCTGATCTGAGTCAGTCCGGGCTATCCTCCCCTTGCCGACAATCGAGGTAGACGAAGCCGCTGAACCTCAGCGATGCAGGCGCCTCGAACCTTAGTAGGTACGTCATAAACCAGGAGTAGTCGTATGCATGTTCAAGTCAACAGCCACCATATCCCCGGTAGTGTCGAGCTGCATGAATGGGTGGGTTCGACCGTAGAGGAGCGGTTGGAGCGCTTCGACGATTTTCTCACCCGAATCGAGGTGCATGTCAGCGACGAGAATGCGCAGAAAGCCGGCGCCGACGACAAGCGTTGTCAGATCGAAGCGCGACCCAAGGGACATCAGGCTGTTTCCGTTACTCACAAAGCCGAATCGCTGCAGCTGGCAGTCGACGGCGCGGCGGAAAAGATGCGTCATGCGCTGGAACACCTGATGGGCAAGCTGGACAGCAAGGTACTCTCTAGTAGTGAAATCAACGATCCGCTGCTCGACGAGCAACCGCGCGCCGTCAAGGACGCCATGCTTGAAGAAGATTTCCTGGCAAAGCAGGACACCCTCGACCGGCAGTAAGCGCTCCGGACCCCGCCCAGAACCACGGGCGGGGTACCGGGGGTTTCGATACCAGCCAGCCGCTTATCTAAGCGACGCGGTGAGAAACTTTTCGAGGGTCCTGCGCCCTGTCCCCATTGCGGAACCGGCAGGCGGCGCGGCTTTCGAACCCTTATCCTCATTTTCGGTTGGCTTCCCTTGAATGCAGATCATCCTGGTACGTCACGGCCGGCCTGCCCATTCGGCCACGCCTTGGAGCACGCCCGTCGGCATGAAAACCTGGGTGGAGCGTTACAACGCGGCAAACATAGCCGCTGGCGAGTGTCCTGAAAGACTCGCGCAGCTCGCCGGCTCGGTCGGAGTGGTGTTGTGCAGTTCGTTGTTGCGCTGCGTGGAATCTCGTTCCTGCCTCAGCTGCGAATGCTCACAAGAACCCGACCCCCTATTCGCCGAGGCGCACCTGCCATACCCCGATTGGTCCCTTCCGTTAATGCCGTCGCGTATCTGGCGGGTAGCATTTCGCGCAGCCTGGTTCTATGGGTTCGCCAATCATACCGAGCATGTTGGCGAATCGGGCCGGCGTGCTAGCGCCGCTGGGGACAAACTGATTCAACTGGCCGAAGCGCATGATAGTGTGCTCCTCGTGGGGCATCGAATCATGAACATGCTGATTGCCAAGCAGCTGCTCCGACGTGGCTGGCGCGGCCCGGCGTTTCCACTCCTGGCGAAATATTGGGACGCCAGTCATTACCATAAGCCTCGCTGATCCAGCGAGGCGGTGTCGGTCGGAATGACTAATACACATTAAACCCACGGTTATTGGCTGCGGCTGACGCTTCCGGTTGGACTCGTACGAACATCAGCCGGAGCGGGGAGGCACAAACTCCACGAAGTTATGCCGCTAGGCTTCTGGCTCGGTGCTTAAGCGCCTTGAGTTCTCGGCAGAGCGGCTATCGTTCTGAGGTAGATGAGTGCATGCGCTATAGCGAAAGGCTTACAAGAAATCGCGTTGATCACCGCTTTGGTTAATCGAAGCGAATGATTAATCTACACCCACTCTGAAGCGCAGGACGCGCTCAGGATCAGGAAGATCGACCACCGCCAGGACGGCACTCGAAAGGATTCGATACGGTCAGAAAAAACCGCTTCGGCGGGTTTTTTTGTGTCCTGACAAAGCTGTATGCGTCGTCTAGCCCCACGTTCGATCGGCTCCTCTCATGTCGCATCATGCGTACGGGCCAGCCATACAGCGTGGGACATTTTCTGGGGTTTCGAGCCGTAAGTCATGAGGCGATAGCCGCTATGCGATCCTCAATATAGAAAGGCATTTGCGCTGCGTTTATTTAAGGCAAAAAAACCCCGCCGAAACGGGGCTTTTCATATCAGGCGTCTTAAGAGACTTGTACCTGATCGGCCTGCATCCCTTTCTGACCCTTAGTGGCCATGAAAGAGACCGCCTGGCCTTCGCTCAGGCTTTTGAAGCCCGCGCTTTCGATTGAACGGTAATGAACGAAAAGGTCTTCACTGCCATCGGTTGGAGTGATGAAGCCGAAGCCTTTTTCATCGTTGAACCATTTAACGGTGCCGGTTTGACGAGTAGACATGATGTATCTCCGAGGTGTTTTTAGGCTGCAGCACTGAACATTCGGCGCCGAGACTGAGAAGCGAGAAGCAAAACGAACCGAGGAGATGAAACTGAGAAACATCAAACCGGGTGTCGAAGTGTTAATTGCGAAGCAGTGAGGCGCAATATACGCAAGTAAAGATATAAGTACAGATATATATCGTTCTGCTTGCATTGAATAAATAATTAGCGGCCATATTCGTCATCCAGATCACAGATAAGCGATTGTTAAATATCAGTATTGGCTAAAGAGGGCCATCGGTCGGTTAAGCGCACCGAAGCGGTCGCTCTTCGTAGGCCTGGCTTTAACGGGCCGTTCCGTTTAGCTATCTACGTCAGTTCACTGTTGAAAACGAGACATCAGATTCATTAACCATGGCGCGTACGGCGGTGACTTGCTCGTCGTTTGCAGCTGCTCTCATCCCGCTGACCGTTAAGACCTCGACGCCCGCGGTTGACGGTGGCCTTGGTGTTGCCGAGGTAGAACATCAGTGACGGCGATGGCCGCGATTTGCTCGATCAGCCACTGCAGCGCTGCATCCCGTTCACGCTGAGCGACGCTGACGATGTCCAGCTGAAAAGTGCCGAGATCGAAGGGTAGATCGAGGAGTTGTAATGGCAGCAGCTGGGCGAAATGCCGGGCGAGCTGGGTTGGGAGGACTGCGGCGAGGTCGCTGCTGGCGACGATATGGGCGGCCTGTAGGTAGTTGGGCGTGGTATAGACGACGTCGCGGCTGAGTCCTTGGTCTTCCAGCCATTGATCGACCATGCCACGCGTCTGGCCGCCATGGACCCAGAGGTGACGCAGGCGCAGAAATGCGTCGAGATTCAGCGTCTTGCCAATCAACGGATGCCCTTTGCGCACCGCGACCTGCAGTGTCTCGCTGGCCCAGCGGCGGGTGTGGAAACGCGTCGGCACATCGACGAAACGGCCTAGTACCAGATCCAGCTCGCCGTCATCCAGCGCCGCCGCGGGCAGGCTCGGGGTCAGGTGTTGAATCGCCAGTTGGATGCCCGGCGCCACACTCGCCAGATGGGCCATTAGCGAAGGCATGCAGATCAGTTCGACGTAGTCGGTCACGGCGATGACGAAGCGCTGGCGGCTGGTGGTGGGATCGAAAAAATCGCCGGCGTTCAGTGTATGTTCGATCTGCTGCAGCGCATCACGAATCGGCACCTCCAGGCTCAGCGCGCGTGGGGTGGGCTGCATGGCGCGCCCGACCCGTACCAGCAGCGGATCATCGAGCAGTTCGCGCAGACGGTTGAGTGCGTTACTGACCGCCGGTTGACTGAGCGAGAGCCGCTCGGCAGCGCGGGACACGTTGCGTTCGCGAAGCAAAGCGTCAAGCACGCGGAGGAGGTTGAGGTCAAAATTGTAGATATTCATTTGGTGAATCTGAAACATCACAAGACTAAATTTCAAAAATAGTATCGTCTTCGTCTATGGTTGGTCTCCAGTTTTTTCCGCCTTGCGACGAGGACAGCTGCAATGAGCCAAACCCGCTTCGATATCCAGACCGCCGCCGTGATCGGCGCGGGCACCATGGGCCGCGGCATCGTCATGAGCCTGGCCAACGCCGGTGTGCAGGTGCTGTGGCTGGACAACAATCCCGAGATGCTCGAACAGGCGGTGGGCGTTGTCGCCGATACCTACGCGCATAACGTCCGGCAGGGGCGCATCGACGAAACCCAGGCCGAAGCGCGCCGCGCATGCATCAGCAAGGCCGCCGACTATCAGGCGCTGGCGAACGTGGATCTGGTGATCGAGGCGGTGTACGAGAATCTCGAACTCAAGCAGAACATCTTTCGCGAGCTGGACGGCATCGTGAAGCCGGCCGGCATCCTTGCCAGCAACACCTCGGCGCTGGACATCGATGCCATTGCTGCTGTCACCGGGCGCCCGGAACAGGTGGTGGGCCTGCACTTCTTCAGCCCGGCGCACATCATGAAGCTGCTGGAGATCGTCCGCGGCGCGAAGACCTCCAAAGCCGTGCTCGACGCCTCCACTGAACTCGGCAAGCGCATGGGCAAGGTCAGCGTGATCGCCGGCAACTGCCCAGGCTTTATCGGCAACCGCATGCTCGCCACCTATGTCCGTGAAGCGCGGATGATGCTACTCGAAGGCGCCTATCCGCATCAGGTGGACGCCGCGCTGCAGGGCTTCGGTTTTGCCATGGGGCCGTTCCGCATGTACGACGTGGTCGGCATCGATCTGGAATGGCGCGCCCGGGAGCTGGCGGGCAAAGGGCAGGATGAGCCCGAGGTGCAGGTCGACAATCGCCTCTGCGAGCTCGGCCGCTTCGGCCAGAAGTCGCGCATGGGCTACTACCGCTACGCCGAGGGCAGCCGTCAGGCCGAGCACGATACGGAGGTGGATGCGCTGGTGCAGCGCGAATCCGAGCGGCTTGGCTTCCAGCGTCGCGAGATTGGCAGCGAGGAGATCCTTGAGCGCTGCCTGCTGGCACTGGTCAACGAAGGCGCGAAGATCCTCGAGGAAGGCATGGCCGAGTCCAGCGCCGATATCGACACCGTCTATCTCTACGGCTACGGCTTTCCCGCCGAAGTTGGTGGGCCGATGACTTGGGCCGATCGCCAGGGGCTCCCGGCCATTCGTGATCGCCTCAACGCCTTGGCCGAGCGTCACGGCGAGCACTGGCAGCCTGCCGAGCTGATCGACAGCTTGGCCACCCTCGGTGGCCGTTTCGTCGATTACAAGAAGGAGGCTTGAGCATGGAATACAAGGCGCCCCTGCGTGACATGCGCTTCGTCTTGCACGAGCTGTTCGACGCCACTGGCCATTGCGAGTTGCTGGGCAACGGCCTGGATCGCGAGCTGATTGACGGCGTGCTGGAAGAAGCCGCGCGCTACACCGGCGGTGAGATCGCACCGCTCAATCGCAACAGCGACGAAGAAGGCGTGACCCTGGAAAACGGCGAGGTCCGCACGCCGCAGGGCTTCGTCGAGGCATACCGGCAGTACGTCGATAACGGCTGGGCGAGCATGACTGGGCCGACCGAGTATGGCGGCCAGGGCTTCCCGCAACTGGTGGCCTGCAATTTCCACGAGATGCTGATGGGCGCCTCGCTGTCCTTCCGCATCTACTCCGGGCTCACCGAGGGTGCGGTGCTGGCGCTGTACAAGCACGGCAGCGACGAGTTGAAGAATGCCTATCTGGAGAAGCTGGTCAGCGGCAGCTGGAGCGGCACCATGTGCCTGACCGAGCCGCAGGCCGGCACGGATCTCGCGCTGCTGCGCACCAAGGCCGAACCCCAGGCGGACGGTAGCTACAAGGTCAGCGGCAGCAAGATCTTCATCTCCGGCGGCGAGCACGACATGAGCGAGAACATCGTGCATCTAGTGCTGGCACGCCTTCCGGATGCGCGGCCGGGGTGAAGGGTATCAGTCTGCTGCTGGTGCCCAAGTTCATCGCCAATGCCGACGGTACGCCGGGCGAGCGTAACGCACTGAGCTGCGGCGCCATCGAGCACAAGATGGGCATCAAGGGTGCGGCCACCTGCGTGATGAACTTCGATGGGGCGACCGGCTGGATCGTCGGCGAGCCGAATCAGGGCCTGGCGTGCATGTTCACCATGATGAATGACGCACGTTTCCAGGTCGGCCTGCAGGGCCTGGGCATCGCCGAGCAGGCTTATCAGGGCTCGCTGGCCTATGCCCGTGAACGCCTGCAATCCCGCGGGCTGGCAGGCATCCAGCATCCGGACAAGGTCGCCGACCCGATCATCGTTCACCCGGACGTGCGGCGCATGCTGCTCACCCAGAAGACGCTGGTGGAAGGCAGCCGCATGCTGGCGGCGTACTGCGCGCGGCAGCTGGATCTGGAACACGGCCATCCCGAACCAGGCTATCGCAAGGCGGCGAGCAAGCGCGCGGCGTTGCTGATCCCGATCGTCAAAGCCTTCTTCACCGATATGGGCCAGGAGGTCGCCAGCTTGGGCGTGCAGGTCTATGGCGGGCACGGCTATATCCGTGAGTGGGGCATGGAGCAGCTGATGCGTGACAGCCGCATCACGCAGCTTTACGAGGGCACCAATGGCATCCAGGCGCTCGATTACATCCGCCGCAAGCTGCTCGGCGATGGCGGCGCGGAGCTGTCGGCGCTGCAGGCGGAGTTCAGCGAGATTTGCGACCAGCAGATCGATCGGCCGGCACTGCATGAAATGGCCAGCAAGGTGCAGGCGCGTATCGGCGAGTGGCGCGAGCTGAGCGCCGAGATAATCGCCGCGACTGGGCGTGATCCGCAGCAGATCGGTGCAGTGTCGGTGGACTTTCTGCAGTGCTCGGCCTATGTCTTGTTGGCCGGGCTGTGGCTGCAGGCGGCGGCGCGGGCGCAGGATGCGCTGGAGCAGGGCGCCGGCGAAGAGGCGTTCTATCAGGCCAAGCTGGCCAGTGCGGACTTCTATTTGCGTCGCGTCCTGCCGCGGGCGAGTGCGCATCGGGAAGCGATTCAGGGCGGAGCAGGATGTCTGATGGCGTTGCCGGAGACGGATTTCGCTTTTTGATCGGAATCGTGAAACCCATCAGCCCCGGATAGAGCAGCACCGGGATGCCTTAGGCAACCAAGCGCCTCCGCCAGGAGAGCCCAATATTCGACACAGGAGGCACCGATGCATCCGTTCAGCTTTGCCACAACCGCTCAACTGATCTGCGAACCCGGCTCGTCGCGCCGGCTGGCCGGCCTCTGCAAGGAGCGCGGCGCGGGTTCGGTGCTGGTGGTGACCGACCCCGGCATCACCCGCTTCGGCCTGCTCAACGAGGTGTTGCCTGGCTTCGAAAGTGAAGGCCTGGCAGTTGCGGTCTACGATCAGGTCATCGCCGATCCGCCAGAAAATATCGTGATGGCTGCGGTCGAGCAGGCGAAAGCATGCGGTGCCGATCTGGTCATCGGCTTCGGTGGCGGCAGCTCGATGGATGTCGCCAAGCTGGTGGCGTTGTTAGCGCATCCAGCGTGTGCGCAATCGCTGCAGGACATCTATGGCGTGGGAAACGCCAAGGGCCAGCGTCTGCCGCTAATCCAGGTGCCGACCACTGCGGGTACCGGCTCCGAGGTCACCCAGATCGCCATCATCACCACTGGCGAGACGACCAAGATGGGCGTGGTCTCGCCGTTTCTGCTGCCGGACCTGGCGCTGCTCGACGCCGACCTCACCCTCGGCCTGCCGCCAGCGGTCACCGCAGCCACCGGCATTGACGCCATGGTGCATGCCATCGAGGCCTATACCAGCGCACTGAAGAAGAACCCGATGTCCGACCTGCTGGCCCGCGAAGCGCTGCGGCTGCTGTCCGCCAATCTCGACGAGGCGGTGCACAACGGCGGTAACCGCGAGGCGCGCCAGGCGATGCTGCTCGGCGCCTGCTTGGCCGGGCAGGCGTTCGCCAACGCGCCAGTGGCGGCTGTGCATGCGCTGGCCTATCCGCTGGGCGGCAACTTCCATATCCCTCACGGGCTATCCAATGCGCTGGTGCTGCCGCAGGTACTGCGCTTCAACGTCAGCGCGGCTACCACTCACTACGGCGAACTGGCGCCGATCGTCCTCGGTGACCGGCTGCGTACGGGCGATCCCACTACCTACGCCGAACAGCTGATTGAGGAGTTCGAGCAGATGAGCGCTCGCGTCGGCCTGCCGACTCGCCTGCGCGATGCCTGTGTGCCGGAAGACATGCTGCCGCAGCTGGCCAAGGAGGCGATGCTTCAGCAGCGCCTGCTCGTCAACAATCCGCGCGAAGTGACCGAGGCCGATGCCTTGGCGATCTACCAAGCAGCATACTGAGCCGCGCGCTGCGTCGCGTTAGCGTTGCGCAGCGCTTTGCCTACTCAAGGATTTCCAATGGCTGAACAACCGCAGCACCTGCGCGCCGATTATCGCCACTTCCAGCCGATCACTACGCGCTGGCATGACAACGACATCTATGGCCACGTGAACAACGTCGTTTACTACAGCTATTTCGACAGCGCGGTGAATGCCTACCTGATCGAACGCGGTGGGCTGGATATCCATGAAGGCGAAGTGGTCGGCTTCGTGGTCAGCTCATCGTGCGACTACTTTGCATCCATCGCTTTTCCCGATGCGCTGGAAGTAGGCATGCGGGTTGGCAAGCTCGGGAACAGCTCGGTGCAGTACGAATTGGCGATCTTCAAAGTAGGTGAAGAGCAGGCCTGCGCGGCGGGGCGCTTCGTGCATGTGTTCGTGGACCGCGCCAGCAATCGGCCGACGCCGATTCCGGATGGGTTGCGCACGGCCTTGGAGGCTTTGGCGAAATAGCGGGACGAGGGCGAGGCGGGCCTGAAGGAGCGGCCCGCCCGGAACGTATGTATCAGTCGTGATGCTTGTGTTTGTGCTTCCAGTGACCCTTGGCTTTGCCTGGGTGCCCGTAGTAGCGACGATCGTCACGATAACGGCGGTCACGATGATCATCGTCATCGCCATATTCGTTGCCGAGCGCTCCACCAGCGCCACCGCCCACCGCTGCACCGATCAAGCCGCCGGTGCTGCCGCCGACTCGTTGGCCGATGACGTTGCCACCGGCGGCGCCCAGGCCGCCGCCGATGGCTGCTTCGGTGCGGCTGCGCTTGTCGGCACCGACCATACCGCCGGCTGCCCCGCCAACCCCGGCGCCGATGGTCGCGCCGGTCGATCCGCCCAACTGTTCGCCGACCACCGTGCCCAAGGCACCTCCCAGCGCGCCACCCACGGCGGCTTCGGTATTGCCCGCCAGGGCGTAGCCGCCACAGGTCAAGCCAAGCGAGAGGAGGAGCAACTGCAGAGACTTCATAGACACCTCGAGGACAGAGCCGCCTTGCGGCGAGAATTGCGCCATAGACTGGTGAGTCCGCGTCGAGTTCCCGCTTCGGTTGTTCGCTTACCAGCTTTGTGAGTTGGTTCACGATTCATCCGCCAGAGGATAGGAAGGCTCTCAGAGCAGGCTCTCGCGACTCCATTGTTCCAGCGCCTGGGTTAACGGCAGCACCTCGCCAGGACGGCTCAAGGCGTACCCGGGTAGTTGACTGATGCGCGCCTGGAATTCCGGGTTCTGCAGCACCCGTAGCAGCGCGGCCATGGCCGGTAGCTCAAGACTATCCTCGCGGCACAGCAGGCAGTAGTGCTCGCGGGCCATGGGCAGGAAGGTCAGACCGAACTGGCGTGCTGCCGCCTCGACCCCGAAGCCGACGTCGGCCATGCCGCTGGCCACGTAGGCGGCCACTGCGGCATGGGTAAATTCCTCGTTGTGGAAACCCTTGATCGCGGTGCTGTCCAGCTCGTCGCGGCGCAATAGATCTTCGAGCAGCAAACGCGTGCCCGAACCTGGCTCGCGGTTGACGAAGCGCAGCTCGCCACGCGCCAGGTCCCCCAATCCTTCGACGCCGTGCGGATTGCCGGGGGCGAGCATCAATCCCTGGGTGCGCACGACGAAGGTGATTACCCGCTGGTCGGGCCGCAGCCACGGCTGTATGCGGTTCATGCTGAGCGCGCCGAGCGGCCCGGCCGGCACATGCAGGCCGGCGACTTCGCAGTCGTGGCGATGCAAGGCGATCATCGCCTCGCTACCGCTGCGAAACTGCACCTCCCACTGCCAGCTCGGGTCGCGCTCCAGCCACTCGCGCAGCGCCGCCACGGCGAAACCGTGGCTGGCGTGAATGCGCAGGCCCGGGTTGCTGGCTTGCAGCACCCGGTTCAGTTCCAGCTCCAGCTCGCCGGCCAGGTTGTCCAGCTGAGGCGATAGCCGCGCGCGAATCCGTTGGTCGGCCCACAGCAGTTTTTCCCCCAGCGGCGCCAGACGTGCGCCCTTGCCGCGTTCCAGATCGATAAGCGGGCTGCCGAAGAAGGCCTGCCATTTGCCCAGCAGGTTCCAGGCATGGCGATAGGAATAGCCGACGCGGGCAGCGGCTTCGGTCAGCTTGCCGGTGTCGTGCACGGCCTGCAGAAGTTCCAGACCTTGGGGATCGAGGCTGCTGCCGTCGCGTTGATGAAAACGCCAACGTGGCTGGATTTCGATGCGTATCATATGCTCAAGACTTCATATTTGTTCGGCTGATTGCCCATGATAGTGTGCCGCACATGGGCGCTCTGCGGCCAAGTATAAGAACTTTTATTCATATGTGGCGATCCTTCGAACGCCACCTGGGATAAGCGCTCATCAGCCGTGATGTGTGGCGCTTGTCTCCCGACAGTACCGGTTTTAGCCGCCGGCTGGAGCATAGAACATGGCCATTCTTCCCCAGCGCTTCGCCCCCGAGCAGTGCCAGGCCGTCGCCCGTGAGGTACTGGCCGCCCACCGCGGTCGGCCAGGCGCCCTGTTACCCATCCTGCACGACATCCAGGATCGCCTCGGTGCGGTGCCGCCGGAGCTGCTGCCGATGATTGCCGAGGACCTCAGCCTGTCGCGTGCCGAAGTGCACGGGGTGGTCAGTTTCTACCACGACTTTCGCGCCACGCCGCCGGGCCGTCAGGTGCTCAAGCTGTGCCAGGCCGAGGCCTGCCGCTCGATGGGGGTCAAGGCCTTGACTGCCGAACTCGAGGAAAAGCTCGGCCTGCCGCTCGGCGAGACCCGCGAAGACGGCAGCCTCACCTTCGAGCCGGTGTATTGCCTGGGCAATTGCGCCTGCGCGCCGAACGCCATGCTCAACGGCGAGCTGCATGGCCGCGTCGATGCCGAGGGTCTGTTGGAACTGTTGGCTGAACAGGAGGTTCGCGCATGAGCGAGTCCATTACCGTTTACGTACCGCGTGACGTCACCGCGCTGAGCCTGGGTGCCGACAAGGTCGCCCAGACCATTGCCGCCGAGGCTGCGGCTCGTGGCCTCGACGTGAAGCTGGTGCGCAATGGCTCGCGTGGGCTGTTCTGGCTCGAGCCGCTGGTCGAAGTCGCCACCGCCGCCGGCCGTGTCGCCTATGGTCCGGTCAAGGCCAAGGATGTCGCCGGACTGTTCGATGCCGGGTTCCTGTCGGGCGGCGAGCATCCGCTGGGCCAGGGTCTGACCGAGGAGATCGAGTACCTCAAGCGTCAGGAACGCCTGACCTTTGCCCGCGCTGGCATCACCGACCCGTTGTCGCTGGATGACTATATCGCTCACGACGGCTATCGCGGGCTCAAGCGTGCTCTGGGCATGACGCCTGAGGCCATCGTCGCCGAGGTCACCGAGTCCGGCCTGCGCGGCCGTGGCGGCGCGGCCTTCCCCACCGGTATCAAATGGCGCACCGTGCTCGGCTGCGAGGCGGCGCAGAAGTACATCGTCTGCAACGCTGACGAAGGCGACTCGGGGACCTTCTCCGACCGCATGGTGATGGAAGACGACCCCTATGTGCTGATCGAGGGCATGACCATTGCTGGTCTGGCCGTCGGCGCCACCATGGGCTACATCTACCTGCGCTCCGAATATCCGCACGCTGAGGCAGTGCTCCTCGAAACCATCGCCCGAGCCAACGCCGCCGGCTACCTGGGGGACAACGTGCTCCGCAGCGGTAAGGCCTTCCACCTGGAGCTGCGCCGTGGCGCCGGCGCCTATATCTGTGGCGAGGAAACCGCGCTGCTGGAGAGCGTCGAAGGCAAGCGCGGCACCGTGCGGCCGAAGCCGCCGCTGCCGGCCATCGAAGGATTGTTCGGCATGCCGACGGTGATCAACAACGTGATCTCCTTGGCCTCGGTGCCGATCATCCTCGACAAGGGTGGCGCCTATTACAAGGATTACGGCATGGGCCGCTCGCTCGGCACCCTGCCGATCCAGCTGACCGGCAACATCGCGCGTGGCGGCCTGATCGAGAAGGCCTTCGGCATCACCCTGCGCGAGCTGCTATATGAATATGGTGGAGGTTCGGCCAGTGGCCGGCCGATCCGTGCGGTGCAGGTCGGCGGCCCGCTGGGTGCCTATCTGCCGGAGTCGCAGTTTGATACCCCGCTGGACTACGAGGCCTTCGCTGCCCTCGGCGCGGTGCTCGGTCACGGCGGCATCGTGGTGTTCGACGATACGGTCGACCTGGCCGAGATGGCGCGCTACGCCATGGAATTCTGCGCGGTGGAATCCTGCGGCAAATGCACGCCCTGCCGGATCGGTTCGACCCGTGGCGAGGAGCTGCTCGACCAGATCATCGTCGCCCGTTCCGAAGGGCCGCAGCCGGGCCGTATCGAGCTGCTCAAGAGCCTCTGCGACACCATGCTCGGCGCCTCGCTCTGTGCCCTCGGCGGGATGACGCCCTACCCGGTGATGAGCGCTATCAACCACTTTCCCGAGGACTTCGGGGTGTCGCCAGACACCGCCGAAGCCCGCTGATTCGGAGGCACAGACATGGCCCTGTATCGTGAACTCGACTATGGCACTCCCGCCCGCACCGGCGCCCCGGTAACGGTGGAAATCGACGGCACCGCCATCACCGTGCCGGCTGGCACGTCGGTCATGCGCGCTGCACAAGAGGCCAGCATTTCCGTGCCCAAGTTGTGCGCCAGCGACAGCCTGGAGCCGTTCGGCTCATGTCGCCTGTGTACCGTGGAAATCGAGGGCCGCCGCGGTTATCCGGCGTCCTGCACCACCCCGGTTGAGCCGGGCATGAAGGTGCGCACGCAGAGCCCGAAGCTCGCCGAGCTGCGCCGCGGCACCATGGAGCTGTATATCTCCGACCATCCGCTGGACTGCCTGACCTGCTCGGCCAACGGCAACTGCGAACTGCAGGACATGGCCGGCGTGGTCGGCCTGCGCGAGGTGCGCTACGACCCGGTGAAGACTCACCTGGCCGAGCCCAAAGACGAATCCAACCCCTATTTCACCTACGACCCATCCAAGTGCATCGTCTGCAACCGTTGCGTGCGGGCCTGTGAAGAAGTGCAGGGCACTTTCGCCCTGACGATCGACGGCCGTGGGTTCGATTCGCGAGTGGCCGCCAGCCAGGACGAAAGCTTCATCGATTCCGAGTGCGTTTCCTGTGGCGCGTGCGTGAATGCCTGCCCGACCGCCACCCTGACCGAGAAGTCGCTGATCGAGATGGGCCAGGCCGAACGCAGCGTGACCACCACCTGCGCCTATTGCGGTGTCGGCTGCTCGTTCAAGGCCGAGGTCAAGGGCAACGAAGTGGTGCGCATGGTGCCGAACAAGGACGGCCACGCCAACCACGGCCATGCCTGCGTCAAAGGCCGCTTCGCCTGGGGCTATGCCACCCACCCGGACCGCATCAAGACGCCGATGATCCGCGACAGCATCAGCGAGCCTTGGCGCTCGGTGAGCTGGGACGAGGCGATCGGTTATGCCGCCAGGCGCTTCAAGGAGATCCAGGCGCAGTACGGTCGCGACTCGGTCGGCGGGCTGACCTCCTCGCGATGCACCAACGAGGAAACCTATCTGGTGCAGAAGCTGGTGCGCGCCGCCTTCGGCAACAACAACGTCGATACCTGCGCGCGGGTCTGCCATTCGCCGACCGGCTATGGCCTCAAGGTCACTCTCGGCGAATCCGCCGGTACCCAGGACTTCGACTCGGTGCTGTCCGCCGACGTGGTGTTGGTGATCGGCGCCAACCCCACCGACGGCCATCCGGTGTTCGGCTCGCAGCTCAAGCGCCGCCTGCGTGAAGGCGCGCGGCTGATCGTCGCCGATCCGCGCGGTATCGACCTGGTGCGCAGCCCGCACATCAAGGCCGAACACCACCTGCAACTGCGCCCCGGCAGCAACGTCGCCCTGCTCAACAGCCTGGCTCACGTGATCGTCACGGAAGGGCTGGTCAATGAGGCCTTCGTCGCCGAGCGCTGCGAGGCCGAAGCCTTCGAGCAATGGCGTGCCTTCGTCAGCGAGCAGCGCAACAGCCCCGAGGCCATGCAGGAGCTGACCGGCGTGCCGGCCGCCGAGGTACGCGCAGCCGCACGCCTGTATGCCACCGGCGGCAACGCCGCGATCTACTACGGCCTGGGCGTCACCGAGCACAGCCAGGGCTCGTCCACCGTCATGGCGATCGCCAACCTGGCCATGGCCACTGGCAACATCGGTCGCCCGGGCGTTGGGGTGAATCCGCTGCGCGGACAGAACAACGTGCAGGGCTCCTGCGACATGGGCTCCTTCCCGCATGAATTGCCGGGCTACCGCCATGTCTCGGATCCGGTGGTGCGGCCGCAATTCGAGGCCGCCTGGGGCGTCAGTCTGCTCGACGAGCCGGGCCTGCGAATTCCCAACATGCTCGCCGCGGCGCACGCCGGCACCTTCAAGGGCCTCTATGTGCAGGGCGAGGACCCAGCGCAGTCCGACCCGGACACCCAGCACGTCACCGACGCGCTCAAGGCCATGGAGTGCGTGGTGGTGCAGGACCTCTTCCTCAACGAAACCGCCAAATACGCCCATGTGTTCCTGCCGGGCGCCTCTTTCCTGGAGAAGAACGGCACCTTTACCAACGCCGAGAGGCGCATTTCACCGGTGCGCAAGGTGATGCCCGCGCTGGCCGGCAAGGAAGACTGGGAAGTAACCGTGGCGCTGTCCAACGCCCTCGGCTACCCGATGAACTACACCCATCCGTCGCAGATCATGGACGAGATCGCCCGCCTGACCCCGACCTTCACTGGCGTCAGCTACGCCAAGCTCGACCGGATGGGCAGTATCCAGTGGCCGTGCAACGACGAGGCGCCGGAAGGTACGCCGATCATGCACGAGGATGCGTTCGTGCGTGGCAAGGGTCGCTTCATGGTCACCGAGTACATCCCGACCGAAGAGCGCACCTCGCGCAAGCGTCCGCTGGTGCTCACCACCGGCCGCATCCTGTCGCAGTACAACGTCGGCGCACAGACCCGGCGCACCGCCAACGGCGCTTGGCACGCCGAGGACATTCTCGAACTGCATCCAGTGGATGCCGAGGACCGTGGGATCAACGATGGCGACTGGGTCGGCATCAACAGCCGTGCCGGCGAGACGGTGATGCGCGCCAAGGTCACCGAGCGCATGCAGCCGGGTGTGGTCTACACCACCTTCCACCACCCGGAATCCGGCGCCAACGTGATCACCACCGACAACTCGGACTGGGCCACCAACTGTCCCGAGTACAAGGTGACTGCGGTACAGGTGCACAAGGTCGAGGTGCCGTCGAAGTGGCAGCAGGAGTTCGAGGCCTTCACCCGCGAGCAGGTCGAATTCTTGCCGCGTATCCAGGTTACCCAGCTGTGAAACCCGCCGGCGGGCCAGTGCGGCTCGCCAGTGGCTCCTGTTTTCTCTTCAGCGCATCGAGGTGTGCAGATGGGCATGAATGCCACGCAACTGATCAAAATGGCCAACCAGATCGGTGCCTTCTTCGCTTCCCAACCCGATCCCGCCCAGGCGCGCAACGAGTTCGCTCAGCATCTCAGGCGCCAGTGGGATCCGCAGATGCGCACGGCGCTCTACGCTCACCTGGACGCCAACGCAGGCGAAGGGCTTAGCGAATTCGCCCTGCAATCACTGACGGGCCTGCGTGAGCAGATCGAACCGCAGGTGCATGCCTAAGTCGAATATCCTTACAGGACCGCTGCCAGGATTTCGCTAACATGCCTCGTCTTGTCCCTCTTAGCACCGACGCCTCGTCCGTCGCCAACCCGGCGCCGGAGGCCTACGCCTATGTCGAGCTGGACGACGCCGCGCATATGGGCGACGCGGTGCTGGCCGAGGAGTGCGCCCTGGCCATCGCCTACAACGGCATCAGCCATGCGGTGATGATGGTCTCGCCCAGTGCCCTGGAGGACTTCGTCGTCGGCTTCAGCCTGAGCGGCGCGCTTGTCGAAAGCGTGGATGAAATCTACGACATCCAGCTCAGCCGTCGCGGCGAGGCGTTCAGCGCCGAGGTGCAGATCGGTAATCGTGCGTTCTGGGCGCTCAAGCAACAGCGCCGCAGTCTCGCTGGCACCAGCGGTTGCGGTCTGTGCGGCGTGGAGGCGATCGAGCAGGCGTTGCCGCAACTGACCACGCTGACGCCCAGCCCGTTGCCGCCGGCCGCGCATCTGCATGACCTGCGCGCGCGGATCAACGATGCGCAGCGCCTGGCGCGGCAGAGCGGTGCATTGCATGCCGCGCTGTACGTCGACGAGCACGGCGAAATCGTGCTGTGCCGCGAAGACATCGGCCGGCACAACGCGCTGGACAAGCTGATCGGCGCGCTGCGCCGCGAACGTCGTGATAGCCGCAAAGGCTTCGCCGTGGTCACCAGCCGCTGCAGCCTGGAGCTGATCCACAAGGCCGTGCGCGCCGGTTTCGCCAGTCTGGTCAGCCTCTCGGCACCGACCGACCTCTGCGTGCGCTGGGCGCGCCAGCACCATCTCAATCTGATCCATCTGCCGCACCACAGCGCGCCGCGGGCCTACAGCCCCTGCGATAACGCCAGATAGCGAAATCCCCCGCGAACGCCTCGGGGTCCCTGGTACCGGCCCGTTGGCGCACGGCGAACAGGTGGGCAACGCCGAAAACGCGCGGCGCTGCGCTACCAGTCGCTTGTCAGCATGTTGCGTACCCGGTTGGCCAGATGGTCGATGGAGAACGGCTTGCTGACCATGTCCATGCCGGTATCGAGAAAGCCGCTGCTGGCGGCCTGCTCGGCGTAACCGGTCATGAACAACACTTTCAATCCGGGGCGTTGCTGGCGGGCGATGTCGGCCAGCTGGCGACCGTTCATGCCCGGCAAACCGACGTCTGAGATCAGCAGGTCGATGTGCTCGTTGCTTTCCAGAATCTTCACGGCGGCGTTGCCCTCGGCAGCCTCCAGCGCGTGATAGCCGAGCATGCCCAGCACGTCCAAAACCAGTAGGCGCACGGCGGGGTCATCCTCTACCACCAGAACGGTTTCGCCCTGCAGCGCCTGCGGGACCCTCTCATCATGAGTGGCGGCCGCTGGTGGCAACGGCGCTTCATGATGCGCTGGCAGATAGAGGGTCACCTCGGTGCCGTTGCCGGGTTCGCTGCGGATCTGCACATGGCCCCCGGCCTGGCGCGCAAAGCCGTAGATCATCGACAGCCCGAGCCCGGTGCCCTGGCCGATGGGTTTGGTAGTGAAGAAGGGCTCGAAGGCGGCCGCCAGAACCTTGGGCGTCATGCCGCAACCGCTGTCGATCACGCTGAGGCTGACGTAGCGTCCCGGTGCCAGTTCGCCTATCTCGGCTTGACGCTGCAATTGCACATTGGCGGTGGCGATATACAGGCTGCCGCCGTCGGGCATGGCATCGCGGGCATTGATCACCAGATTGAGAAGGGCGCTTTCCAGCTGGTTCTCGTCACTGCTGGCCGGCCACAGGTCCGGCTCCAGCAGGGCATCGACCAGGATATGGCTGCCGAGAGTGCGCACCATCAGATCGCGCATCGATTCGACCAGCGCATTCAGGTCGACCCGCTTAAGATTCAACGGCTGACGCCGGGCGAAGGCCAGCAGCCGGTGGGTCAGCGCGGCGGCGCGGTTGGCCGAGCTTACCGCGGCATCGATGAAGCGCTGGGTTTCGCCATGGCGGCCGGAGCGGTTGTAGCGCTGGATCAGATCCAGCCCGCCGATGATGCCGGTCAGCATGTTGTTGAAGTCATGGGCGATGCCACCGGTGAGCTGGCCGACGGCTTCCATCTTCTGCGCCTGGCGCAGCGCTTCCTGTGCCTGCTCGCGGCTGGCCATCTCGGTGACCAGCCGCTCGTAGACTTCTGCCAACGCCTCGGTGCGTTCCTGTACGCGCATTTCCAGCGTCTCGTTGAGCTCTCGCAGCGACTGCTCGGCGCGCCAGCGCTCGGTGACATCCTGCGCCAGAACAAAAAAGCCCAGAACCTGACCCTCGCTGTCGCGGCGTGGCAGATAATGCATCGAAGCCTGGCGCAGCTGGCCGTCCCGATGCGGCATGGACGCTTCGAAGAGAACCTCTTTGCCGGCAAGGGCATCCTTGATCTGCGGCCGGCGAACGTTATAAGCCTGCTCGCCAATCACCTCTGGCAAATGCTTGCCATAGAGGTATTCAGGCGTCTGACCAAACCACTTTTCATAATGGCGATTGTTGAAACGATAGCGTTCGTCCCGATCGACATAACCGATGAGCACCGGTAATGCGTCGGTGATCATTCGGATCTCCGCTTCGCTTCGGCGCAGTGCTTCTTCCTCGCTATGGCGCAGGCACAGCAGTTGCCCGCCAATCGTCTGGCCGTCGCGGATCGGGCTTAGGGCCAGATCGGCCCAGCTGGCCGGACGGCCGGTTGCACTATCCTCTGGCAGGCGATGGTGGCGCAGCAGGCAGGGCTGGCTGCGGTCGCCGGTCTGGCTGGCGATAAGCTCTGGCCAGACAGCTTCCCAGGTGATCGCCACCGGCGCGCCCAGCGCTGCAGGATGGCGATCGCCAATCAACGCAGCATGGGCGTCGTTGTATAGCTGCACACCAGTCTCGCCCCAGAGCACGCACATGGGCAGCGGCGCGTCGAGCAGGGTGTCGAGCAGGATCCGCAGCGAGGCGGGCCAGCCTTCGGTCGGGCCCAGAGGCGTTGCGTTCCACTCGTGGGCGCGGATCCGCCCGCTCATTTCATTGGTACCGGCTGGCCAAGGCCTTGAGTTTACTGCCATAGGTCGTCCATCGATGCGCGGCGGGCCGTTGGCGCCAGTCGTCGCGCTTATACGGCATCGTTTGCCTGGTGAGGCGCAGCCAGCAGCCTGGCCTCGTTGTTTGTTATGTCATTCGGACGCATCGCCATTCTAGTCGCCCTTCCAAGCGGCTAATGGCTTATAGGCGACCTCGGTCGTGCGCAATTAAGCCGGCGCCGCGTCCATGTTCAGGCGGCAAAGCCCTGCAGGCTACGAACCAGCTCAAGATAATCATCCACGGCGAGGAATTCTTCGGTGTTCTTTTGCCCGCGACGGCTGTCTGGTTCGCTGATGGCCAGTAGATGCGCAACGCCGAAGTCGCGCGCGCTGCGCAATACCGGCAGGCTATCGTCAATGAATAATGAAGTGGCCGGATCGAAATCCAGATCCGCCTTCAGGGCGTACCAGAACTGTGCCTGCTCCTTGGGAAAGCCATAATCGTGGGAGCTGATCAGTCGATCGAACCAGGGCGCCAGTTCGATGCGTTCCAGCTTCAGAGACAACGAATCGCGATGGGCGTTGGTGATCAGCACCACGCGCTTGCCGGTATCGCGCAGGGCCGCAAGAAATTCATCGGCTGCCGGCCGCAGGGCGATCAGATCGACGATCTCGCGCTTCATCTCGCGGATCGGCAGGTTCAGCTCGCGGGTCCAGAAGTCCAGGCAGTACCAAGTGAGTTTGCCTTCGTGCTCGTTGAACAGCGGCGCCAGTTCCAGTTCCGCCATAGCGCGGCTGATGCCGTGCAGCTCGGCATAGCGCTGGGGTAGGAGTTCGAGCCAGAAATGGTTATCGAAGTGCAGGTCCAGCAAGGTGCCGTCCATGTCCAACAGGACGGTGTCGATTTCAGGCCAGGGCAGTGAAGCGATCATGATGGGCTCTTCTTCGGCAATTGACCCCATGGTGCGACAGTGGTCGGTTCGATGCAAAGCGTTCACGGCTCACACGAAAAGGCGGGTTATGATTGCGGCTCGCGTTTCAAGGATATCCCCATGCGCCAGAAACCTACCGTGCTTGCCCGTGAGATCGTTGCCACCAGCCGTCTGTTCCGTGTCGAGGAGCTGCAGCTGCGGTTTTCCAACGGTGTCGAGCGCACCTACGAACGGCTGGTCGGAAAGGGCTCCGGCTATGGCGCGGTGATGATCGTTGCGCTGGAGGACGACGGCAGGGCGCTGCTGATCGAGGAATATTGCGGTGGCACCGACACCTACGAGCTGTCGTTACCCAAGGGGCTGATCGAGCCGGGTGAGGATGTGCTCGATGCGGCCAACCGCGAGCTGAAGGAAGAAGCCGGTTTCGGCGCGCGCAAGCTGGAGCTGCTGACCGAACTGTCCCTCTCCCCTGGTTATATGAGCCAGAAGATTCAGGTCGTGTTGGCCCGCGATCTCTATCCCGAGCAGTTGCCGGGCGATGAACCCGAGCCGATGCGCGTCGATCGGGTCGATTTGCGAGAGCTGTCCAGCCTGATTCAGAACCCGCAGTTCAGCGAAGGGCGGGCCTTGGCGGCGTTGTACCTGGCGCGGGATCTGCTGACCGAGCGGGGGGAGTTCGGCCAATGAGCCATCCATATCTGACTCGGGTCATCGATCTCGTTCGCGACGCAGGGCAGGCGATCCTGCCACACTGGCGCAGTGGTGTGGAGGTGCTGGAAAAAGCCGATGCCTCACCGGTTACCGCTGCCGACATGGCAGCCCATCATCTACTGGCTGACGGCCTGCGTGCGCTGGATGCCAGCATCCCGGTGCTGTCCGAGGAGGACTGCGACCTGAATCTCGCCGAACGTGCCGGCTGGACGCGCTGGTGGCTGGTCGATCCCCTTGACGGCACCAAGGAGTTCATTGCCGGCAGCGAGGAGTTCACTGTCAACGTGGCGCTGATCGAGCGAGGCCGGGTGCTGTTCGGAGTGGTTGGCATCCCGGCCAATGGCCGCTGCTATTACGGTGGCGCCGGGCTCGGCGCCTGGCGGGCCGAAGCCGACGGAACGACGCAGCCGTTACGGGTGCGTCAGCAACCGGCCGAGCGATTCACCGTGGTTGCCAGCCGCCGTCACTCCAGTGAGGCCCAGGAGCGCTTGCTTGAAGGCTTGCGCCAGCGTTTCGGCGAGCTGGTGTTGGCCAATATCGGCAGTTCCTTGAAACTGTGCCTGCTGGCCGAAGGTGCCGCCGATTGTTATCCACGCCTTGCGCCGACCTCGCAATGGGATACCGCGGCGGCCCAGGGTGTGCTTGAGGGTGCCGGCGGCGAGGTGCTGGATATCAGCGGTGCTACGTTGACCTACGAAGCGCGCGAAAGTTATCTGAACCCGTTCTTCCTGGCGTTGCCGCAGGGCGTGGACTGGCGAGCAGACCTGATCGAACTGGCGAATCGCTGAGACGGGTGGTATTGCTAGCGTTTTCTACACGGGCGGAAACCGGTTGCGGTGGCGCGGCGACCTGCCGCTTGAATCGGCTCGCTGGAGCAGCGTTGTGTCATTGAAAACCCCTACCGGGATACGCCAATGGATCTGGCGTGCATTCGTGCAGAGCGCGCTGATTCCGCTGGTGCTGGTCGAAGTGGTACTGATCGCAGTCTATCTGCTGACCAATAACGCCATTCGTGATGCGCAGATCGAGCATCTGCGCGAGACGGCGCTCGCTGAGCTGCAGACGACGGTCGGCCGCGAAGCGAGGATCATCAGCCAGCAATTGCAGCAGGTCGCGAGTGCCACGACGCTGTTTCGCAATTTCACTCTCCGCGCGCTTGAAGACGATAGCGCTGAGCCGCTTCCGCAGCTGCGGCTTGATCCCGGCGGGGTTCGCTACAGCCCCCATGATGAAGGCGGCGCGGCAAGCTTTTACTCGGCCGCCACCGCCCGTGAACTGCAGGATCTTGCGAAGGTTGCGCGCTTGCGCCGTCTCGATCCGCTGATGAAGGAGCTGCACGCGGGCAATCCGCTGATCGCCAGCCTCTATTTCAACAGCTGGGACAGCTACAACCATATCTATCCCTGGTTCAACACCGCGGAGCAGTATCCGCCGAATATGGACATCCCCAGCTACAACTTCTATTACATGGCCAGCTCCTGGCACAACCCGGCGCGGCGGGTGGTGTGGACCGACGTCTACCTGGATCCGGCCGGGCACGGCTGGATGATGTCGGCCATCGCGCCGGTGTATCGCGATGACTTTCTGGAAGGGGTCAGCGGCATCGACATTACCGTTGGCGGCATCCTGCAACAGATCGGTCAGTTGCGGGTGCCCTGGGATGGCTATGCCATGTTGATCAGCCGCGACCTCAATATCATGGCGTTGCCCGAGGCGGGCGAGACCCAGTTCGGCCTCGATGAACTGTCCGAGCACTCGTACGAGGAAGCCATCCGCCAGGAGATCGTCAAGCCCGAGGACTTCCGCCTCGGCCGCCGCCCGGAAACCCGAAAGCTGGCGCAAACCATCGCGACGCAGGCAGTTGGCGTGCAGCGAGTGAGCCTCAATGGCCGCCAGCAGCTGGTGGCCTGGGCCACGGTGGAGCAGACCGGTTGGCATCTGCTGACGGTGGTGGACGAAGCCGAAGTGTTCGACAAGACCAATACCCTGGCCAACCGCTACCAGCAGATCGGCTATCTCTTGATCGCCGGCCTGTTCCTGTTCTACCTGCTGTTCTTCGCGTACATGTGGCTGCGTGCGCGGCGGCTTAGTCAATCGCTGATTTCGCCGATCGCCAGTATTTCGCAGATGATGGGACAGATCGGCCAGGGTCAGTGGCGGCCGCAGCCGGTCTCCTCCGATATCCGGGAACTCGATGATCTGGCGCAGCACACTCGGGCGATTGGCGCCCAGCTGGAGCTCAGTGAGGCGCAGCGGTCACAGACGCAGAACCGCCTCGAGCTGGTACTGGAGAGCGCGACCGAAAGTCTCTGGGAAAATGACATGCGCAGCGCCACGCTGCAGTTTCGCGGGCGACTTCCTGTGCGCTTCGGGCTACCCTCGGCACAGCTCAGTGAAACGCAGTTCCTGCAGCGCATTCATCCGCGTGATCTGCCGCGTGTGCGGGCCGAGCGGGCACGTATGCAGACGGGCGAAACGATGCGCTATGAATGCGAGTTTCGCTTTGCCGACGCACTCGGCGAATACCATTGGTTGCTCAGCCGCGGCCGGGTACTCGAGCGTGATCCGCGCACCGGCGAGGCCACGCTGCTGGCAGGTACCCATGTCGACATCGATGCGATCAAGCGGGTCGAAGAGGACCTGCGCCATGCCACGCAGCAGGCGCAGGCGGCCAACGAGGCCAAGACCCATCTGATTTCCAGCGTCAGCCACGAACTGCGCACTCCGCTCAACGCAATCCTCGGTTTCGCCCAGCTGATGCGGATGGACTGCTCACCTGAAGCCGACCCCGAGGCGGCCGACTACCTCGACGAGATTCTGCTGGCCAGCCGGCACTTGAACCAGCTGCTCGGTGACATTCTCGATTGGTCGAGCCTGCAGGCAGAGCGGCCACGCCTTGAGCTCAAGCGGGTCGAGGTCACGGCGCTGATGCGCGAATGCGCAGAGCTGGTGACACTCGAGGTTCAACGCCATGAGCTGCAACTGGAACTCGACCTGCCGGCGGCCCCCATCGAGGTGCTGGCCGAGCCGCGGCGTTTGCGTCAGGTGCTGCTCAATCTGCTATCGAATGCGATCAAGTACAACAAACCATCCGGGAAGATTCTGCTTGGCGTCGAAACAGTCGCCGGCCAGGTGCGTCTACTGGTCGAAGACAGTGGGCTGGGCGTCGACAAGGCATTGCAGGCACAGCTGTTCGAGCCTTTCCAGCGCCTTGGGCGTGAGAATTCGAACATTCAGGGTGCGGGCATCGGGCTGTCGCTGAGCCTGGAATATGCCAAGTTGATGCGCGGCAGTATCGGCGTGGAGAGCGAGCTCGGTACCGGCAGTCTGTTCTGGGTCGCCCTGCCGGTTCTCGAACCACAACCGGAGCTACCGGTCCACGAGCGGCCGCGAATTGTCTATGTCGAAGATGATCCTGCGAGTCAGTTGCTGGTGCGCAGGGCGTTGGCGGACATGGCAGAAGTCAGCGTGATCGATAATGGCAGGGCGGCGCTGGAACACCTACTCACCGATCCACCCGAACTGCTGTTACTGGACCTTAACCTGCCTGGACTGAAGGGCGACGAACTGCTGTCGCTGCTGCGTCAGGCGCCGGCCACGCGGAATCTGGCGGTCATCGTACTGACCGCGGCCATCGAAACAGGCAACGAGATGGACTGCCTGGCTCGTCTGACCAAACCTGTGGACCTCGATGAGCTGCGCCGACAGGTCCGTGCCTGCCTGCAGGCGCTGGATCTGAAGCCGAGCTGAACGGCCGGTGAGGCTAAGCGGCGCGCTCGCCGCAGAGATCGAGGGCGAACCAGTGTTCCACTTCCGCTTGCGACAAGCCGGCACCGAGCAGGGCGAACAGCTTCCCGAGCGCTGCCTCGCGGGTCATGCCGCCGCCGGAAATCAGTCCGCTGGCGGCCAGCTTGCTGCCGGCTGCGTAGATATCGAACTCTACGTGACCCTGCGGGCATTGGCTGATCGCGGCCAGCACCACGCCTCGCGCGTGCGCCTCCTTCAACACCGCCAGCAACTCGGCATCGTCGGCTGGTCCCGTGCCGCTGCCGTAACATTCGAGCAGCAGGCCCTGCACGCCGCTGGCAAGCAGGGCGCGCAGCTGCGATGCCTGCATGCCCGGATACAGCGGCAATACCGCCAGGTTGACCGGCCGGCGAGGCTGGCGATAGTCGAGCGCAGACGGAATTTTCGGCGCACGCTCGCTCCGGCGCAGACGCGGCGAAATGCCGAACGCATCAAGGGTGGCGGTACCCAGCTTGCTGGCCCGGACGCCCGGCATCAGCTTGCCGCTGAAATACAGATGGACCCCAGGCTCGACACCGGCATGTAGCGCCTGCATCGCGCCGAACAGATTGTCCCAGGCATCGCTGCCCGATACGCCGGCCGGCAGCATCGCGCCCGTCAGTATCACCGGCACCTCGAAGCCGAGCAGCAGGAAGCTCAGGGCGGCGGCGCTGTAGGCCAGGGTATCGGTGCCGTGCAGCACAAGAATGCCATCGCAGTGATGCTGCTCGACGCCGGCACGGATGGCCTCGACCATGGCCAGCCAGTTGGTCTGGTTCATGTTGGCGCTGTCGATCGGCGGCAGCAGCTCGCGGAACTGCCAATCAGGAAGGGTCAGCGGTGGTTGCTGATTCTGCTGCTCGCGCAGCCTGCCGGCGAAGCCGGAGGCAGGCATCAGGCCCTCACTGCTCTGCTGCATGCCGATGGTGCCGCCGGTATACAGCACCAGAATGTTTCTGGAAGCCGGCATCGCTATCTCCTATATGAAACAGGGGCCTGTGCGGCCCCTGTCATGTACGTTCGCGAACGTTTAAAGCTGATGTGCCTGAGACGCAGCGACCGTGCCGTCAGCAGTTTTTTCAGCGGTGCCCCTGGCCGGCCAGACATTCGGGTCCAGCTCCAGATCGGCAAACTGTTTCGGGTCGAATACTGGCGACTCTACACCCGCCTCACGCTGGCTGTCATAGTCTCGCATCAGGCGCAGACCGACTTTGAACAGCAGCGCCAAGGCGACCAGGTTGCAGATCGCCAGCAGGCCCATGGTGACGTCGGCGAACGCGAACACCGTGCCCAGGTCCTGTACCGAACCCCACATTACCAAGGCAACCACCAGTAGCCGATAGGCCATTACCGGCCAGCGCTTGACGGTGAAGAAGCCCAGGGCGTTCTCGCCGAGATAATAGTTATAGATCAGCGTGGTGAACACGAACAGCAGCAACGCGAGGCTGATGAATACCCGGCCCCATTCGCCGACGACGGCGGCCACGGCGGTTTGAGTCAACACGACACCGGCCATCTCGCTGCCCGGTTCGAAGACGCCGGAGAGGATGATGATCAGCGCGGTACAGCTGCATAGCACGATGGTGTCGATGAACACGCTGAGCGACTGCACGATGCCCTGCGCCACCGGATGCTTGACTTCGGCCACCGCCGCCACGTTAGGCGCGCTACCGAGGCCGGCTTCGTTGGAAAACAGACCGCGCTTGACGCCCATGATGATCGCTGCGCCGATGCCACCCGCGAAGGCGGGCTCCAGCCCGAAGGCGGCGCTGAAAATGGTCCCGAAGGCTTCCGGGATTTGCCCGGCGTTGCTGCCGATGACGAAGACCGCCATAGCAATGTAGGCAAAAGCCATGACGGGTACCAGCACATCGGCGAACTTGGCGATGCGTTTGATCCCGCCGAAGATGATCAATCCGATCACCACCATCAATGCAATGCCGCTCACGAAGGTGGGCACGCCGAACGTGTCGTTCAACGAGCTGGCGACGGTGTAGGACTGCACCGCGTTGAAGCCGAAACCAAAGGTCACCAGTAGCAGCAGCGAAACCACGATGCCCAGCCAACGCTGGCCCAGTCCGTGCTGAATGTAGAATGCAGGGCCGCCGCGGTAGCCACCGTCTGGCTCACGACGCTTGTACAGCTGCGCCAGCGAGCACTCGAAGTAACTGGTGGCCATGCCGACCAGCGCCACGACCCACATCCAGAAGATCGCGCCCGGACCGCCGAGCATGATCGCTACCGAAACCCCTGCAATGTTGCCGGCGCCCACGCGGCCGGCGACGCTGAGCATCAGCGCCTGGAAGGAACTGAGCTGACCCGGCTGGCGTTTGAAGGCTTCGCCGAAGATGCCAAACATGCTGCCGAAGTAGCGAAACTGGACGAAGCGCGAGGCGATGGTGAAGTACAGGCCAAGGCCTATCAGCATCATGATGAGCAGCTTGCTCCAGATGAGATCGTTGAGAAGATCGAGCATGGTGGAAAGTCTCTCTTGTTGTTTTTGACGAATGAAGTGACGCAGGGCGGGAATGGTTGGCCAGATGCGGCGCTCGCGCAATTACGCGGGTCGCGGCAACATGGCGCGAGTTGATGCTAGAATCGCGCCGCTCGCATCACTGGGATCGACCATGCAGGACCATCTAGGGACCAACCTCAAGCTGCTCTGCAGTCACTACCGCTCAATCGCCGAAGTCTGCCGCAAGGTCGGCATCAACCGCGCACAGTTCAACAAGTACCTCAATGGGCAGAGCCGCCCCACCGCGCACAACCTCAAGCGCATCTGCGATTTTTTCGGCGTCGAGGGTTATGAGTTGGGGCTGCCTAGCGACCAGTTCGGCCAATTGATCGGTTTGCGACGGCACGACCAGGAGCGCATCGCTGCCAGCGATCCGCTCCTGGAGTTGTTCCAACCGATGCGCGACAACGCCAACAGCCTGGCCCGGTATTGCGGGTACTACCTCGAATACGCCAATTGCATGTCGGTGCCGGGGCAGATACTGCTGTCGCTGGTTCATTTGCGCGAGGACCGCGGCAGCTATGTATTCGAGCGGCAGGAGCGTCAGGAGCAGTCGCGCCCCGACAATCCCAAGCAGGAGGACGGTGTGGTGCGCTGCCGCTATCTCGGTGCCGCCTTCTACCTGCAGGATCGCCTGTTTCTCATCGATTACGAATCGCTGACCGGCAACGAGATGAGCCAGACCATCCTCATTCCCAGCTTCAAGAGCCGAATCAGCCGCCTCAACGGCCTGAAGACCGGTGTCTCCAGTGGCGATCGACGCACCCCGGCCTGTACCCGTGTGGTCTGGGAATATCTGGGTAGCGAGATCAATCGAGTCAACGCCTACCGCCAGGTCATGCTCTATGGCCTGGACGATCCACGGATCGAACCGGAGATTCGGGAGCGGCTGGCATCTGTGCAAATACGCGATGGGTTGTTCGAGATCGAGTAATTGCGGAGCCGTTCCAATGGTTGGCTATCGGGCCGGCGAAGCCGGGGAAGGAATGCGGTTCGGGCTGTGATGGCGCCTCGCGCCATCGCGCTATCGGTGCGGCTCAGCAGAGCTCGGGGTGTTTGACGCAGCTGCCGTAACCTTCGGTCTTCATTTCGTCCAGCGCCTGCTGCAAGCGTGTGACCACTTCGTCAGGGGTGTCTTTGTTCAGCGCCAGATACAGCGGTGCGGAGTTGAATACCAGCACGGTGTTGAGACCGCTCACGCCTTTCTGCTTGGCGTAATAGCGCCAGACCGGATCGGACGTGGCCCAGAGGTCGATTCGACCGCTGAGTAATTTCTGCAGATTCTCCTGATCGCGCAACGCATTGACGGGTGTCAGCCCCTGCGCCTCGATGCGCTGGCTTACCGCGCTGCTTTTGTAGGCACCGATGGTGTAACCCTTGGCTTGAGCCAGGCTGGTCAGCTTGAGGTCCGTGCCGGGCGCCGAGAGCAGCACGCTTTCATATTGCGCGATGGGGCCGACCCACTTGAACAATGGCCGGCGCTCATCGGTCATCGAGGTGGAAAACAGGCCGTGGTCAGGTAGCTCCAGCGTCGACTGATAGATACGATCCCAGGGGAAGCGCAGCGTCATTGAGTAGGCAATCTCGGCGCGCTTGAACATCTCGCGAACGGTGGTCGCGCTGATGCCCTGGATGTGTTCTTCCCGGGCGAAATTCTTGCCGCCATCGGCCATGTTGAACGGCGGAAAATTCTCGGTCTGCAAGACTACTTCATACCCCTTCGGCAACTCGGCATGGACGAGCGGCGCACCAAGGAGCGAGCTGAATAACAGGGTAGTGGCGAGTAGTTTTTGCATGAGACCTCCGTGAAATCGGCGGAGTCTACGCAAGGGCGCACAGCTGATTCTTGTACCGGGTCACGCTTTGATCGTATGCCAGGCACCGCTGGTGAGGGGCGGCGCACCCGAGTTGCTGGAGCCGCGCTGAGCGACCCATATCGAGATGCGATCGATTCCTGCAATCAACGCTCAGCCTTCGAGCTTCAGCCGGCTGCGGTGAGCACCAGGCCCGGCATAACCAACCCAGCACCAGGACCGCGCGGCGCAGGCAGGCGCTGGGACGTGTTGAGCGTGGTGCTCTGATTCACGTCTATAGAAAAGGCAAGCATAGGCGGCGGCTTGCTAGAAGGGCGCCCGTCAGCGGGCGCCTTGTGACTGGGTGAGGTGGCTGGGTCAGGCCTTCAGCGGCACCAGGCGCGGGGCGATCATATTTTCCGGGCGCAGGATGTCGTCGAGGGTGGCGTCATCCAGCAGCTGTTCCTCGCGCACCAGCTCCAGCACGCCGCGACCGCTGAGCAAGGCCTGCCCGGCGATGCGGGTGGCATTCTCATAGCCGATGTAGGGGTTCAGTGCGGTGATCAGGCCGATGGAGTTTTCCATCAACCGACGGCAGTGGTCCTCGTTGGCGGTGATGCCGACGATGCAGTGCTCGCGCAGCATGTCCATGGCGCGCTGCAGCAAACGGATCGAATCGAACAGCTTGAAGGCGATCAGCGGCTCCATGACGTTGAGCTGCAGCTGACCGGCCTCGGCGGCAATGGTCAGCGATAGATCGTTGCCGATCACTTCGAAGGCTACCTGATTGACCGCTTCGGGGATCACCGGGTTGACCTTGCCCGGCATGATCGAACTTCCGGGTTGACGCGCTGGCAGATTGATCTCGTTAATCCCGGTGCGCGGGCCGCTGGAAAGCAGGCGCAGATCGTTGCAGATCTTCGACAGCTTGACCGCCAGGCGCTTGAGCATGCTGGAAAAGGTGACGAAGGCGCCCATGTCCGACGTGGCTTCGATGAGGTCGGCGGCGGGTTTCAGCGGATGACCGCTGATGGTCGCCAAACGCTGAACGGCCAGGGCTTGATAGTTCGGGTCGGCGTTAATGCCGGTACCGATGGCCGTTCCGCCGAGGTTGACCTCGACCAGCAGTTGCGGCGCGATCAGGCGCAAATGCTCAAGGTCTTCGCCAAGGGTGGTGGCGAACGCTCGGAATTCCTGGCCGAGCGTCATCGGTACTGCGTCCTGCAGCTGGGTGCGACCCATCTTGAGAATATGCGCGAACTCAGCAGACTTGCCGGCGAAGGCCTGCACCAGACTGTCGAGGCTGGCCAGCAACGTGTCGTGGCCGAGTAGCAGGCCCAGGCGAATGGCGGTGGGGTAGGCGTCGTTGGTGGACTGCGCCATGTTCACGTCATTGTTCGGGTGCAAATGGCGGTACTCGCCCTTGGCGTGACCCATGTACTCAAGCGCCAGGTTGGCGATGACCTCGTTGGCATTCATGTTGGTCGAAGTGCCTGCGCCGCCCTGGATCATGTCGACGACGAACTGGTCGTGATGCTCGCCACGGATCAGGTGCGCACAAGCCTGGCTGATCGCCAGGTGCTTGGCATCGCTGAGATGCCCGAGCTCGCGGTTGGCGTCCGCTGCCGCCTGTTTGACCATCGCCAGCGCGACCACCAGTTTGGGGTAGTGGGCCAGCGGTACGCCCGACAGGCGGAAGTTGTGCACGGCGCGCAGGGTCTGGATGCCGTAATAGGCGTCAGCGGGTACTTCGAGGGAGCCAAGCAGATCTTTTTCGACGCGGAAGGATGCAGCGGAGGACATGATTGTTCTCATCCGAGAGAAGTGCGGCACTTGCCGCGAAGGCCTATAGAATAAGGCGTCGGGCGGATTTTCCACCAATGCCGTTAAACGCTGGGTCATGCGTGATCGGCATAATGCGCATGTGACGTCGTCTCGCTTTCAAGCGCTATACCGCGCTACCTCACCTTCGATCGAGCCAGCAGGAGCCGGCATGAACATTGATACCAAATGGCTGGAAGACCTCGTCGCGCTGGCCGCTACACGCAGCTTCTCCCAGGCGGCGCAGCGGCGTTTCGTCACACAACCGGCATTCAGCCGACGTATCCGCAGCCTGGAAAATACCCTTGGCGTGACCTTGGTGAATCGTGCCCGGACGCCTGTCGAATTGACCGAGGCGGGGCAATTGTTCCTCGTCACGGCGCGCAACATGGTGGAGCAGCTCGGTGAGGTGGTGCGTTACCTGCACAACCTTGAGGGCCAGCGCGGCGAGGTACTGCAGTTCGCCGCGGCTCATTCGCTGGCACTGGGCTTCTTTCCCGAGTGGCTGGCGCGCTTGCGACAGGATGGCGTGCCGGTGAACAGTCGGCTGGTGGCGACCAATGTCGGTGAGGCGGTGCATTCCCTGCGCGAAGGGGCCTGCGACCTGATCCTTGCCTACTACGATCCGGATGCCACGCTGCAGATGGATCCCGAGCTGTTTCCGTCCTTATCGCTGGGGCGCACCGATATCGTGCCGGTCTGTGCGGCGGATGAAGCCGGTGAGCCGCTGTTCGACCCCGACAGTGGCCAGACCGTCCCGCTGCTGGCCTATAGCGCTGGTGCGTCGCTGGGCCGCTCGGTCAACCTGCTGCTGCGTCAGCGCGGGCTCCGGTCGTCCACGGTGTATGAGACGGCGATGGCCGATAGCCTGAAAAGTATGGCCATGCAGCGACTGGGGCTGGCCTGGGTACCACGACTCTCCGTGACCGCCGAGTTGGAGCGCGGTGAGCTGGTGATCTGCGGAGCCGAGCATTGGCGGGTGCCGCTGGAGATTCGTCTGTATCGCTGTGCGCTGGTGCGCAAGGCACCGGTGCGACTGCTCTGGCGCAAGCTGGAAAGCGGCGCGGGTCAGGTTGCTGAGATGGCGGTTGCGGATTGAGTTGGGCCCGGACGCGAGCTTGGCGCATCCGGGCCTGCACTTAAAGGCTCAGAACAATGCGCCCCTCGATGGTCCCCGCGCGCATCTGGTCGAAGATCTGGTTGATGTCGTCCAGTTTGCCAGCATGGATAGTCGCCTTGACCAGGCCTTCGGCGGCGAAATCCAGCGCTTCCTGCAGGTCGGCGCGGGTGCCGACGATCGAGCCGGTAATGCTGATGGCCTTGAGCACCACATCGAAGATCGGCGTAGGGAAATCGCCCGGCGGAAGGCCAACCAGCGCGACCGTTCCGTGACGGCGAGCCATGCCGATGGCCTGGCCGAAAGCGCTGTTGGACACTGCAGTGACCAGCACCCCATGCGCCCCGCCGATGTCGCGCTGGACGATCGCCACCGGGTCTTCGCGGCGAGCATTGATGGTCAGGCTGGCGCCGAGCGTCTTCGCCAGTTCCAGCTTGGCATCGTCGACGTCGACCGCCACCACGTGCAAGCCCATCGCCTTGGCGTATTGCACCGCGACATGGCCCAGCCCACCGACACCGGAAATCACCACCCACTGGCCGGGACGGGCGCCGGTCATCTTCAGGCCTTTGTAAACCGTGACGCCGGCGCAGAGGATCGGTGCAATCTCATCGAACGCGACCTTGTCCGGCAGGATGCCGACATAATTGGGGTCAGCCAGGACATATTCGGCGTAGCCACCGTTGACTGAATAACCGGTGTTCTGTTGCGCGGTACACAGGGTTTCCCAGCCGGTCAGGCAATGCTCGCAGCAGCCACAGGCGGTATAGAGCCAGGGCACGCCGACGCGATCGCCTTCCTTGACCCGTATTACGCCGCTGCCAACAGCGGCGACGTAGCCGACACCTTCATGGCCCGGAATGAAGGGCAGGGTGGGACGTACCGGCCAGTCCCCTTCGGCCGCGTGCAAGTCGGTATGGCAGACGCCACAAGCTTCGATCTTTACCAGTATCTGCCCGGCGCTCGGCAGCGGGACCTTCACTTCCTCGATACGCAGTGGTTCGCCGAACGCATGCACCACGGCGGCTTTCATGGTCTGGGTCATGGGGAGTCTCCTTTGCATCGGAGCCGCCAGTCTGCTCCCGACCCGGGTCCATCATTGACTTCGAGCAATACCCGCCGCGATCGACGGCGTAGTCGGACGTACGGCCGCGGGTGCCGGCGGGCGGGGGCCTGCGGTATACTGCGCGGCCTTCGGTCGGACCGATCCGACCATGTACCTGCACGGCCGCGCTGTCACCAGCGCGGCCGTTGTTCCTGATGCGCCCGCGGGCGCCGAAGAGAGGCACGACGATGACCGCACTGGTAGGCGTGATCATGGGCTCCAAGTCCGACTGGTCCACCTTGAGCCACACCGCAGACATGCTGGAGAAACTCGGCATTCCGCATGAAGTCACCGTGGTGTCCGCGCACCGCACCCCCGATCTGCTGTTCCAGTACGCCGAACAGGCCGAAGCGCGCGGGCTGCGGGTGATCATCGCTGGCGCAGGCGGCGCGGCTCATTTGCCTGGTATGTGCGCGGCTAAGACGCATCTGCCGGTGCTTGGCGTGCCGGTGCAGTCTTCGATGCTCTCGGGTGTGGATTCGTTGCTGTCGATCGTGCAGATGCCCGCTGGCGTACCGGTCGCCACACTGGCCATCGGCAAGGCAGGCGCGATCAACGCGGCGCTGCTGTCGGCCAGCATCCTTGGTCACGAATTCCCTGAATACCACGCCGCGCTGAAGGCATTCCGCGACGAACAGACCCAGACCGTGCTCGACAACCCTGACCCGAGGAACGCGTAAATGAAGATCGGCGTAATCGGTGGCGGCCAGCTGGGCCGCATGCTCGCCCTGGCGGGAACGCCGCTGGGCATGAACTTCGCCTTCCTCGACCCGGCGCCAGATGCCTGCGCCGCGGCCCTGGGCGAGCATCTGCGAGCGGATTACGGCGATCAGGACCACCTGCGCCAGCTCGCGGACGAGGTCGATCTGGTGACCTTCGAGTTCGAGAGCGTGCCGGCTGAAACCGTGGCATTCCTCTCTCAGTTCGTCCCGGTCTATCCGAGCGCCGATGCCCTGCGCATCGCCCGTGATCGCTGGTTCGAGAAGTCCATGTTCAAGGACCTGGGTATCCCGACGCCGGCCTTCGCCGACATCCAGTCTCAGGCCGATCTCGACGCCGCCGCGACGAGTATCGGTTTGCCTGCCGTGCTCAAGACCCGCACGCTGGGCTACGACGGCAAGGGCCAGAAGGTCTTACGCAAACCGGCGGATGTCACCGGTGCGTTTGCCGAGCTGGGTAGCGTGCCGTGCATCCTGGAGGGCTTCGTGCCGTTTAGTGGCGAGGTTTCGTTGATCGCCGTGCGTGGGCGCGATGGCGAGACCTGTTTCTACCCGCTGGTGCACAACACCCATGAAGACGGCATCCTGCGGTTGTCGGTGGCCAGCAACAATCATCCGCTGCAGTCGCTGGCTGAAGACTATGTGTCTCGCGTGCTGACCAAGCTGGACTATGTCGGTGTGCTGGCTTTCGAATTCTTCGAAGTCGATGGTGGGCTGAAGGCCAACGAGATTGCGCCGCGCGTGCATAACTCCGGGCACTGGACCATCGAGGGCGCCGAGTGCAGCCAGTTCGAAAATCACCTGCGCGCCGTGACCGGCCTGCCGCTGGGCTCGACGGCGAAACTGGGCGAGAGCGCAATGCTCAACTTCATCGGCGAGGTACCGCCTGTGGCGAAGGTCATTGCCGTCGAGGATTGCCATTTGCATCACTACGGCAAGGCATTCAAGGCCGGACGCAAGGTCGGCCATGCCACCCTGCGCTGCCCGGATCGCGCCACGCTTGATCGGCAGGTCACTGCGGTCGAGTCGCTGATCCAGCGCGACTGAATCCTCCGGCCGTCTGGCTCGCAGGTTTGGCGTCGAACTGCCTGGCCCGCTCCCGGTCCGAAATTACGTGACGCGTATTTTCGACTAGAGGAGACTGCAATGGGCATCATCGGAACCATCATCATCGGCCTGATCGTAGGCATCATCGCTCGCTTCCTGAAACCCGGCAACGACAGCATGGGCTGGATCATGACCATCCTGCTGGGTATCGGCGGCTCGCTGCTGGCTACCTATGGCGGCCAGGCACTTGGGCTCTACCAGGCGGCGAAGGCGCAGGCTTTATCGGTGCGGTAATCGGTGCGATCATCCTGCTGGTGATTTACGGCATGGTGACCGGCCGTAAGCACTGATCCGCTGGGCCGCGCTCTGCGGCCCCGCTCCTTTCATCGTTCGGTTGTCATGCGCCCGATAATCCTTTCACTGCTTCTGTGCTGTAGCTCCCTCGTCCACGCCGCACCGGCGGAGCTCGACTGGCTCGAGCTGATGCCAGCCGAGGATCGCAAGGCGCTGGAAGAGATGCCGGAGATCGAGCACAACTCACCCGAAGCCGATGGCTTCAGCGATCAGGGTGGGCTCAAGCAAGGGAGCGGTCTGCCGGAAGTGATGTATTCGGCCAAAACCGTGCCTTCACTGGACGGAAGGGAGATCCGTCTCGGTGGCTACCCCGTGCCGCTGGAAACCGACAGCGAAGGCCGCAGCACCGAGTTCTTTTTAGTGCCCTATCCGGGCGCCTGTATCCACGTTCCACCGCCACCGCCGAACCAGATCGTGATGGTTCATTATTCGGACGGTATCGCCTTGGACGACATCTACGCACCGCTGTGGGTGGACGGCACGCTGCGAATCGAGCCGGTCAGCAACGAGCTGGCCGATGCCGCGTATGTGATCTCCGCAGCCGAGGTGACGTTGGTTGATGAAAGCGACCTCTGAGCCGAAGCGGCGCCCGATAGCGCTCGATCAAGCACAACACGAGGCATTCCGCGCGCTCGCAGCGGAAACCGACGGCATTGACCTGGCCGTCTATGAGCAATTCGAGAAGGACTCGCTGGAGCCGATCATCGGGCTCGGTCGCGCCGACGCGCCGCTTGCCTTCTTCGGTCGTGATCCTGGTCGTGAGGAGGTGCGCTACGGCGAGCCGTTCATCGGTGGTGGCGGTCAGCTGGTACGCCGCGGGCTCTATCGGCATCTGCACGGCGAAGACATGCCGGATTTCGAGGCCGGCCGCGCGCTCGGCGAAGCCTTCTTCTGGATCAACACAGTGCCTTACAAGCCACTCGGCAATCGGGCCTGGTCGATGGCGATCAAGCGTCGCTTTCATCCGCTCATGCAGCGTTTGTTGATTGAAAACTGGCGCGGACGTGACATCGTCACCCTCGGCCGTGAAGCGTTTCTCTGGTTCGGCATGGAGCAATCGCGCGAGGTGCGCCGGCAACTTGAAGCCTACTGGCAGCGTGAGGATCGTTTCACCGCCCATTTCGATATCGAACTGGCGACCGAGCAAGGCGCCATGCGGACGTTTCGCTTGCACCCACTGCCACACCCCTCGCCACGCAACCTGACGTGGTTCAAGCGCTTCCCCGCGCTCCTGGAAACGCGGCTGCAGCAATTACTTGATTGAACGCCGTCAGTCATCAGCACCATGGCGGCGCATGAAGCTGCGGTCGATATGATCCTTCCAGGTGCCCAGTAGTTTGCCTTCGGCCGTCAGGCTGGCCCAGCTCAGCAAGGCACCGCCGTGCCCATCGGCCAGCAGAGCGAGGCTGTGCGTCTGCGGATGATAGTGGCGCAGCGGCTGGCCGATGGCTGCCCGGCCGAGGTTGGTAGCGAGCACGTCCGCCTGGCGCACGGCATGCACGCCGTTACGCGCGGCGCCGGGAAGGCTGGCGCAGTCGCCGCTAGCGAAGACGTGTGGATGCGAACGGCTCTGCAGGGCCGGAGTCACCTCGATGAATCCGCGAGAATCCAGACGCAAGCCGGACTCACGCAGCCATTCCAGTGGGTAGGGCCCGGTCGCGACGACAAGGCGTCGGCCTCGCCAGCGTATCTGGCCGTCGCCTATCAGGGTATTACCATGCACCGCCTGGATCGGGGACTGCTCATGGACCTGAACGCCGGCACGCTGTAGATGCTTTAACGCGATGCGACGAAGGCGCGGCTGATGACCTGTAAGGAGATCGTCAGCCGAGAACAGATGAAGCTCCGGCTCGCGTCCAGCCATGGCCAGCGCCAGCTCTACACCTGCCGCGCCGCCACCGAGGATGGCTACCGGTTCGGGTGTTTCCTGCCACTGCTGCCAGCGCCGGATGAAATCGGCGAATGGCTTCACCGAAAGCAGCTCCATGCCATCGCCGGACTGTTCTGGCAGCCGTGGGAGGGAACCCAGGTTGAGCGACAACCAGGTGCTGCGCAATGTCTCACCCGTCGCCAGGAGCAGTTCGGGAGTGTCGGGGAGCAGCGCCACCAGGGTGCCCTGGACAAACTCCACCCCGGCTGCCGCGCAGAGCTTGGGCAGCCCTACGCGGCACTGGCGTGTCTGGTAGTGCTCGGCGAGCAGACCTGGCATCATCGCTGAATACCAGGCGTGAGGCTCGGCCGATACCAGGCCGATACGGCCCATGGGACGTTCCCGGCTGGCCCATAGACGCAGCACGCCGAGGTGGCTGTGACCCGCGCCGGCAAGCAGTAGATCGAAGTCAGTATTCATGGCGCATCAGGCTGATGCGCATGGAGAGCGAGGCGGCTAGATGCTGTCTGCTGCAGCGTGGCATCCATGGCAAGAGATCCTCCAGAGCATTGCAACCGGCCGGTGGGCTTGCATCAGTCGCAGCCCAGCGATCGCCGAGGGCGGTGGGATGCTCGCCTGCAGTATAGGTTCTGCGCAGCTCGTTGGCTGTACTTCTTCGCCACGCGCAGCCGCCACCCGCTTGCGTTATAGGCTCGAGGAGCCGATCGATACGCCGAGCGTATGGCTGCCGCCGGGTTCCAGCTGGACCATGTCGTCCAGCACGTTGGCGGTCTCGATGCACACCATGCGCTGCCAGGCATCGTCGGCAAATTGCGAAAGGCGCTGAGCCTTCGCAACCCAGGGGTTCCACAACACCGCTGAGCGGGAGCCGTGACTCTCCAGCGTGATGCGGCGGTTAAGTCCCGGATCGCGTAGGCACAAGGTCGGCGGCAGGTCCAGATAGATGCGGTCCGTTTCGCCGTCGAACGCCAGATCGCCCCGCTGCTGTCGCTGCTGCCAGTCTTCGAGCGTTTCGATATAGGCGCGCCCGTCCAGGCCTTCTACTGCTACCTGATGAATGTCGCTGATAGTGAAGTAGCTGTGCAGCGCCTGGGACAGGGCGATGGGAACCTCGCCCTGGTTGCGGCTGTTGAGGGTCAGGTGCAGTCGCTGGTCCAGCCGGATCTGCAGGCTCAGTTCGATGGCGTGCGGCCAGCCGGGAAGGTCGCCGGTATTGCAGGCGAACTCCAGCGTGGCGCTGTTGGCGTCGCTGCGTTTCAACATCCAGTCGATGTTGCGCACCAGCCCGTGTGCCGGGGCCGGCTGGCTGCTCCGGTACATGTCCTGTATTGGCTGTGGATTGCGCGCCAGATCGCCGAACCAGGGCCAGCACACCGGGACGCCGCCACGTACTGCCTGGCCGCGCTCGTAGGCTGCTTCTTCACTGAGCCATATGATCGGTGTGCCCTCGTCCTGGCGGTAGCTGAGCACTTGCGCGCCCTGTTCGGCGACCACTACTTCGGCGGCACCATTGCGGATGCGCCAGCAGGCAAGTTGGTCCATTTCGATGCGCTGGATGTCGACGGGCATGGCGGTCTCGTGGCAAGGGATGACGGGTTGTTCTGACCCTGTCGGCAGCGAAGGATTCCGTCGCGGTGAAGCCGCGGATCAGCGCCACGGAAACAGGTCGCGGCTGATGGTGGGTGTCGAGCCGCCCCGGCCTTGAGCCGTGGGCGGATCCGGGCGGAGGGATCAGCGGCCCTGACAGGCATCCACGCGCAACCAGCGCTCCAGCAGTTTGAAACCCTGCATCAGGATGAAGGCGATGATCAGGTAGATCAGGCCGGCGGTAAGGAACATCTCCTCGTGCATATAGGTGCGCGCCGCGATCTTGCGTGCCATGCCGGTCAGCTCGAGCAGGGTGATCGTACTGGCCAGGGCGCTGGCCTTGAGCATCAGGATCACTTCGTTGCTATAGGCCGGCAGACCGATGCGCGCGGCGCGAGGGAGGATAATGTGCCGTAGTGCCTGATAGCGGGACATGCCCAAGGCTCGGGCGGCCTCGACTTCTCCTGCCGGCACGTTCTGGATTGCGCCACGCAGGATCTCGGCAATATAGGCAGCGGTATGCAGGGTCATGGTGATGATCGCGCACCAGTAGGGGTCACGTAGAAATGGCCAAAGCCAGCTCTGACGAACCACCTCGAACTGCGCCATGCCGTAGTAGACCAGGAACAGCTGGACCAGCAACGGCGTGCCGCGGAAGAAGAAGATGTAGCCGTAAGGCAGGGCGCGCACTGCGAGTATGCGCGAGGATCGGGCGATGCCCAGCGGCAGGGCGAGAATCAGCCCGGCGACAACCGAAACGCCAACCAGCTGTAGGGTGAGCCAGGCGCCCTCGAGAAAGCTTGGCAGCCATTTGATGAACAATTCCCAGCTCATGCGGCGCTCCTGACGAAGCCGCGACCGGCACGTTTTTCAAGGAAGTACATGCCCGTCATGGCGATGACGGTCAGGCTCAGATAGATGAGCGCGGCGACGACGAAGAAGGTGAACGGCTCCTTGCTGGCGGTTACTGCGATTTGCGAGCTGCGCATGATTTCTTCCAGGCCGATGACCGAAACCAGCGCGGTGTCCTTCATAAGGATCATGAACAGATTACCCAAGCCAGGCAGGGCCAGGCGCCACATCTGGGGCAGGATCAGACGCAGGAAGATCCGTCGCTTGCCGAGGCCGAGCGCCAGTCCGGCTTCGCGATGCCCTTTCGGAATCGCCAGCAATGCGCCACGGAAGACTTCCGTGGCATAGGCGCCGAAGCACAGGCCGAGGGCGATAGTGCCAGCGGCGAACGGGCTCAGGGCGAGATTTTCAATGCCGAACACGTTGCCGATGCCGCGCACCAGGCTGATCGTGCCGAAATAGATCAGCAGCACCCAGAGCAGCTCGGGCACGCCGCGCACGATGGTTGAATAGGTGCCGCCCAGCCAGCGCAGTGCAGCGAACGGAGAAGTTTTGGCCAGTGCGCCAAGCAGCCCGAGCACCAGGCCCAGGGCCAGTGCCGCGAGGGCCAGCTGAATGGTCATCCAGGTTCCGGCGATCAGCGCCGGACCGAATCCATGAAGGTCGGGAATCATATGGGCTCAAACACCAAAGCCCGACCTACCAGTGCTGGTGGCCGGGCTTTGGTTCAGACGGATCAGTAGATGTTGAAGGGGAAGTACTTGGCGTTGATCTTCTCGTAAGTACCGTCAGCGATGATCTCGGCCAGGGCCTTGTTCAGCTTCTCGCGCAGCTCGTCGTTGCCCTCGCGCACGGCGATGGCGATCTTGTCGTCATCGAATACCGGCTCGCCCTTGAACTCGAAGTCCTTGCCAGCATCGCTCTTGAGCCATTCCCACTGCACGAAGGAGTCGGCAAGAATGCCATCGACGCGGCCCGAGGCCAGGTCGAGATAGGCGTTTTCCTGGGTGTCGTAGAGTTTGATATCGACCACGCCGTCCAGGTTGTCTTCTAGCCAAGTGCCGGCGATGGTCGCGCGCTGGGCGCCGATCACCTTGCCGTCCAGATAGTCCTTGTCGGTCTTGAAGTCGACCGACTTCGGTGCCACGAACTGCAGCTTGTTGGTGTAGTAGTGGTCGGTGAAATCTACGGCGTTCTCACGCTCTTCGGTAACCGACATCGACGCAGCAAGGAAATCGAACTTGCCGGCATTGAGCGCAGGGATGATGCCATCCCAGTCGGAGGTGACCACTTCGCATTCGACTTCCATCTTCGCGCAGAGCGCGTGGGCGATGTCCAGGTCGAATCCGACCACTTGACCGCTGGAGTCGATCAGGTTGAAAGGAGGGTAGGCGCCTTCAGTGCCGATGCGCAGCTTGTCGGCGGCAAAGGCGTTGGCGCCGAGCATCAGGGTGGCGGCGGCGGTCAGCAGAATCTTCTTATAGCTTTTCATGTGGTGTTGCTCCATTAGCGATGGCTGGACATGAACTGTTTACAGCGTGCCGATTGTGGATTGTCGAACACCTGCTCGGGCGTTCCTTGCTCTTCGATCAGGCCCTGATGGAGAAAAACCACCTCACTGGAGACCTGTTTGGCGAAGTTCATTTCATGAGTGACCAGCAGCATGGTACGGCCCTCATCGGCCAACGACCGAATCACTGCAAGCACTTCTTGTACCATTTCCGGGTCGAGCGCCGAGGTCGGCTCATCGAACAGGATCACCTTCGGTTGCATCGCCAGGGTGCGCGCGATGGCCGCGCGTTGCTGCTGGCCGCCGGATAGCTGGTTGGGATAGACATGGCGCTTGTCAGCGATGCCCACCTTGGCCAGCAGGGCTTCGGCGCTTTCGGTAGCTTCGGCCTTGCTCAGGCCGAGCACGCGGCGCGGCGCCTCGATGATGTTGTCCAGCACACTCATGTGCGGCCAGAGATTGAAATTCTGGAACACGAAGCCGAGCTTGCTACGCATCAGGTTGATCTGCTTGGCATCGGCTGCCATTAGGTCGCCGTCTTTGGCACGCTTGAGGCGCAACTGCTCGCCGGCGACGAGTATCTCGCCCTCGTTGGGGTTTTCCAGCAGATTGATGCAGCGCAGGAACGTGGACTTTCCGGAGCCGGACGAGCCGAGGATGGAAATTACGTCGCCGTCGCGCGCTGTCAGCGAGATGCCTTTGAGTACTTCCAGATCGCCGTAGCGCTTGTGCAGGTTGCGGATTTCCAGTGCTGGGATGGCCTCAGCCATTGAGCTTCCTCTTCTCGGACCAGGCGTTGCGTGGTCCCTTTACGGTGTAAATTGCGCTCCGGCCGACTGCTCGCCCTCCTGGCGAGGCGCAAACCTAGCATGGGCGGGAGCATGCGCCAAGCGCGGCGCGGCTCCAAGGTTTGTGACCGGCCGGTCACTTGGGTGTGGTCCCTTTACTTCCCCCTTATGTATAGATGAATTTGCGGGTCGTGGGGCGTAAACGGTGAGCGAATGCCAGCCGACGATCGAGACCTCGGAATGCCGTAACGCATCATGGATGATCGGGCTTGGGCAGGTCCGTATCGCCGCCCAGCATCTCGTCATGCTCCTGCATCTTCCAGGGCAGGCTGCCGGGAGAGATATGCAGGAAGTGCAGGTACTTCTCGAACTGGTCGAGAATATCGCTGATGATGTCCTGCTGGCCATAGCCGTAGATGTCGTAATGCTGCCCCCCGCGACGCAGGAAGACCTCCGCGCGGTAGTACTGCTCATCGGCATCTGGCCCCTCGGAAAGCGCGAAAGCGGGCATGGCGTAGCCGACCATGCGGATCTCGTAGATGAAATCGACCTGATCTTCCTTGATGACCTCGAGATAAACACGGGAGTTGGCCTCGTCGGCGTGCACCTGAGCGTCCCACTCCTGGCCGCCGAGTTCGCGCTGCACACGGCGCATGGCCTTGAGCACGGTGCTGCTCATAAACTCTTGAACGTGGTCGCGGTCCGGGAAACTGACCATGCCGGCCAGGCGCTTCTTCCACAGGCCGGGACCTGCATTACTGGCCAGACGTGTGCTCTGCATGTGGTTCTGCAGGCTGGTTTCGTGGTGTCCTTCGATCACCAGTGCGCGCCACATGCCCAGCGCAGCGATCATCATGATGATGGCGAACGGCAATGCGCTGGCGATGGTCATGGTCTGCAGCGCGCTAAGGCCACCGGCGAGCAGCAGGGTGGCGGCGACCAGCCCTTCGGTGGTGGCCCAGAACACGCGCTGCCAGACCGGCGTGTGAATCGCGCCGCCCGCGGCCAATGAATCGATCACCAGGGAGCCGGAGTCCGACGAGGTGACAAAGAACGTGATGATCAGTACCACCGCCAGGAAGGATGCGATGGAGGTCATTGGTAATAGCTCGAACAATTTGAACAGCGCGATGGCGTTGTTGGCCTGCACATCGGAAATCAGCGAGGTGTAACCCTCGACCATGATCAGGTGCAACGCGGTGTCGCCGAATATCGAGAACCAGAGAAAGGTGAAAATCGTCGGCACGAACATCACGCCGAAGACAAATTGCCGGATCGTCCGGCCGCGGCTGATCTTGGCAATGAACAGGCCAACGAAGGGTGACCAGGCGATTGTCCAACCGAAGATGAACAGCGTCCAGTTGCCGATCCAGTCGCTGCGAGAATAGGCCTGCAGGTTGAAGGTGCGCTCGATGATGTTGTTCAGGTAGCTGCCGGTGTTCTGCAGGAAGGTCTCGAGAATGAAGATGGTCGGGCCTACGGTAAATACGAAGAGCATCAGGCCGATCGCCAGAACCATGTTCAGCAGCGACAGGTTCTTCACACCTTTGTCGAGACCGGCCACCACGGAGCAGATCGCCATCGCGGTGATGATGGCGATGGCAATGATCTGCACGCTGATGCTCACCGGAATTTCCGGCCACAGGTAGTTGATCCCGGCATTGATCTGGGTGACTGACAGACCCAGTGTAGTGGCGATGCCGAACAGTGTGCCCAGAATCGCGAAAACGTCGACCACATGACCGATCGGCCCATGGATGCGCTCGCCAATGAGCGGATAGAGCGCCGAACGCATGGACAACGGCAAGCCATGACGGAACGAGAAGTAGGCCAGTACCAGGCCGGTCAACCCGTAGATCGCCCAGATATGGAAACCCCAATGAAAGAACGCGATTTGCATGGCTTGCTTGGCTGAATCCACCGTTTCAGCAGCACCGGCTGGCGGTGATGCGTAATGCAGCACCGGCTCGGCCACGCCGAAGAACAACAGGGCGATGCCGTAGCCGGCCGAGAACAGCATGGCGAACCAGGCGGGGAAGCTGTATTGCGGTTCCGCATGATCAGGTCCCAGTTTGATATTTCCCCAGGGCGTCATGGCGATGCCGACGATGAATACCAGAAAGAAGGCCACCGACAGCATGTAGAACCAGCCGAAGTTGGTGGTGATGAAGGCGAGCGTCGAACTGAACACCTCTCCGGCCAGATCGGGATTGCTGATGGTCCCGATTACCAGCAGTAGCGTGACGACCACTGCCGGGATAAACACCGGAAAAAGAATGATGGCCTTGGGTAGCTTCTTGTCTGCTTCCATATGTCGTTCGGGTCTCTGGTTGCTAGAGGGGGACGGAAACGCGCACTGGCTCCGAAGCGAAACTGCTAACTGAAGGGTAGACGGTGATTTCGCGGCAATTACTCACCCGATAAACGGGGAGACGGGCGATTGGCCGATTGCTGCGTCGTGAAAGAGCGGCCGGGCATGGTCGGCTGAGACGAGGCTGGTAGCTGTATCGCGCGCTCAGCCGAGGTGAATCAATACGCTGCTTGCAGCTGGTGGCGACGCAGAATGACCGATACGGTGCCGTCGGCTATGAGCGTATCGAGTGCCTGCTCGAACACCTTGAACTGCGCTTCGCTGAAGCGCTTGCGCGACAGGCCGATACCGTATGAGACCATCGCCAGCTCGCCTGTCTCGTATAGCCCATCGAGCTGCTCCTCCTTGATCAGATGCCAGGCGACATCCTGGTTGAGCACGGCCAGGCCGTGCTCGCCGAAGCGCCCGGAAGACAGCATCTGCAACAGGCGGCGATTACTTGCGGTCAGGTGAATCTGCACATCGGCGACCGGTTCGAGGCGTTGGGAGAGTACATACGAGGTGCCGGACGGGCCGTAGACGCCGATCACGCGGCCTGCCAGGTCGCCCGGTTGGCTGTATACGAAGGCGCTGCCCTCGCGGGCGAACACGCTGTAGCGCGAGGTGACGAGCATGCGGGTGATATGAAACGCGCGCTCGCGTTGCGGTGAGCGAACCACTGTGAAGATGCCGTCTGCTTCGCCCTGTTCGGCCTGCCGTAGCGCCCGCTGCCAGGGATGAACCTTGATCGAGCAGTCCTGGCGCAGGTGACTGCACACTGCCTGGACGATTTCCACCAGCGGACCCTTGGCCTGATGTGTTCCCGCACCGGTATTGCCGAAGCGTTCGGCTCGGTAGGTAAACGGCGGAAAATCTTCGGTGACGAACGTCCACTCTGCCGCACTCGTCGGGGCGGCGAGGATCAGCCAGATCAGTAGAATCGAGGGGAACGTCCGCACAACCGTTAAAGCTCCTGATACATGAGCGGCCTTCCTTAGCAGTGCAGCCAGCAAATGGCAGCTTATGTGTAATTGTTCTGACTCGCCACCCTGCCGGCCCCGAAGGCGTTTGGTCCCGGCTTGATGCTGCGGCTCAGCGATGCGTGAACGCTATAAAACGGGCAACGGGTCGCAGCCAGACAGGCTTCCAGCTCAAGGTGAATGACAGACTGAGCGCAGCGGCGCTGAGGAGCGTCACCCAAAGCAGGACGCCGAATGCGCCACCTTGAATCGTCAGCAGCAGGAACAGGACGCTTGCCAGCATTAGCGTGGCCAGCAGCCTGTGTCGTATCGGTGCGGACGGCGCGGGCGCGAGCGGGTCGACCGCCTTCAGATGCGCCGGCTGGCCGAGCGCTAACAAGGCGAAGGCCACATAGCCCAGCGCAAAGGCCAGCAGCGATGCGGCGAACTCAGGCACCCTGCTGCTCCCCCCGCAGCTTGCCCGCTACCGGTTGCGGCAAGCTGCGGGCGCGCTGAATACGAGCAGCCACCAGCAGACAGAAGCCCGCGAGCACCAGCAGCATCAGGTCCATACCGGCAACGGCCGTGTGGCCGGCGGACAGGCTGCGTAACAGATGATCGCCGGTGGTGAGCCAGTTCAGCGCCACGGCAATTACTGCAAGCACGGCGGCGAACTGCAGTTGCCGGCGCCATGCCTGCGCAGGCCTCAACACGGCGTGTGCCAGCGCTAGCAGCCAGCTCAGGTAAAACGCCCAGCCCTCCAGTGCGGCTCGTTGGGTGCCGGTCGCTAGGCTGTCCATCGGCAGCAGGCGATTGGCGATGAAGAAGGCCAGGGTTGCGATGATCAAACCAGCCCCCGCGGTCACACTCAGCGCTTCGACCAGGCGTGCGCCGATCCGCCCTTGACGCTGGTGCCGGGCACGCCGCGAGCCGGTCCAGAACAGCAGCCCGGTGCCGATCAGCACACAGCCACTAAGGCCCCCGGTGAAGTACAGCCAGCGCAGCGTCCAGTGGTCGAACTGGATGAAATGCAGGCCCGTCAGAAAGCGTTGTACTCCACTGACAGGGGCCGTCGAATGCTGATGAAGCAGCGCGCCGGTCGTGCCGTCGAAGGTCAGCCGGTCGACATTCATCGTCACGTCATCGGCAAAGGAGCGACGAACCTCGACGTACGCGTTGCGGTCGCCGGGATTCCAGACGCGCACGAAATAGGCCTCGCCGGGTGTGCCGCTCTCGGTCCAGATGGCCTTTGCGCTCGTCAGCATGGCGTCCAGTGACGCGCTTTCGGCGTCCACGCCCGATGCGGGGCGCGAGTAATTTCCCAGTGCTTCGAGCTTGAACTGCGCCTGGCCTTGTGGATAAAGCGTCTGGGTAATCCCTGGAAAGTAGATCAGATAGAAGATGATCAGCCCGGACAGGCTGATCACGAAATGAAACGGCAACACCAGCACCCCGGTGAGGTTGTGCAGGTCGAGCAGGCTACGTTGTGGTCGCTTGCGTGGGCGAAAGGTGAAGAACTCGGCGAAGATCTTGCGGTGCGCCACTACCCCTGACACCAAGAGCACCAGCATGCCCATCCCGGCCACGCCGACCAACCAGTAACCGATGCTACGCCAGCTGAGGTGCAAGCTGAAATGGAAGGGAAAGATGAAGCGCGTCCCGGCCCAGCTGCCCTGGTCGGCAATCAGCTCGCCAGTGTGCGGATCAATGTGACGGCGTACCGGACCCTGCTGTGGGTCCTGATAATCGAGTTGCAGGGTCGGCGTGCGCGGAGTCGGCAGGCTGATCGACCAGACCGGCGCATCAGCCGCCAATTGCTGGGCATGCGGCAGGACGAGCCGGTCGAGCGATAGCGACGCCGGCGCGGGTGCCAGGCGCGTGCCTGGTTGCATCCAGCGGTCGATCTCGCGATCGAACACCGACAGCGAACCGGTCCAGAAGATCGCCAGCAGCAGGCCGCCGAGCAGCACGCCAGCCCAGGTATGCAGCCAGCTCATTGATTGGCGGAAACCCTTGCCTGGCGCCATCTCAGGCACCGACCAGGGCTGGCGCCAGCTGATGCCGCAATCCCAGACCGATCGCGGTGCCTGCCAGTAGCAGAGCCCAGACCCGCCAGAGCCTGGGCTCGGTGAAGCTCCACAACAGCAGTACGAGGTACAGGATGAACCCCAGCATCGCCGCGAGGATCACCGCTTCGCTGCGCGCCATGCCGCCGAGCAGCGTCAGCAGCTGGGCGGCGGTCGAGGAGAGCGCCACCGTGCACGCGTATCCGCCGCCGACCGCCGCAACAACGCGCAGCAGCAGGCTGGCTTGCCTGGGCCATCGCCGGCCCGGAGGCTGCCCGTCGCGTTTCATCGCTCTTGATCCACTACCTTAGAAACTGACCTGGTAACCGAGCGTCACCGTGCGCCCGCGACCGTTGAATACGCGTCCGTCACGGGTGACTTTCGAACCGGTGTTGGCCGCCTGGGAATAGTACGTCAGGTAATCTCGGTTCAGCAGATTCTCGACCCCGAGGCTGAGTTCGCCGACTGGCAGGCGATAACCCATGTAGGCATCCACCAGCGTATAGCCATCGAACTCCAGGCCCGGTTGGTCAAAATCACGACTGACGTAATGGTTGGCCTGCAGCAGGCTATGCAGTTGGTCGGTCCAGTTTGCCTGCCAGCTGGCGCCATAGCGGTCCGGCGAGATGTTCGCGCCGTTGAGATCGGTATCAACCTTGCCGTCGCCATCGGTATCGGATTGACCGTTGACCTGGGCGTACATCAGTTTCAAACGATGGGCATCGTTGACCCGCCAGCCGCCAGTGAACTCAATGCCGTCGATTTCGGTGCGTTCCCGACGAATCTGATACACCCCGCCAACGCTATCCAGGCGCGACCCCAGTTCCGCATCGGATTCGTAATAGCTGATCTCCGCATCGAACGGGCCGTGGTTCAGACGAAAGCCGATTTCGCGGTTCTCGGTGACTATCGGTTGCAGGTCGAGGAAGTTGTCGACACTGGTGTCCGGTGTCTCGATTCCGCGCAGCACCCGGCCTACGTCCGGCATGCCGAAGCCTTCGGAATAGTTGGCGAAAAGCTGCACCCAGTCTGTCATTTGCCAGACCACACCGGCGTTGTAGAGCGTTTCTTCGAAGGTCGGATTGCCACCTTCGACGTCCACGCCACCGAGCGCCGGATTGGTCGAGGCGATGGTCTTGAAGCTGTCTACATCCAGATCGGCGAACTCATGGCGAACGCCGGCAAACAACGTCAGGTCTTCCATGGCGCGGATTTCGGCCTGCAGGAAAGGCGCGTAGTTACGGAAAACCGTCTCCGGTACCCATTCACGATCGGTGAGGATCAGCTGCTGGCTGGTGGTGTCCTGCAGCACATCGAGGCCGCCGGTGAGCATCAGGTGATCATCGAGCAGGCCGTCACGGCTGAGGGTTAGCTTGCCGCCGATCTTGTCCGACTCGTTCTGCGATTGGTCGAACAGGGTGCCGATAGGCGCGATGCCGGCATCTTGAAAGGTGCCGTTGGTACCTCCACCGAAGCGCGCGCGAAAGCGCTGCGTGTAAAGCTGCAGGCCCAGCTCGTTGCCATACAGGTCAGCGTGCTTGTACGACAGACTGGTCGCCAGCACTTCGTTCTGTGGCGCTTTGCCCTGCGGGTCGCCTTTGCGTGACGTGGCGGGAATGTCGGCGTCGGCATCGCCCGGAACGTTGACGTACTCGTGCTCGCCCTCGACCTCGTAGCGATTGACCATCAGGCCGATGTTCTGGTTGTCGTCCAGCCAATAGCCGAGCTTGACCAGCAAGTCGGTGCTGGTCGAATCCATAACGTCGCCCTGGGTGTCATCGACGCCGATCAGGTCGCCATTGGCATCGTAGAACATCCCCTGGGTCTGCCAGCTGGTACCGACGAGGTAGTCGAAGTTGCCCTGGGTGCCCTCGACTCGATAGTCCAGCTTGTAGCCGAGTCCTTCGGATTCATAATCGGTGGGGGCGATGAAACTAACCCCGGCATGCTGGCGCAGCGTGCCGCTCTCGGGGCGGCGGGTAACGTAGTTGATGATACCGCCCGTCGCGCCCAGGCCGTGCTCGGCGCTAGCGCCATGAATCACCTCGATGCGCTCGACCATTGAAAGATCAATGGTATAGCCATCGCGCTGGCTGTCTCGTAGTGGTGTGGATTGCGGCACACCATCGATGAGAATCAGCGCCGAGCGACCGCGGAAGGTTTCACCCGCGCTGCTCATCTTCTGCCGACTCGGCGAATAAGACGGGATCAAATTGCTCAACACCGCACCGTGATCCGAGGTGATCGCCAGCTGCTGCTCAATCTGCTCGCGATCTATCACGGTGATCTTTTGTGGCGTCTTGCCGGCTTCGCTTCTGGCGCGTGTTGCGCTGATAGTTACCGCTTCGAGCTCAGTGGCCTCTGCGGCAAAAGCTGGCGCGGACGAAAGGGAAAAAGACGCAAGCGAAATGGATAGGCACAGGCAGGATTTGCGAAACACGAGACGCTCCCGATTTTGGTGTTGTGGGGAAATCGGGGCGAGAATGTAAACTAAATGAAAATAGTTTGCATTATGTTCATGGTTTGTCTCGGTGCTTGGATGGTGCCATCCGAATACCGGCATATAGCCAACGCCGCTCTGGGCGGGATATTCACCGCAGCGGTCGGACGGTCTGTCGGCTGCAGAATTCGGTAGTCACGCATCCAGTTCGCGGCGCCGGCTACTGTGACGCGCTGTCAGCGAAGGCATCAGTGCTGCCCGTTGAGAGGACAACGTCAATCGGATCGAAGACTGCTGCGTCGACGTTGGCTTGATATCACCGGCGTATCGCAACGGAGTGTCGAGTTGGGGCGGAAAAGTGGTTCGCGGGCTTCGTCGGCCTAGGCACCGGCGAAGCGGAAGGCATGCAGAGAAGCGAAGAGGGCGGGCAGCAGAAAACAAAAAGGCCCACCAGATGGTGAGCCTTTTTTGTTCGGATTCATGGTGCCCAGGGACGGAATCGAACCGCCGACACGGGGATTTTCAATCCCCTGCTCTACCGACTGAGCTACCTGGGCAACGGGGCGCTATTAGACGGATTTGGCTTTTGCCTGTCAAGCGCGGCCTGGAAAAATATTTAGCCAGAACGGGTGTTTAGCGTTGTATTGGCATTTCGGTAGCCCGTCGGGGCAGCTGCAGCGGTCCCGACGGAACAGGCATAGTGCGGGGCGTCCCCGTCTGGTGCAACGGGTCATTCGCTCGGCGGTACGTACCCTTCGGCCTGAGCGTAGTCTTCGCCAGAGAAGAATTTGTCCATCTCGGCCTGCAAAAACTTGCGATCTTCAGCGTTCATCATGTTCAGACGGCGTTCGTTGATCAGCATGGTCTGGTGCTTCTGCCAGTCATCCCAGGCCTTCTTCGATACGTTGTTGTAGATGTCCTCGCCCTTTGCGCCCGGATACGGCGGGCGATCGAGGCCGGGGAGTTCTTCTTTGTATTTGCGGCAGTTCACGGTGCGGGTCATGACATCTCTCCTGCGTTCAATTCGGCGGCGGCGCGCTTGAGCAGCATCTTCACCGGGGCGGCGAGCCCCAGTCGCGGCGGGGTGGCGAGGTTATACCAGAGCCAGTCTGGCTCGGCCACGGCGTTGGCCTCGGACTTGACTGTTATCAGCCAGGGCTCGATGGCCAGCTGGAAATGACTGAAAGTATGGGTCAGGCAGGGCAGCTCTCGGCGCTGTTGTAGCTGCAGGGCGTGGCGTTCGGCGAGCGGGTCGAGCGCGGCCAGATCGTCCAACTCCGGCAGGCTCCAGAGTCCGCCCCAGAGGCCAGTGGGTGGCCGACGATAGAGCAGGATGGCGCTCTCATGGTTGGCCAGCAAGGGCATCAGCGTGCGCTTCTGTGGAAGCGCCTTGCGAGGCTTGGGCGCCGGAAAATCGGTTTCGCGACCGAGCAGATGGGCGCGACAGCCAGCTTTCAACGGGCACAGCAGGCAACTGGGTTTGCTGCGGGTGCAGAGCGTGGCGCCGAGGTCCATCATCGCCTGGGTGTAATGGTTGACGCGCGTTTGCGGGGTCAGGCGTTCGGCAACGTCCCAGAGCTGCCTGGCGACTTTCGGCTCGCCCGGATAACCATCCTGTGCGACGTAGCGGGCCAGTACGCGCTTGACGTTTCCATCGAGTATCGGCGCGCGCAGGCCCATGCTCAGGCTGGCGATGGCGCCCGCGGTGGATCTACCGATGCCGGGCAGTTCGGCGAGCCGCTCGACGCAACGCGGAAAATCACCGCCGTGCTCGGTAACGATCAGCTTGGCAGTCTTGTGCAGATTGCGGGCGCGGCTGTAGTAGCCCAGCCCCGTCCACAAATGCAGCACTTCATCTTCGGCAGCCGTCGCTAGTGCCTCAACGGTCGGCAGCGCATCCATGAAGCGGTCAAAGTAGCCAAGCACGGTACTGACCTGGGTCTGCTGCAGCATGATCTCCGATACCCATACCCGGTACGGCGTGATGCCCTGCTGCCAGGGCAGATCCTTGCGGCCATGACGGTCGTACCAGTCGAGGACGGCCGCGCCGAATTGCTCGTCGCTCAAGGGGCGTAGGATCATCGGTTGAACAGCCCTTTCAGTGCGTCCTTTAGCTCAGGACTGACCTTGTCGCCAAGCTTCTCTTCGATGGTCTCGTTGAGCTTGTCTCCTGCGAGCCTGGCGGCGATCTTGCCGAGGCCGTCCTTGTCGAAGCGGCAGGCCTTGGCGCCCAACTCCAGCGGGCCGCGGCAGTGCAGCGGCCATTCGATGCCAATATAACGCTCGTTGACGGCGCACGCCGGATCGGGCATTTCGCCCTTGTCACCTTCGATGACGATACCGATGCGGTAATCCATGCCCAGCACGCGAAGGTCGACATCGCCGTTGCCGTTTACCGTCAGGCCGGGAATGCTGGCCTTCAGGTCCGGGTTGCTGGCGACGCCGTTCCGCAAGGTTAGATTGCCTTTTAGTTCCCGGAACGGTGTGTCCTTGCTCCGCGGATCGCTGGACAACGGCTTGCGGTTGAGGGTGGCGATAGCGCGGCAGAGCTGCTGCTCGAGGTTGGCGTCGACGAGAATTCCGTTGTCGATGATGAAGCCGATCTTGCCATTGAGGTTGTCGATCCAGGCCTTCTGGCTGTTGCCCTGAGTACGCAGATCACCGTCCAAATTCAGCAGACCCTTGATAACCACTTCGTCGTTCTGGCTTTTCAGCAGTTGCTCGATTGGGACGCGAGCGATGCGGGTCTGGGCAGTTATCAGCGGTACCTGCGGGCGAACATCCAGGCTGGCCGAGGCTTCCAGACGCCCGTTGTAGAGCCCGCCGCGCAGCTCGTCCAATGTCAGCAGGCCGCCTGAGCTACGCGCCTTGAGCGCAAAGCTGTCGAGCGGCAGATTCATTGCGGTAAGGCTGTCGATGTTCAGGTTGATTCGCGTATCCAAGCTGCGTAGCGCGCCGATCGGCAAAACTGCGGCGTCGCTCCAGGCCTGTTGCGTTGGCTTGTTCGGCAAAGGCGTGGTGCCGCTGCCAATCACCGCAGCTTCAGTAGCCTCGACTTCGCTCTGGCGTGCCGCACCGGCAGCGTCTTCCTTGCTTGGCGGTGGCAAATAGCGATCGAGATCCAGCCGGTCGCCCTGGAGATCGACCTGCAGCGCCTGTTTGGCGAAGTCGCTGACGGCGACCTGGCCGGTAAAGCGGCCGCCGTCCAGTTTCAGATCGAGCTCTTCGAAGGTCAGGCTGGTCGGGGTGCCGGCCAGGCGGGTGACCAGCTCGGCCTTATTCAGAGCGGTGCTATCGGCCATGGGTGGAAGTTGCTGGCCGATGCCCTCAAGGAACTGGCGCAGACTGAATTCGGCGATGGATAGCGTGCCGGTGATCTTCGGCTGCTCCTTCAGGTCGCGCGCCTTCAGTTCGCCAAGGCCGCGCAATTGGTTGGCGGTGAACTTCAGGCTGGTCCACTCGGCGATTTCGGCGGCCAGGTCGACCAGCAGTTGCCCCTGTGCACTGAACGAAAGTGTCTTGCCCTGCAGCGGCTCGCCGGACGCCTCGCCGCTCAGACGCAGGTCTTCCAGTTGATATCGTTGCAGCTTGGTATCGAAGCGCAGTGCGCCCTGCAATTCGGTGCGGCCCGCATCACCGGTTTGTTACTGCCAAAGAAGGCGTTGAGCTTGACCGGAATCGGAGTAGCTTCGCGAATGGCGCCCGTTGTCAGTTCAATGCCTTCGGCACTGAATTGCTGGCCGCTTTGGGCATCATGGTAGGCCACACGTGCATCGCTGATGGTCAGGCTGTCGATATCCAGTTGCAGCGGGCGCCTGGTGTTATTCGATGACTGCTCGTCGGCAGGCGTCTCGACCGGGTCCGCTGGTGACGCATCGCCGGATTGAGCCTCGCTGGCCGGCTGGCCGATGCCTTCCCAATTACCCCGGCCGTTCTCGTCGCGTGCCAGGGTCAGGTTGAGACCGTTGAGGTTGATGTCGCTCATCTGCACTTCGCGACTGAACAGCGGCAGCACCCGGACCGATAGGCCCAGCATGCGCAGATCGGCGAAGGGCTGCTGCGGTGTGCGCACGGTGGCCAGGGTGGTGTCGTGCAGTTCCAGGCCGAGCCAGGGGAAGAGGCTCCAGCCGATGTCGCCGTCGATGTTCAGCTCGAGGCCAGCCTTGTCGCGGGCAAGCGCGCGGATTTCGTCCTTGTAGTCGTTGGGGTCGAACAGATGAGTCAGGGCAAAGCCCAATGCGACGATGAGCAGCAGCAACCCGAGGATTACCAGGCCCAGGATCTTGCCGAGCGCTTTCATGGACAGGTCCTTTGTTTTTGGTATTTCAAAAGCAGCGAGTATAGCGCCACGAACCACGGCTTTCGCCGCAGCTGGCGTTGGAGTGGCCGCATGCGTCTGGGTTCCTGTCCGGTTGCGGTGCGGCCCTAACCGTGGCGCCCGAATCCGCAGGCGCTAGATCGGATCCAGCGGCAGATGCAACCGCGCGGCCAGCGCCTGGGTCTCGAGGTGTTCCGCCGGCGCCGCCAGATGTAAATTCTGTCCGGCCTCGCCGGCCAGGCGTTGGCTCTCTTCAAGAATCCGTTTGCCGACGCCGCGGTTGCGGGTGACCTTGCGTACACAAAGATGTGACAGCTGCCAATGGGGTGCACCGCGCTGCAGCAGGGCTGCACCGAGAAGGCGGTCATTGAAGCGACCGGCGATCAGCGTGCCATGGGTTAGCGCGCTGTCGATCAGCGCTTCGGCACTTGCATGAGGCGCCAACAGCCAATCCGGCGCGTCGGCGAAGATTTTCGCCAGGTCGATACGGTCCTGCTGGCTGGGCTCGGTGATGCTTTCGACGTAAACGGGCATGTGAACCTGATGCGTTGTCGGTGATGCCAGCAAGCATAACCCTGCTATTTGGCAATCGCACGACAGCGTGCTGCCCGGCGCATCATGGGCGATCGCTCCGGGGTGTCTGGCCTTGCCGCTCCTGCAGGGCGCCGAGCCACGGTCGGGCGCGTATCCTCGATGGTCGTTTAGGCCTATAATGCCTCTCTTTTTCGCCCCACGATCAGCGGAGCTGTTGATGTCCGAACGTACGGCTTGCGTAGAGCGCAACACCCTGGAAACCCAGGTCAAGGCCACCATCAACCTGGACGGCACCGGCAAGAGCCGCTTCGCCATCGGCGTGCCCTTTCTCGAGCATATGCTCGACCAGATCGCTCGCCACGGCCTGATCGATCTGGATATCGAATGCCAGGGCGATCTGCACATCGACGACCACCACACCGTGGAGGACGTCGGCATCACCCTGGGCCAGGCGTTCGCCAAGGCCATTGGTGACAAAAAAGGCATGACCCGCTACGGGCATTCCTACGTGCCGCTGGACGAGGCGCTGTCGCGTGTGGTCATCGACTTTTCGGGGCGGCCGGGTCTACAGATGCATGTTCCCTATACCCGCGCAACCGTCGGCGGCTTCGATGTCGATCTGTTCCAGGAGTTCTTCCAGGGCTTCGTCAACCATGCCTTGGTCACCCTGCACATCGATAACCTTCGCGGGCACAACACCCATCACCAGATCGAAACCGTGTTCAAGGCCTTCGGCCGAGCGCTGCGCATGGCAGTGACACTGGATGAGCGCATGGCTGGGCAGATGCCGTCGACAAAGGGTTGCCTGTAATGCAGACGGTCGCTGTCATCGACTACGGCATGGGCAACCTGCACTCGGTCGCCAAAGCGCTTGAGCATGTCGGCGCCGGCAGGGTCCTGGTTACCAGCGATGCTCAGGTGATTCGCGAAGCCGATCGGGTCGTGTTTCCCGGCGTCGGCGCGATCCGCGATTGCATGGCCGAAATTCGCCGTCTGGGGTTCGACGAGCTGGTGCGTGAAGTCAGCGTTGATCGTCCCTTCCTCGGCATCTGCGTGGGCATGCAGGCGTTGATGGAGCGTAGCGAGGAGAACGGTGGTGTGGATTGCATCGGCCTGTTCCCCGGCCAGGTGCGCTTCTTCGGCAAGGATCTGGAAGAGGACGGTGAGCGCCTGAAGGTCCCGCACATGGGATGGAACGAGGTAGAGCAGGCGATCGCTCACCCCCTCTGGCACAACATTCCTGCCGGCGGCCGTTTTTATTTCGTGCACAGCTACTACGCCGAGGCGGGCAGTCCACGACAAGTAGTCGGTCGCGGCCATTACGGCAAGGAATTCGCTGCGGCGCTTGCCGATGGTTCGCGCTTCGCCGTGCAATTCCACCCCGAGAAAAGCCACACCCACGGCCTGCAACTGCTGCAGAACTTCGCCGCCTGGGATGGTCGCTGGTAAATGAGCCGGGCCAAGCTCAAGCCGCCGCTCCTGACGCTGGATTCCGCTCAGGAACAGGCTGCGCAGCAGACCATCAAGCGTTTTCTAGAAGAGCGTTTCGAACTGGAGCTTGGCTCCTTCGAGGCGCAGGAAGTGCTCGATCTGTTTGCGCGTGAGATTGCTCCGCTCTACTACAACAAGGCGATTTTCGATGTGCAGACACACCTGAAAGACAGGTTCGAAAGCATCGAAAGCGACTTGTGGGCGCTCGAAAAGAGCTGACCTTTAACCGATTCCCAGATTTGAACAGGTTCGAGCCATGCTGATTATCCCCGCAATCGATCTGAAAGACGGCGCCTGCGTGCGTCTGCGTCAGGGCCTGATGGATGACGCCACGGTGTTCTCCGATGACCCCGTAGCCATGGCCGCCAAGTGGGTCGAGGCCGGTTGCCGCCGTCTGCATCTGGTCGATCTCAACGGTGCTTTCGAGGGCCAGCCGGTCAACGGCGAAGTTGTCACGGCGATCGCCAAGCGCTATCCGAACCTGCCGATCCAGATCGGCGGTGGCATCCGCTCGCTGGAAACCATCGAGCATTACGTGCGCGCCGGCGTCAGCTACGTGATCATCGGTACCAAGGCGGTCAAGCAGCCGGAGTTCGTCGGCGAGGCCTGCCGCGCCTTTCCGGGCAAGGTCATCGTTGGTCTGGACGCCAAGGACGGCTTCGTTGCCACCGATGGCTGGGCCGAAGTCAGCAGCGTGCAGGCCGTGGACCTGGCACGCCGCTTCGAGGCCGATGGCGTCTCGGCGATCGTCTATACCGACATCGCCAAGGACGGCATGATGCAAGGCTGCAATGTCGAAGCCACGGTCGCGCTGGCCAACGCCAGCCGCATTCCGGTAATCGCCTCGGGCGGCATCCACAATGTCGGCGATATCCAGAAGCTGCTCGATACCAATACCCCCGGGATCATCGGTGCCATCACCGGCCGCGCCATCTACGAGGGCACCCTCGATGTGGCCGAGGCGCAGGCGCTCTGCGATCTCAAATTTAAAGACGAGTAACGAGTCATGAACTGGAAGCCGGAGGCCAAGCAGCTCGGCCGGCTTCCGGCTTCTGGACCCAAAGCTTCAAGCTCTTCCGGAGAAACGCATGGCCCTCGCCAAACGCATCATTCCCTGCCTCGACGTGGACAACGGCCGCGTGGTCAAGGGCGTCCAGTTCGAGAACATCCGCGACGCCGGCGATCCGGTGGAGATTGCTCGTCGCTACGACGAGCAGGGCGCTGACGAGATCACCTTTCTCGACATTACCGCCAGTGTCGACAACCGCGACACCACATTGCACACCGTCGAACGCATGGCCAGCCAGGTATTCATCCCGCTGACGGTGGGTGGTGGCGTGCGAAGCGTGCAAGACATTCGCAACCTTCTGAATGCCGGCGCCGACAAGGTGTCGATCAATACCGCTGCGGTGTTTACGCCCGAATTCGTTGGCGAGGCTGCCGAGCGCTTCGGCTCGCAGTGCATCGTCGTCGCGATTGATGCCAAGCGGGTATCCGCGCCGGGCGAAGCGCCGCGATGGGAAATCTTTACCCATGGCGGTCGCAAGCCTACCGGGTTGGACGCCGTGCTCTGGGCACAGAAGATGGAGGCGCTGGGCGCCGGCGAGATCCTCCTGACCAGCATGGACCAGGACGGCGTGAAGAGCGGTTATGACCTGGGTGTCACACGGGCCATCAGCGAGGCAGTCCACATTCCGGTGATCGCTTCTGGTGGCGTCGGCAACCTGCAGCATCTGGCCGATGGCATCATCGAGGGCAAGGCCGATGCGGTGCTGGCCGCCAGCATCTTCCACTTTGGCGAGTACACCGTGCCGGAGGCCAAGGCCTATATGGCCAGCTGTGGCATCGTCATGCGCTGAGCCTGCTTCGAATAAAACTTTTCAGGGACGTGGTCGGGCGGTTTGCGCCCGTATTCAAGGAAACAAGCAATGTTCAAATTCACGCTTCTTGCCCTGGTGGCCAATCTGACGCTGGCCGCTGCCTCTGCCCAGGCCGCTCCGGAACAAATCGATCTGCTTACCGAGAACTTTCCGCCCTACAACATGGCGGCTGACGGCAAGAACTTCGCCCGAGATGAAAATATCAGGGGTATCGCCACCGATATCATTCGCGAGATGTTCCAGCGGGCCGGTGTCGATTACACCCTTACCTTGCGCTTCCCCTGGGAGCGCATCTACAAGATGGCTCTGGAAACGCCGGGGTATGGCGTGTTCGTGACGGCTCGGCTGCCTGAGCGTGAAGCACTGTTCAAGTGGGTAGGGCCTATCGGGCCGGATGACTGGGTGCTATTGGCGCGTGGTGACAGCACCATCGAGCTCAACAGTCTCGAGCAGGCCAGGCAGTATCGGATTGGTGCCTACAAGGGTGACGCCATCGGTGAGCATCTCGTTGCCCAGGGGCTGCAGCCCTCGCTGGCGCTGCGCGACCAGACCAACGTCGAGAAGCTGCAGAGCGGCACTATTGATCTCTGGGCGACGGGCGACCCAGCCGGACGCTTCCTGGCGAAGCAGCAAGGCGTAAATGGACTCAAGCGAGTGCTGCGTTTCGACAGTGCCGAGCTGTTTCTGGCGCTGAACAAGCAGGTTTCCGACGAGACGGTGGAAAAGCTGCAGGCCGCGCTGGACCAGATGCGCGCAGACGGTACGGTAAATACCATCACCGGCCGCTACCTCTGACCGATCACATTGACCGGCGATAAACCCCGCCGCCGCTAGGCCTCGACCCAGCGGTGCTCTATTGCAGAGCGCCCGCTGACCTCTCCCGCGTGTCGTCGCCCTCTGTCTGCACGCCAGGCACCACCATGCATGGCGGTGATGGCAAAATGATGCGCGAATTCTGTGCGCCACGTCTCATCCGGAAGGCGGCCTCGCTGCGTCTGGTTCACAAGTTGCTACACCTAACGAAGCGGCAGCCGCACGGCGCGTGTCGGCGAGCTGTCGGCCTGAAGCACTTGCAGACGTGGGGGAAGTTTGATGAAACGAATTCTAGCGGCCGGACTGCTGATGTTAATGGCCGCCTCGGCCAAGGCTGCACTGCCGGACGATTATAAAATGGTACTGCTGACCGAGAATTTTCCGCCATTCAATATGGCGGCTGATGGCAAGAACTATGCGGCGGACAGCAATATCAGCGGAATCAACGCCGACATCGTGCGCGAGATGTTCAAGCGTGCCGGAATTACCTACAGCCTGACGCTGCGTTTCCCTTGGGAGCGCATCTACAAGCAGGTGCTGGAACAGCCGGACCAGGGACTGTTTTCCACCACCTATACCCCGGAGCGTGAGCCATTGTTCAAGTGGGTCGGGCCGCTTGCCAGCACCGGCTGGGTGCTGCTGGCACCGCCCGGTAGTCCGTTGCGTTTGAGTTCGCTTCAGCAGGCGCAGCAGTACCGGGTCGGCGCCTACAAGAACGATGCGGTCAGCCAGCATCTGGAAGCCAACGGATTCCAGCCGATCAACTCACTGCGCGACCAGGAAAACATCGGCAAGCTGCTCAAGGGACAAATAGATCTTTGGGCTACCACCGATCCGGTCGGCCCCTACCTGGCCAAGCAGGAGGGGGTGAGCGGGCTGCCTACGGTATTGCGGTTCAACGATGCGCAGCTGTTCCTCGCGTTCAACAAGCAGACGCCAGACGAAGTCGTTACGCGGCTGCAGAACGCTTTGGACGAGATGAAGAGTGACGGCGTGATCGATGCGATTATGCGCCGCTATCTCTGATCAGAACCCTCAGCGGTAAACGCCGAGCGTGCCATGAGCAACCGTTGCGCGGTTGCCTCGGGTGGCGATCATCTGACCGATATCCACCCAATCGATCCCCTGAGCACGCAGGCGCGGTAATTCCTGCTCCAGCAACGCCAATGTGCTCGGGTACGGATGCCCAATGATGACCACTGAGCCCTGCTTGCGAGCCAGGCGGACAGCCGTGCGGAACTGCGCAGTGACGGCGGCGGGGCTGGGATCGTCATCGAGGAAAATATCGCGCGATAGGCTGGCCAGCCCGATTCGCTGTGCCGTGGCGGCGGCTACCGTCCTGGCATTGGTGCGGCTGTCGAGAAAGAACAGGTGGCGCTGCTGCAGTTCGCCCATCAAGGACGCCATGGGCTGCGGTTGATCCGTCATCTGGCTACCCATGTGATTGTTCACGCCGCTAGCGTGCGGGACCTTTGCCAGCGCGCTGTGCAGACGGCGGATCAGCTCGGTCTGCTCCAGTTGCGGTTGCCAGGCATAGGGGCCGCCAGCGGGTGCCATGGGCAGGTGCAACATGACCGTTTTACCTGCGGCATTGGCCCGCTCAGCCAGTTTTGTGGCGTGGCGGCTGTCTGGCAGAATCGCCATGGCCACCGGGCCGGGCAAGGCGAGAACGCGAGCATCCCGAGCCGCATGCTGGCCCAGATCATCAATCACCAGAGCCAGCTTCGGCATCCGTGATATGGCGGCCAAGCGTTCCGCTCCATCTGCCGGGTCGGCGCCAGCATCCGGTGCGCCAATCATCAGCAGTGGTGCAAGAATCCCCAGCAGCAGGTATGCAGCCCGCGACACCGCTATTGGCCGCGGGTGAGGTTCAACCCCTTGAGCAGATTCAATGCCTGGCCGAGCTGGAAGTCTTCGTCCTGCGGGCGTGGCGAATCGCTGGTGATCGAGGTGCCAGTGGGGCGCTCCGGGCCGCCGTTTCCATTGCCCAGATGACCGGCCAGATCCGCTTCGCGAACGCCTTCGACGGCCTGTTCGCGGGTGAGCTTGGCGCGGGTTACCTGAATATCCGGCTCGATGCCCTGGGCCTGGATGGAACGGCCATTCGGGGTGTAATAGAGCGCGGTGGTCAGCTTCAGTGCGCGGTCATTGTTCAGTGGCAAAACGGTTTGCACCGAGCCCTTACCGAAGCTATCGGTCCCCATGACAACGCCACGCTTCTGGTCCTGTAGGGCGCCGGCAACGATTTCGGAAGCGGAGGCGCTGCCGCCGTTGATCAGCACAACCAACGAAACGCCTTCGCTGGCATCGGCCGGGTCGGCGTTGAAGCGCAGCTCGGAATTGGCGATGCGGCCCTTGGTATAGACGATCAGGCCATCGGTGAGGAAATGATCGGAAACTTCCACGGCCGCCTGCAGCACGCCACCCGGGTTGTTGCGCAGGTCGAGCACCAGTCCGTTGAGCTTGTTGCCGTTTTCCTTGCGCATTTTTGCCAGTGCTTTACCGACCTCTTCGCCGGTATTGATCTGGAATTGCGTGACGCGCAGATAGCCGTAGCCGGGCTCAAGCATCTGGCTTTTGACGCTGTTGACCTTGATCACCGCGCGGGTGAGATTGACCGAAAAGGGCTTGCCACCTTCGCGTACAAGTGACAGCGAAATGTCGCTGCCTGGTTTGCCGCGCATCATCCCGACGGCGTCCATCATGGACATGCCCTTGGTCGGCTTGCCGTCGATCTTGACGATCAGGTCGCCGGCCTCGATGCCGGCCTTCGACGCTGGTGTGTCGTCAATCGGCGAGACCACCTTGATGAATCCGTCTTCCATACCGACCTCAATCCCGAGGCCGCCGAACTCGCCGCTGGTGCTTTCCTGCAGTTCTGCAAAGGCTTCAGGCTCGAGATAGGCAGAGTGCGGGTCGAGATTGCTGAGCATGCCCTTGATGGCATTTTCCAGCAGGGTCTTGTCATCGACCGGCTCGACGTAAGCGGCCTTGATCCGGTCCAGCACCTCGGCGAAGGTGCGCAGCTCGTCCAGCGGCAACGGTGCCTTGTTGCTCGCGGCATCCAGCGCGATCGGCTCTGGTGCCAGCTCTGCGGGCGGTTGCTGGGCCCAGGCACCACCCTGCATCCCTAGCAAGATGGCCAGGGCCAGCGTAGATGGTCGGGCGAAACGGCGCAGGTGCTGCATGTCTGACTCCAGTTATGAGGGGGCGCTTTAGCCGAACCGGCTTATCCTTGCGCACGACACCATTGTGCCGGATCGCTCGGGCGACCCTGTTGGCGAATGGCGAAATACAGTGCGGCAGACTCTTGCCCGCCGCTGGTTCCTACGGTGGCGATCGGATCGCCTGCCTTGACGATTTCTCCGGCGTCGCGCAGCAGGCTCTGGTTGTGACCGTACAGGCTCAGGTAACCATTGCCATGGTCGAGAATCACCAACAGACCAGCACCGCGCAGCCAATCGGCAAACACCACTCGACCACCGTGCACCGCGCGCACCTGGGTGCCGACATCTGCACCGATCAGGACGCCGTCCCACTTGGTTCGAGCGTCTCCGCCGCGCGGAGTGCCATAACGAGCGACCAGCCTTCCATCCACCGGCCAAGGCAGCTTGCCTTTGGCGCTGGCGAACGGGCCGCCGAAACTTCCACCCGCGCTTGAAACGATCGGGCCGGACGGTGCCGAGCGGTTGTCGCCAGCCCGCTGCTGACGTGCCTCTTCTTCGCGTGCCAGAGCCAGGGCTCGCTGACGCGCCTGCTCGGCCTCGCGCGCCTGGCGTGCAAGGGTTTGTTCGATGGTTTTGAGGACGCGCTCAAGCTGCGCCTGTTCTTGTTTTCGGGCCTTGAGCTTCTGATCGCGGGTGGAGAAGTCTCGGTCGAGTTTGGCCAGCGCCAGCTGGCGCTCCTTGCGTACTTCGTCGAGCTGCGCGCGGCGCTCTTTCAATCCATCCTGCTGCTCGGCAAGAGTCGCTTGCTGCTTCTCGATGCCGGCCTGGACGCTAGCCAGTTGGCTGAGGGTGTGGTTGAAATCTGCGACCTGCTCGAAACGAGCCTTGCTGAGATAGTCGTAGTAGGTCAGGGTCCGGCTGAATTTCTCCGGGTTCTGCTGGTTGAGCAACAACTTCAGATATTCCTGGCGGCCGCTCTGATAGGCGGCGCGTGCCTGGATTCCGATCAGGCGCTGCTGTTCGATGCGGGCGCCTTCAAGGGTGGTCTTTTCTTCGTTGAGACGTTCCAGCTCCGCTTCGCTGCGATCGATTTCCTGCTGCAGAGAGTCGACCTGTTTCTCCAGTTGGCCCATCTCGCTTTCGGTGGTCTGCAGCTGTTTCTGCACCGCAGATTTTTCCTGCTCGATCTGCTTGAGCAGTTTCTGCAGTTCGGCGACGTCCTGGCGTGCCGCTTCGATCTGTTTGCGGGCATCGGCGCGCTCGTCCGCCATGGCTGAGCCAAGCAGGCAGAAGAGCGCGAATGCGAAGAGAATACGAGGCATGGGAGGGCGTAACCGAGAATTTAGCGACCGCGGTAGTATGCCTAAAAAAGTAGCTTGAAGCTTGAAGCCCCTCGCTGGAAGTAGAGCCTGACTTCCAGCTTCCAGCTTCCAGCTATCAGCTCAGTTCGACGATCGAGCGGCCGGTCATCTCTTTCGGCACTGGCAGGCCTAGCAGCGTCAGCATCGTCGGGGCGACGTCGGCGAGCACGCCGCCTTCGCGGATTCGCAGGTTGCGTTGGCCGTAATAGATGAACGGCACTGGCTCGCAAGTATGGGCGGTATGGGCCTGGCCGGTCATGGCGTCTTCCATCTGTTCGACGTTACCGTGATCTGCCGTGATCAGCGCCTCGCCGCCGACTTTATCCAGCGCTTCGACGATGCGGCCGATGCATTTGTCCAGACACTCCACGGCCTTGACCGCGGCCTCGAACACGCCGGTATGGCCGACCATGTCACCGTTGGCGTAGTTGACGATGATCACGTCGTAACGCTGATTCTCGATGGCATCGACAATGCGGTCGGTTACTTCCGGTGCGCTCATTTCCGGCTGCATGTCGTAGGTGGCGACCTGCGGGGACGGGATGAGGATGCGCTCTTCTCCGGCAAAAGGCTCTTCGCGACCGCCCGAGAAGAAGAAGGTGACATGCGCATACTTCTCTGTCTCGGCGATCCGCAGCTGGGTCTTGCCATTGTTCGCCAGGTATTCGCCGAGCACGTTGGTCAATGCTTCCGGGGCGAAGGCCGACGGCGCTGGAATGCTTGCGGCGTATTGGGTGAGCATGACGAAACCGGCCAGCTGCGGCACCCGGGTCCGCGGGAATTCATTGAAGTCTTTTTCGACGAAGCAGCGGGTCAGTTCACGTGCCCGGTCGGCGCGGAAGTTCATGAACACCACGGCGTCGCCGTCTTCCATGCGTACCGGTTCACCGATGGTGGTGGCTTTGACGAACTCGTCGCTTTCGCCGCGCTCGTAGGCGGCGATCAGCCCATCCACTGCGTAGTCGGCGTGGTATTCCGCCTTGCCGTCGACGATCAGGTTAAAGGCCTGCTCGACCCGATCCCAGCGGTTATCGCGATCCATGGCGAAGTAGCGGCCGACCAGGCTGGCGACGCGGCCCTTGCCCAGACGGGTAAAGGTTGCCTGCATCAGTTCGATGGAATGCTGAGCGCTCTTGGGCGGAGTATCGCGGCCATCGAGAAAGGCGTGCAGATAGATCTTTTCAGCGCCTCGCTTGACGGCCAGTTCGGCCATGGCGACCAGATGATCCTGGTGGCTGTGAACGCCCCCGTCGGAAAGCAGGCCGAGAATATGCACAGCCTTACCTGCCGCGACGGCCTTATCGACCGCGGCGCAGATGTTCGGATTCTCAAAGAAGTCGCCGTCACGGATGGACTTGGTTACCCGCGTGAAGTCCTGATACACCACGCGGCCTGCGCCCAGGTTCATGTGACCGACTTCGGAGTTGCCCATCTGGCCGTCCGGAAGGCCCACATCCATGCCGCTGCCGGAAATCAGACCGTGCGGCTGACTAGCGAGCAGGCGATCATAAACCGGTTTGTTGGCAGCATGGATGGCGTTGAATTCGGGATTGTCGCTGTGTCCGAAGCCATCGAGAATCATCAGTACCAGGGGTTTGGGCGCGGCAGGCATGTATTTGGCTCCTTGCACGAGGGCGCGAAAAATGGCGGGCAGTCTACTGGCTGGCCGGTTTGGCGTCACGATTCGCAGGGTTCAGCCCGGTTGAGGGGCTGTGTATACTGGCCCGCATTTTATCCCCCGGGTACCCTTATAAATGGTCGCTAACCTGATTGAATTCGTCTCTAACCACTATGTTCTGGTCAGCATCTTTCTGGTGCTGCTGGTCCTTCTGGCCCTCACCGAGGCGCGAAAAGGCGGCAAGAGCCTGAGCAACCGCGAACTGACCGGGCTGGTCAATCGCGACGAAGGCGTGGTGTTGGACGTGCGCGCGAAGAAGGAGTTCGACGCCGGTCACATCGTTGATTCATTGAACATTCCCTACGAGAAGCTGGTCAGCCGATTGGGCGAGCTGGAAAAGCACAAGGGCAAGACAATCGTTGTCGTCGATGCCATGGGCCAGCACGCCGGAACGGCCTGCCGCGAGCTGCAGAAGGCAGGCCACACTGCCGCCAAGCTGTCCGGAGGGATCTCCAGCTGGCGCGGCGAAAACCTGCCAGTGGTCAAGTAACTATGTCTAAAGTCGTCATCTATACCACCGCCTGGTGCCCGTTCTGCATCCGCGCCAAGAGCCTGCTCGATCGCAAGGGAGTCGGCTACGAAGAGATTCCCGTCGACGGCAAGCCTGCCTTGCGCTCGGAGATGGCAGCCAAGGCCGGGCGTACCTCGGTGCCTCAGATATGGATCGGCGACGAGCATGTAGGCGGCTGCGACGAACTGCACGCGCTGGAGCGGGCAGGTCGGTTGGATGCGCTGCTGCAGGCGTGATTTGATTCAAGGTCTGCCGGGCAGCCGATCAGTGTCGGCGCTGGCAGGGCTCCCAACCCGATATGCACAACAAGAAGGCTTCACATGACTGAACAAGCAAACAACGGCGCGGCGGCTGGTCAGGAAGAGCAGGGCGCGCAATTTTCCCTGCAGCGGATCTATGTTCGTGATCTTTCGTTCGAGGCTCCCAAGAGTCCGGAAATTTTCCGCCAGGAGTGGAACCCCAGCGTCGCGCTGGACCTGAACACCAAGCAGAAGTCGCTCGAAAACGACTTCCATGAAGTGGTGCTCACGCTTTCGGTAACCGTCAAGACCGGTGAGGAAGTCGCCTTCATCGCCGAAGTCCAGCAGGCCGGCATCTTTCTGATCAAGGGGCTCGAAGCTCAGGCCATGAGCCACACGCTCGGCGCGTTCTGTCCGAACATCCTGTTCCCGTACGCGCGCGAGACCTTGGACAGTTTGGTCACACGTGGCTCATTCCCTGCGCTGATGCTGGCGCCGGTGAACTTCGATGCGCTCTATGCTCAGGAAATGGCGCGCATGCAGCAGGGCAGCGAAGCGCCAGCCACTGCTCATTAATAAAGGCAGCGGTAAACTTTAAGCGAGAAGCAGAGCAAGGCCTGACTGTCCTCCGGCCCAGCCCATGCTTCCCGTCTGCAGCTTACGTTAGCGCACCTTCACGACCAGCTTGCCCACTGCCTTGCGCTGGGCAAGCGTACTGATCGCTTCTGCGGCCTGTTCGAGCGCAAAGGTCTGTGAGACCAGCGGCTTGAGCTTGCCTTCAGCATGCCAGGCAAACAGCTGCTTGAAGTTGGCTGCGTTGTCATGCGGCTGACGGCGGGCGAAGCTGCCCCAGAAAACCCCTACCAGCGAGGCGCCTTTAAGCAGCGGTAGATTCGCTGGCAGCGAAGGGATGTCGCCGGTAGCGAAGCCGACCACCAGCATTCGACCGTTCCAGGCGATGCTGCGGAACGCCTCTTCGAAAAATTGGCCGCCGACCGGATCGTAGATCACATCCACGCCCTGACCATCGGTGAGTTCCTTCAGGCGCTCTTTGAGGCTCGTCTCGGTGTAGTTGATCAATTCATCGGCCCCCGCTTTCCTCGCAACCTCGAGCTTTTCCGCGGTGGAAGCCGCGGCTATCACCTTCGCGCCCATTGCCTTGCCGATTTCTACCGCCGCCAGACCTACGCCGCCCGAAGCGCCCAGAACCAGCAGAGTTTCGCCCGGTTGCAGATTGGCCCGCTGTTTCAACGCATGCATTGATGTGCCGTAGGTCATGCTGAACGCAGCAGCCGTTTCGAAATCCATCGATGGAGGGACCGGCAGTACATTGTCTGCGGGAACAGCGACCTGCTCGGCAAAACTGCCCCATCCCGTGAGCCCCATCACCCGATCGCCTACCTTGAGATGGCGAACGCTTTCGCCCACGGCAGCGATCACGCCGGCCGCCTCACCACCTGGCGAGAACGGGAAGGGCGGCTTGAACTGATATTTGCCCTCGATGATCAGCGTGTCCGGAAAATTGACACCGGCAGCATGCACATCGAGCAGGACTTCGCCTTTTTTGATCTGCGGACTATCGGTCTGATCGATGACGAGATTTTCGGCCGGACCGAATTCTTTGCACAGGACAGCTTTCATCGGGTTTCCTTTTGTCGTTAGAGATGAGGCAGTGCGCCGTTGAATTCCACCAGTCTAGAAGTCTGCCTGCATGGCGCAACGAGCATGGCCTGTTCTGATGGCAATACATAAGGCCGGGCTTGGGTCCGGGCCCGGCACTGGTTATGCTGCGCCCTGTATTCCTTGGAGTTGCCTCGTGAAGCGCTTTCTTTTTCTTATGTTCGCCCTCTGCGTGGCGCTGCCGACATTGGCGGAAACATCCGAAGCCGAAACCGATGCGGCTGGGACGAAGACGATCTATTACACGCTGGTGCCTGCGCTGGTCGGTAACTACGGGGCGGAGGGCCGGCTGAAGTATTACAAGGCCGACATCGCCCTGCGCGTCAGCGGTAGTGAGGCGGAAGCGAAGGTCAAACATCACGAGCCGCTGATTCGCAATCAGTTGGTAACGTTGTTTTCACAGCAGACCGACACCAGCCTCGGATCGGTCGAGGCCAAGGAAGCCCTTCGGCAGGAAGCGCTCAAGCAGGTGCAGGCGGTGCTTGCGCAGGAAGAGGGCAAGCCGCTGGTGGACGATCTGCTGTTCAATAATCTGATCGTTCAATAGTCTGGGAGAAGAACGGTCAGCGCATGGTCAGGATGGCGCTCCACTCGCTTTCGCTGACGGGCATCACCGAGAGGCGGCTGCCTTTCTGCACAAGCGGCATCTGTGCGAGCGCCGGTTCGGCCTTCAGTCGAGGCAGCGTCAGCGTGAAGGCGAATCGCTCGACAAAGCCGACATCGACGGCGCTCCAGGGATTCTTCGATTCGCTGGCCTTGGGATCGTAATACGCGCTGTCGGGATCGAGCGCAGCGGGGTCCGGGTAGGCTGCGCTTGTGATGCGGCCGATTCCGGCAATGCCGGGCGTCGCGCAGCTGGAGTGATAAAAGAAAAACTGGTCGCCTTCGCCCATCTGGCGTAGGAAATTACGCGCCTGGTAGTTGCGCACGCCATCCCAGCGGGCGGTGCCAAGTTTATCGAGGTCCTCGATAGAAAATTCGTCCGGTTCGGACTTCATCAGCCAGTACGGCATGCTCTTTGCTCACTGCTGGTACTTGAAAGGGTTCTCAACGCGAAAACCCCGACAGCCGGTGGCGACGCTGTTTGCGCTGCGCAAAGGCTTGGCGGAGAATGCCGCGCTTGAGGTTGGCATTGTCGAGTCCGCAAAACCAAAACGATACGGACTTGGCGGAAACAGTTCGCCTGGCAGGGGGAGGCGACAAACTATGAAACGCAAGCCAGATATTCTTTGGGTGCTGGTGCTGATTTTCGGTCTCGGCGTTGTGACTACGGGGTATACCCAGGGCCTGTGGGAACGACCGGACAATGTATCGTCAATGGTTCCGATCAACCACTCGCAACAGCTTCAGCGCTGAGCTGAAAGGCCGCAAGGATGCGGCCCATGACATCTCTCGAAAGTTTCCTGTTTCATTTCGCATACCAGCCTTGGTCCGTCACCGTGGCCTGCAGGCTCACATCCCAGTTGGCCAAGGGTAGCTGATCGACTTTCTGGCATTCATGGGCAAGACCTAGAAGCGTCGGTTTGTGACCATTTTTGCGCCTGCCGCGATACGCCAGACTCCGATCGTAAAAACCTCCCCCCATGCCCAGGCGGCCGCCGTGCTCGTCGAACCCCACCAGCGGCATCAGTACCAGGTCGAGTGCCCAGATAGGTCGTTGCCGCCCAGGGCGAAAAGCTGGCTCGGCAATGCCGAAGCGATTCGGCTTCAGGCGCTCGTTCGGCATGATTCGCTGGAACACCATACGGGTGCGCGGCCAGGCGTTGAGTACCGGGAGGTAGGTGGCCTTTCCGCGTCGCTGGGCTTCAAGCATTAGCGGGCGGGGATCGATCTCGCCATCATTGGGTAAGTACAACGCGATATGCCGGGCACGGCGAAACAGCGGGTGCTGAGCCAGCTGTAGATAAAGTTTCTTGGCTGCCTGGCGTTGCTGGACGGGGGAAAGGTGACGGCGCGCTTGCCGCAACTTTCGTCGCAGCGCCGGGCGCGACAGGCCGTTGGCTACGATCATCAAAGAAGGCTCCCCAGCATGCCGCTGCCAGCGTAGGCCCTTGAACCCGAGAGTTCAAGGTGGCGACTACAGAGTACCTTAAGGCTTTCCGTCAGGCGGACATGCACACCGGCACTACGTGTAGCCTCCATGGTGTTGCTTATCGGGAGAGGGTCATCGCCGACTGGCGAACATGCCAGGGAGTGGGCGGGATTATAACGCAATCTGCCTGCCGTTCATCAGTTGCCGGAAGGGTTTGGATCGGCGGCCAGCGCGCTGTCGACTCGCTCCAGCAAAGTGCGCACATGCTCGCGGGCGCTGTTGGCCTCGGCATCCAGGCGATCATGCTTGTGTAGCAGCTCATGGGTGATGTTAAGCGCTGCCATCACAGCGACGCGGTCAGCGCCGATGACTTTGCCGCTGCTGCGAATTTCCCGCATTTTGCGGTCGAGATAATGGGCGGCGCCTTCGAGGTTGCTGCGTTCTTCGGGCGGGCAGGAAATGCAATATTCCTTGTCCATGATGTGCACGGTAACAGTGTTCGGCTGGGTCATGAGTCCTGCTCCAGGGCTTTCAGGCGCGAAATCATTGATTCGACCTTCACCCGTGCCATTTCGTTCTTTTCAATCAGATGAGCGCGTTCCTCGCGCCACGCCTGTTCGCTATGAAGCAGTAAGCGATTTTGCACCTTGAGTTGCTCGATGCGCTGAATCAGCTGTTCCAGCTTGGCGGTCAGCAATTGCAAGTCGGCGTCTTCCATGGGATTCCCGAGTGAATGGCGCGAGCGTTGGGTAGTCCGGCTTCGATGGTCTTGGCTCGTATGCCGATGCTAGGATACAGGCCTTCATTCTAGACATTAGCGCCTCCGTGCGCCTAGCTGCCAATGCCCATTCAGAACTCGCCGTACGCTGCTTTCGTCACCTTGTTGGCCAGCAGTGCCCAACCCGTCACACCCGCCGAGCTGCACGGCCTGTTACTTGGGCGCAGCTGCGCCGGTGCCGGTTTCGATGTCGAGCCCTGGCTGATCGACGCCACCGAACTGCTCGGTGCCGAGCCCGAGGAGTCGGTGCGCCAAGCGCTCATCGGCCTGCAAGAGATGGTCAAGGGTGAGTTGGCCGGCGACGATATCGCCATCGTTTTGCTGCTGCCCTCCGATGACGCGCCGCTAGCCGAGCGCGCGCTTGCTCTGGGCCAGTGGTGTCAGAGCTTCCTGGCCGGCTTCGGCCTGATCGCCGGCGATCGCGCGCTGAGCAGCGAGGCCATGGAGGTACTGCAGGATCTGGCAGCGATCGCTCAGATTCAGGATTCCTTGGACGAATCCGAGGATGGCGAAAGCGATTACATGGAAGTCATGGAGTACCTGCGCGTCGCGCCATTGCTGTTGTTTACCGAATGCGCCAAGCCGGTGCCGCCCATACCCAAGCCCTCCCTGCATTGAGGTCCGTCTGTACATGACCCGCATCCCGAAGTCGGAATACGCTCGTCGGCGCAAGGCGCTAATGACGGAGATGGAACCCAACAGCATCGCCATTCTCCCGGCCGCTCCAATGTACATCCGCAATCGCGACGTCGAGCATATATACCGTCAGGACAGCGACTTTCAGTACCTTTCAGGCTTTCCCGAACCGGAAGCTGTGATTGCGCTGATCCCGGGCCGCGAGCACGGGGAATACGTGTTGTTCTGTCGTGAGCGCGATCCGGCTCGCGAGCTGTGGGACGGCCTGCGGGCAGGCCAGGACGGCGCCATTTCGGAATACGGCGCCGACGATGCCTTCCCTATCGGGGATATCGACGACATTCTTCCCGGTCTGATCGAGGGGCGTTCGCGGGTCTACTACGCCATCGGCAGCAATCAGGAGTTCGACCATCGGTTGATGGAGTGGATCAATACCATCCGCTCCAAGGCGCGCCAGGGTGCGCAGCCGCCGAACGAGTTCGTTGCCCTCGACCACCTGTTGCACGACCTGCGTCTGTACAAGTCCGCCAACGAAGTGAAGGTAATGAAGCATGCGGCGCAGATATCCGCCCGTGCCCATGTTCGCGCCATGCAGGCCAGCCGTGCCGGGCTCTACGAGTATCATCTGGAAGCCGAGCTGGACTACGAATTCCGCAAGGGCGGGGCGAAGATGCCCGCGTACGGCTCTATCGTCGCGGCCGGCAAGAACGCCTGCATTTTGCATTACCGTGAGAACGACGCCGTGCTCAAAGATGGCGATCTGGTACTGATCGACGCCGGCTGTGAGATCGACTGCTATGCGAGTGACATCACCCGGACGTTCCCGGTCAGCGGCCGCTTTTCCCCCGAGCAGAAAGCCATCTACGAGCTGGTGTTGGCGGCCAATGAAGAGGCCTTCAAACACATTGCGCCCGGCAAGCATTGGAACGAGGCGCACGAGGCGACCGTCAAGGTCATTACTGCTGGCCTGGTCGAGCTGGGACTGCTCCAGGGCGACGTCGAAGAGCTGATCGCCACGGAAGCCTATAAACCTTTCTACATGCACCGTGCCGGGCATTGGCTGGGCATGGACGTGCATGATGTCGGTGACTACAAGGTAGGCGGCGAATGGCGTGTCCTCGAGCCGGGCATGGCGATGACTGTCGAGCCGGGCATCTATGTCGCGGCTGATAACCAGGACGTGGCGAAGAAGTGGCGGGGCATCGGCGTACGCATCGAAGATGACGTGGTGGTGACCCGCACAGGCTGTGAAATCCTTACAGGCGGTGTGCCCAAGACCGTCGCCGAGATCGAGGCATTGATGGCGGCTGCCGCCGAGGTCGCCTAGCCATGGGTGCCCTGGCCATCGTGGGCGGCGGACTGGTCGGTGCCAGCCTGGCGCTGGCTCTGCAGAAGGGCGCCAAGGCGCGCAGCTGGACGATCGAGCTGATCGAGCCGTTCGAGCCGGGCAACGAGTACCAGCCGAGCTACGATGCGCGCTCCACCGCGCTGTCTTACGGCACCCGGCTGATCTACCAGCGGTTGGGTGTCTGGGATCGCATTGCGGAGCGTGCCGAGCCGATCACCCATATCCATGTCTCTGATCGCGGCCGCGTTGGCGCCACCCGGCTCGATGCTCAGGCCCAACGGGTCCCTGCGCTGGGATACGTGGTAGAGAACGCCTGGATCGGCCATTGCCTGTGGCAGGCGCTGGATGACCAGGTTGTGGTTCGCCACTGTCCGGCTGAAGTCGAGCGCATGCAGCCCTTTGCAAAAGGTTATCGGCTGAGCCTGACCAGCGGTGTCGAGCTTGATTGCGATCTGGCGGTGCTCGCCGACGGCGGCCGATCCGCATTGCGCGAGCAGCTCGGCATCGAGATCAAGCGCACGCCTTATGATCAATCGGCACTGATCGCCAATGTCACGCCCGGGAAGCCTCACGGCGGGCAGGCGTTCGAACGTTTCACCGATGAAGGCCCGATGGCGTTGCTGCCTCTGCAGGACAACCGCTGCGCGCTGGTCTGGACGCGTCCGGTTCAGGACGCGGCGCGCCTGGTTGCGCTCCCCGAAGCTGAATTTCTCGGTGAGCTGCAGCAGGCGTTCGGCTATCGCTTGGGTGGCTTTCAACAGGTCGGCGCGCGACATCTCTATCCGCTGGCGTTGGTCGAGGCCGAGGAGCAGGTCCGCTCCGGCCTGGTCGTGCTCGGTAACGCCGCGCACAGCTTGCATCCGATTGCCGGGCAGGGCTACAACCTATCGTTGCGCGATACCGAGGCGCTTGCTGCGGCGTTATTGAGCAGCTCGGCGCAGCCGGGTGCTCTCGGTGTTTTGCAGGCTTACCAGCGGCAGCAGTGTTGGGACCAGCGGCTCACCGTCGGCTTTTCCGATCAATTGACCCAGCTGTTCGGTGGCTCGGCACGTCTTTCCATCGCCGGTCGCAATCTCGGTTTGCTGGGGCTGGATCTGCTGTCGCCGGCCAAGGACTGGTTCGCACGCCAGGCGATGGGGTTGGGTGTACGCGAGCGCTGATTAGCGCGAATCCGGACGATTGAACCCCCGCCTGCTGTTAGCGAATCTGCCAGACCAGATAGCGAAGGCTGCGGTGTGCAGCACCATCGATCGCACGGCCACCGATTAGACACGCCGCAAGCTCGGCGCCCAGGAGAGCAAGTAATGCAAGCGGACCTCATCATCGTTGGCGCCGGGATGGTCGGTAGTACCCTGGCACTGGCGCTGCAAGACGCAGGCCTCACTATCAAACTGATCGATTCCGGTTCGCTGGAGGTGCAACCACTCGCGCTCTCGGCCCCCTTCGAGCCGCGCGTCAGTGCGCTGTCCGCAGCCAGTCAGCGGATTCTCGAGCGTGTCGGCGCCTGGTCTGGGATTACCCAGCGCCGCGCCAGTCCGTACACGGATATGCACGTGTGGGATGGCTCCGGTACCGGACAGATCCATTTTTCCGCGGCGTCGGTGCATGCCGAGGTGCTCGGTCACATCGTCGAGAATCGTGTGGTACAGGACGCCCTGTTGGATGCGTTGAGGCGCGGCGGCTCGGTCGAACTGATGGCTGGTGCGCGCGTGGAGCAGCTCCAGCAGGACGAGCACGGCTGGTCTCTAGTCCTGGCAGACGGACAACGGCTCAGCGCAGGCCTGGTGGTTGCGGCCGATGGTGCTAATTCCGCGGTTCGTCGCCTGGCCGGTTGCGAAACCCGCGAATGGGATTATCTGCATCAAGCGATCGTCACCAGCGTGCGTTGTGCCGAACCGAATCAGCGAACTGCCTGGCAGCGCTTCACGGATGACGGCCCGCTGGCATTTCTGCCGTTGCAGCGCGCAGGGGACCCGCATTGGTGCTCTATCGTCTGGTCGGTGGCCGAGCAGGAGGCGCAGCGATTGATGGCGCTGGATGATGAGGCGTTCCGCCACGCGCTTGGACGAGCCTTCGAGTATCGCCTGGGGGAGGTACTGGAAGTCGACCCGCGGCTGTGCATCCCTCTGCGTCAGCGCCATGCCAAGCGCTATGTACAGCCTGGTCTGGCACTGATTGGCGATGCCGCACACACCATCCATCCATTGGCAGGGCAGGGGGTCAATCTCGGGTTGCTCGACGCGGCGGTGCTGGCAGAGGTTCTGCTTTCAGCCATTGCCCGTGATGCGCAGCTCGGCGATCCACGGGTACTGGGGCGTTTCGAGCGGCGCCGGATGCCGCATAACCTGACCATGATGGCTGCTATGGAGGGTTTCGAACGGCTGTTTCAGGCCGACCCGCTGCCGTTGCGTTGGTTGCGCAACGCGGGCTTGAAAGGCATCCAGGCGTTACCTGAAGCCAAGGCATTGTTTGTGCGGCAGGCCTTGGGCTTGAGCGGAGATCTACCGGATCTGGCGCGGTTCTGACACTGGGATTGGTAACGTCCTGCTCCCTGCGCGATTTGTCGCGTTGAGAAAGTAAATGACATTCACTACTATTCAGCCGTCACTCAACCAATAAGAGGCTGATCCATGCAGGCAAGCAAAGGTTTACTCGCCGCTCTGGCGCTCGCGGCGCTGTCGAGTGCTGTACAAGCTGCCGATGAAGTAGTGGTTTACTCCTCCCGGATCGATGAGCTGATCAAGCCGGTTTTCGACGCCTATACGGCCAAGACCGGTGTCCAGGTCAAGTTCATTACCGACAAGGAAGCGCCTTTGATGGCCCGCATCAAGGCCGAAGGTGAAAACACGCCGGCGGATCTGCTCTTGACGGTGGATGGCGGCAACCTCTGGCAGGCCGAGCAGATGGGTATTCTCCAGCCGCTCAATTCCCAGGTAGTGAAAGACAATATCCCTGCCCAGTACCGCTCTTCTACCGATGCCTGGACGGGTCTATCCCTGCGCGCTCGGACCATCGTCTACTCGCCTGAGCGGGTCAAGGAAGGCGAGCTGACCACTTACGAAGCGCTGGCTGACAAGAACTGGGAAGGCCGTCTGTGCCTGCGCACCAGCAAGAAGGTTTATAACCAGTCACTGACCGCCACCATGATCGAAACCCACGGTGCCGAAAAGACTGAAGAGATCATCAAGGGCTGGGTGAACAACCTGGCAACCGATGTGTTTGCCGACGACACGGCGTTGGTTCAGGCGATCGATGCTGGCCAGTGCGACGTGGGTATCGTCAATACCTACTACTTCGGTCGTCTGCATGCGAAGAACCCTGAGCTGAAAGCCAAGCTGTTCTGGCCGAACCAGGACGGTCGCGGCGTTCACGTCAACCTGTCCGGCATCGGCCTGACCAAGCACGCACCGCATCCTGAGGCGGCGAAGAAGCTGGTGGAATGGATGACCACCCCCGAGGCACAGAGCGTCTTTGCCGACGTCAACATGGAGTTTCCGGCCAATCCGGAGGTGAAATCTTCGGAGGAAGTTGCGGCGTGGGGAGATTTCAAGGCCGACACCATTCCGGTAGAGGTGGCTGGCAAGCGTCAGGCTGAAGCCATCATGCTGATGGATCGTGCAGGCTGGAGATAAGCAGTCACTAAGCTTGAAGCGATAAGCTGGAATAAAGGGAAGGCTCGACAGTCCGGGCGAAACAGCTGGCTTCCAGCTTCCAGCCTCCCGCTGCGGTTATACTCAGCGCCCCCGAAGCCCCGGGGGCGTTGTCTTTTTTGCTTTTGAGGCTTGCGTGTCCCACCCCGTCGAGCGCCGCTGGTACCCCATCACTTTTGCAGTCGCCGCGCTGGTATTACTGCCGTTGAGTGTTCTGTTGTTCAGCTGGAACAACATCGACACCAGCATCTGGTCGCACCTCTGGCAAACCCAGATGCCGCGCTTGCTGGGCAATACGCTGACGCTGGTGCTAGGGGTTGGCGTCGGAGTGACGGTTCTCGGCGTCAGCCTGGCCTGGCTGACGTCATTATGTGAATTCCCAGGGCGGCGCTGGCTAGATTGGGCACTTATGCTGCCCTTCGCGATTCCTGCCTACGTACTGGCATTCGTCTTCATCGGCCTGCTGGACTTCGCCGGGCCTGTGCAAACGCTGGCCCGCGAGTGGTTCGGCAGCGGAGTGCGCTTTCCCGGGGTCCGCTCTACCGGCGGAGTGATCATCGTCCTGGTGCTGGTGTTCTATCCCTACGTTTATCTGCTCGCCCGCTCGGCGTTCATTGCTCAAGGCAAGGGCCTGATGGAAGCCGCACGAGTCCTCGGGCACTCTCCCTGGAAAGCGTTCTGGAGTGTCGCTCTGCCCATGGCGAGGCCGGCGATCGGCGCGGGCCTGGCTTTGGCGCTGATGGAAACGTTGGCTGATTTCGGTGCTGTCGCGGTATTCAACTTCGATACGTTCACTACCGCCATTTACAAAACCTGGTATGGCTTTTTCAGCCTCACCAGCGCGACTCAATTGGCCAGCCTGTTGTTGTTGGCAGTGATGCTGGTGCTATACGGCGAGCGGCGCGCGCGCGGTGCCGCCAGGCCTGCGAACGACCGGGCGCGGTCGGCTGTGCTTTATCGCCTTCGCGGCTTCAAGGCCCTAGCCGCCAGCGGTTGGTGTGGCCTGGTGTTTCTCTGTGCCTTCGTCATTCCGATGCTGCAGCTTCTGGTCTGGCTCTGGCAGCGTGGGCGCTTCGACCTCAATGAGCGTTATACCGGTCTGATTCTGCACACCCTCTATTTGGGCGGGCTGGCGGCATTCATTACGGTTGGGGTGGCGTTACTGCTCGCCTTCGCCCGGCGTCAGGCGCCGGTACGCCCGGTAAAAGCGGCGGTGGGGTTATCGAACCTCGGCTATGCGCTGCCGGGTTCGGTGTTGGCGGTGTCGATCATGCTCGCGTTCAGTTACCTGGACCGGCAACTGGTCATTCCGATGTCCGCGTGGCTTGGAGGCGCCGGCAAGCCGATTCTGCTCGGGAGCCTCGGGGCGTTGCTGCTGGCTTACCTGATTCGTTTCATGGCGGTTGCGTTCGGTCCGCTGGAAAGCGCGCTGGCGCGTATTCGGCCGTCGTTGCCGCAAGCTTCGCGCAGTCTTGGTGTCGGCGGGCCGGCACTTTTCTTCCGCGTCTATTTGCCGCTGTTGCTCCCCGGCACGCTGAGTGCCGCGTTGCTGGTATTCGTTGACGTATTGAAGGAGATGCCGGCTACGCTACTGATGCGACCGTTCGGTTGGGACACCTTGTCGGTACGGATCTTCGAGATGACGAGCGAAGGCGAATGGGCGCGTGCGGCGCTGCCGGCACTGACCCTGGTGCTGGTCGGGTTGTTGCCGGTCGTTCTGTTGATTCGCCGCTCGGCACGGCGGATCGGGTGAGCGCTCGCTCCATCGGCTCGCCGTGACCTGTCACAACCTTGGGGCTACAATGCGCGCCACCAAAATCGTCGGGCCATCCGCCCGGCTCTAAAGAAGCTTCACCCACGCCGCTTCGGCGACCTGCCCGGAAGGAGAAACCCATGGGTCAGCGTACTCCCCTCTACGATCAGCACCTCGCACTTGGCGCCAAGATGGTCGATTTCGGCGGCTGGGATATGCCGCTGCATTACGGCTCCCAGGTCGAAGAACACCATCAGGTGCGACGCGATTGTGGAGTGTTCGACGTCTCCCACATGACCGTCGTCGACGTCGCGGGCCCGGACGCCAAGCGCTATCTTCAGCACTTGCTGGCCAACGATGTGGATCGCCTCGGGCAGGTGGGCAAGGCGTTGTACTCGGCAATGCTCAATGAGCGTGGCGGCGTAATCGACGATCTGATCGTCTACCTCACCGACTGGGGTTATCGCTTGGTCGTCAATGCCAGCACCCGCGACAAGGATCTGGCCTGGATGCAGGCCCAGGCCGAAGGGTTCGCCGTCGAGGTGAACGAGCGCCCCGAGCTGGCGATGCTGGCCATCCAAGGGCCGCATGCGCGAGCCAAGACGGCCGAACTAGTCGATCAGCCTCGGGCCGCATTGATCCAAGAGCTCAAACCATTCCATGGTCGGGCTGCGGGCGACTGGTTCATCGGTCGCACCGGTTATACCGGCGAAGACGGTTTGGAAATTATCCTGCCAGCGGCGCAGGCGCCAGACTTTCTCAGCGAGCTGGTCGGCGCCGGTATATCGCCGATCGGGTTGGGCGCGCGTGACACGCTGCGTCTGGAGGCCGGTCTGAATCTATACGGGCAGGATATGAGCGAGGACATCTCACCGCTGCAGGCCAACATGGGCTGGACAGTGGCGTGGGAACCGGCCGAGCGCGACTTTATCGGCCGCCCGGCGCTTGAGCAGCAGAAGGCGCAGAGCGATCTGCAGAAACTGGTAGGCCTGGTGCTCGAAGAGCGCGGCGTGTTGCGCGCGCATCAGACCGTACGGGTCAATGGCATTGGTGAAGGCGAGATTACCAGCGGCAGTTTTTCGCCTACGCTTGGCAAAGCCATCGCGCTGGCGCGTGTGCCGGCCGGCGCAGGTGATCGTGCCGAGGTGGAAATCCGTGGTAAGTGGTATCCCGTACGCGTGGTGCAGCCGACTTTCGTGCGTCACGGCAAAGTACTGGTGTAAATTTGGCCGACTGCTTTTTTGCAGCGGGCCGCCTAGTCTGCTTCGTGCCCGCAAACCGACAGCTTTTTTGAGGACATACGAATGAGCGACATTCCCAGCGATCTGCGTTACGCCGCCAGCCACGAGTGGGCCCGCCTCGAAGCGGACGGCAGTGTAACCGTCGGCATCTCCGATCATGCCCAGGAAGCGCTGGGCGACGTGGTGTACGTAGAGCTGCCAGAGGTCGGCCAGCAACTCACCGCCGGCCAGCAGGCGGGCGTGGTGGAGTCGGTAAAAGCTGCTTCGGATATCTACGCACCGATTTCCGGGGAAGTGGTCGCCGTCAACGAGCAGCTCACCGATGCGCCCGAAGCGGTCAACAGCGAGCCCTATGGCAGCTGGTTCTTCCGGCTTCAGCCGAGCAATGTCTCGGAGCTGGACAAGCTGCTCGACGCAGAGGGTTACAAGGCCTCCTGCGACGCCGAAGCCTAAGCGTTCCCTATGAAAAAGCCCCGCGATGTCGGGGCTTTCCTTTTTCCGAGAGTAGCAGTCATGCCCCAAATGCCGCGCCTTTCCCAGCTTCAGCAATCTGACGCCTTTCTGCGTCGTCATCTCGGTCCCGATGCGGCTGAACAGCAGGCCATGCTCGATTCGCTCGGGCTGTCCAGCCGCGAAGAGCTGGTCGAGCAAACCGTGCCGCCGGCGATCCGCCTCAAGGGTGAGCTGGCATTGCCGCCGGCGCTGGATGAAGAGGGCGCACTGGCACGACTGCGCAGCTACGCCGAGCAGAACCAGCTCTGGACAAGCCTGATCGGCATGGGCTATCACGGCACCATCACACCGCCGGTGATCCTGCGCAACGTACTGGAGAATCCGGGCTGGTATACCGCCTACACCCCTTATCAGCCGGAGATAGCCCAGGGCCGCCTGGAGGCGTTGCTGAATTTCCAGCAGTTGACCATCGACCTTACCGGGCTGGATCTGGCCAACGCCTCGCTACTCGATGAGGCGACCGCGGCGGCCGAGGCCATGACCCTGGCGAGGCGCATGGCCAAGAGCAAGAGCAATCGCTTCTTCGTTGACGAGAATTGCCACCCGCAGACGCTCTCGGTGGTGCAGACCCGTGCTGAGGCCTTCGGCTTCGAACTGGTGGTCGGGGCGATCGAGGATATCGCGGCGCAGGAAGTGTTCGGGGCGCTGCTGCAATACCCCGACACCCATGGCGAGATTCGTGATCTTCGCCCGGCTATCGAGCAATTGCACGCGCAGCAGGCGCTGGCCTGTGTCGCCGCTGATCTGCTCAGCTTGTTGCTGCTGACCCCACCAGGTGAGCTCGGTGCCGACGTGGTGCTCGGCTCGACCCAGCGCTTCGGTGTGCCGATGGGTTACGGCGGTCCGCATGCGGCCTACTTCGCCACCCGTGATGCGTTCAAGCGGGCCATGCCGGGCCGCATCATCGGTGTCTCTAAAGACGCCCGCGGCAACACCGCGCTGCGCATGGCGCTGCAGACACGCGAGCAGCACATCCGTCGCGAGAAAGCCAATTCCAACATTTGCACCGCCCAGGTGCTGCTGGCCAATATTGCCAGCTGCTACGCCGTCTATCACGGTCCCGAGGGTCTCAAACGCATCGCTCAGCGCACCCACCGGCTGACCTCCATTCTGGCCGGCGCGCTGGAGCAGCACGGCATCAAGCGCGTCAACCGCCACTTCTTCGACACCCTCACGCTGGATGTGGGGGGCGCGCAAACCGCGATTGTCGAAAGCGCACAGGCCGCGCGGATCAATCTGCGTATTCTCGGCCGCGGCAAGTTGGGCGTCAGCCTTGACGAGACCTGCAGCGAAGAGACCGTAGAGCAGTTGCTGGCAGTGTTCCTCGGCGCGGATCACGGACTTGAAATAGCCAGGCTGGACGCGGGCGATGTCGCCAGCGGCATACCGGCCGAGCTGCAGCGTAGCAGCGGGTACTTGTCGCATCCGGTGTTCAATACCCATCACAGCGAAACCGAGATGCTGCGCTATCTCAAGCAGCTGGAAAACAAGGATCTGGCATTGAACCAGGCGATGATTCCGCTCGGTTCCTGCACCATGAAGCTGAACGCCACCAGCGAGATGATCCCCATCACCTGGCCGGAATTCGCCAACCTGCACCCCTTCGCGCCGCGCGAGCAGGCCCAGGGCTACAAACTGATGATCGAGGAACTGGAAGCCTGGCTCTGCGCCATCACCGGTTTTGATGCGATCTCGATGCAGCCGAACTCGGGCGCTCAGGGCGAGTACGCCGGGCTGGTGGCGATTCGCAAATATCACGAGAGCCGCGGCGAAGCGCAGCGTGACATCTGCCTGATTCCGTCATCTGCGCACGGCACCAACCCGGCGTCGGCGCAGATGGTCAGCATGCGAGTGGTCATCGTCGAGTGCGATAAGGCCGGCAATGTCGACCTGGAAGATCTCAAGCGCAAGGCCGCGGAGGCTGGTGACAAGCTGTCCTGCCTGATGATCACCTACCCGTCGACCCATGGTGTCTACGAGGAAGGGATTCGCGAGATCTGTGAGGCGATTCATGCCCAGGGCGGCCAGGTCTATATGGATGGTGCCAACCTCAACGCCCAGGTCGGCCTGGCGCGGCCGGCAGACATCGGTGCTGATGTCTCGCACATGAACCTGCACAAGACCTTCTGTATCCCTCACGGCGGTGGTGGTCCGGGCATGGGGCCGATCGGCATCAAGGCGCACCTGCAGCCCTTCGTTTCCAATCATCCGGTGATCGAGCTGCAAGGACCAAAACCAGAGAACGGCGCGGTCAGTGCGGCACCCTGGGGCAGCGCCAGCATTTTGCCGATCAGCTGGATGTACATCGCCATGATGGGACCGCAGTTGCGCGACGCCACCGAGGTGGCGATCCTCAGCGCGAATTATCTGGCGATGCGTCTGGGCGATGCTTTTCCGGTGCTCTACAGCGGCCGCAACGGGCGCGTGGCGCACGAATGCATCATCGACCTGCGGCCGCTCAAGGCACAGACCGGCATCACCGAAGAAGATGTCGCCAAGCGTCTGATCGACTACGGCTTCCATGCGCCCACCATGTCGTTCCCGGTACCAGGCACGCTGATGATCGAGCCTACCGAGAGCGAGTCGAAGGTGGAGTTGGATCGCTTCGTCGAGGCGATGCTGAGCATTCGCGCCGAGATCGCCAAGGTTCAGGATGGTGGCTGGCCGGCCGAGGACAACCCGCTGGTACGCGCGCCGCACACCCTGGCTGATGTGATCAACCCCTGGGATCGACCCTACAGTATCGCTGAGGGTGTGACGCCAAGCGCTCACACCCAGGCGCATAAGTATTGGCCGGCTGTGAATCGGGTCGATAACGTCTTCGGTGACCGCAACCTGTTCTGCGCATGCGTGCCGGTTGAAGATTATCGCGAGTAGTGGTGAGTGACTGCCCGCTCTGCGCTGATAGGCAGAGCGGGCGGTTTGGCGGTTATCGGCGGGTCAGGCTTTTGGCTGTTCGTCGTCGGTTTCGTCAGTGTATTCGTCAACCATCCCCAGCAGTTCGGCGAGCTTCAGCTGTGCCTCTTCCACACCCTGGCGTTTCGGCGCCGAAAACAACTGTACGCTGACACCGTCTCCCCAGCCCTTGCGAATGTCGCGCTGAATCGCCATCAGAGCGTTCTTCGCCGCACCGAAGGCGAGTTTGTCGGATTTGGTCAATAGGATGTGCAGCGGCATCTCACTGGCACTGGACCAGTCGAGCATCATCCGGTCGAACTCGGTCAGCGGGTGGCGGATATCCATCATCAGAAACACGCCGGCGAGGCTTTCTCGACTGCTCAGGTAGGCCTCGAGATGGCGCTGCCAGTGCTGCTTCAATGGGATCGGCACCTTCGCATAGCCGTAACCCGGAAGGTCGACCAGGCGATGATGATCGTCGAGACGGAAAAAATTGAGCAGCTGGGTACGCCCAGGCGTCTTCGACGTACGGGCGAGGCTGGCATGGGTGAGTGTGTTCAGCGCACTGGATTTGCCCGCATTCGAACGGCCGGCGAAAGCGACTTCAAGGCCCTCGTCAGCCGGGCATTGATCGACCTTGGCGGCGCTGGTCATGAACGTGGCTTGCTGGCAGAGGCCGAGAATCGGGTTTTTTGGGAGCATGGGTATTCCGGTGAGTGCGCAGGGGTGCGGCAATGGTTCATTTCCGTTTCAAGAGCGCCAGTATATAATGCCGCAGATTTTGTGTGCGCTTTGGTCTTAAACGAGCTGGTCAGCGGCTTGTCAGCTGCCGGCACCAAGCGGCCAATAGAGCCGTTCGATTGACGAACCAGACGCCACTTTTACGAGCAACGGCCATGGCCCGAGCGGCCCGTTGCCGAACAGGATTCTTTCTATAACCCCTTAGCCGTAGTTGGATGAGCTGATGAACAAAGTACTCGTGAGTCTGCTGTTGACCCTTGGCATCACCGGTATCGCCCATGCGGCTGGTAATGCCGAAGCCGGTCAGGAGAAGGTTGCAGTCTGTGGCGCCTGCCACGGTGCCGATGGCAACAGTGCCGCACCGAACTTCCCCAAACTTGCAGGTCAGGGCGAGAGCTATCTGTTCAAGCAGCTGCAGGATATCAAGGCCGGTAGCACGCCGGGCGCTCCGGAAGATGCCGGGCGCAAAGTGCTGGAAATGACCGGCATGCTCGATCCGTACAGCGACCAGGATCTCGCCGATATCGCAGCCTACTTCGCCAGCCAGGAGATGACGGTTGGCATGGCGGATCCGGCGCTGGTCGAGCAAGGTGAAAAGCTGTACCGCGGCGGCAAGCTGGATCTGGGAATGCCATCCTGCACTGGTTGCCATGCACCGGACGGCGTCGGCAATGACCTGGCGGGCTTCCCGCAGCTGGGTGGCCAACACGCCGCTTACACGGCCAAGCAGTTGACCGATTTCCGCGAAGGCAATCGCACCAATGATGGCGATACGGCGATTATGCGCACCATCGCGTCGAAGCTGAGCAACAAAGACATCGAAGCCCTGTCGAGCTACATTCAGGGTCTGCACTGACAGCATCGGCTGCGGCCGTCCGGGAAGGCGTTCAGGTTTCGAACCTGAACGCCTTTTTTGTTTTTTGTGCCGCTACAATGATTGTCAAGATATTGAAAAGTGGTGAAAAGCGCTGGCGAGTAAATATGATTTGCTGCAGCCTGACGCTATCGGTCAGCCGTTCAAAGCCAAGGGAGTCACCATGCGTAAACTCGTTCTCAGTGCCGTACTCGTCACCGCCAGCCTGTTCGGCTTGCCGGCTCACGCGGCGGAATTCCAGGCGGGCAAAGAGTATGTCGAACTCAAGAATCCGGTCCCGGTAGCCGAGCCGGCGAAGATCGAAGTCGTTGAGCTGTTCTGGTATGGCTGCCCGCACTGCTATCAGTTCGAGCCGATCATCAATCCTTGGGTCGAGCAGCTACCTGACGACGTGGATTTCAAGCGCATCCCGGCTATGTTCGGCGGCGTCTGGAATGTCCATGGTCAGATGTTCCTGGCGCTGGAGTCGATGAACGTCGACCAGAGCGTTCACGACGCGGTGTTCCACGCCTATCACCGCGATGGCAAGAAGCTGGACACGCCGGAAAAAATGGCCGAGTTCCTCGCCGAGCAGGGCGTCGATCATGAAGCATTCATCAAGGCCTACAACTCATTCGGAGTTAAGAGCCGTGCCGAGCAGGCCAAGAAACTGGCCATGGCCTACCAGATCACTGGCGTTCCGGTGATGATCGTCAACGGCAAGTACCGTTTTGACATCGGCTCTGCCGGTGGCCCGCAGCGCGCCCTTGAAGTGGCTGATTTCCTTATCGAAAAAGAACGCGCAGCTCGGTAAGCAGCCATGCTGCGCCGTTGGAGTTCACCGCGCCTGGCCGGCCCAGGCCAGGCGCGCGTCAATCCGCTCTGTCTGGACGCCATCGGACTACCCTGCGATGGCCGGTTGCGGCTGCTGAGCTTCAACATCCAAGTTGGCATCAGCACCGAGCGCTTCCATCATTATCTGACGCGTAGCTGGCAGCACCTGCTGCCGCATCCAGGGCGAGCCGGGAATTTGCAGCGCATTGGCGACTTGCTCGGTAACTACGATCTGGTTGCGCTGCAAGAAGCCGATGGCGGCAGCCTGCGCTCCGGCTATATCAATCAGGTAGAACATCTCGCGCAGCTTGGCGCCTTTCCGTATTGGTACCAACAGCTGAACCGAAATCTCGGCCGCTTCGCCCAGCACAGCAACGGCGTGCTCAGCCGTCTCGAACCACAGGGTCTGGAAGATCACCCACTGCCCGGTCCGTCCGGTCGCGGCGCCATCCTGCTGCGGTTTGGCGAGGGTGAGGACGCGTTGGTGGTGGTGGTGATGCACCTGGCGCTCGGCGGCGGCGCGAGAACGCGGCAACTGGCCTATATCCGCGATCTGATCGGCGGCTATCGTCATCAGGTCCTGATGGGCGACATGAACACCCATGCGAGTGATCTGCTGGAGTATTCACCGCTTCGCGACCTTGGACTGCAGGCTCCGCAGATCCAGGCGACCTTCCCCAGCTGGCGGCCGCAGCGCTGTCTCGATCACATCTTGTTGAGCCCCAGCCTGACGCTCGAACGGGTTGATGTACTGGCGCAGGCCAGTTCGGATCACCTACCGGTCGCTGTTGAAATCCGCTTGCCCGACTCGCTGCGAGGCGATGCCTTGCCAATACCGGCTGGCGCTGTGATATGAGCGACGAAGCGCAGCGCTGGAAGGAAAAGTATCTACACGCGCTGGAACAGCATGAGCAGCTCGAGGAGCGCTGGCGAGCGCATGTTGACCTGCTGCGGCGCAGTCTGGTGCGCAGCAGTTATGCCGCGGATGGTGCCGATCCGGCTGTCGAGCATTGCATGCGTGAGCTTCGCGAACTGCTACGCGACGACGTTCCTGATGACCGCTTGAGCGCGCTGGTCCCGCGGCTCGAGCGCGCCGTACTGGCTACCGAAAAGAGCAGGAAGGAACGTCTTGAGCGCTTGACTCGATCGCTGCACCGTTTCGTGGCGCAGCTGCAGGCCTTGCCGTTACCCAGCGAAGTCCGCAAGCCATTGAAAAAATTCTCCCGACAGCTCGACGAGCGCGCCGCTCAGCCGCTTGAATGGCCCGACCTGCTTGCGGAGCTGGGCGAGCTTCAGGATCGCGCATTGACCTTGCAGATGGCCGGCACGGGTAAATCGACGGGCTTGTTGAGCAAGCTGTTCGGACAGCGTGAACACAGTGTCGATGCGGCTTCTGAAGAAAGCGCGACGAGCCTGTCAGCGACTCTGGCGGAAACCGCGACGGATGGCGCGCGGGCGGAAGGTGAATGGCAAACGATGGTCGAGCAGCCAAGGCTTGTCGTCGCAGGCAGCGGTGAGTTGGCTGATGGTCAATGCGTGGAGGCAGGTACCGCATCCGTTACGTTTGCTGGCGAGGCCATGGGCAGCCACATTCTTCCCGTCTCGCCTGAGCACGCCTACAGCGTGATTGCCGAACGGGTGGAGGCTGCGCTGTATCATCTGCTCGATGGGCTGCAGCTGCCGGAGCATCAGCAGCCGAAGGTTCTGGCGCTTCGCGAGCGAATCGAGCGGGGCTTGAATTGGTATGAGCTGGTTCCGCTGCTGGATGATCTTGCGCAACTGATGGTCGCAGCGGCTGATCATGGGCAGAGCGAATTCGAGAGCTACCTGAAATTGCTCAACGAGCGTCTGGCGGCCATGCATGAAAGCCTGTGCGTCACACATCAAGGGCACGCCCAGAGTCAGGAAACCGCGCAAGCGCTGAATGAGGCGCTGCGTCATCAGTTCGATGGGCTGCAAAGCAGCATGCGTGATGTCACGGATCTGCCAGGCCTGAAACAGATCGTTCAGGCCCGCATCGATCGGCTGCTGGAAACCGTCGATAGCTATGAGCAGCAGCGCAGCGCACATGAGCTGCAGGTAAGCGAGCGGCTGAATACCCTGGTTGGGCGGGTCGCGAGCCTGGAGCAATCTGCTGCCGGGATGCGCGAGCATCTCGAGGAGCAGCGACAGAAGGCGCTGCGGGACCCGCTGACCGAACTCCCCAATCGCGCAGGCTGGGATGAACGCCTGACGCAGGAGGTAGCGCGCCAGCAACGCTACGGCGACCAGCTGCTTCTGGCCGTACTCGACGTGGACTATTTCAAGCAGATCAACGACCGGTTCGGTCATCTCGCCGGCGATCGCGTGCTGAAGATCATCGCCAGCGAGCTGCACAAGCGGCTGCGCAAGTCCGATTTCATTGCCCGTTTCGGTGGTGAAGAGTTCGCACTGCTGCTTCCTGAGACGCCTCTGGCGGCGGGCATGCAGCTGCTCGAAAGCCTGCGTTTGGGCATTCAGGACTGCCCGTTTCACTTCAAAGGGACACGCATCCAGGTCACGTTATCCGGCGGGCTCGCAAGCTTCGCCGATACCGACAGTGCTGCGCAGGTCTTCGAGCGCGCCGATCAGGCGCTCTATCGGGCCAAGGGCGCCGGGCGCAACCGTATCGAAGCGGGCTGACCAGTCGCGCTGGGAGCCTCCGGGTCACCTCGGTATAATCCCCTCCTTTGCTCCGGCGCCATTCTCTCGGCGCTATCTAGCGGGTGCCACATGCCCGACCCAATAGCCTAGTCTGCGTCATTTCGCTGTCGACCAGAGGTGCCGTATGAAAGCCTTGATCCTAGCTGCGTTCGCCCTGTTGCTTGTCGGCTGCGCCAGCGACCCGCGTATCGATACCAGTCATAGCTCGCTGGGCCACGATAGCCGAGTCCAGTTCATCGTCTTGCATTACACCTCCAGTGATCTGCAGCGCTCACTGGAAATCCTCAAGGGTGACGGCGTCAGCAGCCATTACCTGATCGGCGAGGCCCCCGCGACCATATACCGCCTAGTGGAGGAGGATCGCCGTGCCTGGCATGCCGGTGAGAGTCAATGGAACGGTCGGACCTGGCTCAATTCCAGTTCGATCGGCATTGAGCTAATCAACCGCGGCTATATCGAAAGCGAACGTGGGCGGCTCTGGTATCCCTATTCCGAGCAACAGATCGACGCGCTGATCGTGCTGCTCAAGGACATCATGCAGCGGCATGGCCTGAAACCGGGGGCCATTATCGGCCACAGTGACATCGCTCCGCAGCGCAAAGTCGACCCCGGTCCGCTGTTTCCCTGGAAACGCCTGGCCGACGCTGGCCTGGTGCCATGGCCCGACGCCGCCGTGGTGGCCCGCCAGCGTAGCCTGTTCACGCTGGAACTACCGGACGTGGCCTGGTTCCAGACGCAGCTCGTCAAGCAGGGCTACAACGTGCCGGAACACGGCCATCTGGATCTGGAAACCCGCAACGTGATCGCCGCCTTTCAGATGAAATACCGGCCCACACGCTTCGACGGCGAGCCGGATGCAGAAACCGCGGCGATTCTCGCGGCGCTTGCGATGGAGCCCTGATGCGCTCTCAGGCGCGAGGCGAACAGGCAACCAGTCGCGAGTCGGTCAGGGCGGCGCTGCGATGGAGCGTTGCTGCGCGATATTCCTCGTCCGCGAGCATCGCCAGAAAGGCTTCCGGTGAGGGGTATCGCACCAGTAGCATTTCGTCCCACTCTTCCTGCTCCGGTGCGATCAGCGCGACCTGAGCACTGGCCGCCACCTGCACATCGCCCCCGGCTTCTCGTACCTTGCGTAGCGCGGTGCGGCTATAGCGTGCGTACGCTTCCCTGCCGCTGCATGGCGCATGTCCGCTCTCGGTCGGATAGGCCGCTTGTTGATTGAAGCGCAGCAGATTGAGCATGAGGATCGGCTCGCCGGCCGGCATCTGCTCGGCGAAGTGTTCCAGTTGTTCGGCGCTCGGGTTGAGGCTGGGCATGACGGCTCCTTTCTTCTTGTTCGGCCCTGCCTGGGTCAGATCGGCAGGGCGATGTAGAAGATGGTGCCGTGCCCGATCCGTGAATGCACGCCGATCCGGCCACCATGCAGTTGCGCAATCTCCTTGCATAAGGCCAAGCCCAGTCCGGCGCCGCCTCGGCGACGGCCGATCTGCACGAACGGCTCGAAAATGCGCGCCTGCTGGCTGTAAGGAATGCCCTCGCCGTTGTCTTCGACGCTGAGGATGACCCGCTCGCCATGATGCCTGGCCAGCAGCCGAATCTCGCCGCCATCCGGCGTGTGTCGCAGCGCATTGCTGAGCAGATTGTCCAGCACTCGCTCCATCTGCTGCCGGTCCAGCAACAGGTTGGGCAGTGGTGTCTGCAGTTCCAGCTTGATCTCGATGTCGTTCTGCGCGGCGGCGGGCGCGAATCGCTGTTGTGCCTGCTGGAGAAGTTCGGCCGGGTCGCAAGGCACTCGTTCAAGCTTCTGCTGGCCGCTCTGGTAGCGCGAGAAATTAAGCAGATCGTTGATCAGCGTAACCAGTCGCTGCATTTCCTCGTACACCGTGCTGAACAGATCGGCCTCGCGGCTGCCGTCCGGGTAATGAGTCCGCTCACGCAGCAGGCTGAACGCCATCTGCATGCCGGTCACCGGGGTGCGCAGCTCATGCGACGCACGCAGGACGAACTCGTTGCGCACGCGTTCGAAGGTCCGCTGGTCGGTGACATCGTGTAGCACCATCACCGCTCCACTGATGCGCCCGTCGTGATGGTTCACCGGGCTCATGCGCCACGACAAGAGCCTGCGCTCGCCATCGGCCTCGATCACCAGATCTTCCGGCGGCCCAGACAATGGTTTGTCATCCAGGACTTGCTGGGCGGCCTCGTCCAGTTCCGGATAACCGAGGGCCTGGCCCAGGGTCGATCCGAGGTGTTCGCTCTCCCATGCCAGCTGTCGTTGCGCGACCGGGTTGGCATGCTCCAGCCGCCCCTGGCGGTCGACGATCAGCAGGCCGTCGTCGATGCTGTCCAGCAGTGCCTGCAGACGCTGCTGGCCATTGACCAGCGCTTCGATGTTGGTCTGCTTGAACTCATGCAGCGCCTGCGCCATCAAGCCGAAACGACGAATCAGCGAAGACAGCTCGGCGATGGGGGAGGCAGGCAGGCTGATATTGAAATCACCGCGGCCGATCTGGTCGGCGACGATGGACAATTGCTCGATGGGATCGCCGAAGCGCCGGGCGAAGCTATGTGCCGTGACAAACCCGATCAGCAGCACCGCAACGCCGGTCAGGCCGAGCAATCCGGCGAGCAGCTGCGCCCTTTCACGGCTGCGGATTTCGGTATCGCGGATCTGGTCGTAGGCGCTCTGCTGCATGTCGACCATCAGCTCGCGCACATGGTTGAAGGCCTGGCTGAGCGCGTTGTCTTCCAGCAGCGTCCAGTTCAGGCCTGAAGGGGCTTCGAGCTCATTGATGAAGTTGGCGTAGGCATCGCCGATGGCTTGGTAAGCCTGCTGGTCAGCCGGGCGCGACGCCTGGGACAGGCCGTGTGATAGCGCCGTCTGGAATACGCCACGCGATTCCGCCAGCGCGGCATTGTTGCGCTCTTCACGCACCAGCTGGAGCAGGTGATTGCCCAGTGCCTGACGTAACTGCTGGTTGACCTCGATGACGCCGAAATTGTCGCGGATGAGCTTTTCCTGGCTCTGGGCCATCTGCACCACGCTGACGAGGGCCAGCAGCAAGCCCAGCAATGCCACGGTCATCAGTGCCGAGAATCCCAGGAACAGCCGGGTTCTCAGCTTCATCTGGAGTTTCATAGGCCGTATTGCTTGCGCTTTCGGTAGAGTGTCGAGGCGTCGATGCCCAGGATTCGGGCGGCCTGCTCGAGGGTGTCGCTGGTGCTCAGTACCCCCGAAATATGCGCTTTCTCCAATTCTTCCAGGCTGAGTGCTTCACCGATACGCGGGGCGTTATTGATGCTCTGATCGGCCAGCCCGAGGTGGCTGACCTCGATCATCTCCTGCGGACAGATGATGCTGGCGCGCTCGACCACGTTGCGTAGCTCGCGCACGTTGCCGGGCCAGCGGTAGGACTTCAGCGCCGCGATGGCGCTGTCGCTGAAGCCTCGTGCTGGCCGGCCGTAGTTTTTCACGAACGACGCCAGGAAGCGTTCGGCAAGCGTCAGAACATCTTCCGGCCGCTCGCGCATCGGCGGCAGGTTCAGCGTGATGACGTTCAAGCGATAGAGCAGATCCTCGCGAAAACGGCCTTCGCGAACCATTTCCTCAAGGTTCAGGTTGGTTGCCGCGAGGATGCGCACGTCCGCGCGGCGAGTAACCGGATCACCGACGCGTTCGTATTCTTTGTCCTGGATGAATCGAAGCAGTTTTGGCTGCAACGCCAGCGGGAAGTCGCCGATCTCGTCGAGGAACAGCGTGCCGCCGTCCGCCTGATTGACGCGTCCCAGCGTACTCTCGGTGGCGCCGGTAAAGGCGCCACGGTTGTGTCCGAACAGCTCACTTTCCATCAGGTCCGCTGACAGGGACGGGCAGTTGATGGTGATGAAGGCCTTCTTGGCGCGCCGGCTCCAGTTGTGGATCGCGCGTGCCAGTTCGCCCTTGCCGGTGCCGGACTCACCAAGGATGAGAATGTTGGCATCGGTATCGGCTACCTGACGGGCTGTCTCCAGCACGCCCATCATCGCCGGGCTGTATGAACCCAGCGCGTCGCTGCGCTTCTGCACTTCACCTTCCAAGGCTTCCAGGCGCGCCGCCATCTGCCGGACTTCCAGCTGCTTGGCCGCCGATAGGCGCAGCTGTTCCGGGCTGCAGGGTTTGACCAGATAGTCCGCGGCGCCGGCCTGCATCGCATCGACTGCCGTGTCGACGGCTGAATGGGCGGTGACGATGACCACGCGCATCCAGGGTGCCAGCACGCGCATCTGTTGCAGCACATCAAGGCCGTTGTCTTCACCCAGGCGAAGATCGAGGAAGCACAGGTCGAACACCTGACGCTGAAGAACCGCTTCGGCCTGCGAAGCGCTGGCTGCCGTCACCACCGTGTAGCCGCGATCCTCCAGGCAGTAGCGGAAGGTCCGCAGAATCGCGGCCTCGTCATCCACGAGGAGAATGCGGCCACCGGCATCGGTCGTTTGGTCCATGAATGCTCCATCAGGCAAAGCTGTATGTGTCTGGCAAATCCGAGCGATAAGAGAAATCGGAATGCTCGAATTGCGCCGAGTAGGAATTGGCGCCTGCTTTAGTCTACGAAAAGTCTTGCAAGTTGCACGGTGCCATCGGGCCTTTCCTGCAGCATGCAATCAATGCCAAAGCGGAACGGTGTCGCAAGTGCCTGATTATAAAGGTACCGCGGTTGTCTTTGTGCTGGCACGAGGCTTGCGGCTATAGGCTGAACGCGCTCGCTCGGTCGCAGCCGACGGCGCCTCGCATCAGTGTCAGGAGGCCCCATGAACCAGAACATGACCCAACTCAACGAGCTGATCGAAATTACCCGTGACGGCCAGCATTTTTACCAGCACGCGCTCGAGGTGGTGAAAGACGTCGAACTGCAGCATCTGTTTCGCGACATGGCGCAGGCTAAGACCCACATCATTCAGGCGCTATCGGTGAAGGTGGCGGCCAACCAGGAGCAGCCGGCCCAAGGTGGCACCACGGCGGGCAAGCTACGCGAGAAGTACGCCGATACCAAGGCCCGGCTTGGGCATCCCGATGCCGTCTACATCGACCAGTTGGACCAGACGGAAGAACGCATCCTGGCGGCGTTCGAGGATGCGCTGAAGACGGCCGAGCCCGACGTTCGCGCTTTGCTGGCCATCGAACTTCCGAAACTTCGGGCTTGCCACGAGCGAATTCACGCACTCAACCACAGCGCAGCCAATTGAATCCGGACACAGGGATTAGCCCGTCGTGCAAATCGCACGGAGCCCGACGCGGGCATCGTGCAATTTAAGTTGACAGCTTGTTGATGAGACGAGTTAAGCCATTGAAGTTAAAAGAAAAATCGTATTTCTAAAGCCTGGCATGAGGTCTGCAACATTAACCGCAAAGACAGACATGCCCCGCATGCTTAGAAGGAGTTGAGGATGAATCGTCAAGCACGCTTCTCACTGGTAGGCAAAGGTTTCCTTACTGCTGCTGTGGTTACGCTGATCGTTGGTGCCGAGCGGCCGATGTCGCAACCGTTCAGCCAGGAGCAGCCCCAGTCAGCGGAACGAATCCGGATGTACGACGCTCAACCAGTAGGGATTGTGCAAACCGGCCCTGCACCGAAGACGATTGATTACATGCAGGTGCGGTCGGAGCAGCGCTGGGTTTTCTAGCCGCAGGCCCGCGGGTCCCGCTGAAGATGTCCTGAACCGAAGAGGAGTTACACCATGCTGAGTTGGGCTATTACCTTCCTGATCATCGCCATCATCGCTGCGGTCTTGGGCTTCGGTGGTATCGCTGGCACCGCAACAGGCATCGCCAAGATCCTGTTTGTGGTTTTCCTGGTGCTGTTCGTCGCTTCGCTGATCTTCGGTCGAGGCCGCGGACCGCGTGCATGATGATGCAATGACGCCGCCCGCAAGGGCGGCTGCAACACCGAGGGAGGCAGGACAGGCGGGACGCCGAGAATTGATACCTTCGTTGCCTGATTGCGAAGGCATGTAAAGAAGACGGGGTTAATCGTACAACGAACGCCCGCCAGCCCGTGTAACGGGGGAACCAAGGGGTCGGGACGCTCTGTTCGGAGCGACCTAGGGGTACACGGAGTGCCTCCTTTGAAGGGCCGGGTTCAGCGAAAGGCAACCGAAGGTGGCAATACCACCTTCGGCTTGCGATCTCTCCCTCCGTCCGGGCAATCGCCAGGGCCCTTGCGACGCCGTCGGGTCGGCATTTGACCCCACTACTTCCCCAGCTCACTGATCGTCTGAACAACGAGTCGCTGGTCTTTCCGACGCACCGGCTATTGCTGTTCATGGCCGTTCTCCAGCCGCACCGCTATCATCGCGCGCAGTCACTCGTTGGAGAATCACATGCTCAACGGCCTCTGGCTGGGCTTTTTTCTGATCGCCGCGATTGCCGCGCTTGGACGTTGGTTGCTGGGTGGCGATCCGGCCGTCTTTGCCGCGCTGGTCGAAAGCCTGTTCGCCATGGCCAAGCTGGCGGTGGAGATCATGATCGTGCTGTTTGGCACCTTGACGCTTTGGCTTGGCTTCCTGCGCATTGCCGAAAAGGCGGGCCTGATCGAGTTGCTGGCACGTCTGTTGGGGCCGCTGTTTCGCCGCCTGATGCCCGAGGTTCCGGCGGGCCATCCGGCGCTGGGGCTGATCACCCTCAACTTCGCTGCCAACGGTCTGGGGCTGGACAACGCTGCTACGCCCATCGGCCTGCGTGCCATGCGCGCGCTACAGGAGCTTAATCCCAGCAAAACGGTGGCGAGCAATGCGCAAATTCTGTTTCTCGTGCTCAACACGTCATCGCTGACGCTGCTGCCGGTATCGATCTTCATGTACCGCGTACAGCAGGGTGCCGAAGACCCGACCTTGGTTTTCCTGCCGATCCTGCTGGCGACTACCGCGTCGTCGCTGGCGGGGCTGTTGGCTGTAGCGCTGGTGCAGCGGCTGCGCATATGGGACCCGGTGGTGCTGGCCTATTTCATTCCCGGTGCGCTGCTACTCGGCGGATTCATGGCGCTGCTTGCCGGGTTATCGGCCACAGCCCTGGCTTCGCTGTCGTCGCTGCTTGGCAACCTGACCCTGTTCGGCTTGATCATCGCGTTCCTGATCGTTGGGGCGCTGCGCAAGGTGCCGGTCTATGAAAGCTTCGTCGAAGGTGCCCAGGAAGGCTTCGATGTCGCCAAGAGTCTGCTCCCTTATCTGATCGCCATGCTCTGTGCGATCGGAGTTCTGCGTGCTTCCGGCGCGTTGGATTTCGGGCTGGATGGCATTCGCTGGTTGGTCGAAGCGCTGGGCTGGGATACCCGCTTCGTCGACGCGTTGCCTACCGCGCTGGTCAAGCCATTCTCCGGCAGCGCCGCTCGCGCAATGTTGATCGAGACCATGCAAAGCCAAGGCGTGGACAGCTTCCCGGCACTGGTCGCGGCGACCGTGCAAGGCAGTACCGAGACGACCTTCTATGTGTTGGCGGTGTATTTCGGTGCAGTTGGCATCCAGCGAGCACGGCACGCGGTGGGATGCGCGCTGGCGGCGGATTTCGCCGGAATCGTGGCGGCGATTCTGGTTTGCTACTGGTTTTTTGGTTAAGCGTGCAACGATGCCGGATGATTAATCCGCGCATAGTCGCAGGCTAGTTCGCCATCCGTTGCCAAAGCCGAAACAGAGGCTCGGCGAGGAACATCACCAGGAACAATCGCAACACCTGCAGCGCGGTGACCAACGCCACTGACAGCTGCAGCGCCTCGGCCGTCAGGCACAGTTCCGTGATCCCCCCGGGCATCATGCCCAGCATCAGGGAGGTCCGGTTGAGGGTCGCCACCCACCCCAGCGCCTCGGCCAGCCCTGCCGCGGCGAGCATCGCCAGCACGGTGAACAGCAGGATGCGCAGCAGGAACGCCGGCGCGCTGCGGAAGAACGGTCGATCGAAATGACAGCCCAGCGAACAACCGATCAGCCATTGGCCGAGTTGGCCGACGCCTTCCGGCAGTCCCAGGTGCAGATCGAATGTCGCGCTCGCCACCGCGCAGACGGTCAGCGGGCCGAGCATCCAGGGGTTTGGCTGGCCGAGCTTCTTCCATAGCAGCGCCAGTACGGCGCCTGCCGGCAGCAAAATCGCCAGCCATGGCCAGCTGACCGGGGCGGGCAATGGCGCGTCGACGGGCGGTAGGCTCCAGGTAAACAGTGCGGGAACGACCAGCACCACCAGCAGCAACCGCAAGCTGTGAGCGGCCGCCACCATCGCCGGTTGCGCCGCGTGGCGCCCGGCCAGGTTAACCATCTCGCTGGCCCCGCCGGGCATGCTGGCGAAGAAAGCCGTGGCGCGGTCCGTACCGCTGCGCAGGAGGATGGAGATGCCGATCAGGCTCAGCAGCAGGGTGCACAGCGCACCGGCGAGAATCACGCCGAAATGCTCGATTACTTGCTGCATGACCTCATGGGTGAAATGCAGGCCGATGGCACTGGCAATCAACCATTGCCCGGTCTGTCGGCCGCGCGGCAGTTCCGTCAGCAGCCAGCCGCTGCAGCGTACGGCAATGACCGCCAGCAACGAGCCAACCATCCAGGGCAGCGGCCAGTTGGCCAGGCTGGCCAGCCAGCCACCGAGGGCGCCGACCAGCGGCGTCGCCCACCATCCCGGAAGCTGGCGCGGCATATCAGGCGTGCGCTGCGTTCAGCTTGGTGCGGCGGCGCTGACGCCACCAGCGCAGCCCCGGCATCGCCAGCATCAGCACGGCCATCAGCCAGAGGATGATCGTGATCGGGCTGCCCCAGAGAATGCCCAGATCGCCGGCTGAGATCGACAGCGCGCGGCGGAGATTGTCTTCCATCATCTCGCCAAGCACAAAGCCAAGGATCAGCGCGGACAACGGAAAGTCCAGCTTGCGCAACAGGTAGCCGAACACGCCCAGACCGATCATCAGCACCAGGTCAAACGTCGTGCTGTGGACCGAGTAGACGCCCACCACGCTGATCGCCGTAATGGCCGGGACCAGCACCCAGTTGGGCACGCTGAGCATTTTGGAGAACAGCCCGACCAGCGGGATGTTCATCACCAGCAGGATAACGTTACCGATGAACAGCGAGGCGATCAGGCCCCAAACCACGTCAGGCTGCTGTTCGAACAGCAATGGGCCGGGGGTGATGTTGTACAGCGTCAGCGCGCCGATCATCACCGCCGTGGTGCCAGAACCTGGAACGCCGAGGGTCAGCATCGGGATCAATGAGCCGCACGCGGAGGCGTTGTTGGCGGCTTCAGGTGCCGCCAGGCCCCGCAGGTCGCCCTCACCGAACTTGCCGCTGTCGCCCGCCATGCGCTTTTCGCTCATGTAAGTCATGGCGCTGGCAATGGTCGCGCCGGCGCCGGGCAGGGTGCCGATGACGAAGCCTGCCAGGGCGCTGCGGACCATGGTCCAGAAGGTGAAGCAGAACTCCTTGAAGTTGAACAGCAGGCGTCCGCTGGCCTTGACCGCCTTTTGCCCGCTATGGGTTTTTTCCAGCATGAGCAGCACCTCGCTGACGCTGAAGAAACCGATCACCACGATCACGAACTGGATGCCGTCCGACAGGCTGACGCTGCCAAAGGTGAAACGGTAAACGCCCGTAGTGGAGTCCACGCCCACGGTCGCCAGGCCCAGGCCGATCAAGGCCGCCATCAGGGTTTTCACCGGCTTGTCGCCAACCATGCCGCCGAGGCAGGCGATGGCGAAAATCATCAGCACGAAGTACTCGGCCGGACCGAAGGCCACCGCCCACTTCGCCAGCAGCGGAGCGAAGAGCACCACGCCGCAGGTGGCGATGATGCTGCCGATGAACGAGCTGACCGCCGACAGTGACAGCGCGATACCCGCCTTGCCCTGACGCGCCAGCGGGTAGCCGTCGAGCGTGGTCATCACCGCGGCGGCATCGCCCGGGACGTTGAGCAGAATCGCCGAAATGCGCCCGCCGTATTCACAGCCCAGATACACCGCAGCCAGCAGGATCAGCGCGGTTTCCGGCGGCAGACCCAAGGCGAATGCCAGCGGCAGCAGCAGCGCCACGCCGTTGATTGGGCCCAGCCCAGGCAGCAGGCCAACGATGGTGCCGACGAAGGCGCCGAACAGTGCCACGAGCAGGTTCGTCGGCCGCGTGGCGACATCGAAGCCCTGCATCAAAAAAATCAAGGTTTCCATTTTCAGCTCTCCAGCAAGCGCAGCACGCCGAGCGGCAGCGGCACATCAAGCAACAGATCGAACAGGCCGTAGAGCAGCACGCCCATCAGTACACCGCTGATCAGCGAGGACCACAGGCGGCCGTTGAACAGCAAGCCCAGGGCGAATGCGGCCAGAGCCGTGGTGATGACGAAACCGAGCTTCTCGAACAGCAGCGCGTAGGCCAGCAGCACCAGCACACAAAGCGCAGCGCGCCGGGCCATGGCCCAGTCGAATGGCGGCGTCGGCTCGCCATGGGGCTTGATCAGCAACCACAGCGCGCCGCAGCCCATCAGAAACAGCAACAACAGCGGATAGGCGCGCGGACCGACCGGGTCGTAGGCGAAGGGCGCCTCGAAACCCCAGGCGAGCAGCGCGAGACCGGCGCAGGCGAGTAGCCACACCGCGGCAAAGACACGAACGTACATGGTGGAATACCTCGGGAGGAGCGGTTAGCGGCTGCCTTGCAGAAGCCGCTAACCGCATGGGTGTTACTTGACCAGGCCGAACTCCGCGGCGAGCGCCTTGTAGTCGGCGACCTGCTTGTTGACGAAGGCCTTGAGTTCGTCGCCCGTCATCGACAGCGGGAAGAGGTCGCGCTGTTCACGCAGCTGGGCGAAATCTTCGTCGGCCAGCAGGGTGTCGAACTGCGTCTTCCACCAGTTGAAATCCTCGTCGCTGACTTCCGGGCCCATGTAAAAGCCGCGAATCACCGGCCAGCTGATGTCGTAGCCCTGCTCCTTGGCGGTCGGAATATCCGACATCTTGCCCGGCAGGCGTTCATCGGAAAGCACGGCGAGGATACGGATCTTGCCCGCATCGAGCTGTGGCGCGACTTCGCCCAGGCCGCTGCTGGTGACCTGCACGTGGCCGCCGAGCATGGCTGTCAGGGTCTCGCCGCCGCCTTCGAAGGCCACGTAGCGCAGCTTCTTCGGATCGACGCCGGCGGCGCGGGCGATCAGCGCGGTCTGCATCCAGTCCTGCCCCCCAATGGTGGCCCCGGCACCGAAGACGACGCTGCTGGGGTCTTTCTTCACGGCGGCGATGAGGTCGTCGAGGTCCTGGTAAGGCGCGTCCTCGCGGACCGAGATGGCGCCATAGTCGGTGCCGATACCGGCCAGCCAGCGCACGTCGGTTTCGTCGTAGCGGCCGAACTTGCCCTGCGCCAGATTCAGCAGCGAACCGCTGGAGAACGCAGTGATAGTTGCCGGATCGGCGGCGCGCTGGGCGATCACGGCGTTATAGGCCACCGCACCGACACCGCCGGGCATATAGGTGACACGCATGGGCGCCTCGAGCAGACCTTCGTCTTTCAGGCCGCTCTGGGCCAGTTTGCAGGTCAGGTCGAAGCCGCCGCCGGGCTTGGCCGGCGCAATGCATTCGGGACGTTTGGGCTCGGCCATCAGCTGGCTGGATAGCATCAGACAGGACGAGAGCAGGGCGAAACGGCGGATTGCGGTGTTCATGGTGTTCTCCTGGGTTCTTGTTATCGGCGGCTTACCAGATCGGCAGGCTGTAGCTGACGATCAAGCGGTTTTCATCGGCGTCACGGGCAAAATCGGAACGGAACATGGCGTTGCGCATGCGCACGGCGACGTTCTTCAGCGGGCCGGTCTGCACGACGTACTTGAGCTCGATGTCGCGCTCCCATTCGCTGCCATTGCTGCCGCCGTTGTATTCGGCGTTGTCGCCGGAAATGTAACGGGTCAGGAAGGTCAGTCCGGGTACCCCGATGGACGCGAAGTTATAGTCGTAACGGGCCTGCCAGGAGCGCTCGTCGGCGTTGGCGAAGTCATTGATCTGGACGAAGTTGACCAGGTAGGGGTCGCCACCGTCGATGTAGGCATAGCCGGTATCGCCGTTCATTTGCTGATAGGCCAGGCTGAGCTTGTGGCCGCCGAGGCTGTAACCCAGCATGCCATTCCAGGCCTGGTTGTCGATCTTGCCGGCATTCGCCGCGCCGGTGTCATCGCTGACCATCAGGCGCAGGTCGGCAGTCAGCGCCGAGTCTTCGCCCAGCGGCTGCACCGCCTGAAGGTTGAAGAAGTGCTGGCGATAGATGTCGTCGAGTTCGGCGGCGTAGTAGGTTCCGGTAAAGCGGTCGCTGAAATCGTACTTCGCGCCGACGAATGACAGGTGGTCGGCCTCGGCAGCGCTGGCGAAGCGGCCGTTCTTGTTGTTCAGCTGCAGGTCCTGGGAGTTGGTCGAGGCACGGTCGATGACCTTGTCCAGGCGGCCGCCGGTCAGGGTCAGACCGGTCAGGTCCTGGGACACCAGCATCGCGCCTTCGAACACCTGGGGCAGGGTGCGGCTGTCACTGGCTTTCACCACCGGGGTTTCCGGAATATGGCTGCCGTAGCGCAGTTCTGTCTCGGAAAACTTCGCCTTCGCCGTCAACCCGAGCCGGCTGAACTCATCTGGCGTGCTGCCATCGTCGCGTACCGGGAGCAGGTCGGTGCCGGTGCGGCCGCCGCCTGAGTCGAGCTTGATACCAAGCATGCCCATCGCATCCAGGCCAAAGCCGACCGTGCCTTCGGTGAAACCTGATTCGATATTGAGCAGAAAGCCCTGCGACCATTCTTCGCGTTTGGACTGGCCAGTGCCTTCGCGGAAATCGCGATTGAGATAAATGTTCTGGGTTTGCAGGGTCGCGCTGCTGTCTTCGATGAAATCGGCCTGAGCCAAGGGCGCCAGCGAGGCGGCTGCGATGGCGAGGGCAAGAGGAACGTGTGCGGGTTTGCTTCTGACGGCAGTCAGCATCCGGTATCTCCACTGTTGTTTTTGTTGTGACGGCGCTCGGCCGCTGTCGGTGGATCGAGCCACCTGAATGCGATCCTAGGCGGCGAAACTTTCGCCAGGCTTTCACCGGTGAAAGCAGCGTGTGGCGCGCCTTTATCGCTACACTGGCGGCTCGTTCCGTGGTGGCAGAGGACAGGCAATGCGGATTCTTCTGGTCGAGGATCATCCCCAGCTCGCTGAAAGCGTGGCGCAGGCGCTGCGCGCGGCAGGCTGGACGCTGGATCTGCTGGATGATGGGGTGGCGGCCGATCTGGCATTGGCTACCGAGGATTACGCGCTGGCGATCCTTGACGTCGGGCTGCCACGGCTCGACGGCTTTCAGGTGCTGGCGCGGCTGCGTGAACGCGGCAAGACCTTGCCGGTGCTGATGCTCACCGCGCGCGGCGAGGTGACCGATCGCGTGCATGGGCTTAATCTCGGCGCGGATGATTATCTGGCAAAGCCGTTCGAGCTGTCCGAGCTCGAAGCACGGGTCAAGGCGTTGCTGCGGCGCAGCGTGGCCGGCGGTGAGCGGCAGCAGAGTTGCGGGGCGCTGATCTACGACCTGGACGCCCGCCGCTTCAGCCTCGATGGGCAGCCGCTGAGCCTGACGTCTCGAGAGCAGGCGGTGCTCGAGGCGCTGATCGCCCGACCCGGGCGGGTCATGAGCAAGGATCAGTTGGCCGCGCAGGTGTTCGGCCTCGATGAAGATGCCAGCGCCGATGCCATCGAGATTTATATCCATCGCTTGCGCAAGAAACTCGAAGGCAATGCCGTGCGCATCGTCACCTTCCGCGGCCTGGGCTATCTGCTGGAGGCGGTAAGTGCCTGACGCGTCGCCAGCGCGCGTTGGAAGTTTGCGTGCCGGCCTGTTGCGCCGGCTAGCGGTGCTGCTGACCGTATTGCTGGTGTTCAGTGGCTGGAGCGCCTACTGGAACGGTCGTGCGGCGGCCGATTCCGCTTACGATCGTACCCTGCTGGCCTCGGCGCGCGCCATCGCCGAGGGGTTGGTGGCCAGCGACGGTAAGCTGCGCGCCAATGTGCCCTATATCGCCCTCGATACCTTTGCCTATGACAGCGCCGGGCGCATCTATTATCAGGTGCTGGATACGCAGGGACGCCTGGTCAGCGGCTACGAAGAGCTGCCGGCCCCGGGCGAGAACATCCGCCGCACCGATGACTATCCGGCCCTGGCGCGCTTCTACGATGGCGAGTTCAAGGGTGAGGGCGTGCGGCTGGTCAGCCTGCTACAGCCAGTCAGCGAACCGGAGCTCAACGGCATCGCTGAGATCCGCGTCGCTGAAACCCTCGGCGCGCGCGAGCGCATGGCGCGCAGCCTGTTGACTGACACCCTGTGGCGCGTCGGTGCGCTGGCGGTTACCGCGTTGCTGCTCGTCTGGCTGGCCGTAAGTGCTGCCCTGCGCCCGCTGGGCAAGCTCAGCGAGGCAGTCGAGTTGCGCCAGCCGGACGATTTGCGGCCGCTGCCGCTGGTCACCGTGCAGCGCGAGCTCAAGCCTCTGGTGGCGGCGCTCAATCACTTCACCGAGCGGCTGCGCGGACAGTTCGAACGCCAGGCGCAGTTCATCGCTGATGCCGCCCATGAGCTACGCACGCCGCTGGCCGCGCTCAAGGCGCGGATCGAGCTGGGTCTTCGTGAGCAGCAGCCGCAGCGCTGGCAGGAGACGCTGGAAGAAGCCGGGGCGCACACGGACCGGGTCATTCATCTGGCCAACCAGTTGCTCTCACTGGCGCGCATCGAAAGTGGCGCGCAGGCGATTGCCGAGGGCGGCGCACAGCAACTCGATCTTAGCCAGCTGGCCCGCGAACTGGGGCTGGCGATGGCCGCGCTGGCGCACAAACGTGGCGTTGCGATCGCCCTGGAGGCGGATCGCCCGGTGTGGATTCAGGGTGAGCCGACGCTGCTCAGTGAGTTGCTGAGCAACCTGCTGGACAACGCCCTGGCGCATACGCCGAGCGGCGGCAACGTGGTGCTGCGCGTGCGGGATGAGGGTGTGCTGGAGGTCGAGGATGATGGGCCGGGAATCGCCCCGGAAGAGCGCGAGAAGGTTTTCGCGCGCTTCTATCGGCTGCAGCAACAGGGACAAGGTGCCGGCCTCGGGCTGGCCATCGTCGGTGAGATCAGCCGCGCCCACCGCGCCACCATCGAACTGGGCCAGGGGGCTTTGGGTGGATTGCTGGTCAGGCTGCGCTTTCCACCGCAGATCGGCTGACTCAGGTCACCGCGCTCGTCTCGCTGACGGCCACCTGATTGCGGCCATTGCGCTTGGCCCGGTAAAGCGCGGCATCGGCGGCAGCGAGCAGTTGCGCTGCAGAGCGGGCCATGGGGGGCTGGAGCGTCGCCACGCCAATGCTGACAGACAGAGCCAGGTGAGTATCACCGCAGGCTGGGTGCAGTTTGGCGACGGCCGCGCGGATTCGTTCGGCCTGCTCATCGGCCTGGTGGCTGTCGATGCCCGGCAGCGCCATGACGAATTCCTCGCCGCCGTAGCGCGCCACTACATCGCCGGCACGCTGGCCGTGCTGCTTGAGCGTGGCGGCGACAAGCCGCAGACACTCATCGCCAAAGGCGTGCCCGTAGGTGTCATTGACCTGTTTGAAATGGTCGATATCAAGCAACAGCACCGAAAGGGGTTTCTCGATGCGCTGCGCGCGGCGAATCTCTTCGTCGATCATCAGATCGAAGTGACCCCGGTTGGACAGCTGCGTCAGGGCGTCGGTGATGCTCATGCGGGTCAGTTGTTCGTTGACCTGTTCCAGGCCGCGCTTGGCTTCCTCCAGCGCTTTGGTCCGTTCATGGACTCGTGCTTCCAGCATTTCGTTGGCGCGCTTCTGGACGTCCAGCGCCTGCTGCTGGGAGCGCAGGTGCGATTCACGCTCCTGGGCCAGCGCTTCGGAGGTTCGCAGCGCATTGTTCTGCGCCTGGATGCGAGACTCGCGCTCATGGTTGATGCGCTCGGCCAGCGCCATCGCCAGCAGAACGAACTCGCTGAACATGCCGACCAGCTGGCCGTTGAGGGTCCAGGCATTGAGCGGCAACAGCCCTTCCAAGGCCAGCAGGTGGGCAATCGTGAAGAACAGCAGGGTCGACCAGGCGATGGTGAACAGGCGGGCCGAGGGATTACCACGGACCCACAATGTAATGGTCACGGCCATCGTCAGCCCGCAGTGGACCAGCGCCATCGCCTCGATCGCCAGATAGCGCGTTAGCGTTGGCACGAACACTATCATCAGCACCACCACGCCCCAGTAGCACATGAGTGCCAGTGTCACCTGCCAGACCCAGCCGCCGTAGCGCCTGATGCCAAGGAAGCGACTGGCGAAGATCAGCGGGGTCAGGAAGCACAGCGCCGCCGACAGGCCGTAGAACCGATAGGAGAACCCCGGCATATCCGGCCACAGGAACAGCTGGCCGAAGCCGGTGATAGCCAGCACATAGAACAGCGCGCTGAGAAGATAGATGACATACAGCAGATAGCTGCTGTCGCGGGTGAACAGAAACAGGCTGAAGTTGTAGAGCAGAATGACCAGCATGCCGCCGAAGAACAGGCTGATCATCGCTACGTCGGCAATTTTCGTGGCGATGAAGCCCGTCTCGTCTGCGATCGTCAGGGGCAGGGCGAGCAGTTCACGTGACTGCACGTGCATGTAGACCACAGCCGTTTCTTCAGCGCGCAGTTCCAGCGGGTACACCAGATTATGGTCCGCCCGAGGCCGCTCGCGCATGGGGACGGTATCCCCGGCGCGCATCGGTGGGCCCCACTGGTTGCGAGCCGGATAGAACAAGCGCACGCGTACTTCATCCAGCACGGGCCATTTCAGACTGAGATGCCAGACGCCGGCTGGGGCAGTCGCATTGCGCAGCGTGAAACGCAGCCAGGCACCCTGCGTTTGCTTCTGCAGGTTGGGTCTTTCCAGTGGTTGCCACGCCCAGGCTGCAGCGTGAGCGGCTTCGAAGCTCGCCTCGCTGTGTCCAGGCACATACTCGATGGCGCCGGTTTGCAGGTCGCGGATGTTCTGGGCGGTGAGCGTCGGCTTCACGTCAGCCGCAGCCAATCCGCAGATACCAGCAAGCAGAACGAAAAGGGCAAAGACCGGCAAGGAATGACGCATTCGCTAGAGCCCTATGGCTGACGCCGGCGTGAGATCAAGCCGGGTCTGAAGGAGGTCATGAATCTGGCGTCAAAAACAATACGACCAATAATGGCCCGATGCCAGCAAAAAGGACGATATCAGACGAGCTGTCAGTCGGTGGATGGCAGTAGCGTTCGACTGCCATGCTGGCCTAACGGCGAAAGGCTGCAACGATAGGCGTGGCGGGGCGTGGCGGGGCGCGAGTCCATGCCGGAACATGCAAGGGGGCGATGAGTCAGATGCTCCGGTGCCGGCTGCCGGAAGATTCTTTTCGCACATGTCTGAGATGGCGTTCTCGCGAAATCCGATGGCCTGCTAGACTCCCACCTTCTCGCCGATGCTCACGAGGCAGCGCGAGACAATCCAAAACAAACCAATAAGGAGTGAATCCATGAAAGGCAAATCCTTGGCATGGATATTTTCCGCCGCGTTGGCGGGGACCGGTCTGAGCGGTGTGGCTCAGGCGCAAGAACAATTCGTGACCATCGGTACCGGTGGCCAGACGGGCGTCTACTACGTCGCCGGTCAGTCGATCTGCCGCTTCGTCAACCGTAACGCCGAAGACCTCAAGTGCAACGCACCTGCCAGTGGCGGTGGTGTGGCTAACGTCAACGGCCTGCGCAGCGGTGAATTCAATTTCGGCATCATGCAGTCGGACCATCAGTACAAGGCGATGGAAGGTCTGGAGCCGTTCAAGAACGAAGGCGCGATGGATGACATCCGTGCGGTCTTCTCGCTGCAGAGCGAAGTCTTCACCGTGCTGGCGCGTCGTGACGCCAACATCAAGGGTCTGGATGATCTCAAGGGCAAGCGCGTCAACATCGGCAACCCGGGTTCCGGTCAGCGCGACACCCTCGAAGAAATCATGAATGAGAAGGGCTGGGACAAGTCAGCCTTCAGCCTGGCCGCCGAACTCAAGCCGGCCGAGCAGGCCAGCGCTCTGGGCGACAACAACATCGATGCCATGACCTATTTCGTCGGTCACCCCAACGGCGCGATCCAGGAAGCGACTACCACTGTCGATGCCGTTCTGGTGCCGATCACTGGCCCGGAAATCGACAAGCTGCTGTCCGAGAAGTCCTACTACACCAAGGCCGAAATTCCGGGCGGCATGTACAAGGGTAACGACACTGCGACCCAGTCGATCGGTGGCAAGGCGGTCCTTTCGACCACCTCCAAGGTCGACGCGGATGTGGTCTACAAGCTGGTCAAGTCGGTGTTCGAGAACATCGAGCGCTTCCAGCGTCTGCACCCGGCATTCAAGGATCTCAAGCCGGAAGACATGATCAAGGTCGGCCTGTCCGCTCCGCTGCATGAAGGTGCCGAGCGCTACTACAAGGAACGTGGCTGGATGTAACGGCTGACAGACCTGCTGCGCCGTTGCGGCGGGTCTACCGTTCGCGGCTTTTGCCTGAAAACCCGTGTGCCTGGGCCGCGGGTTTTCGCGGTTTTCCGTTACCTGAAATAACAGGCCTCATTCATGCAAGACAAACAACTCTCCACCGAAGAGCTGATCGCCAAGGACGTCGGTGCGCGGCTGCCCGAAGGCGCCATGGCGAAACTGATCGCGGGCCTTGCGCTGCTCTGGTCGCTGTTTCAGCTGTGGATCGCTTCGCCGCTGCCGTTCATGCTGCGCGTCGGCGTTTTCAACAACACCGAAGCCCGGGCGATTCATCTGGCCTTTGCGCTGCTCCTGGCTTTTCTGGCCTACCCCGCTTTCAAACGGTCGCCGCGAGATCGCGTGCCATTGATCGATATCGCGCTTGCGCTGATTGCCGCCGCGAGTGCCGGATACCTCTTCGTTGCCTATGAGCAACTGGCACAGCGCCCCGGCAATCTCACCACCATGGATCTGGTTACCGCCTGTATCGGCATCCCCCTGCTGCTCGAGGCCACCCGCCGCGCGCTGGGCCCGGCACTGGCAATCATCGCGCTGATTTTTCTCGGCTACAGCCTGGCCGGGCCGTACATGCCAGGTCTACTGGCACACCGTGGCGTCAGCTTCACCGCCCTGGCCAACCACCAGTGGATCACCACCGAAGGCGTGTTCGGTATCGCGCTCGGCGTTTCCACCAGTTTCGTGTTCCTCTTCGTGCTGTTCGGTGCACTGCTCGAACGCGCTGGTGCGGGTCACTATTTCATCCAGCTGGCCTTCAGCATGCTCGGGCATTTCCGTGGTGGTCCGGCGAAGGCCGCGGTCGTAGCCTCAGGCATGACCGGCCTGATTTCCGGGTCCTCGATTGCCAACGTGGTCACCACCGGCACATTCACCATTCCGATGATGAAGCGCACCGGGTTTTCATCCGAGAAGGCCGGTGCCGTGGAAGTGGCTTCTTCGGTCAACGGCCAGATCATGCCGCCCGTCATGGGCGCGGCCGCCTTTCTGATGGTCGAGTATGTCGGGATCCCCTATGTCGAGGTGATCAAGCATGCCTTCCTGCCCGCGCTGATTTCCTACATTGCGCTGGTCTATATCGTTCATCTCGAGTCGCTCAAACTCGGCCTGACCGCCTTGCCGCGAGCAAATGTCGCCAAGCCGTGGATGCAGCGGTTGATCGGCTTCGTCTTTGGCGTTGCGCTGATTTCCGGTATCTCGCTGGGCGTCTATTACGGCCTCGGCTGGCTGAAGCCAGCGCTCGGTGACGCGGCGATCTGGGTCATTGGCGCCCTGCTGACGGTGGTCTACCTGGGGCTGTTGAAAATCGCTGCGAGCAATCCGCCGCTGCCGCCCGAGGACCCTGACGCGCCGCTGGAGAAGCTGCCACAGACTCGTCCGGTGCTGTTGTCCGGCCTGCATTTTCTGCTTCCGGTCGTGGTGCTGGTGTGGTGCCTGATGGTCGAACGGTTGTCGCCTGGCCTGTCGGCATTCTGGGGCTCGGTGATGCTGATCATTATCCTGCTGACCCAGCGGCCGCTGCTCAGCTGGATGCGTCGCGACGGTAGCCATCAGCACGGCACGTTCATGGATGGTCTGGTCGACCTGCGCGAAGGCCTGATTGCTGGCGCGCGCAACATGATCGGCATCGGTATCGCCACCGCGGCGGCAGGAATCATCGTCGGCGCGGTGTCCCAGACCGGTGTCGGTCTGGTGCTGGCCGACCTGGTCGAGCTGCTGTCGATGGGCAACCTGATGCTGATGTTATTGCTCACCGCCTTCCTCAGCCTGATCCTCGGTATGGGTCTGCCAACCACTGCCAACTACATCGTGGTATCGAGCCTGCTGGCACCCGTGGTCGTGGCGCTGGGGCAGCAGAGCGGACTGATCGTGCCGCTGATTGCCGTGCACCTGTTCGTCTTCTATTTCGGCATCATGGCGGACGTTACGCCACCCGTTGGCCTGGCCTCGTTCGCCGCGGCTGCGGTGTCCAAGGGCGATCCGATCAAGACCGGGGTGGTGGCGTTCTATTACAGCCTGCGCACGGCGGCGCTGCCCTTCCTGTTCATCTTCAATACCGACCTGTTGCTGATCGACGTGAATTTCTGGCACGGCGTCGTGATCTTCATCATCGCGACAGTGGCGATGCTGATTTTCGCGGCGGGTACCCAGGGTTACTTCCTGGTGCGTAGCCGCTGGTACGAAAACATCCTGCTGTTGTTGATCGCCTTCACGCTGTTCCGTCCCGGCTTCTGGATGGACATCGTGCACGATCCCTATCGCGACATTCCTCCGTCACAGCTGGTCCAGGCGATGGAAATGGTCGATGAGGACAGCCAGCTGCGCCTGCGCATCCGCGGCGAAGATGCGGTCGGTGATGTGCGTGAGTTCAGCCTGCTGGTCGCTATTCCGGACGGCGAAACGGGTGAAGAGAAGCTGGAAAAGCTCGGCCTGATGACTTACGAAGAAGACGGCAAGGTATTGATCGACAGCGTGACCTTCGGTAGCCAGGCTGCCGAACTGGGCTTGCAGTTCGACCAGGAGATCCTTGCGGTTCGTGCACCCACCGATCGCTGGGCCAAGGAATGGATGTGGCTGCCGGCGCTTTTGTTGTTTGGTCTGGTGGTGTGGATGCAACGGCGGCGCAAGCGGGACTGAGCCTCCCGCGCCGCTGAGCTAGCCCCGGCCATGCCAAGCATCGCCGGGGCTTTTTTCTGTGTGCTGATCGGTGCGGTCGGGTAATTGCGTGCGGTGGTGCGCACTGCGCGATCAGGCGGGCTTACCGGGAGGCAGTTGCTGCTTGGTAATTCGCTTATCGCGAGCATTCTGTGTGTCACCCGGTGCGCGGGCTTTACCGGTGCCAGGGCCTTCAAGCGCGGCATAAGCGGCGCTGCAGAACAATGAGTTCAGACGCTTCATATCGGCGATCAACTCCAGATGAGCAGCGCTGGTCTCGATGCTTTCGACTACCTGCTGATGCAGGCGGTGCACATGAGCATGAGCCAGCTCGCGCTCGCGCTTGCGGAACTGGCGCTTCTGCTGCAGCAACTGGCGCGCGCTGTGCGAGTCGCCGGACAGGAACACCGACAGGCCCAGCGCGAGGTTGGCGCTGAGCAATCCGTGCAGTTGGCTGAGCTCGTCCAGGCCGGTATCGGAAAAGGAGCGGCGCTTGGATGTCTTGATGTTCTGCACCTTGCCGAGCATGTGCTCGATGATGTCGCCGGCCTGCTCCAGATTGATCGCCAGTTCGATGATCTCCGCCCAGCGTCGGCTTTCCTGATCGGCCAGGTCTTCACGCGGCATGCGTGCCAGGTATAGCTTGACCCCGCTGTAGAGGGCATCGACATCGTCATCCAGGCGGCGGATCTCTTCGCCCGGTTCCGGCCGATCGTCGCGCAGCACCTCCAGCAACCGTGCCAGCATGGTTTCCACCAGATCGCCGATGCGCAGTGTCTCGCGTGTGGCATTGGCCAAGGCCAGCGTCGGCGTGTCTAGCGCAGTAGGATCGAGGTGGCGCGGTTGGGCGATGCCGTTATCGATCACACGCTCGGGCATCAGCCGCTCGCAGAGACGAGCCATCAGCCCGACGGTCGGCAACAGCAACAGGCAGCGCAGCGAGTTGTAGGCCAGGTGGAACGCGATTACCTGCGTCTGTGCGCTATAGCCAAGCGTGCCCATCCAGTTCACCAGCATCGGCAGGAAGGGCAATATCAGCAGCCCGGCGAGCTTGTAGAGCAGATTACCCAGCGCCACGCGCCGCGCCGACACGGGTTGCGCGGTGGCGTTGAGCCAGGCCAGCACGCCGCTGCCGACATTCGCGCCGATGACCACGCCCAGCGCCACCGGAAGGCTGATAAGGCCGGCGCTGGCCAGCGTCGCGATCAACAGCACGGCGGCCAGGCTGGAATAGGAGAGCACAGCGAAGACTGCTCCAACTACGACCGCCAGCAGGGTGTCGCCCGCGAGCGACGAGAACAGCACGCGCATGCCACGGGCTTCGGTGATCGGCTCGGCGGCCTGTACGATCAGCTGCAAGGCGAGAATGATCAGGCCCAGACCGATCAGCACGCGTCCGAGCTGGCCGGCGCGGGTCTGTTTGCGTGACAGGAACAGGCAGACGCCGAGCAGGGTGAGCAACGGCGAAAGCCAGGACAGATCCAGCGTCAGCACCCGTGCCATCAGCGCCGTGCCGACATCGGCACCCAGCATGATCGCCAGCGCGGTAGGCAGTGCCATCAGGCCCTGGGCGACGAAGGAAATCGCCAGCAATGCGGTCGCGTTGCTGCTTTGCACCAGGGCAGTCACACCGATACCGGCGCTGAATGCCAGCGGTGAATTGGCCATGCTGTGGCCCAGCAACCGCCGCAAGTGCGAGCCATAGACGCGCATGATGCCGGTTCGCACGATATGCGTGCCCCAGACCAGCAGGGCAATGGACGAAAGCAGGTGCAGCAGCGTCAACATCAGGCGGTTTTCTCCGGCGAGCGGCGAATGGCGAGCGCTTGCGCCGATCGGCGCGATACGGATCACGGGATATCCGGTTGACCTCCCCGCGGTTGCCCCGTTCACGATTCTGTCGCGAGCGGTCTGCGCGACACATCTTGTCGCGCGCTTGGCGCACGATGTCGCTGTCACTCGCTAGCCAGGCAGGTGGCCTGTAACCTATCCACTTCGTTTTTCAGCGGTCTGCCCATGCTCAGCCTTTACCACGCTCCCGACCTGGAAACCCTCGGCGAACTGGCCACGACGCTGCTCGCCCAGCCGCTCAGCGATCCTTTCGCCCCTGCGCGGGTGGTGGTGCCGAGTCAGGGCATGGGTCGCTGGTTGACGCTGGAGCTGGCGCGCAAGCAGGGCATTGCCATGCAGCTGGAAATGCAGTTGCCGGCCAAGTTCGTCTGGGATCTGAGCCGCGCGGTACTGGGCAGCCTGCCGGAGCAGTCGGCGTTTTCGCCGTCGACCCTGACCTGGCGCCTCTACGGCTGGCTATGTGACCCGCTCAACCTTGAACTGGCGCCTCGCCTGGCGCTGTATCTGGATGGTGGCGATGAGCGCAGGCGTCTGAGCCTGGCAGCGAAGATCGCTGACACCTTCGACCAATATTTGCTCTATCGAGACGACTGGCTGGCTGCCTGGGAACGCGGTGAGATGCTTGATCTCGGCCCCGACGAGGGCTGGCAGGCGCTGCTGTGGCGCGAGTTGACCAAGGACGGCCACCCGCACCGCGCGCGCCTGCTCGGCGATCTGCTTAAGCGTCTCTATGACGATCAGCCCCTGACCGACTTGCCCGAGCGTTTGCTGGTGTTCGGCATCAGCAGCCTGCCGCCGCATCATCTGCGCGTGCTCGAAGGGCTGGCGCGGCACATCGAGGTGGTGATCTGCGCGCTCAACCCCAGCCGCGAGGCCTGGGGTGAGATTCGTGATATCCGCGAGCTGGCCCGGCAGTCCTCCGGTCCGGCCATGCGGCCGGAGCGCGTTGCGAGCGAAGGGCAAGGTTCTAACGCAGCCCGTTCGAGCGCGGCAGCATTGCCCCAGCCGACCGGGCCGGATGACTGGTATCTCGATGTCGGCCACCCGCTGCTGGCCAGCCTCGGCAAGCAGGGTCGCGACTTCTTCGATTCGCTGTTCAGCCTCACCTCGAATGAAGGCAGCCAGGAGATCGGCCTGTATTCCGAAGACGAGGACCTGCGCGACGACAGCCTGCTGCATGCGCTGCAGAACGACATTCTGCGCCTGCGCACGCGACTTCCGGAGCAGCGTATGACACTGGCGCAGAGCGACCGCTCGCTGGAAGTGCACATCGCCCACTCGCCATTGCGTGAGGTGGAAATCCTTCACGACCAGCTGCTGGCGCGCTTCGCCGCCAACCCGACGCTGACCCCGGATCAGGTGGTGGTCCTGACCCCCGATATTGAGCGTTATGCACCCTTCATCGAAGCCGTATTCGCCAGCCGAGAAGGCGTCCCGCGGATTCCCTACAGCCTCGCTGACCGCAGTCTGCGCGCCGAAATGCCGCTGATCGAGGCGTTCCTCGAATTGCTGATGCTGGCCCAGAGCCGTTTCGCTGCCGAGGAGATTCTTGCCTGGCTGGAGCAGCCGGCCATCGCCCGTCGCGCCGGCATCGAAAACGAAGACCTGCCGCTGCTGCGCGACTGGCTGCGAGAGGCGGGAGTACGCTGGGGCCGCGACGGCAGCCAGCGCGTCCGTCTCGGCTTGCCGGACGAATCGGCCTTCACCTGGCGCCAGGGCCTGGATCGCCTGTTGCTTGGCTTTGCCGCACCGCCGCAGCTGGCCGGCGATTCTGCTCCGCTGCTCGGAGATCATTGGCCGCTGGATGCGCTGGAAGGCGCGCGCGGGCAACTGTTGGGACGGCTGGTCGAGTTCGTCGAGCGTCTCGGCAACCTCGCCGACCAGCTGGCGCGGCCTCGTCCGCTGGCCGAGTGGGCGGACGATCTGCAATCGCTGATTGATACCCTGTTCGATGAGCGCGAGGCCGGTGACACCCTGCTGTTGCTATCCCAGGCCAGTGCATCGCTGCGCGACCAGGCGCAGGCCGCGAACCTTGATCGGCCCATCGAGCTGGAACTGGTGCACCAGCAGCTCAGTGCTGCGCTGCAGCAGGGCGGCGGCGCCTCGGGATTTCTCACCGGCGCAGTGACCTTCTGCACCATGGTGCCGATGCGCAGTCTGCCGTTTCGCGTGGTTTGCCTGCTGGGCCTGGACGACGGCGCTTTTCCAAGACGCACGCCACCGTCCGGCTTCGACCTGATCGGACGCCACCCGCGGCGCGGTGATCGTGCGCGCCGGCTCGATGATCGCTATCTGCTATTGGAGACGTTGCTGTCTGCGCGGGAGGCGCTGTACCTGTCTTATGTCGGCCGCGACCCCCGCGACAATGCCGTGCTGCCGCCATCGGTGCTGCTCAGCGAAGTGCTCGAAGCCGTCGATATGACCGCCGTCTGCAGGAGCGAGCTTGCTCGCGATCCTGCCAGCACCGATGCCTTGCAGCCGAAAGAGCCAAAGGCTAGCGAGAAAATCCTCGTCGCCCACCCACTGCAGCCATTCGCGCCTGGCAACTTCGCCAATGCGACTTGTGCCGGTTTCTCGCTGCCCTGGTTTCGTGCCGCGCAGCGTCTGGCGCAGCCTCCGCAGCGGGAGCCGCAGCCCTTCTCCAGTCTGTTGGATGAGCCGGATGAAGCCTGGCTGACCATCGAACCGTCGCAGCTGCTGCAATGTTTCCGCCATCCGGCGCGCTTCCTGCTGGAGCAGCGCCTTGGTCTGCGCCTGGCCGATGCTCAGGAGGCGCTTGCCAGCGACGAGCCCTTCGATCTGGAAATGTCGGCCTGGAACGGCCTGCGGCGCCTCTCGCTGCAAGCTCTGGAACATGGCTGGAGCGACCTTGAGGAGCGCCGTATGGCCTGTGCGGCGGGCTGGCTGCCGGCCGGCGAGCTGGGCCAGGCGTTGTGGGGCAAGCTGCGCGGCCCGGTGCGTGCATTCGCGCCGCGCCTGTTCGAACTGCGCCCGGACGCAGTGCCCGAGCCGCTGCCGGTGGATATCACTCTGGCCGGCGTACGCGTGCACGGCTGGCTCGATGGCGTGACCCCGGCCGGGTTGTTCGGCTGGAAGCTCGGCCGTCTCGGCGAATGGGACCTGCCGCCGTTCTGGCTGCGCCACCTGTTACTCAATCTATCGGCCACGCCGGGCATTGAACGCAACAGCCTGATGCTTTCACCCGCGGGCGACTGGCAGCTGGGGCCGCTGCCGAATGCCGCCGCGCTGCTGGAGCCCTGGCTCGCGGCTTATCGCAGCGCCATCCGTGAGCCCTTGCCGCTGTTACCGCGCAGCAGTCATGCCTTCGCCAGGGGCTATCGCAATCCGACGCGCGGCAGCGAACCGCTGGAGTGCGCCCGCAGGCGCGCCCGCGAAGCCTGGCTCGGTGCCGAGTTCAGCCCCATCGCCGCCGAGGCGGAAGATCCCTGGAACGCGTTGGCGTTCCGTGATCGCGATCCGCTCGACGCGCGTTTCGAAACCCTGGCCGAACAGCTGATCGGTCCCGCATTGGATGCCCTGGCTGAAGAAGAGGAGCAAGCATGAAACTCGACCTGCTCGACTCGTCTTTCGACGGCCGCTCACTGATCGAGGCCAGTGCCGGCACCGGCAAGACCTGGACGCTCACGGCGCTCTACGCTCGCTTGCTGCTGGAGCGGCAACTGTCGGTGGGGCAGATTCTGGTGGTCACCTACACCACTGCCGCGACTGCCGAACTGCGTGAGCGCATTCGCGCGCGGCTGGCCGATCTGCTGGCGGTCTATGACGGCACGCCGAGCAGCGACGACTTTCTCAACCGCCTCCACGCCCGCTTTCCTGACGAGGCCGCGCGGCGCCGTTTGTTGCTCGCCGTGCATGGCTTCGATGAAGCAGCAATTTTCACTATTCACGGCTTCTGCCAGCGCGCGCTGCAGGACGCAGCCTTCGAAGCGGGCGGCGATTTCGACAGCGAGCTGACCGCCGACGACCGCGAGATCATCGATGCGCTGCTTGCCGACGCTTGGCGCGGCGAGCTGGCTGACGCCGATCCGGCCTGGGCACGCTTTCTCGCCAAGAGCCGCATCACCCCGGTGTGGCTGCGTCAACGGTTGCGCAGTCACCTGGGCAAGTCCTATTTGCGGGTCGAGCCGCAGGACGTGCCGGCCCCCGCCGATCTGAGAGCAACAGAAGCGGCCTGGCAACGCGCTGCGTCGCTCTGGACGACGGCGGGCACGGCTTGGGTGGCCGAGCTGTTCGCCCACGGCGGGCTCAGCCAGAGTACTCACAAGCGCATCAAGTTCGAGCCTTGGCGCAGCGAGCTCGATGCCTATTTCGCCGATCCGGCGGTCATGTTCGATCTGCCCGACGGCGTTACCAAATTCGGCGTGCGGGCGTTGAGCAAGGCCTGCAAGAAGGGCTTCGATGCACCGGTATGCGAACTGGCCCATGCGTTGGACGAGCTGGCCGACCGGGTGGCGGAGGCAGTGCCGGCGGGCAAGCGACGTTTGATTGCGCTGCAGGTGGCTTTGCTCGAACGACTCAACCGCGAGCTGCCCGAGCGCAAGGCGGCGCAGCGGCTGTTGGCCTTCGACGACCTGCTGAACCGTCTGGATCAGGCGCTGCAGGGGCCGGTCGGCGAGGGACTGGCGGCCTCGCTGCGAGCGACCTATCCGCTGGCGCTGATCGACGAATTCCAGGATACCGACCCGATCCAGTACGCCATCTTCAACCGCATCTACGCCAAGGGCGGTGATGCCTCGCTGTGCTTTGTCGGCGATCCCAAGCAGGCGATCTACGCCTTCCGTGGCGCGGACCTCGCGACCTACATGACGGCCAAGCAGCAGGCCGATCGTGAACCGTTCAACCTGCCGACCAACTACCGTTCCACGCCGGCGCTGATCGATGCGCTGAATCGCCTGTTCACGCACCCGCAGCCGTTTGCTCAAGGCGATCTTCAATACCCGCCGGTGGGCGCCGCCGAGAAGTCGCGCTCCAGCCTGCGCCTGGTGGAGGAGGACGAGGCGCGCCGCTGTCTCTGGTCTGGCTCGGTGACGATCCGCTGGGCAAGGGCGACGCCGCGCAACTGGCAGCGAGCGACACCGCACGACGCATCGCCCTGCAGTTGGCTGCAGCCGCCGAGGGTCAAGCCGGGTTCGATAGCGACGGCCAGTTCAGCGTGCTCAAAGGCGGCGATATCGCCGTGCTGGTGGCCAACCACCGGCAGGCCGGGATGATCGCCGACGAGCTGGCCGCGCGTGGCGTGCCCAGCGTGCGCCGTGGGCGCGACAGTGTCTGGCGCAGCGAGGAGGCCACCGAACTGGCCGCGGTGCTCGCCGCCTATGTCGAGCCAGGACGCGAAGGTCTGCTGCGCTACGCCTTGGCCACGCGATTGCTGGGCCGTAGCGCGGCCGATCTGGCGCGCTGCCAGAACGATCAACAGCAATGGGATGCCGAGCGTGAAGCGGCCGAACGCTATCACCAGCTCTGGCAGCAACAAGGCTTCATGCGTGTGTTCCGTGCCTGGCTCGACGAGCAGGCCGTGGCCGAGCGGTTGCTGGCACGCGTCGACGGCGAGCGCCGGCTGACCAACCTGTTGCACCTCAGCGAACTGCTGCAGGCCGAAAGCCTGCTGCGCCCTGGGCTCGAGCCCTTGCTCGCCTGGTTCAACGCCCAGCGTGGCAGCGAAGGTGCTGGTGAAGAGGCACTGCTGCGCCTGGAGAGCGATGCCGAACGGGTGCAAATCGTCACCATCCACACCAGCAAGGGCCTCGAATACCCGCTGGTGTTCTGTCCGTTTCTCTGGGACGGCAAGCTGCTGGGCAAGAATCGCGACAGCGCGCGCTGCCATGACGTTAATGGTCAACCGCTGCTGGATCTCGGCAGTGGGGAACTGGAGGAGAACCTCGAGCGCGCCCGTCAGGAGGTGTTCGCCGAGCAGCTGCGCCTGGCCTATGTCGCGCTGACTCGTGCCCGCGACCGCCTCTGGCTGCATTGGGGGCCGGTGAACCTGTGCAAGCCAAAGAAGGATGGCAGCCTGGCGGATGAAGGTCTGCACACCAGTGCGCTGGCCTGGCTGCTGCACGGCCGCGAGCTCACTGGAGCTCAGCCATTGACCGAGCTGGGTAACCACCTGGCCGATCTCAACGGCGGTAGCCTGCGCCTGGCTATCGAGCGGCTGGTCCAGCAGAGCGACGGCACCATGGCCTGCCTGCCGCTTGAGGCGCGCGAAGCCAACGCACAGGGCCCGGGCCGAGCGACCCCACCGCAGCAGTTGTCGCAGCTCAACCGCAACCTGCACAGTGCCTGGCGCATTGGCAGTTTCTCCGGTCTGGCGGCCGGCATGCATATGGAGGCGCCGGACCGCGATGCCCTGGCCATCCCCGATGCCGGCGAGCCGGGCAGCGGTTTCTTTGCTTTTCCCCGCGGCGCACGTGCGGGTACCTGCCTGCACGCGATTCTCGAAGACTGGGCGCGCGACAAGGGCGCATTGGCAGAGCTGATCGAGCCGGCGCTACAGGCGTTCGGCCTGCCGCTGGAGTGGAAAGAGATCGCCGGTCAGCATTTGCAACGGGTGCTGGATACCGATCTGAATGGCAACGGCCTGACGCTCACCGCGTTGCAATCCGCTAAACGCCTGCCGGAGCTGGGCTTCACCTTCCCGGTACAAGAGCTCGACGTGACGCGTCTGCGTGCTCTGCTGATGGACCCGGCCAGCGGCCTGGCCGCCCCGCTGCGTGAGGCGGCGGCGCGGTTGGAATTCGACAGCCTCAAGGGCTTTCTCAAAGGCTTTATCGACCTGACCTTCGAGCACGACGGGCGCTGGTATATCGCCGACTACAAATCCAACTGGCTCGGCCCGGATGTCGGTTACTACGGCGGCGAGCGGCTGCTGCAGGCTTTGGCGGGCGAACATTACTACCTTCAATACCTGATTTATCTCGTGGCGTTGCGTCGCTTCCTACGCCAGCGACTGGCCGATTTCCGCGACGAGCACCTAGGTGGTGCCTTCTACCTGTTTCTGCGCGGCATGCCGGAAGCGGGTGTGTATTTCGCGCGTCCGGACGATGCTTTGCTCGATGCGTTGGATCGATTGTTCGAGGAGGGACGATGATGCACTCCGCTTTCGCAGGGTGGGCCGGGTGGCGGTTCGCTTCGGTCCACCCGTTCTGCCGCGTCGCCATACTTGGTGGGCTGAAGCCCACCCTACGGTATGTGCGATCTCTGCTCCAGGGATGCGCTGCTCAGAGCGTAGAGCTGCCTGTTGAAAGAGGGCAATTGATTGCAACTGCCGCGGCGACTGTAGGGTGGGCTTCAGCCCACCGCTTTGGCTGCCCGACCCTGCCCGCGTGGAGGTATGCGCGATGAGAGTTCTGGCGGACCTGCCGCTCGGCCCGCTGGAACGTGCCTTTATCGCCAGCCTGCAACGCCTCGAACCCCAGGCGTCCGAGCCGGTCTTGATCGCCGCCGCGCTGTGCTGCGAGGCTCTGACCGCAGGTGACGTCTGTTTGCCGCTCGCGCGCATCGCCGGCAAGCGGCCATGGCCGGAACTTGATGTCAGTGTGCCGCCACTCGCCGCATGGCGTGCCCAACTTGAGGCATCGTCCCTGATCGGCACGCCCGGCGACTACACGCCGCTGATCCTCGACGGTGAGCGCCTTTATCTCGCCCGCTACCAGGCCTATGAACAGCAACTGGCTGAGCAGTTGCTCGCCCGCGCGGCGGACGCACCGGAGGTGGATGAGCGGCAGCTAAGCGAAAGCCTGACGCGACTGTTCGCGTTCAATCAGCAGAGCCCTGACTGGCAGCGTCTGGCGGCGGCGCAAGCGGTACGACGGCGGCTGACGGTGATCTCCGGTGGCCCCGGCACGGGCAAGACCACTACCGTCGTGCGCTTGCTGGCGGCGCTGCTGGAGCAGCCCGGGGGGGAACGTCTCGCCATCGGCCTGGCCGCCCCTACCGGCAAGGCCGCGGCACGCATGGCCGAGGCGATCCGTAATGCCAAGGCCGACCTGCCGGCCAGCGAAGCGGTCAAGGAAGCGCTGCCGGATGACGCTCGAACGCTGCATCGTCTGTTGGGTAGCCGCGGTGACAGTCCGAAGGTGCGTCACGATGCTGCCAATCCGCTGCCGCTGGACGTGCTGGTGGTGGACGAGGCGTCCATGGTCGACCTGGCACTGATGGCCAAACTGGTCGCCGCACTACCGCCCAAGGCGCGCTTGATCCTGCTCGGCGATAAGGATCAACTGGCTGCGGTCGAAGCCGGCGCGGTGTTCGCCGAGCTGTGCGAGGGGCGCGGTTTCGATGAGCAGGCGGCCAGCGATCTGCAGCGCATCACCGGCCAGAGCGTGCCGGTAGACAGGCCGCGTTCTCGCCTGGGTGACGCAGTGGTGTTGCTCACCCACAGTCATCGTTTTGCCGGTGACAGCGGCATCGGAGAGCTGGCGCGGAGGATCAATGGCGGCGACGCCAAGGGCACCGTGACGCTGCTGCAGGAGCAGCGCGCCGACCTCGCCTGGAACGCCACGCCGGCGCCGGCCGCGCTGATCGAGCGACTGGAACAGGGCTATGCGCCTTACCTGCAGGCCGCGCGGCAAGCGGATCCGGCGATGGCGTTCGACGCGTTCAACGGCTTCCGCGCGCTGACCGCGCAGCGCCAAGGCGCCTTCGGTGTCACTGGCATCAACGAGTCATTGGAAGCACGCCTCAAGCGTCGTCTCGGCGTGCCGGCTCGCGAACGCTGGTACCCAGGCCGCGCGGTTATGGTCCGGCAGAACGACTACGCCCTGGGCCTATTCAATGGCGATATCGGGTTGTGCCTGAAAACCGAGCAGGGCCTGCGGGTGTTTTTCGAGGGCGAAGAAGGTTTTCGCGGTTTCGCCCCGGCGCGGCTACCGAGCCATGACAGCGCCTTTGCCATGACCGTCCACAAGAGCCAGGGCTCGGAGTTCGCCGAGGTTCTGTTGGCGCTCCCTGAGCAGCCCAGCCCGCTGCTCACGCGCTCGCTGTTCTACACCGGCATCACCCGAGCCAAACAGAAGGTGGAAATCTGGGCGCTGCCGGCGCGGCTCGCCGAGGCGGTAAACACCCGTGCCGAGCGAGCGGCCGGCCTGGCCGAGCGGTTGGCGCTGAGAACCGATGATCTGTCCGATCTGGGCCAGGCGGCACCCGTCGCACAACCCAGCGATCAGCTCAGTCTGTTCTGACCTTCTGGCGGAACGCGGTCGTTCCGCGAAGCCCCGGCGGGCGTTCGTTTCCGTGAAGTCGTTGTGCGTATCGGCGGTTGAATTCTGTTCCGATGCACGGTCACCGCGAGGCAACGGATACGGGCATGAAAAAGACATTTTTTATCCTATGGGCACTGCTGAGCTCTTTGTGCGTCGTCGGCGCGCTCATCGCCTGCTGGCTGGAACCCTCCTGGATGGGCGCCGGGTTGGTGCTGCTGGCAGGCTATTACTCGCTCTGTTTCTTTCAGTTCATTCGCGCACTCTGCCAGCCCTGGGGGCTGCTCGGGCCCAGACGCCGGGCGGGTTACTGGTTCTGTCTGTTGCTGCTGCCACTGGCTCTACTGCCGCTTCACGCGGCGTTCGAAATCTGGCAGCAGGGGGGCTATAGCGCGGAGCGCATGGGCAACGTCGGCATCCTGATCGCCACGCCGCTGCTGGCCTGGCTACAGGACCTGATGGGTTACCTCGGGCCAATGTTGCTACTGGCCTCGCTCGGCCTGGCCTTTGCGGTGGGACTGCTGCGCCTGCTCAAAACCCAGGTGGTGCGCTGATCTGTCTTTGAACCCGTGACGTTTCGGCGCGGCTGCGAGCGAAACGTCAACAGGTCCTAGCCGTTCAGCAGGGTCAGCACCAGCGGCAGGCTGGCGGCGGCGAGCAAGGTCTGCAACGTGATGATGCCCGCCATGAGATGGCTGTCACCGCCGAGCTGGCGGGTCAGTACGTAGGCCGTCGGCGCCGTGGGCAATGCGAAGAACAGCACGAGGATGGTCGTCTCCATTGCCGGCAGGTCGAGCAGTCGAGCCACCGTGTACGCCAGCAGTGGCACGGCCAGCAGGCGGAGGCTGCTGTTCCAGCCGAGCGCGGGGATTTCACCGCCGAGTTCCCGCGGTTTTAGCGCGGCGCCGACGCATAGAAGACCTAGCGGCAGGCTTGCGGCGGCAAGCAGGCCCAGTAAGCGGTCGGTGCCACCAGGCAGGCCCAACCCCGATAGATTGATCAGCGCGCCAGCTACGCAGGCGAGGATCAGCGGGTTCTTCATGATCGGTAACAGCAGCGAACGCACGCTGACGCCACGCTCAGCGGTCAGCGCCCACACAGACATGACGTTCACCGTGGGCACCATCAGAGCCAGCATCAACGCCGCCAGCGCCAGGCCTTCCTTGCCGAACAGGCTGCCCACCGCCGCCAAGCCCAAGTAGGTGTTGAAGCGTAGCGCGCCCTGAGCAAATGCCCCGAACCGGGCGGCTGGCCAGCCGCGCATTCGTTTGAAAAGCAGCAATCCCGCCCACGCCATACCCAGCCCCAGCATGACTGCCCCGGCCAGACGCGGTAACTCGGGATTGTTCAGCGGCGCGGTAGCCAGACTGCTGAACAGTAGCGCCGGGAACAGCACGAAGTAGTTGATCCGTTCGGCACCGGGCCAGAAGGCCTCACTGGGAAATTCACGCAGTCGCAAGAAATAGCCGGCGACGATAAGGGCGAATAATGGCCAGAGAGCAAGCAGAAGGGCAGTCACGCGATACATCCATGAATGTAGGTCAACGGATAGTGGAGCGCCGCGCCAACGTCCGCAAGCCGGACGTTTATCTTGTTGCGATGTCGAAAGCAGGGTGTTCATCGGGAAAATGAGCGCAGTGATATCAAACTGATATTATCGCGGCGCCTGCATACGAGCCGCACCCATGCGAACGATAGAACAACAATCTGCCGAAGATTATCGGGACACACTCTACGGACAACAGCTGCTCAAGGGCTTCGGCCGCCTGCTGTTCGTTCCGGAGCTGGAGCGCGAGTTTCGCCGCTATCTCGATCGTCAGGCGCGACTGGCGCAACAGCTCGGCGCCTGCCTGCTGATTCTGGTTGTTGGTGGTTATCTCTATGTCGAACACAGGCTGTTCGGTCACCTTGACTCCGAGTGGCTGTACGAGCTGACTCTGCTGCGTCTGCTGCAAATCATTCCTGGGCTGGTGGTGCTGTCGATAACCCTGTTCTTCAAGCAGGTGCGGGACATTGCCAGCCGCATGCTTCCGCTGTTTGTCGTGATGATCGGAGTGATAGCGGCGCGGATCGATATGCACTATGAGGCCACCCAGCCGGAGATGGCATTTCGCTACGGTGCCGGCCTGCTGATCATCTGTTCGTTCTTCTTTCTCGGCGTGACCTTCTGGCGCGCGATGGCCAGCGCGGTGGCCATCGTTCTCTTGGATCTGCTCATTGCGTTCATGATCCTTTCCCCCAGCGAGCTGCAGGTCCACTGGTTCTCGGTCAGCTATTACCTGGTGCTGCTGGTGCTCGGTGCCATCAGCCGTTACGCCCATGAATACTCTGAGCGAGAGCAGTTCCTGATACGCAAGTTGCTCGGCTGGGTTGCCCAGCACGATGCCATGACCGGTCTGGCCAATCGCCGCAGTTTCGATACTTCGTTACAGCAAATGCTCCTGCAGGCACGGCGCGACCGCCAACCGCTGGCCCTGATGCTGTTCGATCTGGACAACTTCAAAAGTTACAACGACAGCCTTGGCCATCCCGCGGGCGACGTCTTGATCAAGGAATTCAGCATGCTGCTCGACCGCTTTGCGCGGCGCCCGCTGGACTTGGCGGCACGGGTAGGAGGCGAAGAGTTCGCGTTGTTGTTGTTTGACTGTGATGCGGATTCAGCCGAAGAGATTGCCGGGAAACTTCTCACGGCGCTTGCCGAGCGTGCATTGCCGCATCCGGCTGCCCGTGGCAGCCACGTTACTGTGAGCATCGGTGTGGCGATGCTGCAGCCGGAGCAGACCGCTGCACAGCTATACCAGGCTGCAGATGCCGCCTTGTATGAGGCCAAGCAGGCTGGCAAGAACCGCTACGAGCTGAGCCCGCGCAGTCAGCGAGGTGATGAGCGCTAAAGGATCAGCGCCGTGGCGTGACCGGGCGGGTGCGGCCACTGCCGTCGATGGCGACGAAGACGAACACGGCTTCGGTGACCTTGCGCCATTCGCTCGATAGCGGATCATCGCTCCAGACTTCTACCAGCATGCGGATCGAGCTGCGCCCGACATCCAGCGTCTGGGTATAGAAGGACAGTTGCGCGCCGACTGCCACAGGCACCATGAACGCCATGCGATCAATGGACACCGTCGCCACGCGCCCGCCAGCCGCCCGGCTTGCCATCGCGTGCCCGCCAGGTCCATCTGCGAGACCAGCCAGCCACCGAATATATCTCCGAAGCCGTTGGTGTCCCGTGGCAGGGCGGTTAGCTGCAGGGCAAGGTCGCCCTGCGGGATCGGGTCTTCCTGTTCGTACTCATTCATTGGGTCGGACTCACAGCGCGTTTGTTGTTCTGGCGCGAAACCCCACGGCAGTGCGGGCCGGGCCGAGTATAGCGGCTGTATGCGGCGGCAGCGACCGACACGCGAGAACTTCCCGGCCGTCACCAGATTGTCATATTCCCTTCATAGAGTATTCACACGGCCTGCAGACAATGGCCCCCGTTCCAACACCCTCGAGCACACCCCTGCTAGGAGCAAGGTATGACACTGAATCGTTTGATGGCGGCCCTAACCTTTGTTGCCGCTGGTGTAGGCGCTGCTAACGCAGTCGCCGCGGTTGATCCGGCACTGCCAAGCTATGAGAAGACTTCCGGCGTATCCGGCAACCTGTCCAGCGTCGGCTCCGACTCCCTGGCCAACCTGATGACCCTGTGGGCCGAAGACTTCAAGCGTAGCTACCCGAACGTCAACATTCAGATCCAGGCCGCCGGTTCTTCCACTGCACCGCCAGCCCTGACCGAAGGCACTTCCAACATGGGGCCGATGAGTCGCCCAATGAAGGACAACGAGATTCAGGCCTTCGAAGAGAAGTACGGCTACAAGCCGACTGCCGTACCGGTCGCCATCGACGCCCTGGCTGTGTTCGTACACAAGGACAACCCGATCGAGAGCCTGGACATCGAACAGGTCGACGCGATCTTCTCCAGCACCCGCCTGTGCGGTGGCGAGAAAGACATCACTACCTGGGGCGACGTGGGTCTGACCGGCGAGTGGGCGAACAAGCCGATTCAGCTGTTCGGTCGTAACTCGGTATCCGGCACCTACGGTTACTTCAAGGAAGAAGCGCTCTGCAAGGGTGACTTCAAGCCTAACGTGAACGAGCAGCCGGGTTCCGCCTCGGTCGTGCAGTCGATCTCCAGCACCCTGAGCGCCATCGGTTACTCGGGTATCGGCTACAAGACCTCCAGCGTCCGCGCCGTACCGCTGTCCAAGGGTGGCGAGGCCTTCGAAGCCAACGAAGAGAACGCTCTGGCTGGCAAGTTTCCGCTGGCTCGCTTCTTCTATGTCTACGTCAACAAGGCGCCGAACAAGCCGCTGAGCCCGATCGACGCCGAGTTCCTCAAGCTGGTGCTGTCGAAGCAGGGTCAGGAAGTCGTGGTCAAGGACGGCTACATCCCGCTGCCGAAGAAAGTCGTCGACAAGACGCTGAATGAGTTGGGTCTCAACTAAGACCTGATGCTGGCCTCGCGGCGCTCGCCGCGAGCTGAGCAGACGCCCGCCACGCCATGCGCGTTGGCGGGCGTTGTCGTGTCACGGTGATGTAATTTTTCTGTCACACAATTGCATTAAATTGGGCGCCCCACCGCCCCTCGCAGTCAGTGAAACGACTCGCGCCAGATGGCGCTGCAGTTTTGACGGCCTGAGTGGCCAGGATCCTTCGCATGAACGACATAGAGACCATGAGCGCGAATTCCGATGTGCAAAGGCTGGACTTCAATACCCCGGCTCTGCAACGCAAGCGCCGTATACGTGCGCTGAAAGACAACCTGGCGCGCTGGTACGTCTCCATTGGTGGCCTCGCTGTGCTTGGCGCGATCTGCCTGATCTTCTTTTACCTCGCCCAGGTCGTCACGCCCATGTTCCAGGGTGCCGAGCTGGAGGCGCGCGATGCGCAGCAGCCGGCTTGGCTGGCCGATGCTGGTGAGCCGCTGCTGCTGGCGATAGAAGAGCAGAACAAGGTCGCGATGCGCCTCGGGTCGGACGGCCAGGTGCGTTTCTTCAGTGTTCAGACCGGCGAGTCGCTGCGTAGCATCGCGCTGCCGTTGCCGGCCGACAGCCAGATTGTTTCGGTTGGCCAGGATACGCCTGGCAACCGCCGTATGGTGCTCGGTCTGAGCAACGGCCAGGTGCTGGTTGCCGAGCACAACTACAAGGTCAGTTATCCCGACGGCAAGAAGACCATCACACCCCAGCTTGACTATCCCTTCGGTGAAGAGCCGCTGGATTTGGATCCGCAGGGCCGCCCCATCGAGCACGCGGCGGTCAGCCTGAACGGCAAGACCTTGATGGTTGCCGGTGCCAGTGACGGCGCTCTGCATGCGTTGAGCATCTCGGCCACCGAGAACCTGCTGACCGGTGAGACCAGCCTGGAGCAGAGACGTCTGGACCTGCCGCAGCTCTCCGAACCGATCAAGGCGTTGCGGGTCGATCCTCGCCATATGTGGTTGTTCGCGGTGAGTGGTCGGGCCAGTGTCGACGTCTTCGACCTGCGCCGCAAACAACTCAACGGCCGCTACAAGCTGCTCGATGACAATGGCGAAATCACCACTGTCGCGTCGCTGCTTGGGGGCATTTCGCTGATGGTTGGCGATTCGACTGGCGGCATTGGTCAATGGTTCATGGTTCGGGGCAACGACGGCCAGGCCGAGCTGAAGAACGTGCGCAACTTCCAGCTGGACGATCAACCGGTCGCTCAGATCATTCCAGAGGAGCGCCGCAAAGGGTTCCTCGCCCTGGATACCGCCGGTACGCTGGGCATCTTCCACAGCACCGCGCACCGTACCCTGTTGACCGAACAGGTTGCCGAGGGCGTCGCCGTGGCGACCATGTCCCCGCGGGCCAGTCGCCTGCTGGTGGAATCCGGCGACCAGCTGCAGCGCTTCGTCATCGACAACCCGCACCCGGAGATTTCCTGGAGCGCGCTGTGGGGCAAGGTCTGGTATGAGAGCTATCCAGAGCCCGATTACGTCTGGCAGTCGACCTCGGCAACCGGCGACTTCGAACCCAAGCTGAGCCTCTCGCCACTGGCCTTCGGTACGCTCAAGGCGGCGTTCTACGCCATGCTGCTGGCGGCCCCGCTGGCTATCTGCGCAGCGTTCTATACCGCGTACTTCATGGCGCCCGCGCTACGTCGCAAGGTCAAGCCGGTGATCGAGCTGATGGAAGCGTTGCCGACGGTGATTCTCGGGTTTTTTGCCGGCCTGTTCCTCGCGCCCTATTTGGAAAATCACCTGCCCGGCATCTTCAGCCTGCTGCTGCTGATGCCTGTGGGCATTCTGCTAGCCGGTTGGTTCTGGAGCCGGTTGCCGGAAAATATCCGCCTGAGCGTGCCCGATGGCTGGGAAGCGGTGCTGCTGATTCCCGTGATTGTGGCCGTAGGCTGGGGCTCGCTGGCGGTCAGCGGTTATCTGGAGAACTGGTTCTTCGGCGGCGACATGCGTCTGTGGCTGTCGAACGAAATGGGCATTCCCTTCGACCAGCGCAACGCCCTGGTGATCGGTCTGGCAATGGGCTTCGCCGTGATCCCGACCATCTATTCGATCGCCGAAGATGCCGTGTTCAGTGTGCCGAAAAGCCTCACCCTGGGTTCCCTGGCGCTGGGTGCGACGCCCTGGCAGACGCTGACCCGCGTGGTTCTGCTGACCGCCAGCCCAGGCATCTTCTCGGCACTGATGATCGGAATGGGGCGTGCAGTCGGCGAAACCATGATCGTACTGATGGCCACCGGCAATACGCCGATCATGGAGGCCAACATCTTCGAAGGCATGCGCACCCTGGCGGCCAACGTCGCGGTGGAAATGCCCGAGTCGGAAGTAGGCAGTACCCATTATCGCGTGCTGTTCCTCGCCGCGATGGTGCTACTGATGTTCACCTTCGTGATGAACACCCTGGCCGAGCTGATTCGCCAGCGCCTGCGCCGCAAGTACGCCAGCCTGTAACAGAAACGACGCCTCTGGGCGCGCAAGGACGCAGCCGGTGACGGCTGCGACAAGATTTCGACAAAGGTATCGATCCGTGAAAAAGGATTCGCTGAAAACCTGGATCAAGAGCGGCACCCCTTGGGTCTGGATGAACGCTGGCGCCGTATCCATCGCCGTGATCATGACCCTCGGGCTGCTGGCGGTGATCGCCGTGCGCGGCCTGGAGCACTTCTGGCCGGCTGACGTTATCGTTGCCGACTACCAGATCCCCGGTGCCGAGCCGCGGGTGATGGCCGGCGAAGTAGTACAGGCCGAGGAAGTACCGCGTGCTCGTCTGGCGGCCAGTGGCCTGCCGGTGGACGTTGAGGGCGGCGAGTTCATGACCCGCGAACTGCTCAAGGTCGGCAACCGCGAGATATATGGCGCGGACTTCTCCTGGGTCGTTGGCGAGTGGCTGAGCAACCCGCGCACGCCCGCCAATCTGGTTGCGCTGGAACGCCGCGAGTGGGGCAACTTCTACGGCGAGCTGCTGAACGTCAAGGAGAGCGGCAACCTGGTGGCCGAGGGTGACGCCGCCTGGGACGAGTTGCAGCGTCGCATCGAGCGCATCGATGAGTTGCATGGTCAGATCTCGCGCCTGGAAAAGGTCGATATCGGCCGTATCAACCACGGCCTCGAACGCCTGCGCCTGAAGACCCGCAAGCTCGAACTCGACGGACAGCTCGACGAGGCCGCACAAGCGCAGCTCGATGCCGAGCGTGCCCAGTGGGACACCGAGTACAAGGCGCTCGAGGGCGAGCTGGTGGCGCTCTATCAGGGCTTCAACCGCGACAGCATCACCATGCGCACCATGGACGGTCAGGAGAAGGAGATCAGCCTGGGCAAGATAGTGCGCGCCTATCGTCCGAACGCCATGTCGACCCTCGACAAGCTGGGCTTCTACTTCGCCAAGCTCTGGGAGTTCGTCAGCGAAGAGCCCCGTGAAGCGAATACCGAAGGCGGCATCTTCCCGGCGATCTTCGGCACCGTGCTGATGACCATCATCATGGCCGTGATCGTGACACCGTTCGGCGTGATCGCCGCGGTATATCTGCGCGAATACGCCAAACAGGGCGTGTTGACCCGCATCATCCGCATCGCCGTGAACAACCTCGCGGGTGTTCCCTCGATCGTCTACGGGGTGTTCGGCCTGGGCTTCTTCGTTTATGTGCTGGGCGGCTCGCTCGACCGCATCTTCTACCCGGAAGCGGCGCCGCGCCGGTATTCGGTACGCCAGGCTTGATGTGGGCATCGTTGACCCTGGCGATCCTGACCTTGCCAGTGGTGATCGTCGCCACCGAGGAAGGCCTGGCGCGTATTCCGCGAATCCTTCGCGAAGGTTCGCTGGCACTGGGGGCAACCAAGTCCGAGACGCTGTGGAAAGTGGTACTGCCGATGGCCAGCCCGGCGATGATGACCGGCCTGATCCTCGCCGTGGCCCGTGCCGCCGGTGAAGTGGCGCCACTGATGCTGGTCGGTGTGGTCAAGCTGGCACCAAGCCTGCCGCTCAACGGCAACTATCCCTATTTGCACCTCGATCAGAAGATCATGCACCTGGGCTTCCACATCTACGACGTCGGTTTCCAAAGCCCCAACGTCGAGGCCGCACGGCCGCTGGTCTACGCGACGGCGCTGCTGCTGGTGCTGGTGATCGCGGTCCTGAACCTCTCTGCCGTCGTGATTCGTAACCATCTGCGCGAAAAATACAAAGCGCTCGACCACTAATAGCCGACAGACCCGCTGGAGGCCCGGCGCTGCAACGATCGCAGCCCGCGCTTCTAGCCTCCAGCGATACGGAGACATCCCATGTCACAAGCAAAGACGCATTCCATCGACATTTCGGCGCTGGGTCGTGACAAGCGCGCACTGGACCTGGCCAACGAAACCGTGGCCATCGAAGTGCCCGACCTGAGCCTCTACTACGGCGAAAAGCAGGCGCTGTACAACGTCAGCATGAACATTCCGCGCCAGCGCGTGACTGCCTTCATCGGCCCGTCCGGCTGCGGCAAGTCGACCCTGCTGCGCTGCTTCAATCGGATGAACGATCTGGTCGATGGCTGCCGCATCGACGGCGCGATCAATCTCGATGGGCACAACATCTACCGCAAGGGCGAGGACGTCGCCGACCTGCGCCGTCGCGTCGGCATGGTGTTCCAGAAGCCCAACCCGTTCCCCAAGAGCATCTACGAGAACGTGGTCTACGGCCTGCGCATCCAGGGCATCAAGCAGAAGCGTGTGCTCGACGAGACCGTCGAATGGGCGCTCAAGGGCGCGGCGCTCTGGGATGAAGTCAAGGATCGCCTGCACGAATCGGCACTGGGCCTTTCCGGCGGCCAGCAGCAGCGCCTGGTGATCGCACGGACCATCGCCGTGCAGCCCGAAGTGCTGCTTCTCGACGAACCCAGCTCGGCGCTCGACCCGATCTCCTCGCTGAAGGTCGAGGAACTGATCTACGAGCTCAAGGCCAAGTACACCATCGTCATCGTCACCCACAACATGCAGCAGGCCGCGCGCGTGTCGGATTACACCGCGTTCATGTATATGGGCAAGCTGATCGAGTATGGCGATACCGATACGCTGTTCACCAATCCGGCCAAGAAGCAGACAGAAGATTACATCACCGGCCGCTACGGTTGAGGCTATGGGCAATCTCCTCTGGCTTTGTCGGGCGCGCTTGCCGTACTACTCGTACTGTCAGCGCGCGCCCTCCGCGCCAGTGAAGATTTCCCAAGGGCCTCAACGTTAACTCGACTATTTCCAGGTGCGCTGCGCACCAGAGCCGCCTAGCGGTAGCCTCCTCGGAGCGAGAGCAATGATCAGCAAAGACAGCCACACCCAACACATCTCCCAGCAATTCAACGCCGAGTTGGAGGAGGTGCGCAGCCATCTCCTGGCCATGGGCGGCCTGGTGGAAAAGCAGGTCAATGACGCGGTCACCGCGCTGATCGAGGCCGATTCCGGGCTGGCACAGCAGGTGCGTGACGTGGATGATCAGATCAACCACATGGAGCGCGACATCGATGAAGAGTGCATTCGTATTCTTGCCCGTCGTCAGCCGGCGGCCTCCGACCTGCGCTTGATCATCAGCATCTCCAAGTCGGTGATCGACCTAGAGCGTATCGGTGACGAGGCGACCAAGATCGCTCGTCGCGCTATTGAGCTGTGCGAAGACGGCGAGGCTCCGCGCGGCTATGTCGAGGTTCGCCACATCGGTGACCAGGTGCGCCGAATGGTGCAGGAGGCGCTGGATGCCTTCGCGCGTTTTGATGCGGATCTGGCCCTGTCGGTGGCGCAGTACGACAAGACCGTCGACCGCGAGTACAAGACTGCACTGCGCGAACTCGTCACCTACATGATGGAAGACCCGCGTTCGATCTCGCGTGTGTTGAGCGTGATCTGGGTGCTGCGCTCGCTGGAGCGGATCGGCGACCACGCGCGCAACATCGCCGAGATGGTGATCTATCTGGTGCGTGGTACCGATGTCCGCCACCTAGGGCTGACGCGGATGGCCGAGGAAGTCGCCAACAAGCGCGACTGATTCGATTGCTCGACGGCCCTGGCCGGTGGGCTGAAGCCCACCCTACAGGGAGTTCGAGCCAGTGATGGTTGCGTATCGACTGCAGAAAGAAAGGTGGGGCGCGGCGCTCGGCTTCATCCGGTCCGTTAGTCGCCTCGCCGGTAGGGTGGGCTTCAGCCCACCAGAACCCATCGGAAACGGCGTCGCTCAGGCAGTTCGTCGGGCGGACCGGCGCGCACCAATGGTCAGGCGAAAGGGCTCAGCGCTGGTGCAGTTCGGCTCGTAGGGCTTCGAGTACTGTTTGGCGCTCGCCGTCTTGCAGCCTGGCATCGGGATTGAGCGACGACCATTCTGGATGCGCGCGGCAACGGTGCAGTGCCTCGGGTAGTTTGCCCTCGCGCCAGACTTTGTCATCTGGCGTATCGAGGCGAATGACGTCCACCGCGGCGTGTCCTCGGGCTGCGAGGGCGGCCAACAGCTGGCGCTGGCGCAGCGCGAGCAGGCGCAGCACGGCGTCGTCGACGGTCAGTTCGCGCTGGCCCTTGAGCTTGCCCAGCAGGCGGTTGCCATAGTGCCGTGCCGTCTGCGCGCTACCGCCGGCGATCGCGCCGAGCAGCGCCGCCGCACCCAGCGTGATACCACCAACCATCAGATCGACGCCGGCACCGGCTGCCGCCCCGGCGGCCATCCCGCCACCGATCTTCACGCCAAGCTCCTTGAGCGTTTCCGGGTTGAATAGATCGTCGCCCCAGCGGCCGTCGAGCAAGGGCAAATCGGCCGCCGCGGCATCCTGTGGGCGGAAACCGTAGAGGCGCAGCAGGGATTCGACGCAGCGCTGTTCGCGGGCGCGCACGGCGTCGTGCAGTTCACGAATGGCGCCGCGCTCCAGCTCCGGCTGGGCGGCGACGCTACGCCGACAGGCGGCGACATCCACCAGTAGCTCGGCGATCAACCGATTGCCCTCGCTCAGCCGCGCGGCGGCCTGGGCTTCATGGTCGTCGATCAGGCGCTGCAGCTTGGGGCGCGACTGTTCCAGTAGTAATGCGAGGCTTTCATAGAGTCGCCGCTCGCCGTCAATCGGCGGCGCCACGCTGTCGTAGCGCACCAGGGCGTGCAGCCCCAGCCGCGCCAGCGCCTCGCGCCATTCAGCTTCGCGATGGCCGGGTTGCGCGACGAAATTGAGCACCGGCAGCAGCGGCTTGCCGCAGCCGGCGAGTACCGCCAGCTCATCCTTGTACTTGGCCAGTACCGGCTCGCGGGCGTCGATGATGTAGAGGCCGGCATCGCTGGCCAGCAGCTGGCGCAGCACCTTGGCCTCCTGCTCGAAACGCTGGCGTGCCTCGCTGCCTTCGAGAAACCGGGCGGTGCGCGCCGGACCATCAAGGCGCTCGCCAGGGCGTTCGACGCGCTCCAGATGGTCGAGCAGCGCGATGGCATCTTCCAGCCCCGGCGTGTCGTACAGCTCCAGCAGCGGCTCGCCATCGACCGACAGCCGCGCGCCCTCGACGTGACGAGTGGTGCTCGGCCTATGCGACACCTCGCCGAAGCCGATATCGCGGGTGAGGGTGCGCATCAGCGAGGTTTTGCCAACGTTGGTGTGGCCGACCAGGGCGAGTTTCAGCGGCGCGCTCATGGCTTATGGCCCCGCTGCGTTCGCCGTTTTAGGAGCCAGCTTGCTGGCGATCCTTCGTACGAAGGTACCGTTTTGATCGCCAGCAAACTGGCTTCCAGTGAAATCATGCTGCGCTCATCAATCATGGCCGCTCTCCAGCCAGGTCAGTGGTGCGCTGGTGGAATGAGGCAAGGCGAGGCTGTCCAGCGCCTGTTTCCAGTCCTGCAAGCGGTCGCTGTCCAGCGCCTCGCCGGCCTGAGGCTGCAACAGCCAGACGCGGCTCTGCGCAGCGCAACGGCTGAGTTCGCCGATCAGCGCCAGGGTGCCACGATCCGGTGATCGACGCGGATCGCAGGCGATGGCGAGACGTTGCGGTGGGAAGCGTGTCAGCTGCTCCAGCAAGCGACGCCGCTGCTCGCGATCGTCCAGTACGCCTGCAGCAGCAACGGACTTGGGCAGTTTCGGGGGCCAGGGATGGCTCGGGTCCAGCTCGATGGCCACCAGCACCGCGCCCTCACTGCCGTCCAATTGTGCGCCGGTGCCTGGCGCGTGTAGTTGTTCCGGCGCGGCGTCGCTGACACCGAGGCGCTCGCTGGAGGGCTGCAGACGCTCACGGAGCAGGCGGTAGGCGGGCAACTGCAGATCGAGCTGTAGCTGTGCCTGCCCACGTCGCCAGCGCCACAGGCAGAACACCGCAAGTAGCAGGCGCGGCAGTAGACCGTAGATCAGCACCACGCCAACCAGCCAGCCGGCCCAGCTTTGACGGGCGGCTTCGGCGCCGCCGGCCAGGGCTCCGCTGGCGCGGATCTGGTCGATATCCGGCACGCTGAAGCCGAGCAGCGAAGGCAAGGTCCCGAGCGCCTGGGTCAGGCTGATGAATGCGCCTTCGCCAAGAATTGTGGTTTCCCAGACAAAGCCGTAGCGCCGCGTGGCCAACAGCGCGAGGAGGGCCAGCAGGGCGCTGCTCATCGCAACCAGCCATAAACCGTGCACCCCGAGCCCTAACAGCCAGCGCCCGAGGCGACGCTGTTCCAGTACGGCCAGCAGCGCTGGAGCCAGCTGCACGGCACGGGCATCCCGGGCCAGCTTTTCGCTGAGCCAGAGCCATAGCCGACCCAATGCGCCGCCCGTATCGCCAGCGAAAACGAAACCCAGCAGCCAACCCAGCAGCGTCAACAGATTCAGCCCGAGCAGGCTGCCCAACGCCCAGAAAACATTGACCGGCCGTACCCCATCACCAAGCGCCGCGAGTGCCAGCCCAGCGCCGGTGAAAAGCGCGAGTAGAACGAGTGCGAAACCGGCCAGCCGCGCGCCCTGGCGCCAGTGACGGAGTGCATCGATCAGACCGTCACGGCGTGCTAGCCACAGCGCACGATATTCGATCAGTTCCGGTAGTTGTCCGCCCTGCGCATGGGCTTGGCGATTGGCTTCGGCATCATCGAGCGGACCGGCATGCTCTTCGCGCAGGCGAACGGCTTCGGTCAGCCAGAGGCGGTCGAGTGTGTTCAAAGGCGGCAGGGGAGGTGGGGACACGCGGCTTCTCGTAGATGGGCTCGGTCCTGAGAATACCCGTTGCTAGTTGAAAGAGTGAAATCAGTCATGCCCTGCGGCCTAGGCATCATGTACGATCCGCCGCCGATCACTGATCGACCTGCGGCTTCGCCGCATCAACTGCCACGGATAGGCCGGTTCGCAAAGCACTGCTTGCATGCCTGCTTGTACAAAAGGACTTTGTTATGAAAGACATCTTTTTCTTCGACTCCATGCTGACGCCCAAGATCATCACGCTGCTCTACTGGGCAGGCCTGATCGGCGTGATCGTATGTGGAGTCGCCGCCATGTTCGGCGCATTCGGTATGGGCCTTTGGTCTGGCCTCGCTATTTTGATCGGCGGCTCGATCGGTATCCGGCTCTGGTGCGAACTACTGATCGTCATGTTCAAGATCAACGAAAATCTGAGAACTGTCGCCGCTCGACAGTGACTCGCCAGGGGCGACGTCCCAGTCGCCCCTGTTCCTGCCTAGACTATTCAGCCGACACACTTCACGTCCCCCCGTCCCGCCCTTTGTCGAAGCCCACGCCTAGCCCACCTTTATCCGCTCCTGCCAGTAGCGGCGAACCGCGAAGAACAGCGAAAGCGCGGTGAGGGTAAGGAAAATCCAGGTAATCGGGCCGCGGAAAAAGATCATCGGATCGCCGCGGCCGATCAGCAGTGTGCGCCGCAGGTTGTCCTCGAACATCGGCCCGAGGATGAAGCCGAGCAGGAAAGGTGCGGTGGCGAACCCGGTGCGGTTGAACACGTAGCCGACCACGCCGAACACCAGCATCAGGCCGATATCGAACACGCTGTTGTTTACCGCGAAGGCACCGTAGACGCAGAACATCAGCACGATCGGCAGCAGGATTTCCTTGGGGATGTCGGCGACCAGAGAGAAATACTTGATGACGCCCTGACCGACGAACAGCAGCACCGCCGAGCTCAGCATAATGCCGCAGAACAGTGCGTAAATCAGCGTGAGGTTTTCCTGGAACAGCACCGGGCCGGGCGTCAGCCCGTGGATCATGAAGGCGCCGAGAATGATTGCGGTGATCACATCGCCCGGAATACCCAGCGACAGCAGCGGGATCAGGGTTGCGCCGGCCACACCATTGTTGCCTGACTCCGCCGCAGCCACGCCTTCGAGCTCACCTTTGCCGAAATTCGCCGGATTCTTCGAGCGCCGCTTGGCCTCGCTGTAGGAGATGAAAGACGCCGCGGTGGCACCAGCGCCGGGAATGGTACCGATGATCACGCCGATTACCGAACCGCGGAAGATGGTTTTCAGGCTGCCCTTGAGCTCCCCGAGGGTAAGGCCTACGCCGCTGCTGGCGGCGCGGATGTGGGGGCCGGCCTTCTTCAGGTAGAAGTCGATCACCTCCGGCACGGCGAACAGCCCGATCAGCAACGGCACGAAGGAGACGCGATCCATCAGGTTGTAGTTGTCGAACGTCAGGCGCTGGCTGCCGTAGACCATATCCATGCCGATCGACGAGACGATGACCCCGAGGCACGCGGCAATCAGCCCCTTTACTGGCGATTCGCCGGCGATGGAGATGATGATGGTCAGCGAAAAGCAGATCAGCCAGAAGAATTCCGGAGGGCCGAAATTCAGCGCGACCTTGGCCAGGTAGGAGGCGAAGAGGATCAGCGCCAGATTCGACAGCACGTCGGCGATACACGACGAATAGAGTGCCATCTGCAGCGCCTTCTTGGCCTTGCCCTGCTGCGTCAGCGGATAGCCGTCGAGCAGTGTGCAGGCCGCCGCGGGCGAGCCGGGGGTGTGGATCAATATGGCAGTGATCGAACCGCCGTACATGCCACCCTTGTAGATGCCCACCAGCAGCAGGATCGCGGTCACCGGCTCGAGGCTGAAGGTGAAGGGCAACGCCAGCGCCACCGCCATGGTTGCCGTCAGCCCAGGTATCGCGCCGATGACCACGCCGATCAGCACACCGATGCCAATCGCGATGAAGTTGTCGACGCTCAGGAACAGGTCCAATACTTCGGAAAAGCCTTCCATTCGGTCACTCGCGGATGAGGGGCAGAGTCAATCCCAGAGCGTGCCGGAGGGCAGCGGGACGTTCAGTACATGGATGAATAAAAGGCTCACCAGCCATGGCAAGGCGACAGCCAGCAGGTACAGCCAGGGCTTGCGCACCGGATGCGCAGCAAACAGCAGGAGCGTTCCGAGAACGCCGGCAGCGATGGCGCCCAGCGGCTCGAACAGCAGCCAGTAAACGCCCAATCCGCTGAGCATGACCAGCCAGCGCCATGGCGGTGCGGCGCCTTCTTCGGTATCCGCCGCGGTGTGCTTCGGCGGGCGCAGGCAGCCTTCGATGATCAGCGCCAATGACAGCACGGCCACCAGCCAGCCGGCCGCGCTCGGGAGCCAACGTGGCGACTGCATCGGGTTCTCGACCATGGGCGCCTCGTCGATGTAGTTCGGCACCAGGTAGAACAGAAACACCAGCGCGGCCACCAGCCAGATCGCACCCAGCAGCGTGTTGATGTTGGCCCAGCGCGGCAGGCCGGCAGCGAGCGTCATGGTGAATCTCCTTACTGGAGTTCGGCCTGGCCGGCGACGTCCTGCCAACGCTCGACATCCTGGGCGACATAGTCGCGGAACTCGTCGCCTTCATGGCTCGCCGTCTCGCCGCCGATCTGCGCTACGAAGTCCCTGAAACTCTGGTCCTCCATGACGTTCTCCAACGCGCCTTGCAGGGTTTGCACGGCTTCATCGGGGAAGCTTTCATCGGCGATCAGGCCGAACCAGGCGGTGGTGACGAAATCGCCAAGGCCCAGGTCGCGCCGAGCTTGGACAGCGGCTCGACGCCCGGCAGGTACGGCGAAGGCTCTGCGGAGGTCACCGCCAGCGCCCTGAGCTTGCCGGACTTGATGTGCGACAGCACGGTCGGCATGTTCTCGAACGACACATCTACGTCACCGCCGAGCAGGGCGGGCAGGGCCTCGCCGCTCCCGCGAAAGGGTACGTGGGTCATCTTGGTGCCGGTCATGGTCTTGAACAGCTCGCCGGACATATGGATCGAGCTGCCGATGCCGGAAGAGCTGAAGGTCATTTCCTTGGTCTTGGCCGCCTCGACGAAGTCTTCCACGCTTTCGTAGGGGCTGTCGGCCGGGACCACCATGACGTTGGGAATTTCGATGACGTTGCGGATGAAGCGGAAGTCCTTCACCGGCTCGTAAGGCAGTTTCTTGTAGATCACCGGGCCGATGGTGTGGCCGGGCGAGGCCATCAGGATTGTGTGGTCGCTGCCGCGGCCGCCACGGGCCAGCTGCCCTGTTGCCATGGTGGAACCGGCGCCGGGACGGTTCTCGACGACCACGGTGCCGATTTCCTTCTGCAGCAGGTCGGCCACCTTGCGTGACAGCACGTCGGTGGTGCCGCCCGGAGCGTAAGGCACGACGAGACGAACGGTGTCGGTCGGCCAATCGGCGGCCTGCGCGGAGAGGGAGACAAGTGGCAACGCGGTGCTCAGCAGGAGCAGGCGCAGGGCGCGCGGGAGAGTCAGTGACATGGAGCTTCCTTTGTTCTAGTTGTTGTTGGTGTCCAATCAGCGAACGAAAGCGCAAACGATGGCTCAGTCAACTATGGCGCCGATACAAGACATCGCTACCTTATAGGATGATTTTTCTGACGAGCCTATGGGTATCCGGAAAGTGTTCGATAATCGCACGTTTGTGCTGTAGGCACTGCTTGTGGTTTCGGCACGCTTGGGTCAACTTCGATCCCCTTGGGCATCGATTGAAAGGAGGTGCGGGTGAGCGCTCTGCAAGGCATCAAAGTATTGGATCTGACCCGCATACTCGCCGGGCCCTGGTCGACCATGGCACTGGCCGATCTCGGGGCAGAGGTGTGGAAGATCGAGAGTCTGGCAGGCGGCGACGACACCCGCAGCTGGATGCCGCCAGCCACGGCGGGCATTTCGACCTATTACCTCAGCGCCAATCGCAACAAACAGAGCGTGGCCGTGGACCTGCGCAAACCGGAAGGCCGTCAACTGATCCTCGATCTGGCTGCGCAGGCCGACGTGGTGGTGGAGAATTTCCTGCCGGCGAGCCTCAAGCGCCTTGGCTTGGATTACCCGGCGTTGTCTGCGGTCAATCCGCGACTCATCCACTGCTCGATCACCGGCTATGGTCGCGACAATCCGCTGGAGAACCGTCCGGGCTACGATTTCATCATCCAGGCCGAGAGCGGCTTCATGTCGATCACCGGCGAGAAGGACGGCGAGCCGATGCGCCTGGGTGTCGCCTTCATTGATCTGGTCACCGGCATGAACGCCGTTCAAGGCATTCTCGCCGCGCTGTACGAGCGCGAGAAGTCCGGCCTCGGCCAGTCGGTGGACATCGCCTTGTCCGACAGCGCGCTGCACTTTCTTGCCAACATCGCCTCCGGCTACCTCAACACCGGCAAGGTGCCGCAGCGCTATGGCAATGCGCACGCCAGCATCGTCCCCTACCAGTTGTTCGACACCGCCGACGGTAGCATCGCCCTGGCCGTGGGCAACGACGAGCAGTACCGGCGACTGTGCCTGGATGTACTGAAGCGACCGGAGCTGCACAACGATTCGCGCTTCACCCAGAACAAGAGCCGCACCGAGAACCGCGAGCTGCTGATTCCGATGCTGCAGGAGGCGTTCGCGGACTGGAACAACGAGGGGCTGATCGCCGCGCTGCGTGCCCAGGGCATTCCGGTCGGTGAAGTGAAGGATGTGGCCCAGGCGTTCGAGTCGGAGACCGCTCGCCACCGTGAGCTGGTGATCAGCGCCGAGCATCCGGTTGCCGGAGAGGTGCGCATGGTCCGTAGCCCGTTGCGCCTGTCGCGGACGCCGACCGTCCCACCCGAGGCGCCGCCGTTGCACGGACAGCACACCGACAGCGTGCTCAGCCAGGTGCTCGGCAAGAGCGAAGCCGAGCTGGCAGCGTTGCGCGAGGCCGGTGTGATCGGTTGAGCGTAAGTGGCGCATTGGATGGGTAGCTCCACCGTAGACGGCACGATCGCTGGGCTGAAGCCCAGCCTACAGATTTGCCGTCGCGACGATGCCGCCGATTGCGCGCCGGATTGGTAGGGTGGGCTTCAGCCCACCAACGGCTACTTCAAGCGGCGGGCCGAAGTGGAGCGCAGCCCGGCCCACCCTAGGCTGACTGACGTTGCGACCTGCTATTGGCCGAGTTCTGCCTGACCAGCGACGCGCTGCCAGCGCTTGACATCGTCGGCGACGTAATCCCGGAAAGCATCGCCCTCTTCGGTCGCCAGCTCACCACCTAGCTGAGCGACGAAGTCCTTGAAGCTCTGATTGTCGAGCTGCTTGTCCAGCGCGTCCTGCAGTGCCTGCACGCCCTCGTCCGGCATGCTGTCGTCGGCGACCAGGCCGAACCAGGCGGTGGTGACGAAGTCTCCGAGACCCAGATCGGCGCCAAGCTTGGACAGCGGCTCGACGCCCGGCAGATGCGGCGAAGGCTCGGCGGAGGTCACCGCGAGCGCGCGGAGCTTGCCGGATTTGATATGCGAAAGCACCGCCGGCATGTTTTCGAACGACACGTCCACGTCGCCACTGAGCAGCGCCGGCAGGGCCTCGCCGCTGCCGCGGAACGGCACATGGGTCATGTTCGAGTTGGTCATGGCTTTGAATAGCTCGCCGGACATGTGGATGGAGCTGCCGACGCCTGCCGAGCTGAAGGTCATCTCCTTTTCCTTCGCGGCCTTGATGAATTCCTCGACGCTGTTGTAGGGGCTGCTAGCCGGAACCACCATGACATTGGGGATCTCGATGACGTTGCGGATGAATTTGAAATCCTTCACCGGATCGTAGGGCAGGTTCTTGTAGATCACCGGGCCGATGGTGTGGCCGGGCGAAGCCATGGCAATGGTGTGGTCGGCGCCTCGGCCTCCCCGGGCCAGCTGCCCTGTGGCCATGGTCGAGCCGGCGCCGGGGCGGTTTTCCACCACCACGGTGCCGATTTCCTTCTGCAGCAGGTCGGCGACCTTGCGCGAAAGCACATCGGTGGTGCCGCCCGGTGCGTAGGGCACCACCAGGCGAACGGTGTCGGTTGGCCATTCGGCGGCCTGTACTGCGAATGATGCGAGTGGGAGCGTAGCGCCCAGCAGGATGGGTATGAAACGTTTGGCGATGGGCTTCATGTTCGTTCCTTCTTGTGGTTGTTGTAGGAATCACCGCCGTCTGCATGACGAGCGGTCGCGGCCAGGCCACAAAGCTGATACCTAGCCAAGTGTAGGTGGGTTCCCCATCCCCGAAACCCTGAATACCGAACGATCACTCGATTCGAGGCCCGGCCGCACTGCACCGGGCTTCGACTGCCTTAATCGGCGCGCACGCGCACGGCGATGTCCGGCTGATCGATAAACAGCCCGTCGATGCCGGCGTCGAGGAAGGCGCGGATGTCGGCCTCGATATCACCGCGATCGGCCGGCGAATCGCCGTTGCGCAGATTGGTCGGCAGGAAGGCGTTTTCGGCACGGAAGGTGTAAGGGTGCACCTTGAGTCCGGCAGCGTGGGCGTTCGGCACGAAGTCGGTGGGCTGGCCGAGGTTGCCGTTGGCATCGCGTGGAATGATGTAGCCCTTCTCCGGGCCGACGCCCACTGCGTAGCCTGCGATTGCCCGGAGTCCCTCGGCCGTTGCCATCTGGGCGTAGGTCAGGTCGCTGCCGCGTACCTGCTGGTCGTACGGCTGCCCGCCGCCGAACAGCTGCACCAACCGCAGCTGTGTCAGCCGGCTGAGGGCTTTCAGGTTCTCCACTTCGAACGACTGGATGTACACCGGCGCATGGCGACCGGCGTAGCCGTTGCGGTGGAGCGTGCGCACCAGCGGTTTTTCCATTGCCAGGCCGAGCTTTTGGAAATGGGTCGGATGCTTGGTCTCCGGATACAGGCCGATGCGTCGGCGCTCGCTCAGCTGCATGGTTTTCACCAAGTCGATGATTTCCTGCAGCGTCGGGATTTCCAGGCTGCCGTCAAGACGCGCATTACCGGGGCGGATTTCCGGGATGCGCTCGATGGCTCGCAGGGTTTTCAATTCGGCCAGCGTGAAATCCTCGCTGAACCAGCCGGTCAAGCTGACGCCGTCGACCATCTGGGTGCGCTTGCGGTCAGCGAACTCAGGACGCTGTGACACGTCGGTGGTCAAACCCAGCTCATTGTCATGACGCGCCACCAATTCGCCGTCGCGGGTCATTACCAGGTCCGGTTCTATATAGTCGGCGCCCTGCAGTATCGCCAACGCATAGGCGCCAAGGGTGTGCTCGGGCACGTAGCCACTGGCGCCGCGGTGGGCGATCACCAGTGGCTTGGGTTCTTCTCGATGGCCGTGTAGCTTCGCCTCGCGGGTCGCGTCGGGCGAAGCGGCAAAGGCCGCGATTGGCAGCAGCAGGCTGCAAGCGGTTAGCCAGTGGCGCAAAAAGGTGGTGCGGGCAGGGCGGACCATGGGGACTCTCCTCGGGGATGGGAGCAACCAGCCTGGCGGGCAAGAATGACGCGCCGTTGACGCTTCGGTGGACTGAACATGACGGTTCGATGATGCTGGCGTTAATCTGACGCCGCTGACTGCCCAAGGGCCCTCTGCTATCCTCGCCGCCATGAATCAGACCCCCTTTCCCCTCGCTATGATCGCAGCCCTCGCGGAAAACCGCGTCATCGGGCTCGACAATCAGATGCCCTGGCATTTGCCCGCTGACCTCAAGCACTTCAAGGCGATGACGCTCGGCAAGCCGATCATCATGGGTCGCAAAACCTGGGATTCGCTCGGTCGTCCGCTGCCGGGCCGGTTGAATCTGGTGGTCAGCCGCCAGCCGGACCTGCGGCTCGACGGCGCCGAAGCCTTCACCAGCCTGGACGCTGCGCTGGTTCGTGCCGAGCAGTGGGCGCGCGAGCAGGGCGTCGACGAACTGATGCTGATTGGCGGCGCGCAGCTCTACGGCCAGGCGCTGAGCCAGGCACAACGCCTCTACCTCACCCGTATCGAATCCGATCCTGAAGGCGATGCCTTCTTTCCGGCCTTCGATGAAGCCGAATGGCAGCGCACCGACTGTCAGGCGCACCCGGCCCAAGGCGAGGCCCCTGCGTATCGCTTCGAGACCTGGCAGCGGCGCTGAACCGAACCATCTCGATGCTTCCTTGACCGACGCCAAGTTCCCGCTTGGCGTCAGGCTTTATGCTTGTCCATCCGCTCGCCACGAGACTTTCTTCATGCAGAACAAGCCGGACGCCGAGCAGGCCGAGACCATTGCGGCAATATTCGTGCGTCATCCGCTCTGGGAGGATGTGCTTGCGTTGCTGCTCGGGACCGCCATGGTGGCGTTGGGCATTGCCTTTTACAGCCACGCCGGGCTGCTCACCGGCGGCACGGTCGGCCTAGCCTTCCTGCTCAAGTATTTTGCCGGTTGGCCCTTCGGGCTGGTGTTCTTCACCCTGAACGTCCCGTTCTACGTGCTGGCCATCTGGCGCATGGGTTGGGGCTTCACGCTGCGAACCATCGTCGCGGTGGGGTTGGTGTCGCTGCTGGCCGAACTGACGCCCCATTGGGTCCGTTTCGTCGAACTCAACATCTATTACGCGGCGCTGTTCGGCGGTGTTGCCATGGGCGTCGGCTTGCTGATGCTGTTCCGCCATCGCGCCAGCCTTGGCGGCGTGAACATTCTTGCGCTGTATCTGCAGGAGCGTATCGGACTGCGCGCTGGCAGTTTCCAGATGGGAATCGATGCGCTGATCGTGCTGGCCGCGGTGTTCATCGTGCCGCCGGAAAAGGTGGCGCTCTCGGTGCTGGGCGCGGTGGCGCTGAATCTGGTGCTGGCGATCAATCACCGCGCCGATCGCTACATGGGCGTCAGTTAGGCCTTCAGCCCAGCGTGACCAGCTGCGCACGTGGCTGGCCGTCTTCGATGTCCAGCAGCGCCACACTGATGGGCAGCTTGAAGCGGCGGCGACCGGCACTTCCCGGGTTGAGGTAGAGCACGCCGTCGACCTGCTCGATCTTTGGCTGATGTGAGTGCCCGGCGATCACCACATCGACACGCCCGGCGAGGGGATCGATCCTCATCGTCTTGACGTCGTGTGTGATGTGGATGCGCAACCCGCCGATCCGCAGGTCGAGCTGCTCGGGTATCGCGGCGGCCCAGTCACCACTGTCGACGTTGCCGCGTATAACGTCCAATGGCGCGAGTTTTCGCAGGCCTTCGAGCACCTCCTGTTTGCCGATATCGCCGGCGTGAATGATGCGCTCGCAGCCTTGCAGGACTGCGACGGCTTCAGGCCGTAGCAGGCCGTGGGTATCGGAAATGACGCCGATGCGCATGCTGACTCCAGTCATTTCGAGGTGGTTAAAGGTTAGGGCAACCGAGACTTGGCCGCGGTTCGATGTTACGGCACTCTGGCGTCCGCCGAACGATGAGGAATGTGTGAATGGAGCGGGTCGATTGCGTCATCATTGGTGCTGGTGTGGTGGGGCTTGCGGTCGCGCGGGCACTGGCCCAGGCCGGACGCGAGGTGGTGATACTGGAAGCCGAAGCGGCTATCGGCACCGGCACCAGCTCGCGTAACAGCGAGGTCATTCATGCCGGTATCTATTATCCGCAGGGCTCGCTGAAAGCGCGGCTATGCGTGGCCGGCAGGGATGCGCTGTACGCGTTCTGCGAAAGCCGCGGGGTGCGTTATCAACGCTGCGGCAAGCTGATCGTCGCTACCGATGAATCGCAGCTGGCGGGACTCGATGCACTACAGGCGCACGCCCAGGCCAATGGCGTCGACGATCTGCAGCGGCTGGAGGCGGACGAGATAAAGGCCCTGGAGCCGCAGCTCAATGCGTTGCCGGATTGCTGTCGCCGAGCACCGGCATCGTTGACAGCCATGGGCTGATGCTGGCACTGCAAGGCGATGCCGAAGCGGCCGGCACGCTGCTGGCTGCGCATGCGCCGGTGGAGTCGATGGAGGTGACGGACGCGGGGCTACGGGTCGAGGTCGGCGGGGACGAGCCGATGACGCTGCTTGCGACGAGCGTGATCAACTGCGCCGGGCACGCGGCGCCAGTGGTCGCGGCGCGCACCCGCGGCCTGGCCGCCGATTCGGTGCCTACGCGGTACTTCGCCAAGGGTAGTTATTTCAGCCTGGCGGCGCCTACACCTTTCCGGCATCTGGTCTATCCGTTGCCCGAACCTGGCGGGCTCGGTGTGCACCTGACGCTGGATCTCGGTGGCCAGGCCCGTTTCGGCCCGGACGTGCAATGGGTCGATTCACTTGACTACCAGATGGATGCCCATCGCGCCGACAGTTTCTACGCCGCAATCCGCCGCTATTGGCCGGCATTGCCCGACGGCGCGCTGCAGCCGGCCTATACCGGAATCCGTCCGAAGATCAGCGGGCCTGGCGAGCCTGCAGCGGACTTTCGCATCGACGGGCCTGGCCAGCATGGAATCGCCGGACTGGTGAACCTGCTCGGCATCGAATCGCCCGGACTGACTGCTGCCCTGGCGATTGCCGATGAGGTCTGCCGCGCCTGGCCCAGGGGCCACGCGCCGGTTGATCAGATGGGATCCTGCTCAGCGCTAGCCGGCGACTCGGGCAAGAACCAGTTCATCACCAGGGCGCAGATGCCGCCGGTAGCTACACCAGATTCCAGCACGTTGCGCAGTGCCACCGGCAGGTTCGCGAGGAATTCCGGTACCTGGGAAAAGCCCAGACCCAGCGCCAGCGAAACTGAAATGATCAGCAGCGCCCGGCGATCAAGCTTGATACCTGCAAGGATGTTGATGCCGGCTGCCGCCACTGCACCGAACATCACCAGCGCGGCCCCACCCAGCACCGGCTCAGGCACGGCCTGCAGTACCCCGGCGACCACCGGAAACAGGCCGAGCACCACCAGCATCACCGCGATCCACATGCCGACGTAGCGGCTGGCGATTCCGGTCAGTTGGATGATGCCGTTGTTTTGCGCGAACACCGAACTGGGGAAGGTATTGAACACGCCCGCCAACAGCGAGTTGGCGCCGTTGACCAGCACGCCGCCCTTGATGCGCTGCATCCACACTGGGCCCTCGACGGGCTGCTGCGAGAGCTTGCTGGTAGCAGTGATATCACCGATCGCTTCCAGCGAGGTGACCAGGTAGATCACGACCATGGGAATGAACAGGCTCCACGAGAAGCCCAGGCCGAAGTGCAGCGGCATCGGCACTTCGAACAGCTCGGCTTCGCGCATGCCAGTGAAATCCAGGCGACCCAGGTAGGCGGCCAGTGCGTAGCCGATGGCCAGCGCGATGATGATTGCGCAGCTGCGCATCCACACCACCGGCAGCCGGTTGAGCACGACGATGGCGCCCAGCACGACGCCGGAAAGCAGCAGGTTCTCACGGCTGGCAAAGGTGCCGTCGCCCATGGCCGCGTAGCCGCCGCCCATGCTGATCAGGCCGACCTTGATCAGTGTCAGGCCGATCATCAGCACGACAATGCCGGTCACCAGCGGCGTGATCAGTCGCTTGATGAACGGCAGCACGCGCGAGACGCCCATTTCGATGAAGGACCCGGCGATGACGACCCCGAAGATCGCCGCCATCACCGTCTCCACCGGCGTGCCCTGCTTGACCATCAGCACGCCACCGGCGATCAGCGGTCCCACGAAGTTGAAGCTGGTGCCCTGCACGATCAGCAGCCCGGCACCCAGCGGGCCGAAGCGCTTGCACTGGACGAAGGTGGCGATGCCGGAAATCACCAGCGACATGGAAACGATGATATTGGTGTCGCGTGGCGACACGCCGATGGCCTGACAGATCAGCAACCCCGGCGTCACGATCGGCACGATGATCGCCAGCAGATGCTGCAGGGCGGCGAGAAAGGCGATCCAGGGACGGGGCCGGTCATCGAGTCCGTAGACCAGATCGTTACGAAGCTCATCGGGGGAAGACTTCAGCGCGCTCATGGCATGCTCCTGGAAAAAGAGCGCGATTCTACTTCGCTACGACCATTACCGCACCGCTCTGGCGAGTGCGCATTATTCAACCGACTGAGAGGACAGGTTCATGAAACACCTCATCACCTTATCTTTCCTGGCGCTGACTTGCGGCGCTGCCCAGGCTGCCGATAGCTGTGCGGCAAAGGAGCAGCAGATCCAGCGTCAGCTGGAGTTTGCCCGTGAAGAGGGCAACAGTGGGCGCATCCGTGGGCTGGAAACGGCGCTGAGCAAGGTTCGCGAGTATTGCACCGACGCCGGGCTGCGGGCCGAGCGGCGGGAGGATATCGCCGAGGCGCACGAGGAAATCCGCGAGCGCAAGGCCGACCTGCAGGAAGCGCTGCGTGACGGTGATCAGAAGAAGATCGAGAAGCGCCGACGCAAGCTGGCCGAGGCGCAGGAAGAATTGCGCGAAGTGTTGGCGGATTGATGTTTGACGTAACAGCGCCCACACCGCACGCCGCATAAAACGATGCCCGCCGGAGTGGGCGGGCATCGTCTTTTATCGGGCTTGCGGGTCCCTTAGCCGCTGCTAGGAACTGTTGTCGCCGTCTTTACCTTGGCGCGAGGCTCCGGTGCAGCGGCGCCGTGGTCGTCGGGGTGGATCACGGGAACTTCGTTGCCATCCGCGTCGTACAGCTTGCCGTTGTGGAAGTGATCACCGTCATGCAGCGCGGCAACGTCCTGGTAGCGCAGGGTGCGCTCACTGGCCGCAGCGAATACCGATTGCTGGTCCGAGTTGCCGGCGGTCAGGTGGTTGAAGAGCAGGTTCAGCAGGATGGCCATGATCGCCGCCGAGCTGATGCCCGAGTGGAAGATGGTTTCGAACCAGGACGGGAACTGGTGGTAGAAGCTCGGCGCGGCGATCGGGATCATGCCGAAGCCGATCGAGGTGGCGACAATGATCAGGTTCATGTTATTGCGGTAATCGACTTGCGCCAGGGTACGGATGCCCGCGGCGGCTACAGTGCCGAACAACACCACGCCGGCGCCGCCGAGTACGGCAGTGGGTACCGCGGCGATAACCCGGCCCATGATCGGCAACAGGCCGAGAGAGACCAGGATTAGGCCGGCACAGGCAACCACGTAGCGGCTCTTGACGCCGGTAACGGCCACCAGCCCCACGTTCTGGGCGAAGGCGCTTTGGGTGAAAGAGCCGAAGAGCGGCGCGAACAAGCTGGAAATCATGTCTGCACGCAGGCCGTTGCCCAGTCGCTTGGAGTCCACCTTGGTATCGATGATGTCACCGACGGCGAGAATATCGGCTGACGTCTCGACCAGGATCACGATGACCACGATCAGCATGGAGAAGATCGCTGCCGCCTCGAACACCGGCATGCCGAAATGCAGGGGCGTGGGGAAAGCCAACAGTGGACCTTCGCTGACCTTGGAGAAGTCGGCCATGCCGAACGCCCAGGCCACCAGCGTGCCGATCACCATCGCCAGGAGGATGGACAAGCGGGAGATGGCCGAGCTGCCAATCTTGCTCAGTAGCAGGACGCACGCCAGGGTGAAGGCCGCCAGACCGATATTGGCCATGCTGCCGAAATCAGCTGCCCGGCTGTTGCCGCCCATGGCCCAGCGTGCCGCGACAGGCATCAGGGTCAGGCCAATGGTGGTGATGACGATACCGGTCACCAGTGGCGGAAAGAACTTGGTGATCTTGGAGAATACCGGCGTGATCAACAGCCCTATCAGGGCTGCGCCGATCACCGCGCCAAATACCACCGGCAAGCCTCCTTCGCCGCCGTTGGCCCCGACTATCGCCACTATGGTGGCGACGCTTGCAAAGGATACCCCTTGCACCAGCGGCAACTGACAGCCGAAGAACGGAAGCCCTAGTGTTTGCAGCAGGGTCGCCGCGCCGCCGACGAAAAGTGAAGCAGCGATCAGCAAGCCGATATCAGCAGGCGACAGACCGGCTGCCTGACCGACGATAAGCGGCACCGCGACGATGCCGCCGTACATCGTCAGAACGTGCTGAAGGCCGTAGGCCATGCTGGCGCCGATTCCGAGATTTTCGTCCTCTGGACGTTTAACCGAAGCGCTTCCTGCTGATGAAACAGTCATGGTGAGAGCTCTCGCTGTTGTTATTGTGTCCAATTAATGTAGACAAAATGGAGGTTTATTGACAGCCTTTTGTATACATTGATTGCTTGCGAGGTCTTGCTTCGATCGTGCGGTCAAATGGCGGCAATAAGCAGAAGCCTGCGTCTATCACGCCAGTCGAACATGGCGTTGCCTGGGGCGTTCGACGAATGGCAGGGCCCGAGGTACATGCGTCGGGATGCAGGGGCGATCTTGCGCAACGGCTTCGGAAAATTGAGCGAGGTATAAGTGGCGGACGTCTAGCTGAAGGAGAACTCCTGATCGAAGTGGCGCGATCGAATCGGAATGATCATGGTCGCTTGGTTGCCTCGGAAAGCTTTTTCCCACTCCCCCGGAGTTCGGGGCAAGCGGATCAGCCGGCCTGGTTGCCGAGTGCGGCGGCGATCTTCTTGTCGGTCTTGTATTGGCTTAATGCATAGACCGACCAGATGGCTGCCGGCAGCCAGCCAATCAGGGTGACCTGCAGCAGCAGGCAGATGATTCCGGCGATCGGGCGGCCGATGGTGAAAAATTGCAGCCAGGGCAGCAGCAATGCGAGCAGTAGACGCATGGATTTCTCGTTGTTGGTTTAAAACGCCTCATGCAATGCCTGTCGCGTTGCATGAGGATTAGGGACGTCGTTGCGGATCAGTCCAGCATTGCCTTATTGCGCACCGCGCCCTTGTCGGCGCTGGTGGCGAGCAGGGCGTAGGCCTTGAGCGCGGTCGAGACCTTGCGCGCACGCGGCTGGGCCGGCTTCCAGCCTTTCTTGTCCTGCTCGTGGCGACGATGGGACAGCTCTTCGTCACTGACCAGCAGCTCGATGGTGCGGTTGTGGATGTCGATGTGGATCTTGTCGCCTTCCTGAACAAGGCCGATGGCACCGCCCGCGGCGGCTTCCGGCGAGGCGTGGCCGATGGACAGGCCTGAAGTACCGCCGGAGAAGCGGCCGTCAGTGAGCAGGGCGCATTCCTTGCCCAACCCTTTGGACTTCAGATACGAGGTCGGGTAGAGCATCTCCTGCATGCCCGGGCCGCCCTTCGGGCCTTCGTAACGGATGATGACGATGTCCCCGGCTTTCACTTCGTCATTGAGGATGCCCTTCACGGCGCTGTCCTGGCTTTCGAAGATCTTCGCGGTGCCCTCGAACACCAGAATGGACTCGTCCACGCCGGCGGTCTTCACCACGCAGCCATCCAGGGCGATGTTGCCGTAGAGCACGGCCAGACCACCTTCCTGAGAATAGGCGTGCTCGACGCTGCGGATGCAGCCTTCGGCGCGGTCCAGGTCAAGGGTGTCCCAACGGGTCGACTGGCTGAACGCCGTCTGCGTTGGGATGCCGGCCGGGCCTGCCTTGAAGAAGGTGTGTACCGCCTCGTCCTGGGTCTGGGTGATGTCCCACTGGGCGATGGCGTCGGCCATGCTCGGGCTGTGCACGGTCGGCACGTCGGTGTGCAGCAAACCGCCGCGGGCCAGTTCGCCAAGGATCGAAAAGATTCCGCCTGCGCGGTGCACGTCTTCCATGTGGTACTTCTGGATGTTCGGCGCAACCTTGCACAGCTGCGGCACCTTGCGCGACAGCGCGTCGATATCGCGCAGGTCGAAGTCGATCTCGGCTTCCTGGGCGGCTGCCAACAGATGCAGGATAGTGTTGGTCGAGCCACCCATGGCGATGTCCAGCGTCATGGCGTTTTCGAACGCCTTGAAGCTGGCCACGTTGCGTGGCAGCACCGATTCGTCGCCTTCACCGTAGTACCGCTGGCACAGCTCGACGACAGTGCGGCCGGCGCGCAGGAACAGCTGCTCGCGGTCGCTGTGGGTCGCCAGTGTCGAGCCATTACCGGGCAGCGCGAGGCCCAGGGCTTCGGCCAGGCAGTTCATCGAGTTGGCGGTGAACATGCCGGAGCAGCTGCCGCAGGTCGGGCAGGCGCTGCGCTCGTATTCGGCGACTTTCTCGTCCGAGGCGCTTTCATCGGCGGCGATGACCATCGCATCGACCAGGTCCAGGCCGTGGCTGGCCAGCTTGGTCTTGCCGGCTTCCATCGGGCCGCCGGAGACGAACACCACCGGGATGTTCAGGCGCAGGGCCGCCATCAGCATGCCGGGGGTGATCTTGTCGCAGTTGGAGATGCAGACGATGGCGTCGGCGCAGTGCGCGTTGACCATGTACTCCACCGAGTCGGCGATGATCTCGCGCGAGGGCAGCGAATAGAGCATGCCATCGTGCCCCATGGCGATGCCGTCGTCGACTGCGATGGTGTTGAATTCCTTGGCCACGCCGCCGTGCTTCTCGATCTCACGGGCGACCAGCTGGCCCAGGTCCTTCAGGTGCACGTGACCGGGCACGAATTGGGTGAAGGAGTTGGCGATGGCGATGATCGGCTTCTTGAAGTCTTCATCCTTCATGCCGGTGGCGCGCCACAGCGCGCGGGCACCAGCCATGTTGCGGCCGTGCGTGGAGGTTTTCGAGCGGTAATCGGGCATGACGGTTCCTGCGGCTAATCAGCGGTTCGAATAGTGCTTATGGTGAGCGTCACCAGTGCCGCGTGCAACGGTAGGTGACCGTGCTTGCGGTGGGGCCGGATCGAGGCGGGGTATCGCTCGGGCGGCCTGGGCTCATGGCCCGCCGGGGGGTGATGGCGAGGAATGGGGCCGATTCTACGCCCGTTCCCGCCCGCGAGCCAGGCGGCGTGATTACCGGCCTTTTTCACCGACTGCGCGCATCAACACCGTAACTGATGGCGAATTATTCATACCGCTCAGTTTCGGCCGTTCGTCCCTCCGTCGGCCCTCTCGAGTGGCATCCCGGTTTCGGCTGGCTAGGGTTGTCTCGGGCCGACTGGCCACTATGCCGTGCCGAACGCCGGGCAATGGCGCGATAGAGACCTGCAGTGCGCATTCGCATGTCAGCCGGGGCGAGCGTCATACCACCGATCAAAAACAACAAGAGGAATACCGATGCTAGACACCAAACTCAGCTGCCTTGTCGCAGCGCTGGGCGTGGCTCTTTGCGGGTCTGCCATGGCGGCGCCGCTGCCGGACACACCCGGCGCGCCGTTTCCAAGCGTATCGAACTTTGACCGCTCCGGTCCCTACGCCACGACCAGTCGCAGCGAAGGCCCGAACTGTCGCGTCTACCGACCCGCCACGCTCGGACAGAACGGCGTACGGCACCCGATAGTGCTGTGGGGCAACGGGACCGGGACAGGGCCGACGGCGTATTCCGGTCTGTTGTCGCACTGGGCCAGCCATGGGTTCGTTGTTGCTGCTGCAGAGACATCCAATGCCGGGACCGGGGAGCAGATGCTGGCGTGCCTGGATTATCTGGTGCAGGAAAGCAATCGCACCTACGGCACCTACGTTGGCGTGCTCAATACCGGCCGAGTCGGTACGTCCGGTCACTCCCAGGGCGGCGGCGGTTCGATCATGGCCGGACAGGACGAGCGCGTGAGCGTTACCGCGCCGATCCAGCCCTACACCATAGGTCTGGGCCACGATTCGGCGTCCCAGCGAAATCAGCAGGGCCCGATGTTTCTGATGTCAGGCGGCGGTGACACCATCGCATTTCCCTACCTCAACGCTCAGCCGGTCTACACGCGGGCCAACGTACCGGTGTTCTGGGGTGAACGGCGTTATGTCAGCCACTTCGAGCCGGTCGGTGATGGTGGGGCCTATCGCGGACCCTCGACCGCCTGGTTCCGCTATCACCTGATGGAAGATGAAACGGCCCGCAGCACCTTCTATGGTCGCTTCTGCGGGTTGTGCACCAGTGTTTTGTGGACCGAAGAGCGAAAAGACATCGAGTGAGGCGTCCGACGAAGCCCCCGCACAGGTTCTTGGTGCGAGGGTTTCGTTCGTCTGGCAGCAGGATCAGCTGTTGGGGAGGATGCGGCAGGTGATGCTCTTGATGTAGCGCGTTTCCGGGATTGCGGGGTGGACCGGGTGATCCGGGCCCTGGCCGCCGCGCTCGAGCAACTGGATGTTGCGATCCAGGTGACGTGCGCTGCCGAGCAGGATGTTCTGCAGATCATCCTCGGGCAAATGCATCGAGCAGGAGGCGCTGACCAGGATGCCGTCCTTGTTCAGCAGGCGCATGGCGGTTTCGTTGAGGCGGCGGTAGGCGGCCTCGCCGTTCTTCAGGTCTTTTTTGCGTTTGATGAAGGCTGGCGGGTCGGTGATGACCACATCGAAGCGCTCTTCGGCATTCTTCAGCTCTTTCATCGCTTCGAAGGCATCGCCCTCGACACAGGTCATCTTCTCCGCCACACCATTGAGCGCAGCGTTGCGCTCGACGCCATCAAGGGCGAATGCCGAGGCGTCCACGCAGAACACTTCGCTGGCGCCGAATGCCGCAGCCTGTACGCCCCAGCCGCCGATGTAGCTGAACAGGTCGAGTACCCGTTTGCCTTTGACGTAGGGCGCCAGACGCGCGCGATTCATACGGTGATCGTAGAACCAGCCGGTCTTCTGGCCTTGCAGGACCGGTGCTTCAAACTTCACGCCGTTCTCTTCCAGTTCGACCCATTCCGGGACGACGCCGAAAGCGGTGTCCACGTAGCGTTCGAGCCCTTCGGCGTCGCGCGCGCTGGAATCGTTCTTCCACAGCACACCACGGGGCTTGAGCACCTGCACCAGGGCTTCGAGCACGGCGTCCTTGTTGCGCTCCATGGTCGCCGAGGCCAGCTGCACCACGAGATGATCATGGAAACGGTCCACTACCAGGCCCGGCAGCAGGTCGGAATCGCCGTAGATCAGGCGGTAGCAGGGTTGATCGAACAAGCGGTCGCGCAGCGACAGGGCGACCTGGATGCGATGCACCAGCAGCGATTTGTCCAGGCTGTGCTTGAGGTCGCGCGACAGCAGGCGCGCGCAGATCAGGTTGTTCGGCGACACACCGACAATGCCCAGCGGCTTGCCGCCCGCCGCCTCGAGAATCGCCTGATCACCGGCGGCAAAACCGCTCAGCGGGGTAGCGGCCGTGTCTACCTCGTTGCTGTAGACCCACAGATGACCGGCGCGCAGGCGGCGATCGGCGTTGGCTTTGAGGCGCAGGCTGGGCAGGCTCATCGAGAGGGCTCCGGGAAAAGGGCGGGATTATAGGGATAAAAGCCGATAAAAGCGCTGGACGATAACAGCCTTGGACGATGGCCGAGGCTGGACGGAAGGGCGTTGAATGGGTTCCCGTTCAGAGGCTGGCCGGCGACTGGCTTTAGCAGGTCAACGAATCCGAGCTGCAGCGGTTCGGTGTTTACAATCCGTCCCATGACCGGTGTGTTGTGGCCCCGCTCGGGTTTAGATGTGACCAGACCCGCGTAACGGTGGATCGATGAAGCGCGATCCACCCTACGTCCAGCCTCCAGCGCTCCGTGCCGGTCAGGCCGCGAGCGCCTTGATCAGCGCTTCGCTGAATGCGGGAATGTCGTCCGGCTTGCGGCTGCTGATCAAATGCCCATCGACCACCACCTGTTCGTCTACCCAGTTGGCGCCAGCGTTTTTCAGGTCGTCGGTCAACGACGGCCAGCTGGTCATGCGCTTGCCCTTGACCAGATCGGCGGAGGCCAGCAGCCAGGCGCCGTGGCAGATGACGGCGATCGTCTTGTTCTCGCGTGCCGCGTCACGCACCAGCTCCTGGGCCATTTCATCGGTGCGGATGGTGTCGGAATTGACCACGCCACCAGGAAGCAGCAGGGCGTCGTAATCCTCCATTCGGATACTGTCGAAGGTATCGTCGACATGGAATTTGGTCGCGGGCGTCGTGTGGTTCCAGCCGGTCACCTCGCCATTCTTCGCGGAGATGATGTGCACGGTGGCGCCTTTCTTTTCCAGCGCCTCCTTGGGCCCGGTCAGCTCGACCTGCTCGAAGCCGTCGGTGACCAGAATCGCCACGCGTTTGCCATTGAGTAACTCGGCCATTTCGTTCCTCCTCGTCGGATTTGGTTGGGTATCCAGATTGGAGCTACTTGAAATCCGACCATGTTCTCGGCCAAAGTTCGCGCTCATTTCCATGATGGCCAAGTGCTATTCGCCGGGCCGGGTCACTTTCATGACAATCGAACTCTCCGATGAGCAGATCCGCAGCGTGCTGCAAGGCATCAGCGTGCCGCCGCAGCCGCAGATCATGGTTGACTTGCAGATGGAACAGGTCATGCCGGACCCGGATCTGCACGCTATCGCCCGGTTGATCAGCCAGGACCCGGGCCTCTCTGGCGCCCTGCTGAAGACCGTAAACTCTCCCTTCTTCGGCCTCGCCAACCGCATCGCCTCGATTCAGCAAGCGGTCAACCTGCTGGGTTGTCGCTCGGTGATCAACCTGATCAACGCGCAATCGATTCGGGGCGAGCTCAGCGATGCGGCCATCGTCACGCTCAATCGGTTCTGGGACACCGCACAGGATGTCGCCATGACCAGTCTGTCCCTGGCCAAGCGCATCGGACATCCGGCGCCTGATGAAGCCTACACCCTGGGGCTGTTCCACAACTGCGGCATCCCGTTGATGCTCACGCGCTTTCCCAGCTACATGGGTGTGCTGGAGGAAGCCTACGCCAGCGCCAGTGTTCAGACGCGGGTGACCGACATCGAAAACCGAGTGCTTAGTACCAACCACGCGGTTGTCGGCTATTTCGTGGCGCGTTCCTGGAAACTACCGGTGCATCTATGCGAAGCCATCGCTAATCATCACAACGCTTTGGCCTTGTTCGAAGACGAATGCAGCGATCCGCAGATCAAGACGCTGCTGGCGATTCTGAAAATGGCCGAGCACATCTGCGCCTGCCATCGGGTGCTCGGCGATCAGCCGGACGACCACGAATGGTCCGCTGTGGCGCAACACGTGCTCGAATATGTCGGGCTGTCCGAGTACGATTTCGACTACCTCAAGGGCAGCATTCGCGAGCTGGGCGTGGGCTGACCACGCGATGCAATAGCTGCTAAGGTCGCCTCCCGGTTCATTCTCGATAGTCTGTATGCCTGAACTTCCCGAAGTCGAAACCACCCGTCGCGGCATCGAACCGCACCTGGTCGGCCAGCATGTCAGCCGCGTGATCGTGCGCGAGCGACGGTTACGCTGGCCGATCCCGGACGACCTCGACGCTCGCCTGTCCGGCCAGCGCATCGAGGCGGTCGAGCGACGCGCCAAGTATCTGCTGATCAAGGCCGAAGTCGGCACGCTGATCGCCCATCTGGGCATGTCCGGCAGCTTGCGGCTGGTACCGGCGGACCTGCCAGTCGGCAAGCACGAGCACGTCGATATCGTCCTCGAAACGGGCATGGCGCTGCGCTACACCGATCCACGCCGCTTCGGTGCGCTGCTCTGGAGCGACGCACCGCTGAGTCATGTCCTGCTCGCCAGCCTCGGCCCGGAGCCGCTCAGCGATGACTTCGATGGCGACCGCCTGTTCCAGCTGTCGCGCGGGCGCAGCATGGCCATCAAGCCGTTCATCATGGACAACGCGGTGGTGGTGGGTGTCGGCAACATCTACGCGAGCGAGGCGTTATTCGCCGCCGGCATCGATCCGCGGCGGGCAGCCGGTACGGTCTCTCGGGCGCGTTATCTCAAGCTCGCCGCCGAGATCAAGCGGGTGCTCGCTTATGCCATCGAGCGCGGCGGGACGACCTTGCGCGACTTCGTCGGCGGCGACGGCAAGCCCGGTTATTTCCAGCAGGAGCTATTCGTCTACGGTCGTGGTGGGGATTTTTGCAAGAGCTGCGGTTCGACCCTGCGCGAAATCCGCCTTGGGCAGCGCGCCAGTGTCTATTGCGGACGTTGCCAGCGATAGTGCGATGGCTGCGCAGGCATTGACGCGTTCACGATCAACAACGGCTGGCCGCTGCTATAGTGACCGCCACAACAATCATCTGCCTCGTTTCGCCCAGCTGAAGGACCACACCATGAAACTGTTTCGCTCCACTGCTGTTGTCTTGGCCCTCACCACCGGCCTGCTGGCGATGCCCGTACAGGCGCAATCGGTGCAGCAGAACGCCAGCGGCGATCCGATGTACACCGTCGAAGCGCCCAAGGCATTCTCCATAGTCGGCGACCTGCTGATCGCCCGTCCGCTGCTGATTGCCGCCACCGCCATCGGCGCCGGTCTGTTCGTCGTGAGCCTGCCGTTCAGCGCCATGGGCGGCGGCATCAAGGAAACCGGCCAGGCGCTGGTGGTTGAGCCCGGTGCTGCTGCGTTCGCCCGGTGCCTAGGTTGCACCCGCGTCGGCTATAACCGCCAGGACTGACTCAGTCAGCGTCAGCAGGCCGGAACATCCAGCCTGCGTCCCACGCTTCGCCGCTTGAATGCGCGCGAAGCCGTGTCGTTTCTGAGCAATCGACTCTGCTTCTCCGCACACAGACTCACGCGATTTCACGCATGAGCTGTGTTGGGTCGCAAGCGGAGGTTTTCGGATCATCGGGGACTTGTCGATATGCCGCTCATGTCGGAGCGAAGGCTGCGCGGAGCGGGAGCGGCGCGGTGGGATCGGCCGACGGTTTGACCCCAGCCGAGTGAGAGCGGTCGCCAGTGTGTGCTGATCAGGCCTTGCCGGTAATGATCAAGTACTTCTGCATCAGTTCGTCCTTGCTCTCGACGTTGCTTTCGTCGAGTGGGATGCAGTCAACCGGGCAGACTTGCTGACACTGCGGTTCGTCGTAATGGCCAACGCACTCGGTGCAGAGATTGGGATCGATGACGTAGATTTCCTCGCCTTGAGAAATCGCGCTGTTCGGGCACTCGGGCTCGCATACATCGCAGTTGATGCAGTCATCGGTGATGATCAAGGACATCCAGCTAACTCCAGCTGCGGCATGAGCCGCAGCGCAGGTAAAAACGACGCGCCAATTTTGCCGCATCTGCTCGCCGGGTGCACGCGGCAGTGCTTCGGCCTGTGCCGGTCATCGCGCTCAGTGCCAGCGCCCAGGCGCTCTAGCGCGAGGCGTAGCGCTCGGTAAGCGCCTTCATTACTGACGGATGGACGAACTTGGTGACATCGCCGCCGAGCCTGGCGATTTCGCGCACCAGGGTCGAGGAAATGTAGGAAAACTTTTCCGACGGGGTCAGGAACAGGCTTTCGACGTCCGGTGCCAGTTGCCGGTTCATGTTGGCCAGCTGGAATTCATACTCGAAATCAGACACTGCACGCAGGCCTCGCAGCAGGACGTTGGCCTTTTGCTCGATGACGAAGTGTGCCAGCAACGTGGAGAAGCCCAGCACCTTCACATTCGGCAGGTGCGCCGTCACTTCCTGCGCAAGCGCCACGCGCTGTTCAAGCGGGAATAGCGGATTCTTGTTGGGGCTGGCAGCGACCGCAATGATCACCTCGTCGAACAGGCGAGAGGCGCGCTCGACCAGGTCGGTGTGGCCCATGGTGATCGGGTCGAAGGTTCCGGGATACAACACTCGATTCATCGCGGCGTCCTGACGCAGGCGTGGGGGTCTGGATGGTAGCGGCTCGGTAACGGCAGCGTAAAGCTTCAAGGCGGATGGCCTGTTCCTCGCGGTCAGGCGCGGTTCAATCGTTCGACGAGCTGGCTGGACAACTTCGCTGCCAGCGCATAGATCGATAATTGCGGGTTGGCGCCGATGCTGGTGGGAAACAGCGAACCGTCGTGGATCGACAGATTTTCCAGCTGGTGATGCCGACCGAGGCTGTCGGTGACCGCCTGACGCGGGTCTTCACCCATGGCGCAGCCGCCCATGACATGCGCACTGCCGAGGCGTGTGCGATAGATCTCCAGGCTCAGGCCGTCGATCATCTCCCGGGTCTGTTTCAGGTTGGCGGTGTACGTCGCGTCGCTGTGCAGCGGCAATACGGCCTTGGCGCCAGCGGCAAACTGAATCTCCGCCATGCTGTGATAGGCACGACGGATGCCATCCCAGGTATAACCGGTCATCCGATAATCGAGGGTGGGCGAGCCATCGCTGCGCAACTGTACCTGGCCTTCGGCGCTGTCGGGATGGAACCCGTCGCGCATCAGCGCCAGCATCGCGTTCGTGTGCGGCAGCTGTTCCATGCGCAGCGCGTTTTCGGTACCGAAGCGGCCCAGCAGCGTGGCGGCCAGGGCGGGATGTACTGGCGGCACTTCCAGCTTGTATGACATGTGCCCGCGGGTGCCGTCGTCCCACTGGAACTGATCGGAGTAGATCGTTTGTGGCGCGCCATAGAAGGGGTTGATGACGCCATCGAACTGCGCGGCGGAGAAGTTCACCAGGTGCAGGAAGGTACGCTTGCCAATGCGCTGGTGCGGATCCGGCGCATCCGAACGCAGCAGGATCGCGGGGGTGTTGATGCCGCCGCCCGCGAGTATGTAGTGACGTGCGTGAATGCGAATCTTGCTCTCGGTGGGCGCAATGGCACGCGGGTCCATGGCTGAACATTCCAGCGCCACGATGCGCTCGTTTTTCATGAGGAAACGCTTGGCGCGGGCGAGATAGAGCAGCTCTCCTCCGGCATCCAGAGTCGCGGGAATGGTCGTCACCAGCATCGATTGCTTGGCGTTGGTCGGGCAGCCCATGCCGCAATAGCCGAGGTTCCAGCAGCCCCTCACGTTTCGTGGAACTACCGCCCAGCTGTAGCCCAGGGCCTCGCAGCCATCACGGATCACTTGATTGTTGGCGTTGGCGGGCAGATGCCAGGGCTCGATCCCCAGACGATGCTCCATCTGCTCGAACCAGGGTGCCAGGGCCTCGGGAGAAAGTCCTTTGACGGCGTGTTCCCGGGCCCAGTGTTCGAGCGTCGGCGTCGGGGTGCGAAAGCTCGACGTCCAGTTCACCAACGTCGAGCCTCCGACCGCACGGCCCTGCAGGATCGTGATGGCGCCGTCCTGGCTGGTACGGCCAAGCGCCTCCTGATAGAGCGAGGCGTAGGCAGCAGGTTCCTGCATGTCGAAGTTGCGGCTGCTGCGCAGTGGCCCTTCTTCGATCAACAGCACCTTAAACCCGGCAGCGCTGAGCATTGCCGCACTGGTGGCGCCACCCGCGCCGCTGCCAACGATGGCGATGTCAGCCTCCAGGGTCATATCGTGCTCGAGCCGCGACCCATCATGGGTTCTCCAGCCCCGGGCCAGCCCATCGGCTATGGGATCTGAAACTGGCATTTTGTTCCTCGCTGTGGCGTGAGCGCGTTTGTGGTGCCGCTAGATCGATGGTGGCCCGGGATATCCGCAATGCGCCCAGGACTCGGGGCGGCCGTACCAGGCCATCAGAACCATTTGCTGAAGCGAAACATGGCCTTGTCGCAGCAAATCGATCGAGCTGTTCTCCCAACGCCGAAGAAACGCATGTATCTCGGCGTCCTGCGCCTGCTCCCAGCTGCCCCAGATACCGGTGAGAGGGCCGCGGGTCAGCGGAAGGCTGAGCAGGTCGAACATCTGCTGCACCTGTTTCGAGACAGCAGGCGACAGATGAGCGAGACCTAGGTCGAGGCTCTCCAGCGTGCCTTGAACAGCGCGCGGTATGCTCGTCGAAGGTAGCGCGCCTTCCAGCAGTACCGGTGTCAACCGACGGAGCATCGGCAGATCGCTGCTACGCAGGTATAGGAAACCTGCGGTGGGGCGTTCGGCGCTGCAGCCTGCGAGGGAGCCCAGCAGACCGGCTCCCGCCAGGGCAGCGCTGCCAAACAGGCCGACCCGAAGCAGGCTGCGCCGGCTGATGAAGTGTTCGGTGCGTGTCATTGTTGTTGTCACCGGTGCATGCTCAGCGCACGAAGAGTTTGTAGACTAGCTTCTGCAGTGCCTTGCCATAAGGCGGATAGATCAATCGCGCGGCATTGAAGCGCTGTTTGATAAACACGCCCTTGGCCTTGCTGAAGGTCAAGAATCCTTCGTGTCCGTGGTAATGGCCCATCCCAGAGGGGCCGATGCCGCCGAAGGGCAGGTCGTCCTGGGCGACGTGCAACAGGGTGTCGTTGAGACAGACGCCGCCGGAGTGGGTGTCACGCAGCACGCGGCGCTGCTCCGTCTTGTCGTAGCCGAAGAAGTAGAGCGCCAGCGGACGCGGGCGAGCATTGACGTACGCGAGCGCCTGATCGAGCTCCTCGTAGGGTACGACAGGTAGCAGCGGGCCGAAGATCTCGTCCTGCATCACCTGCATGTCGTCCGTGACGTCCAGCAACAAATGGTGCGGCATACGGCGCCCCTGGCCCTGTTCGAACAGCGGCACGAGGCGGGCGCCCTTGCTCTGGGCATCGTCGAGGTAGCCTTGCAGTCGGGTATGCTGGCGCGTATTGACGATGGCGGTGTAGTCCGGGTTGTCGGCCAGTTGTGGATAGAAGCGCCGCACCACCTGACGATACGCCTCGACGAAGCCATCAACGCGTGACCTCGGGATCAGTACATAGTCCGGCGCAACACAGGTCTGGCCCGCATTGAGCGTCTTGCCGAAGGCGATGCGCTCTGCCGCGTCTGCGAGCGGTACATCAGCCGAGACAATGGCCGGCGACTTACCACCCAGTTCCAGCGTTACCGGGGTCAGGCTTTCTGCCGCGGCGCGCATGACCTGCCGGCCGATACTGGTGCTGCCGGTAAACAGGAGGTGATCGAGAGGCAAGCGCGAAAAGGCGATGCCCACGTCGGCCTCGCCGAGTACCACCGCGACCTGATCTTCCGGAAAGATCTGCACGAGCAATTCCTTCAGCAGCCGCCCGGTGGCCGGAGTGGATTCGCTCATTTTCAGCAAGACCCGATTGCCCGCAGCGAGCGCGCCGATCAACGGGCCGATGGCAAGATAGAGCGGATAGTTCCAAGGGACGATGATGCCAACCACTCCGAGCGGCTGGTACACCACCTTCGCGCTGGCCGGCTGAAACGCCATGCCGACGCGTCTCCGTGATGGCTTCATCCATTGGCGCAGATGGCGCTTGGCGTGCTGGATGCCATGCAGGCTGGGCATGATCTCGGCCAAGCGCGTTTCGTCTGCCGCGCGATTGCCGAAGTCCTCGCTAATAGCCTCGATCAGCGTCTGCTGATGGCTGGCGAGCAGATCATGCAGCGCCTCCAGCGCTTGCAGGCGATCCTCTGCGGTTGGGCTCGGATTGGATTGGAAAGCGCTGCGCTGGCGCTCGAATAGCGACTGCAGGCGTTCGATCTCAACGTCGGATTGATTCATGTAACTGACATCGGCAAGCACGGGCGATGCTCCGGGGCAGCGGGCGGATGCTGTGGTTCTAGAGTAATTGCTCTAGTCTGTCAATCGGATGCATGGCTACGGTTGCCGGGTTACCTTTGCCTTCCGGTTTTAGCGAGACGGATGAACCCCTGCGCAATGTCCCCAAGAACGAAGACCCGTGACCGTATCCTTCAGGCCAGCCTGCAACTGTTCAATGCGCAGGGTGAGCGCAGCGTCACGACCAACCACATCGCTGCGCATCTGGAGATATCGCCGGGCAACCTCTATTACCACTTCCGTAACAAGCAGATGATCATTGCCGAGCTTTTCGGCCGCTATGAGGCGGAGGTGGACGCCTTTATGCAATTGCCGGAAGGCCGCTCGCTGACCACCGATGACAAGACCCGATACCTTGAGGCGCTGCTCTCCGCGATGTGGGACTACCGGTTCCTGCATCAGGATCTGGAGCATCTGCTGACCAGTGATGAAGGCCTGGCCGAGCGCTATCGGCGCTTCGCCAAACGCCACCTGCTGAGCGCGCAACGTATCTATCAGGGCTTCGTGGATGCCGGCATTCTCCAGATGACGCCGCCGCAGGTGGAGGCGCTGGCCGTCAACGCCTGGATCATCATGACGTCCTGGATTCGCTTCCTCTGCACATTGAATGGCGCGCCGGATGGGGCGCTGGACCGCGATACGTTGCGCCGAGGCATCTACCAGCTGGTGGCGCTCGAAGAGGGGTTCGTGACCGAGGCGGCACGCCCCGCTGTGTCCGGGTTGCTTTCCCAATTGGATGGGCCGTTTACGGCGGGTTGAGCGCCCTAGCTGAACTGGCGCCGATGGGGCACAGATTTTCTCGGTGGTGGCGAAACATTATCCAGGCCAACGCGCCATCAGCCACTGCGGGATACGCCGCTCCAGGTAATACCGCGGCTTGATCGGCGAGCCCTCGACGAAGCCGACGTGGCCGCCGCTGGGGTGCAGCTCCAAGGTTGTCGACGCCGAGAGTTCATCTGGCTCGGGCACGCTGTGGCGGAACACGAAGGGGTCATCTTCGGCCTGGATCAGCAATGTCGGGATTCGGATGTCGGGCAGGAAAAAACGGCTGGAGGCGCGCCGGTAGTAGTCACTGGCGTCGGTGTAGCCATGCAGCGGGGCGGTGAAGCGGCCGTCGAAATCCCAGAAAGTCCGCATGCCTTTCAGCGAGCCGAGGCGTTCGAGTGCCGACAGGTGCTCGGTGGCGCCCTGGCGGACGAACAGCCGCTGTTTGTCTTTTACATAGGCCACCATCTCGCGCATGAAGTGCGCTTGGTAAACCCGCGAAAAGCCCAGGCCGATACGATCGGCGCACTGATCCAGCCGATAGGGTACCGAAACCGCCACGGCTCGCTGCAGCGGTGCCGCCGCGCCGGTTTCGCCGAGGTACTTGAGCAGCACGTTGCCGCCTAGCGAATAGCCCACCGCATATAGCGGCGCCAGCGGTCGTGCAGCCTGGATATGCGCGATGACTTCGGCCAGATCGTCACTGGCGCCGGAGTGGTAGGCACGCGGTAGCAGATTCGGCTCGCCCGAACAGCCGCGCCAGTTGATGGCGGCACTGCTCCAGCCGCGCTCGGCCAGTTGGCGTTGTAGGCCGAGAACATAGTGGGAACGGGAAGAGCCGGTCAGTCCATGCAGCACCAACACCAGCGGCGCGTCCAGCTCGTGCGGGCCGTACCAGTCAAGGTCGATGAAGTCGCCGTCGGCCAGCCACAGCCGCTCGCGGCGCCGCCGCAGCGCAGGCGCACGACGGCAGAACGGGTTCCACAGCGTCTGCAAATGACCACCAGGCAGCCACCAGGCGGGCATGAACGTAGCGTCTGGCTCAGGTTCAACGCTGGTGTCGGGGATGGTTGCGGACACTGGATGGCCCTGTTGCGGGTTACGGTAGTTCCGTGCTGCCGGTGCGCGGCAGATTGAAGCCACGCGTCGGTGACGGCGTCACGAAGTGCTGTGACTGAGGGTCAGGCTTCGCCGCTGCGCTCCCACAAAGCGTAGTGCACCTTGCCGGCCTTCTTCTCGCGATGCAGCCGCCAGTTGCCGGGCAGGCCGAGGCTCGAGGGCACGGCTTCGCTCTCGGTATAGATCCACGCTTGTCTGGCCAGCCAGCCCTTGTGTTCCAGTAGTTCACAGGCGGGTTGCAGCAGGTTCTTGTTGAACGGCGGATCAAGAAAAACCAGATCGAATGGCGTTGGCGTCTGGGTTTCCAGATAGCGCAGCGCATCGCTCTGCAGCAACTGACCTTGCCCGCAATTCAGCGTATCCAGATGCTTGCGCAGGCTGGCGATGGCATTGGCGTTCAGGTCCAGCGCCAGCGCCATGCTGGCGCCGCGGGAAAGCGCCTCGAGATAGAGCGCGCCGCTACCGGTGAAAGGATCGAACACGCGGGCGCCGGATATATATGGCGCGAGCCAGTTGAACAGCGTTTCGCGTACTCGATCCGGCGTCGGTCGCAGACCTTCCGCATCGGGGAAACTGAAGCGCCGGCTGCGCCACTCGCCGCCGATGATGCGCAGCTGGCCCTGGCCACCATAGGCGGAAGGGCGAATGGGTGGGTTGGCCATCAATGCTCCGGAACGTTGCTGGGTTGTTCGAGGGGTTGTTCGCTCGGTGCCGGCAGCGGTTTTTGCTCGACTTGCGGGCCCGCCGTGACGATTACGAAGCCGTCCGGACTGAGGTGCTTGTTCATCGCCGCCTTGACCTCGTCGACCGACAGCGCCTGGACCTGCTGCATGAAGTCTTCGAGGTAGGTCAGCGGTAGGTCGTAAAAGCCGATGCTGCCCAGTTGCCCGACGATGTCGGAGTTGCTCGCCGTGGATAACGGGAAGCTGCCGGCGATCTCGCGCTTGCTGCGCTCCAGCTCGGCCTGTGTCGGGCCCTCTGCAAGGAATTCGGCGACCAGCCGTTGCACCAGGGCCAGGGTGGCCTCGGACAGGTCGGCGCGCGTCTGCAGATTGATCATGAACGGCCCGTTGGTCTGCATGGGGCTGAATCCGGAATAGATACCGTATGTCAGCCCCCGCTTCTCCCGCACCTCCTCCATCAGGCGCGTGCCGAAACCGCCGCCGCCGAGGATCTGGTTGCCTAGATAGAGCGCGGCGTAATCCGGGTGGCCACGCGGAATGCCGAGTTGTGCCAGCAGCAGGTGGGTCTGGTTGGAGGGAAAGTCAATGTGCTGCTGGCCGGCCACGGGCTCGCTCGGAGCCGGTGGTGCTGGCAGGGCGTTACCCTGCGGTAGTGCATCGGAGACCTGCTCGGCAATCGCCTCGGCCTGTGCGCGGTCGAGGTCGCCAACCAGGGCGATCACGGCATTGCCGGCGGTATAGCCCTTGGCGTGAAACGCGCGAAGCTGGTCGGCGTCGATACCGGGAATGGATTCCGGTGTGCCTTCGCTGGGGTGTGCGTAAGGATGGCTTTGGTAGAGGCGTTCGAACAGCTCGAGGCTGGCCAGCTTGCCCGGGTTCTGCTTCTGGAATTCGAATCCGGCCAACACCTGGTTCTTGATCCGCTGCAGCGAGTCCTCAGGAAAGGTCGGCTGGCCGACCACCTGGCTGAATAGCTGCAAGGCCGGCTCGCGCTTGTCCGGTGCGCTCAGGCTGCGCAGGCTGGCAACCGCCATGTCGCGGTAGGAGCCGTTGCCGAACTCGGCGCCAAGGCTTTCGAAGCCTTCGGCGATGGCGGTGACGTCCTTGCCCTCGACGCCTTCGTTGAGCATGGCATTGGTCAGCATGGCCAGACCTGGTACCCCAGCGTCCTGGCTGCTGCCTGCGGCAAAGGTCAGGCGCAGGTCGAACATCGGCAGCTGGTGGGCTTCGACGAACAGGACAGTGGCGCCGCCTTCGGTCTGCCAGTTCTGGATATCCAGTTCGCGCCGTGGCAACGGCTGATCGCCGAGCGCGTCGAGCGATTCCAGGCGGATGGTTTCGTCGCGCTTGGCGTTGGCGATGGCTTGCCCGGACTCGGCGGGGGTCGCGGCGGTTTCGGCCGGCGGAACCGGAATCGAGGCGGCCGTTTCGCCGGTGTCGTCACAGGCGCTCAACCCCAGGCAGGACACCAGCGCCAGGCCGAGCAGGCCGCGACGCCATAAACTGCGATCATTCATCGCCGGACTCCTCGGGCAGGACATGAGCAACGCTCAGGCGTGAGCGGGTGAAAAAGCTGCGTGCGGCCTGCTGGATGTCGTCCGGCGTGACCGCCTCGAGCGCGCTGAGCTCTTGATCCATCAGCCGCCAGGACAGACCGACGGTCTCCAGCTGGCCGATGGTGGTGGCCTGCTGAGTAATGGAGTCGCGCTCGTAGACCAGGCCGGCGATGACCTGCGCGCGCACCCGTTCCAGTTCTTCCGAAGAGGGTGCGGTCTGCTTGAGCCGTTCGAGTTGCTGCCAGAGACCGGCTTCGACTTCCTCCAGCGTGCGGCCCTTCTGCATATTGGGCGCGGCGCTGAGCACGAACAGGCTATCGCCGCGGGCGTAGGCGTTGTACCAGGCCGAGGCGCTGGTCACCAACTCCTCGCCGCGCTCCAGCTGCTGCGGAAGACGGGCGCTGTAGCCGCCGTCGAGTAAGGCGCTGATCAGCCGCAGGGCATGAATTTTCCGAGGGTCTTCCTCGGTGGCCAGCCCTGGCGCATTGAAGGCCATGATCAGGCTGGGCACCTGTGTCTTCACATGCAAGGTGAGCCGCCGCTCGCCCGGCTCGTCCAGCTCCAGCGGGCGCTTGGCGCTGGGTGTCGGGCGGCTTTCGATGGGGCCGAAATAACGTTCGGCGAGCGTGCGCACCTCGTCCGGCGTGACGTCGCCGACCACTACCAGGGTGGCATTGTTGGGCGCATACCAGGCCTCGTACCAAGCCCGCAAATCGTCGATGGTCATCCGCTTGAGGTCGGCCATCCAGCCGATCGTCGGGATGTGGTAACCGCTGGCGGGATAGGCCATGGCCTTGAAACGCTCATAGGCGAGCGCGCTCGGTTTGTCGTCTGTGCGCAGCCGGCGCTCCTCTTTGATTACCTCGATTTCTCGGGCGAACTCGTCCGCCGGCAGCTTGAGGCTGGCCAGGCGATCGGCTTCCAGTTCGAAGGCCACGGCCAGCCGATCACGCGCCAGCACCTGATAATAAGCGGTGTAATCGTCACTGGTGAACGCGTTCTCTTCGGCGCCGAGCTCACGAAGGATGCGCGAAGCTTCCCCGGCTTCAAGCTTGCGGCTGCCCTTGAACATCATGTGCTCGAGCGCGTGGGACAACCCGGTCTTTCCGGGCGACTCGTAGCTGGAACCCACCTTGTACCAGAGCTGGGATACCACGACCGGGGCTCGGTGATCCTCGCGCACGATCACCTTGAGGCCGTTGTCCAGAATGAATTCATGGGTGGGCTGGCCGTCGGCCGCGATGACCAGTGGCAGGTACAGGGCGCCGAGTAACAGGGCCGCGGCGCGGCGTAACATCAGAGGCATATTCTGGGCTCGTTCAGGAATGAATCCCGCCGCGACGGTGCCGGCAGGCGGGAACACGCAGGCATGGTACTGGGGCGTCGGGGCCAGGGCAAAGCGGCGGAACGCCGTATGTGTATCGCCTGGTGTGACGGCTCGATGCCCGCGCTTAGCGCAGGCGGTTGCGCAGTGCTAGGATAGCCCCCGTCTGGCCGGTGGCGTGGCCGCCGGCGTTTCGCCCTCTTGAGAAAATCTTCTCCATGTTTGGTTCCAACGACGATAAGAAGACGCCGGCCGCGGCTGGCGAGAAAAAAGGTCTGTTCGGCTGGTTGCGCAAGAAGCCGCAGAGCCCGGCCGCCGAGCCGCCGCCTGCCGAGCCGCTGGAAGACAGCCAGCCGTTCGCTGACGAACTCGATACCTCGCTGAACGAAGGGCATCCGGCCGAAGAGCCGTCGCGCGCCGAGCCCGCAGTTGATCAGCCCGAGCCTGTAGTAGAGCCGGACATCAAGCCGGAAGCAGTCCTGCATGCCGAGCCTGAACCGGAACCCACGCCAGAACTCGTTCAGCCCAAGGATGTCCCGGAAGCCCCGGCGCTTGCTGAGGTCGCGGTGGAACCGGCGCCCGCACCCGCGGTGGCCGAACCACCGGCCAAACTGGGCTTCTTCGCTCGCCTCAAGCAGGGGCTGTCGAAGACCAGCGCCAGCATCGGCGAAGGTATGGCCAGCCTGTTCCTGGGCAAGAAGGCCATCGACGATGATCTGCTGGACGAGCTCGAAACCCGTCTGCTCACCGCCGATGTCGGCGTCGAAGCCACCACATTGATCATGCAGAACCTCGCGCGGCGGGTTTCGCGCAAGGAGCTGGCCGACAGCGGTGCGTTGTACAAGGCCTTGCAGGAAGAGCTGGCCAGCCTGCTCAAGCCTGTCGAGCAGCCGTTGGTGATAGACAGCAGCAAACAGCCGTTCGTGATTCTAGTGGTCGGCGTCAATGGCGTCGGCAAGACCACCACCATCGGCAAACTGGCGAAGAAGCTGCAGCTGGAGGGTAAGAAGGTCATGTTGGCTGCTGGTGACACCTTCCGGGCAGCCGCTGTCGAGCAGTTGCAGATCTGGGGCGAGCGCAACAGCATCGCGGTTATCGCTCAGCACACTGGCGCCGATTCCGCTTCGGTGATCTTCGATGCAGTGCAGGCCGCCAAGGCCCGCGGCATTGATGTGCTGATCGCTGATACGGCGGGACGTCTGCACACCAAGGACAACCTGATGGAAGAGCTGAAAAAGGTCCGTCGGGTGATGGGCAAGCTCGACGACAGCGCACCGCATGAAGTCCTGCTGGTGCTCGATGCCGGTACCGGCCAGAACGCCATCAATCAGACCAAACAATTCAACCAGTCGGTGGAACTCACCGGGCTGGTGCTGACCAAGCTCGATGGCACCGCCAAGGGCGGGGTGATCTTCGCCCTGGCCAAGCAGTTCGGTACGCCGATTCGCTACATCGGCGTTGGTGAGGGCATTGACGACCTTCGCACCTTCGAGGCGGATGCCTTCGTTGATGCCTTGTTCGCCGAGAAAGGGACGGGCGGAGCGTCGTCATGATCCGATTCGAGCAGGTCGGCAAGCGCTATCCCAACGGCCATACCGGATTGCACGAACTCTCCTTTCATGTGCGCCGTGGCGAATTTCTCTTCGTCACTGGCCACTCCGGCGCCGGCAAGAGCACCTTGCTGCGCCTGCTGCTGGCAATGGAGCGGCCAACCAGCGGCAAACTGCTGCTGGCCGGGCAGGATCTGTCGCGGATCAGCAATGCGCAGATTCCCTTCCTGCGTCGGCAAATCGGTGTGGTATTCCAGAATCACCAGTTGCTGTTCGATCGCACCGTATTCGACAACGCCGCATTGCCGCTGCAGATTCTTGGCTTGAACAAGCGCGAGATCGGCCAGCGAGTGATGACCGCACTGGAGCGCGTCAGCCTCAAAGACAAGGCGCTGCAGTTCCCATCCGATCTTTCGACCGGGCAGCAGCAGCGCGTCGGCATCGCGCGCGCCGTGGTCCATCGCCCGGCATTGCTGCTTGCCGACGAACCGACCGGTAACCTCGATCCGCGCCTGGCAGCAGAAATCATGGGTGTATTCGAAGACATCAATCGTCTCGGCACCACCGTGCTGATCGCCAGCCACGACCTGGCGCTGATCGCCCGCATGCGCCATCGCATGCTCACGTTGCAGCGCGGCCGATTGATCGGTGACGGGGAGGCTGCCCGATGAGCGCACCCGAGCAGAATCCGAACCCGGCAGAGCGCGCCGGTGGTGTGCGCAACAAGCCCGAGCAGCCTCGAAGCGACGAGCCGGACTTCAAGACGCTGTTTCATGCGTGGCTAGAAAGCCATCGTGCCAGCGTGGTCGACAGCGTCGGCAGGCTGGTTAAACAGCCGATCGGCAGCTTCTTTACCTGCCTGGTCATGGCGGTTGCGTTAAGCCTGCCCATGGGCCTGGCGCTATTGCTGGATAACGTCGAGCGCCTCGGCGGGTCTTGGCAGCGGGCGGCGCAGATTTCCCTGTTTATGCAGCTGGACGTGGACGCTCAGCAGGGCCAGGCGCTGCGCGAGCAAATCCTTGAGATGCCAGATGTCGCTGAAGCCAGCTGGGTCAGCCGCGAACAGGCACTGGAGGAATTTCAGCAGCTTTCCGGTCTCGGCGAGGCGCTACGCGAGCTACCGGAAAATCCGTTGCCTGGGGTGATTGTGGTGACCCCCAGTGAAGTCGATCGTGACAATCTCGAAGCGTTGCGCCAGCGCTTGGCGGAGCTGTCAGGGGTCGAGCAGGCGCAGCTGGATCTACTCTGGGTCGAGCGGTTAACAGCGATTCTCAAGCTCGGAGACCGTTTCGTGTTTGGCCTCAGCCTGTTGCTCATCGCGACGTTGCTCCTGGTGATTGGCAACACCATCCGGCTGCACATCGAAAACCGCCGCACCGAGATCGAGGTGGTCAAGCTTGTTGGCGGAACCGACGGTTACGTGCGTCGCCCCTTCCTCTACATGGGTGCGCTGTATGGGTTGGGCGCTGGGCTGATCGCCTGGCTGCTGCTGGCGTATGGCCTTGGCTGGTTGAACGAGGCGGTCATCGGGCTTGCGGGCTTGTATGGCAGCGATTTCGGTTTGGCTGGTGTGCCGGCTGAGGATGGCCTGTCGCTGGTGTTGGGTGCCGTGTTGCTGGGGTACATTGGTGCCTGGCTGGCCGTAGCGAGGCATCTGAGCGAGCTTGCTCCTCGGTAAGTAGTTGATTTATAAGCTTTTTATTAGCTGTAAGGAAACTTTTCCACAGGCTTGCAGTCTCATTCGGCAGTGCTAAACTGCTGCAGCTTCAATTTTGGAGGATCTGCATGACTACAAATCTGCAACCTGTTCAAGCCCTGGTCCCGGGAGGCAATCTCGAGGCCTATGTGCAGACGGTCAACAGCATTCCGCTGCTTACGGTCGAGCAGGAACGCGACCTGGCTGAGCGTCTGTTCTACAAGCAGGACCTCGAGGCCGCACGTCAGATGGTGCTCGCCCACCTGCGATTCGTCGTGCATATCGCCCGGAGCTACTCGGGTTATGGTCTGGCCCAGTCCGATCTGATTCAGGAAGGCAACGTTGGCCTGATGAAGGCAGTCAAGCGCTTCAACCCGGAAATGGGTGTGCGCCTGGTGTCGTTCGCAGTTCATTGGATCAAGGCCGAGATTCACGAATTCATCCTGCGCAACTGGCGCATCGTCAAGGTTGCCACCACCAAAGCGCAGCGCAAACTGTTCTTCAATCTGCGCAGCCAAAAGAAACGCCTGGCTTGGCTGAACAATGACGAGGTCGAGCGAGTCGCCGACAGCCTCGGTGTTGAAGCCCGCGAAGTGCGTGAGATGGAAAGCCGTTTGACGGGGCATGACATGGCCTTCGATCCGTCAGCCGATGCCGATGATGACAGCGCCTATCAATCGCCTGCGCACTATCTCGAGGACCATCGCTACGATCCGGCACGGCAGCTCGAAGATGCTGATTGGAGCGATAACTCCAATTCCAGCTTGCACGAGGCGCTGGACACGCTGGATGAGCGGAGTCGAGACATTCTCCAGCAACGCTGGTTGAGTGAAAGCAAGGCGACCCTGCACGATCTTGCCGCCAAGTACGGTGTATCCGCAGAGCGCATTCGACAGCTTGAAAAGAATGCGATGAACAAGCTCAAGGGGTCCATCCAGGCCTGATATGGCCTGGTCGCTCAAAGGCGCTGCAGCTGCAGCGCCTTTTTTATGCCCGTCAGCTCGGGGTGTGGTCACCGCTGTATACGGTGTCAGTGGTCACGGCAGCGGCTGGGCGTCTTCCAGGGAATCGGTGAGTGCAATCAATAGCTGCGCTGCACTGATGGGCTTATGCAGCCAGGTGACGCCGGTGTCTTCATCGTTCTGCTCGAACTGGCTTGCCGCCGAAATCACGATGATCGGCAACGCCTGCGTAGCGGGGTTTCTGCGTATCTCGTCGATCAGCTCGCGCCCGCTACCGTCCGGTAAGTGCAGGTCGAGCGTGATCGCTTCGTAGCGGGTGCCGGCGAGCTTGTCCCGTGCAGCATGCAGGCTCTGCACCCGATCAACCGCGTAACCGGCATCACGCAGCATCAGATGCAGCAGTCGTCCGGTATCCGGCTCGTCCTCGACCACGAGCAGGCGTGGCTGGCCTTGATCCACTGCTAATGTGGCGGACTCGACGATGGGTAACTCGCACCAGAAGGTGGTCCCGCGCCCCTCCTCGGTATCGAAGCCGACCCGCCCGCCCATGCGCTCGATGAATTCCTTGGTAATGGCCAGGCCCAGACCGGTACCGCCTTTCTGGCGGTTATCAGAGGCATCCGCCTGGGCGAACTTTTCGAATACCCGCGTCTGAAAGCTCGGTGCAATGCCCGGCCCCTGATCGGTGATGTTGATCCGGACATGGCTGGCATCAGGCAGACTGCAGTGCAGGGTCACTTCACCGCCTTGCGGGGTGTACTTGATGGCATTCGAGAGAAAGTTGGCGAGCACCTGCTGCAAACGCAGGCCGTCGACCCAGACGTTGACCTGTGCAGGGTTGCGCAGCACGCAGCTCACGCCGAAATGGGCGGCGAAGGCCTGATTGCTCGCGAGTGCCTCGTCCAGCAACCGGCAGAGCGAGTGTTCACGCAGATCAAACGACATTTTGCCCGACGCGACCTTTTCCATATCCAGCAGGTCGTCGATCAGGTGGCCCAGACGCAGACTGTTGCGATGGGCGATATCAAGCATCTGCTGCATTGATGGCGGAATGTCGCCTACGGCACCGCCGGTGACCAGGGCCAGCGCGCCGCTGATGGAGGTCAGCGGGGTGCGCAGCTCATGACTGACGGTCGAGATGAACTGATCTTTCATCTGCTCGATGCGTTTGTGCTCGGTCAGGTCCATGCTGGTGCCGCTGATGCGCAGCGGCTGGCCGTCCCTGTCACGCTGGATATAACCGCGAATCAGGACTGGAACCACCGTGCCGCTTTTATGCTGAAAGCGTAGTTCGGTAGTGAAGTGGTCGACCGCCGAGAGCATGATCCGCGCGAGCTGTGTGCGGGCCTGGGGTAGATCCTCGGGCACCATGATCCGCTCCCAGAGCTTGAGATCCGAGTGCAATTCGCCGGGACGATACCCGAGCATGTGCCAGGCGCGTGGTGACGCATAAAACGTTCCCGCATTCAGGTTCAGATCCCAGAGGCCGTCATTGCTGCCCTTGAGCGCGAGGCTGAGGCGCTCCTCACTGAGCTGAAGGGCGCGTCTGTTCTCTCGGATGTGCTCGGTCATCTGCTGTGCCAGCGCTTCGGCGCGGCTGCGCCTGAGCGAAAGCGAGGAGATCAGAAAGAACAACAGCAAGCTAAGGCCAATGCCAAGGGCGAGTACCAGCTCGTTGTTGGCATGAAAAAACGCTTCGAACTCTGGCAGGCTCTCCAGGCGCAGGGTCCAGGTGCGTCCATAGATATCGAGATGCAGGACCCGGCTGTAGTGGGCCGGCTCGGTCCGTGGCACGTCCCGGCTGGTGAAAATAAGGGACTCGGGTTTCTCGTCATCGCCGGTATAGATGTGCAGGCTGAGATTCGGGTCGGCTGCACCGAGAATCCCGCGCATCAGATCGTCCATCCGATAGGGGCTGTAGACGAACCCCTTGAGCGCCTGAATACGTTGCTGTGGAGAGCGGATCGGCGCGCCTGGTTGATACAGCGGCACGTACATGAGGATGCCGGCCTGCTCTTTGCCATGGGTTTCCTGGCGCAACCTGACCTTGCTGGTGATGTGCGTCTGGCCTGATTCGGCCGCCTGGAGCATGGCCTGCCGCCGCACAGGCTCAGCGAACATGTCGTAGCCGAAGGCGGCTAGATTGCGGTCGCGGAACGGCTCAAGGTAGACGATTGGTGTGCGCAGCGAGGCGTCGGAGTTGCGTGGATGCACGGAGTAGGTAGCAAACCCTTCGCTGCGAACGCTCTGGACGTGCGTCTCCAGCTCATCGGAAAGCACGGCCTTGGCGAATCCCACCCCCTGAATGCCAGGGTAGCGTTCGGCCAGCTGAAGGCGATCGTTGTAGGCGTGCCACTGCTCGCGCGAAACCTCGCCGTTGACATCGAACAGGCCGGCGGCGCCGAGAAGCACCTGCTCATGATCGAGCATGCGTTTGCCGATGGCTTCGATGGTAGTTTTCACCAGGAAATCGAATTGCTGGCTCGCAGCGCGATCCTCTTTCAGCTTCAGATGCTGAACAATGGCCAGCTGCACCAATAAGGTAAAGACGAGGACAAGCCAGGCGATGCTGTTACGCCAGTGAAGAATTTGCCGCACCTTGTTCAAGGGCGCGTTGGTTGCGGTTTCGCTCATGCTATCGCTGCCGTGCGTTCCGTGGCGAATCGGTGAGAAGGTGATTGCCTCTGCCTCGATGACCTTCTGCATGCGGGCGTGGTTTGCATTTGGCAATGTGTTAAATGCAGCTTACGCGTTGCGATAGCGTACTGCCATAACGCTTGCTCAGGCAGCGCCGGCCATCTGGTTATCGTCCGCAGCGGGCGATCGTCTGTGTCGAAGCCTGAGCTGGCATCGCGTCGATCGGGCTAGTTCGGTGCGTTGGGCTCGGCCGGGTGACCCTCGCTGCGTGCTGGCGAGTCCGTTAACGCGTTTCGGCTCGGAGCCGATCTAGATAATGGCTTCCGCCCAGCTGGCGTATTTGCTGCCGGATCCAGCTGGCGCGTTGGCGGACATGCGGGCCCGGAGACCCGCGCTCCACTCGCGCGGGTTGGGCAGTACGGCTGCCAGCTGGCTGGCTTGCGCCGCCGAGAGATACGGGGCGCCAACGCCGAAATGGTGCTGCGCAGCCGCCTCTGCGCCGAACACGCCGCTGTCCCATTCGACACTGTTCAGATAGACCTCGAGGATGCGCTGCTTCGGCCAGAGAAGTTCGATCAAGCCGGTGAACCAGACTTCGAGTCCTTTGCGAATCCAGCTGCGCCCGGACCAGAGGAACAGGTTCTTTGCCACCTGCTGGCTGAGCGTGCTAGCGCCTCGCAGCGAGCCGCCGCGTTCATTATGTGCGAACGCCGCGCGGATGGCAGCAATGTCGAAGCCCCAATGATCGGCGAACTTCTGGTCTTCGGCGGCGATCACGGCCATCTTCAGGTTGTCCGGCAGCTCTTTCCAAGGTCGCCAGCTGCGTTGCAGGTCGATGCTTTGGCTGCTGCCAGTCCAAGATTCGATCTTGCGTTCGACCATGAGCGCCGTGAAGGGTGGCGGAATCCAGCGCAGCACCAATACCAGCAGCACGGACAACGCGGTCAGCCAAAGCAGCAGTTTAGTAAGGCGGCGCAGCAGGGCTCGGAGCATGGGGCGTGGTCGCGACCAGAGGGAACGGGCATTATAGCGGTGACATCCGAACCTGACTGGAAGCGCCCGAATGATTCGTCTCTTTCTTCTGCTGGCCGCGTTCTTCGGGCTGACCGGCGTGGCGCTGGGTGCGTTCGCCGCGCATGGTTTGAAAAACCGCCTCGGCGCCGATTACCTCGCGGTGTTTCAGACAGGCGTGCAGTATCAGCTGATCCATGCGCTGGCGCTGTTCGGAGTGGCGCTGCTCGCCTTGCATGCTCCGAGCCGCCTGCTGGCCGCCGCGGGTGGTCTGTTCACTCTGGGCGTACTGCTGTTTTCAGGCAGTCTCTATCTGCTGGCTCTGACGGGTTTGAGCAAGCTGGGCATCATCACGCCGATCGGCGGCACTGCGTTCCTGGCGGGATGGATCTGCCTGATGCTGGCGGCCTGGTACCTTCGCGCGTAAAAGGAACGTAGTGGCCCGTGAAAATGAATGGTGGCGCTCACCGCCTTGGTGCTCCGGGTCGATCGGGCTAGAATGCGGGCCCCTCGGCAATGGTGGCGATCACTATGCACATTCAGTTGAACGGCGAGCGCTACGAACTCCCTGATGGTCAATCGGTAGCCGACCTGCTGCAACGCCTGGAACTGACTGGGCGCCGGCTGGCGGTCGAACTCAATCGCGATATCGTGCCGCGCAGCCAGCATGGCGCGACGGTACTGGTCGAAGGCGATCAGGTCGAAGTCGTGCATGCCATTGGTGGTGGCTGACAAGCTCGCCACATCGATATTCCCGGACGCCGCCCGTGCAGCGGCGTATTTCTCGCTTCATTAAGGTCTGAACAGGATGGTCGCATGAGCCCAGTTCCGCACGACAAACCCTTCACGCTTGCCGGCCGCACCTATCAATCGCGCCTGCTGGTGGGCACCGGCAAATATAAGGATCTTGAGGAGACCCGCGCGGCCATCGAGGCCTCTGGCGCGGAGATCGTGACCGTTGCGGTGCGCCGTACCAATATCGGTCAGAACCCGGGCGAGCCCAATCTGCTCGACGTCATCTCGCCGGATCGCTACACCATTCTGCCGAACACTGCCGGCTGCTACGACGCCGAAGAAGCGGTGCGCACCTGCCGCCTGGCTCGCGAGCTGCTCGATGGCCACAAACTGGTCAAGCTGGAAGTGCTGGCTGACCAGAAGACCCTGTTCCCGAACGTCATCGAAACCCTCAAGGCCGCCGAAGTGCTGGTCAAGGATGGCTTCGACGTGATGGTCTATACCAGCGACGATCCGATTATTGCCCGCCAGCTCGCCGAGATGGGCTGCATCGCGGTAATGCCGCTGGCTGGCCTGATCGGCACGGGACTGGGCATCTGCAATCCTTACAACCTGCGCATCATCCTCGAAGAAGCCACTGTGCCCGTGCTTGTCGACGCCGGCGTAGGCACCGCATCCGACGCCACGATCGCCATGGAGCTGGGCTGTGAGGCGGTGCTGATGAACAGCGCCATCGCTCATGCGCAGAATCCGGTATTGATGGCCGAAGCCATGAAGTACGCGATCGATGCGGGGCGCCTGGCTTATCTCGCCGGGCGCATGCCGAAAAAACTCTATGCCAGTGCCTCTTCTCCTCTGGAAGGCCTGATCCGCTAATTTTCCTTGCTTCCAACCGCGCGCTCGCCCGATCGCGCGGTCGGTTCACGTTATCTGCAGGTTCGTTCATGAGTGACACTTCTCCCCCGGCCGAAGGCCAACGGCGCATGCGCACCGTCAAGAGCTTCGTGATGCGTGCCGGTCGTATGACCGAAGGCCAGCAGCGTGGTTTGGATCAGGGTTGGCCGCGCTTCGGCCTGGAGCTGGCCGACGGCCTGCGTGATTTCGATCAGGTCTTCGGTCGGCAAGCGCCGCGTACCTTCGAAATCGGCTTCGGCATGGGGCATTCCACCCTGGAAATGGCCGCCGCGGCACCTGAGCAGGATTTCATTGCAGTTGAGGTGCATTCGCCGGGTGTGGGGGCGCTACTAAGCGGGCTTCTGTCACAAAACCTGAACAATGTCCGGGTTTATAGTTGCGATGCGCTTGAAGTGCTGCGTGAATGCGTCGCCGACGCCAGCCTGGACCGGGTTCTGCTGTTTTTCCCCGATCCCTGGCATAAGAGTCGCCACCACAAGCGTCGCATCGTCCAGCCGGCATTCGCCGATCTGGTGCGGCAAAAGCTCAAAATTGGCGGCGTGCTGCACATGGCAACCGACTGGGAGGCCTATGCAGAGCACATGCTCGACGTCATGAGCGTCGCGCCTGGCTATCGCAATCAGGCGGCAAACGGACAGTACGTCGAACGCCCGCAAGAGCGCCCGACCACCAAGTTCGAACGCCGTGGTGAGCGTTTGGGCCACGGGGTCTGGGACCTCAAGTTCGAACGCATCGACTGAAACGAAAAAGGGCGTTATCGCGACGCCCATCAGAGCCGTACCAACGGCCCAAGGAAGATCTGACGAAGAACACCATGCCAGGACGGCACGATCCCCAACGCCTCATTAGCGCCCTGCCTGTTGGCAGAGGCCGTCAGCTGCCGCGCGCCGGTTGCGCAGCAAGGAGCAAAGAGATGTACAGGAAATTTGGAATTCTGCTACTGGCGGTGTGCGCCAGTCACGCTCAGGCCAAGGTGGATGACGCTCAGGCCGCGCGAATAGGGCAAGAGCTGACACCCCTGGGTGCCGAACGCGCGGCTAATGCCAGTGGCAGCATCCCGGCATGGACCGGTGGGGTTCAGCCGCCCGCCAGCTATTCCGTCGGGATGCATCACCCCGACCCCTTTGCAGCCGATCCAATGCTCTACCGGGTCGATAGCAGTAATGTCGCGGAATATGCCGCGCTTTTGCCTGAAGGGCTGCGGGCACTGGTCGAGCGCTATCCGGACTTTCATATGCGTGTGTTCCCGACACGTCGCAGCGCCGCGGCACCGCAGCGCATCTATGACGAGACGCGTGCCAACGCTGTCTCCGCCGAGCTGATTGCCAATGGCAACGGTATCAAGGGTGCGGTGGCTGGCATCCCGTTCCCGTTGCCGCAGGACGGTATGGAGGTGATCTGGAACCACATCCTGCACTACAAGGGTGAGCAGACCCACATGATCAACAACCAGGCCGTGATCATCAACGGCAGGGCCAACTTGATCAAGCGAGATCGGCACATCTACTACGTCTACAACCGCGAGGGCATGGACCAGGCGCAGCTGGATAACACGCTGCTCTATTACAAGTACCGTGTCACCGCGCCGGCGAAGTTATCCGGTACGTCGCTGGTGGTACAGGACCCGATGGATCAGGTATTGGCGATCCGTAAGGCCTGGCGCTACAGCCCGAGCGATCGCCGCGTACGGCGCCTGCCTTCGCTGGCTTACGACTCGCTGCAACCGGACACCAGCGGACTGGCCACCGCGGACGTCGTCGACTCCTTCAACGGCGCCCCGGATCGCTATGAGTGGAAACTGGTTGGCAAGCGGGAAATGCTGGTGCCGTATAACAGCTATGCCGTTCACCAGCAGGGCATCCCCTATGACTCGATCATCGGCGCGCGGACCTTGAATCCTGAACTGCTGCGCTACGAGCGGCATCGGGTATGGATCGTCGAGGCGACGCTGCGAAAGGGTTTCAGCCATCCTTACCATATGCGCCGGTTCTACATCGACGAAGACAGCTGGCAGATACTGGCGGTCGATCTGTTCGATGAGGACGCCGAGCTGATCGGCCTGCAGGAAAGCCACCCGATCAGTTACTACGAGGTGCCGATGTTCGGCAGCACTCTGGAAACCCTGTATCACCTGCAAGATGGCAATTATTTCGTCGACGGCCTGGACAACAACGAGCCGATGTACGACTTCGACGCCAAGATGGGGCCTCGTGACTTCTCTCCGGCAGCATTACGCCGCGGTGGTAACTGAATCACCGCGTTGAGGCGGCTTCGGGCGCTGCTAGAGCCCTGACCTTTCAGTCGGGGCTCTATTGACCGTTCGAGCGACGATCGAACGGTTTCTGGCCGACAGCGCCGGGACGCAATTGTCGACGCGCCACATTCCGGCAGGCGATATAGCTGTGCGCGGCAGCCTGGCTCTTCTGCATCATCTGCATCTCATGCCTCTAGCTTCGCAGCGCCGCGACCCGCATGCCGCCGGTGCCAGGGGTCTGTCGCGCAACTAATGAGCCTGCCTTTGCGATGCAACCGCCCATCGCTTCGCGAACCGCTCCTGCCGTTACGCTCCCCCCTACGTCGCGACGATGTCTGATCACGCCATTTCCAGCCTGGTTGTGCACCCAGGGCCGCACGCGCCGAGCACCGGCGTGCGCACTCTCGCCTGCTGCCACCCTTCCGAGCAGTAGCGCGTCATCCATCGATCAGAACTTTCCAGTCGCCTTGGACTGCGCGCATGGACGATCCGTGGGGCCGGCTGAGCATAGCTTATATATGTATATACAATTAAGTAATCTAGACTGGTCTTAGAGCGTCGTACGCGTTTGCGCACCACAAAGCTGGCTGTGAAGGGGTTGACGGCTCAGTGCGTCACTCCTATTGTATATACAACCTCATGCAAAGGTGATCGCCATGATGCCCGTTACCCCTAACAAGAGCTTGCTATGGCGCGACGTCACGGTGTTTGACGGTGTGCAAACGCTACCGCAGCCCATGGCGGTTCTGGTCGAGGCGGGTCGCATTGTGTTCATGGCGCCGATGTCGAAGCTCGACGAAGCTCGGGCGGAGGGGGTGATGGAAGCGGGCTGCGGAGGGGTGATGACGCCGGGGCTGATCGACTGCCACAGCCATCTGGTGTACGCCGGTAACCGCGCCGACGAATTCGAGCAGCGCCTGGAGGGTGTCAGCTACGCCGAAATCGCCAAGGCGGGCGGCGGCATCCTTAGCACGGTGCGCGCCACCCGTGCCGCCAGCGAGGAGCAGCTGCTGGCGCAGAGCCTGCCACGGTTACAGGCATTGCTAGCCGACGGCGTAACCACCGTGGAGATCAAGTCCGGATACGGTCTGAGCACCGCCGACGAGCTGAAGATGCTGCGTGTCGCGCGCAAGCTCGGGGAGCACCTCCCGGTGCGGGTGATCACCACCTTGCTCGCCGCGCACGCCTTGCCGCCGGAATACGCGGATGACAGCGACGGCTACATCGATCTGGTATGCAATGAGATCATCCCGGTGGCCGCGGCCGAAGGGCTGGCCGATGCGGTGGACGTGTTCTGCGAACACATCGGCTTCAGCGCGGCGCAGTGCGAGCGTGTATTCCGCGCCGCCCAGGCCCATGGCCTGCCGGTCAAGGCCCATGCCGAACAGCTCTCCAACCAGGGCGCCAGCGCGCTGACGGCCCGCTATCGGGGCTTGTCGGCGGACCATATCGAGTTCCTCGACGAGGACGGAGTGCAAGCGATGGCCACCGCCGGCACGGTCGCCACTTTGCTTCCCGGCGCCTATCACACCCTGCGCGAAACCCAGCTGCCGCCTGTTGCGCTGCTGCGCCAGTACGGCGTGCCGATGGCGGTGGCCGGTGACGCCAACCCCGGTACGGCGCCGATCTGCTTCCCCACCCTGAACCTGAACCTGGCCTGCACGCTGTTCCGCCTGACGCCGCGCGAGGCCCTGGCCGGCATGACCGCGCATGCCGCGCAAGCCTTGGGCGCGCCCGAGCTGGGACGTATCGCCGTTGGCGCCCCGGCCGATCTGTGCTTGTGGGACATCCGCTCGCCCGCCGAACTGGCTTATGCGGTACAACCCGGTCGCCTGCGCCAGCGCGTGTTTGGCGGCGTCGTCAGTCACGACAGAGAGCCCGTTCGCCATGCACGCTGATCGTCACTCGATGGAGTCATGGCAGGGTCGCGTCGACCCGGAAGCGGACAGCCCGCGCTGGCACCAGCGCATCCATCCGCTCACCGGAGAAAGCCAGCCGGGCCTGGTCTTGCTCGGCTTTGCCAGCGACGAAGGGGTACGCCGTAATCATGGCCGCGTCGGCGCGGTGAATGGCCCGCTGGCGATGCGCAAGGCGCTGGCCAACCTGGCCTGGCATCGTAGCGGACCGGCCTATGATGCCGGTGACATGGTCTGCGCCGATGGCGACCTGGACGCGGCCCAGGCCCGTCTGGGCGAGAGTGTCTGCGCATTGCTCGATGCCGGTCACCGGCCGATCGTCCTCGGTGGCGGGCACGAAGTGGCATTCGGCAGCTGGCAAGGGCTCGCCGCACATCTGGCCGGCGGCAAGTCGTCGATGGGCGCCCCACGGAAGGCCGCGCCACGCATAGGCATCATCAATTTCGATGCGCACTTCGACCTGCGCGACCCGGCCCAGGTGCATTCCTCCGGTACGCCTTTCGCGCAGATCGCCGAGCAGTGCGCGGCCCGTGATTGGCCCTTCGTCTACGCCTGCCTGGGCGTCAGCCGTGCGAGCAACACCCGGGCGTTGTTCCAGCGCGCCGCCGAGATGCAGGTGCTGGTGCGCGAAGATCGCGAAATCAGCGAGGCGAGCCTGGCGGCGCTGGGCACTGACCTCGAGCGTTTCATCGCCGGCTGCGATGCCATCTACCTGACCATCGACATCGACGTGTTCCCAGCCTGCGAGGCGCCCGGCGTCAGCGCACCGGCCGCTCGCGGGGTTTCCCTGGCGCTGCTCGAGCCCTTGCTCGAGCGCATTCGCGACAGCGGCAAGCTGCGCTTGGCCGACCTCGCCGAACTCAACCCGGAGCATGACATCGACCACCGCACCGCGCGGTTGGCGGCGCGCTTGATTCACCTGTTGTCCCTGACCGGCTGAGCCACTCAGCCATTTCTCTGACAAAAATCAATTACAGAGGAACGCACCGATGATGTACCCCAGCGCTCGTCCGTCGTGCCGGGAGCACGGGCATGGCTGAACCCAGCGCGCTGTTCCTGTCCGTGTCGATCCCCTGCGTCCTCGCCACGCGGATTCCCCTGCGCCTGCGCGACCTGTTGCTGGTCTGGCTGCAGCGCACCCTGTTGATCCTGGCGTTCAGCATCCCGCTGGCTTACCTGGCGCACCACCCGGGCTGGCTGTAGAGCGGCCGCCCACTGCTAAATGAACCGTTGACTGGAGCCTGTCATGAGCCTTTTCCGCGACACCGAAATCCGCGCCCCCCGCGGTACCACCCTGACCGCCAAGAGCTGGCTGACCGAAGCGCCGCTACGCATGCTGATGAACAACCTCGACCCGGAGGTCGCGGAAAACCCCAAGCAGCTGGTGGTGTACGGCGGTATCGGGCGCGCCGCACGCAACTGGGCGTGCTTCGACAAGATCGTTGAGGTATTGACCCGGCTGGAAGATGACCAGACCTTGCTGATCCAGTCCGGCAAGCCGGTCGGCGTGTTCGAGACCCACAAGGACGCGCCTCGCGTCTTGTTGGCCAACTCCAATCTGGTGCCGCACTGGGCCAACTGGGAGCACTTCAACGAACTGGATCGCAAGGGTCTGGCCATGTACGGGCAGATGACCGCTGGCAGCTGGATCTATATCGGCAGCCAGGGCATCGTCCAGGGCACTTACGAAACTTTCGTCGAAGCCGGTCGCCAGCACTATGGCGGCAGCCTCAAGGGCAAGTGGGTACTGACCGCCGGTTTGGGCGGCATGGGCGGCGCACAGCCGCTGGCCGCGACCCTGGCCGGCGCCTGCTCGCTGAATATCGAATGCCAGCAGAGCCGTATCGACTTCCGCCTGAAGACCCGCTACGTCGACGAGCAGGCCAGCGATCTTGACGACGCCCTGGCGCGTATCGACCAATACACCGGCGAAGGCAAGGCGGTGTCCATCGCCCTCTGTGGCAACGCCGCCGAGATACTTCCCGAGCTGGTCAAGCGCGGCGTGCGCCCGGACATGGTCACCGACCAGACCAGCGCCCACGACCCGCGCCACGGCTACCTGCCGGCCGGCTGGAGCTGGGACGAGTACGTCGCGCGCGGCAAGACCGAGGAGGTCGTGGTGGTCAAGGCCGCGCGCCAGTCCATGGCGGTGCACGTGCAGGCCATGCTGGCCTTCCAGAAGATGGGCGTGCCGACCTTCGACTACGGCAACAATATCCGCCAGATGGCCCTGGAGGAGGGCGTGAACGACGCCTTCGACTTCCCGGGGTTCGTTCCGGCCTACATCCGCCCGCTGTTCTGCCAGGGCATCGGCCCGTTCCGCTGGGTGGCGCTGTCCGGCGATCCCGAGGACATCTACAAGACCGATGCCAAGGTAAAGGAATTGATTCCCGACGACGCCCACCTGCACAACTGGCTGGACATGGCCCGCGAGCGCATCAGTTTCCAGGGCTTGCCGGCACGTATCTGCTGGGTCGGCCTGAAGGATCGTGCGCGCCTGGCCCAGGCATTCAACGACATGGTCGCCAGCGGCGAGCTGAAGGCGCCGATCGTGATTGGTCGCGATCACCTGGATTCCGGCTCGGTGGCCAGCCCCAACCGCGAAACCGAGGCGATGCAGGATGGCTCCGATGCGGTGTCCGACTGGCCGCTGCTCAATGCTCTGTTGAATACCGCCGGCGGCGCGACCTGGGTGTCGCTGCACCATGGCGGCGGTGTCGGGATAGGCTACTCGCAGCATGCCGGGGTGGTTATCGTCGCCGACGGTACCCCGGAAGCCCGCGCCCGTCTCGGCCGGGTATTGCGCAACGATCCGGGCACCGGAGTGATGCGTCACGCCGATGCCGGCTATGACATTGCTGTCGACTGCGCCCACGAGCAGGGCCTCGACCTGCCGATGATCGGTGCTAACCAAGGAGCCAAAGCATGAGCCTGTTCACCCTCAACCCCGGCACACTGAGCCTGGCCCAGCTGCGCGCAGCCTACCAGAACCCGCTCGAGCTGCGGTTGGACGAAAGCGCCCATGCCGCCATCCAAGCCAGTGTCGGCTGCGTCAACGCGATCATTGCCGAGGACCGCACCGCCTACGGCATCAACACCGGTTTCGGCCTGCTGGCCTCGACCCGCATCGCCAGCGAAGACTTGGAAAAGCTGCAGCGCTCGCTGGTGCTGTCGCACGCCGCCGGTATCGGCGAGCCGCTGGATGACGCCATGGTGCGGTTGATCATGTTGCTCAAGGTCAACAGCCTGGCGCGCGGCTTCTCTGGGATCCGCCTCAAGGTGATCGAGGCGCTGATCGCCTTGATCAACGCCGAGGTCTATCCGCATATCCCGCTCAAAGGCTCGGTCGGGGCCTCCGGTGATCTGGCGCCGCTGGCGCATATGTCGCTGGTGCTGCTGGGCGAAAGCCAGGCACGTCATAAAGGTCAGTGGTTGCCGGCCAGAGAGGCGCTGGCGATCGCCGGTCTCGAGCCCATGACTCTGGCTGCCAAGGAGGGCCTGGCTTTGCTCAACGGCACCCAGGTATCCACCGCCTACGCCCTGCGCGGGCTGTTCGAGGCCGAAGACCTGTTCGCCGCGGCCGCCGTCTGCGGCGGTCTGACCGTCGAGGCCGCCCTGGGCTCGCGGGCGCCCTTCGATGCACGTATCCATGCTGCCCGCGGCCAGCGCGGGCAGATCGATGCCGCCGCCGTCTATCGCCACCTGCTCGGCGAGAGCAGCGACGTGGGCCGTTCTCACGAAGCCTGCGACAAGGTCCAGGACCCGTACTCGCTGCGTTGCCAGCCCCAGGTCATGGGCGCTTGCCTGACCCAGTTGCGCCAGGCTGCCGAGGTGCTGGCGGTGGAAGCCAACGCGGTCTCGGACAATCCTCTGGTGTTCGCCGCCGAGGGCGACGTGATTTCCGGCGGCAACTTTCATGCGGAACCCGTGGCCATGGCTGCCGACAATATCGCCCTGGCTATCGCCGAAATCGGCGCGCTGAGCGAGCGGCGCACCTCGTTGATGATGGACAAGCACATGTCGCAACTGCCGCCGTTCCTGGTGGCCAACGGCGGGGTGAACTCCGGCTTCATGATCGCCCAGGTCACCGCTGCCGCCCTGGCCAGCGAGAACAAGGCCCTGGCCCATCCGCACAGCGTCGACAGCCTGCCGACCTCGGCGAATCAGGAAGACCACGTGTCCATGGCCCCGGCCGCCGGCAAACGCCTGTGGGAAATGGCCGCCAACACCCGCGGCGTACTGGCCATCGAATGGCTGGGTGCCTGCCAGGGGCTGGATTTCCGCGAGGGGCTGAAAAGCTCGCCGCTGCTCGAGCGGGCGCGCCAGGCATTGCGCGCAAAGGTGCCGTACTACGTGGAGGACCGCTTCTTCGCGCCAGACATCGCTGCGGCCGATGCCCTGCTCGCCGAGCGCGTGCTGAGCCCGCTGCTGCCGGCCGGGATACTGCCCTCGCTGAACTGAAGCGCCGAATCGCTAACGCTCCCCCGGCCTGCGTCTGGACACAGGTCACGGGGGACGCTGTGCGCGAAAAACAACAATAAAGATCCAAGAGCTCCAATGAATTCAATCGTATTGGCAGTACTGGCCATGGTTACCCTGTCGATGATGCGGGTCTCCGTGGTCTTTGCTCTGGTGTTGGCCGCCGTGATCGGGGGATTGACGGCGGGTATGCCGATCGAAGCGATCATCGAGGCCTTCAATGACGGCCTGGGCGGCGGGGCGTCTGTGGCTCTGGCCTATGCGACCCTGGGCGCCTTTGCCGTTGCGCTATCGCGTACCGGTATTGCGCAGCGCCTGTCGGCGCGGGTGGTCCAGCACCTGGGGGGCAGCCAGCACAAAGGCGGGCAACTGGCCCTGGTCAAGTGGGGCATGCTGACCTGCCTGGTGCTGGCCGGCTTTGCCGCCGAAACCGTCATTCCGGTGCATATCGCCTTCATCCCGATCCTGGTGCCGCCGCTGCTGCATGTGATGAACCGTCTGCAACTGGACCGGCGCCTGACGGCCTGCGCCATCACCTTCGCGATTACCGTCACCTACATGTCGCTGCCCATCGGCTTCGGCACCATCTTTCTCAACGACATCCTGATCGGCAACGTCAACCAGGCCGGTGTCGCTCAGGGGCTGGCGGTCAGCCGCGAGATGGCGCCCCAAGCGATGGCGATCCCTGCGTTGGGAATGGTTCTGGGGCTGGCCCTTGCCGCGTTCAGCTATCGACGCAAACGCGTCTATCAGGAGCTGCCGGTGGCCGGCGAACATCTGCGCAGCAGCACTGAGCCGCTGGGCGCCCGGCAGCTCGGTCTGATCGCCGCGGCCCTGCTGCTCGCGCTGGGGGTGCAACTGTGGAGTGGTTCCATGGTTTTCGGCGGGCTGGTGGGCTTTGCCGTGATTTCGGTGAGCGGCGTGATGCGCTGGGGCGAGCAGGACGATGTGTTCACCCAGGGCATGCGGTTGATGGCATTGGTGGGCTTTATCATGATCGCTGCCGCCGGTTTCGCCGCGGTGATGAAGGCCACCGGCGAGATCCCCAACCTCGTCAGCAGTTCGGCCGAACTGATAGGGAATAACCGCGGGCTGGCGGCGCTGGTCATGTTGCTGGTGGGGCTGCTGATCACCATCGGCATTGGTTCGTCGTTCTCCACCGTGCCCATCATCGCCTCCATCTACGTGCCGCTGGGGCTGGGCTTCGGTTTCTCGCCGCTGGCGATCATCGCCCTCGTGGGAACTGCCGGGGCCCTCGGCGATGCTGGCTCGCCTGCTTCGGACTCGACCCTGGGGCCAACCGCGGGCTTGAACGCCGATGGCCAGCATGACCATATCTGGGACACGGTGGTGCCGACCTTCCTGCATTTCAATCTGCCCTTGATCGCCGCGGGTTGGCTGGCCGCGATGGTGCTGTGAACCGGTAATACGCTCAGGTCGCTGCACCTCGGCCACGGCGGACGCTATTATCCGCGTATCGCGCGTCGACACTAGGGAGCCTGAGTGGCCAGTACTACACCACGCTATCGCGTCATCGAGGAGTATCTGCTCGAGCGCATCAGCGCCGGCGATTTTCCGGTCAATCATCAGATCCCCGCGGAGGAGCAGCTGGCACGGGACTTCGGCGTCAGCCGGATGACCGCCAACAAGGCCATCCGCGATTTGGTGCAGAAGGGCTATCTGATCCGCCAGGCCGGGCTCGGCACCTTCGTCACCGACCGCAAGGCCGAGTCGTCGTTGCATGAGGTACTGAATATCGCGTCCGAGGTCAGGGGCCGGGGCAACGACTACAGCAATCAGGTTTTGCGCTGCGAAGCGATCGAGGCGGATGACGAAGTGGCATTGCGGCTCGCTGTACGGGTGGGCACACCGACCTTCCACAGTATCCTGGTGCATCGCGAAAACGGCCTGCCGATCCAGTTGGAAGATCGTTACGTCAACCCGCGTTGGGTGCCGGACTACCTGAGTACCGATTTCACCCGGCATACGCCCAACGAAGTACTGGTGGCCGCCTGCCCGATCTCTGATGTCGAGCATGTAGTCGAGGCGGTGTTGGTCGACGCGCAATCGGCCGAGTGGCTGGCCATGGACCCCGCCACGCCTTGCCTGAGCATGATCCGCCGCACCTGGTCGGACGACCATCTGATCAGCTACGCGCGGCTGATCCATCCCGGGGATCGCTATAAGCTGCGATCGGCGCTAAAGCACAGGTAGATTGCCAACCGTCAGCCGCCTCGGGGCGCATACAGAGCGGCAAAGGGGCAGCCGGGCAGCGCTAGGTGCGGTCGGCCACGACACCGATGATAAACAGTACCAACAGCAGCACGGGTGCCAGGGTGTAATTGTTGAATTGCGCCAAGCCCTTGGCCAGCCAGGGGCTGAGATAGATGATGCCGAGGCCGTAGACCAGCGCGCAGAACACCACGAAGAGCAGGGTGCGCAGAACGAAATTCAGGCCGCCAATGTTCTTCTGCACCCAGGCGTTCAGCGCCGGCCCGAACAGCACGAAGAGGGTGGCCATGATGGCCAGAGAAATATCGAATAGATGATGACGGCTCCAGCGCGACAGTATGGCGATGAGGTCGAGTACGAGATCCATGCAAGGTCCTTAGGGCAGGAAAAGCTGTAGCAGGTCATTCAGGAACAGTTGTCCCTTGGGCGTGGCGACCAGCCGTTGCGGGTCGTTCGTCAGCAGGCCGCGGGCTTCGGCTTCGTGCCGTGCTTTGGCCAGCAACTCCAGCGGCAGGCCGGTGCGCTGAGTGAACAGCAAGGAGGGAACGCCGTCGGTGAGGCGCAGCACATTCATCAGGAATTCGAAGGGTAATTCGTCCGGCTGCAGGCGCTTGTTGCCCGCGCGAAAGGGCTTCGCTGGATCGAGGTAATCCTTGGGCAGGCGCGTCTTCCTATGACGCCGAATCTGCCCATCGGGGTCGCTCGACTTGCCATGTGCTCCGGCGCCGATACCGAGAAAATCGCCGAACATCCAGTAATTGAGATTGTGTCGTGCCTGGCGCCCAGGTTGCGCATAGGCGGAGGTCTCGTATTGACCGTAGCCATGCTCGGCGAGCAGCGCCTGGCCGGCTTCCTGGATATCCCATAGCGTCTCGTCCTCGGGCAGCTGAGGCGGCTTGCTCCAGAACTCGGTGTTGGGTTCGACGGTGAGCTGGTACCAGGACAGGTGCGTTGGCCGCTGGGCGATGGCGGTGCGCAAGTCGCTAAGGGCATCGTCCAGGCTCTGCTCGGGTAGGCCATGCATCAGATCGAGGTTGAAATTATCGAAGCCGGCCGCGCGCGCCATGTCGGCAGCACGCACGGCCTCGTCACCGTCATGGATGCGGCCCAGCGCCTTCAGCTTGGCGGCCTGGAAGCTCTGTACGCCGATCGACAGACGATTGATCCCCAGGCTGCGATAGTCGCGGAATTTCGCCTGTTCGAAGGTGCCCGGATTGGCTTCGAGGGTGATCTCGATGTCGTCGGCAAAGCCGACCCGCTGTTCCAGCCCGTCGAGAATCTGGCCCAGCGACCTGGCGGAAAACAGGCTTGGGGTTCCCCCGCCGAAGAATATCGAGGTGAGCGTGCGGCCCTGAACCTGATCTTGATCGCAATCCAGATCGGCAAGCAGCGCGGCGACATAGGCATCTTCTGGCAATGCCGGGCCCGCGGCGTGCGAGTTGAAGTCGCAGTAGGGGCATTTACGCACGCACCAAGGTATGTGGACGTAGGCTGCCAGCGGCGGTAGTTGGAAACATGAACCCTGACGCTCGATGCTATCGGTGGGCTTCGCGCGTCCAGTCTGCGGCTTCTGCCTCCCAGCTTCGCTCATGCGATTCCCAGGCGCTGCTTGAGCAAGGCCATGGCTCGTGCGCGGTGGCTGAGCTGATTCTTGTCCGCAGGCGCCATTTCGGCGCTGGAGCAGTTGCGCTCCGGGATCCAGAACAGCGGGTCATAACCGAAGCCATGCTCGCCTTGCGCCGCATGCAGAATGCGCCCGTGCCACAATCCTTCGCAGATGATGGGCAGCGGATCATTGGCGTGCCGAACAAGTGCCAGCGCGCAGACGAACTGCGCTCCACGCTCGGCATCCGGTACGTCTTTGAGCGCATGGAGCAGCTTGGCATTGTTCGCCGCGTCGCCTTGGCCGTCGGCGTAGCGCGCCGAGTAGATGCCCGGAGCGCCGCCGAGATGATCCACTGCCAGGCCCGAGTCATCGGCGAGCGCTGGGAGTCTGGATACCTTGGCCGCGTTGCGCGCTTTGAGGATAGCGTTCTCAACGAAGGACAGCCCGGTTTCTTCCGGCTCGACATCACTGAATTCACCAACCGAGCGGACGCGCACGGCGTCTCCCAGCATGGCTTGCAGTTCCTTGAGCTTGCCGGCGTTATGGCTGGCAAGCACTAGTTCATTGAAGGGCATCATTCGTCCGGAAAGAACTCTTGAGTGAAGTCGAAGTTGATCGGGGCCGCGCCCGTGGGTTGTACGTTCAGGTTGAAGCGCAGGTTTTCCCGGGAGTCGAAGGGAAACTGTGCGAGGTAATAGATGGCCTCGTCACCTTCCTTGAGCTGCTTGAAGGTCAGAGGATAATTCTGGCCGAGAAGGTTTCTCACCGTGCCACTGACTTGCGCCACAACCGGCTTACCGGCCTTGAGTACCGAGACGTTGACCACGCCTTGCGCCTTGCTGCGCACAAGGCCCGCGGCTGCCGCAATATCAGGCTGCAGGAAGCCGGAATTGAAGGCGATGTAATGCACATCGTATTCGCCAACACTGTGTTTGCGCTCGGCCACGGCAGGCATTGCCAATAGCAGAGCGAACAGACATATCAGGCTGCGTTTCATGGGGCGTTCCTCCTGTGATGAAGCGGATCACCGGCCCGGGCCGGTGACGCGATAGATACCGATCTCTCCGATCAGGTTGGGCCATAGCCGGCTCGCCACGCCGTGCCTGTGATGGCGATCCACTGCAAGTCGCTCTAGCACCCGGGCACCGCGCTCACGACACAGCCGCTCAAAGTCCTCAAATGTGCAAAAGTGGATGTTCGGCGTGTTGTACCAAGTGTAGGGGAGAAACTCCGACACGGGCATGCGGCCCTTGCTCGCAAGGTACCAGCGGCAGCGCCAGTGCCCGAAGTTGGGGAAGGTAATGATGCACTCGCGCCCGACCCGGAGCATTTCCTTGAGCAGCAGGTGAGGGTAATGAACCGCCTGTAACGCCTGGGTCATGACCACCATGTCGAAGCTGTCACTGGCGAAGTTTCCCAGGCCCTTGTCGAGATCCTGCTCGATGACGTTGACACCTTTCTCGATGCAGGCGGCGATGTTGTCGGGATCGATCTCCAGGCCGTAACCGCTGACCTGCTTGTTGTCTCGCAGCCAGGCCAGCAGCTCACCGTTGCCGCAACCGAGGTCGAGCACGCGGCTACCTGCTGGTATCCAGTCTTGGATGATGTCCAGATCGGCGCGCATGTGGGTTCCTTATACAGCGATGCGGTTCATGTAGCCGCGAAACGCCTGCAGATAGCGGGGGATAGGAATAAGAAAAGCATCGTGGCCCTGAGGGGCGTCGACTTCCAGATAGCAGACGTTCTTGCGTGCCGCCATCAGCGCATCGACGATTTCATGCGAGCGCTCCGGCGAGAAACGCCAGTCGGTGGTAAAGGAAATCACGCAGAAGTCCGCCTTGGCGATCGATAAGGCTTCGGCCAGATCGTCGTCATAAGCGGCGGCTGGATCGAAGTAATCCAGCGCCTTGGTCATCAACAGGTAGGTATTGGCGTCGAAGCGACTGGAAAACTCTTCGCCCTGGTAGCGCAGATAACTCTCGACCTGAAACTCGACGCTGTTGAAATCGTAGTTGAGCTTTTCGCTCTTCAGGCCGCGGCCGAACTTGGTCCCCATGGCGTCATCGGACAGGTAGGTGATGTGCCCGACCATGCGGGCCAGCATCAGGCCGCGCTTGGGAATGACGTTCCGCTCCTGAAAGTGACCGCCGTGGAACTCCGGATCGGACAGAATCGCCTGGCGGGCCACCTCATTGAACGCGATGTTCTGTGCCGACAGCTTGGGCGCCGAAGCGATGGCGACGCAGTGACGAACGCGCTCCGGGTAGCTCATGGCCCACTGCATGGCCTGCATGCCGCCCAGGCTGCCACCCACTACCGCCGCCCATTGTTCGATGCCCAGCACGTCAGCCAGTCGTGCCTGGCTGTTGACCCAGTCCTCGACGGTAACTACCGGAAAGTCCGCTCCGTAAGGCTTGCCGGTCAGTGGGTTCTCGCTGCTGGGGCCGGTCGAGCCGTTACAACCGCCAAGGTTGTTCAGGCTGACCACGAAAAAGCGATTGGTGTCGATCGCCTTGCCCGGCCCGATGCAGCTGTCCCACCAGCCGGGTTTGCGGTCGCTGAGGTCATGGTAGCCGGCCGCATGGTGATGCCCGGACAGGGCATGACAAATCAGCACAGCGTTGCTGCGCGCGGCGTTCAGTTCGCCGTAAGTCTCGTAGATCAGTTGGTAGTCGTTCAGCGTGCGTCCGCAGGCGAGTGCCAGCGGCTCGGCGAAATGCTCAACCTTCGGACTCACCAGACCAACGGAGTCGGCTGGAATAGCTGTGGGCATCGACCCTGGCTCGTACTGGAAGAAGGCGGCAAAGTCTAAAGGTTAGCGCGCTTCAATTCATCCTCAATCGTAAAGCGGCGTCAGCTCACGCTGGCGCTGGTGAGGCTGACGACCTTGCCCTGACGGCGGATCGGTGCGGGTCGCCGCAGCAACCGCAGCATTTCCCCGGCCTGGGCCAGTTGCAGCTCCAACTCGGCACTGTAGCGTGCCAGCAGCCGGCCACGCTGACTGCTCTGCTGGCTATCCTGCGCCAGAGTCTTGAGGCGTAGCATGTGGGCTTCGAGCTGCTGCTTATGCTCCAGCGAATGTTGCATCAGCGGCATCAAGGCTTCACCAGCCCATTGCTCGGCCTCGCGTCGCAGGCGTTGATGCATCCCGATCACCTCTTGTGCGAGAGTGGCGAAGAAGCGACGGGTCAGGGTGCGTTGTTCAGTGAGCAGTGTCTTGAGCTGCAGGCGGAAATGGTCTCCCTTGATCTGCAGTCCTTTGAGTTCCTGCTGATACGGGGCGAGCAGAAACAACGGAGCGTCGGCGCCTTGCAAGGGGTTCGCTTCATTGTGCCGCCGATAGATCGCCGAGACGATTTTGTTTGCCAGTGCGGCTTCGTGCTCAAGCGCCCCCAGGTCCTGCTCGACCGAGCGGAAGAAGTGCAGGATGCTCAGGTTGATACCCAGGGTGGTCAGGCTGCCGGTCAGGCTTCGACGCAGGCGTGTCAGGTGTTCCTCCAAGCGCTCGGCGCGCACGGTGCTGCGCAGCAATTCACCCTGACGTTGCAGCAGGCGCTGGTTGGTTTTCAGCTGCAGCAGGCGCTTGTGGTGCTGGTTATGTTCATGACGAGTGCGGGCGGTCAGTTCCAGCAGTAGCTGCCCGCTATCCTGGCGCTGGTTGTTGAGCAGCTCGCCCTGTTCGCGAATCTTGGCCAAGCGCTGGGTCAGGATATGTTGGCTGTTCTGCAGCAGAGCGAGCACCTGGCGCACCACTTGTTGCTCGAGCAGGCTTTCCTTCTGCGCGAGGATGCGTTCGCAAAGCAGATGCTCCAGCGACAACAGCTGGCTGCGCTCGAGCAAGCCCCGGTCGCCGCGAATCTTTGCCAGCAGCGCCTGTTTGGCCGAGAGCGGTAGCACGTCTTCGACGGCGATCCCCAGCTGCTGAGCGGTGGCGGTTTGCATCCGTTGAATGGCCTCATTGACGAAGGCATCGCCGGAAACGTCGTCCCAGAGCACGTCGATTTTGTTCAGTACGGCGAACAGGTGGTTCTGGTTGCCGTCATCGAACTGACGGATGTGCTGCTGCCAGATATCCATGTCGCTGGCCGTCACGCCGGCATCGGCGGAGAGCAGGAATATCACCGCCTGGGCGTTCGGTAGCATGGACAGGGTGAGTTCCGGCTCGCTACCCAGCGCATTCAGGCCGGGCGTGTCGAGAATACGCAGGCCTTGGCGCAGCAGTGGATGATCGAAGTTGACCATCGCGTGCCGCCAGGCGGGCACCATCACTTCGCCGGCAGTTTCCGATTGCTCCAGGGTGTCAGGGTGGAATCCGAGCTGGATGGCTTGCTGTTCAGGCAGCGACCTGGTGGCAGCGACTTGGGTGAATGCTTCTACCATAGCGTCCGGGTTGTCCGGATCCAGCGGGATATTTCGCCAGACATGCGGGGTGCGCTTGAGCTGGGCGATGCTGGTTTCGTCCAGGCGTGATTCGATAGGCAGCAAACGGATGTAGCAGCGTTCCGCGCGCGGATCGAAAAACAGTTCGGTCGGACACATGGTGGTGCGACGGCCCGTGACGGCAGTATGCGTTGGCCGTACCCGGAGAAAAACAGACTGTTGATCAGTTCCGTCTTGCCCCTGGAAAACTCGCCAACAAAGGCCAGGGTGATGTGATCGGTGCGCAGCAGTTTCAGCGCGCGGTCCAGTCTGGCATCGACCGCCTCGGAATTGAGACGGTTGTGGGTCAGCCAGCTGCGGTAGCGAGTGATCTCGCGAATGAGGTCGCGCTTCCAGGTGACGTAGGCATCCACCTGCCGGTCGAGTCGTTCCATGATCGTGATGCATCCTGAAGGCGTAATCGGGCGATTATCCCAGTCGCCCGGTGCGCGTCAATCGAGCCGCTGTGAACTACCGCCCAAAGGCTGCATCAGGCGAGTGGGCGGCGGTACACGTCAGATCAGCGAACGGAGAATGTTGGGCATGTGCGTCATCATTGCCAAGTTATTGATGACCAGCATGTCCAGCAGCTTGATCGCGAGGAACGCAAAGATCGGTGAAATATCCAGTCCGCCGAGATTGGGTAGCAGGCGGCGGAAGGGCGCGAGCGCCGGCTCGACGATCTGGCTGACCAGTTGCGCGCCGGGGTTGTGGCTGCCAGGCGCTACCCAGGACAGGATCACGCTGATGATCAAGGCGTAGAAGAAGATGTTGAGGAACAGCCCGGTGACGCCAATGATCGCCCAGACCAGCAGCTGCAGCGGGTTGCCGATGGTGCCGTAGGCCAGCATCAGGATTGCAGCCATCAGCAACACTTGAACCACGATGGCCAATACCAGCGAGGACAGGTCGAGCCCGCCGACGCTGGGAATCACCCGGCGCAACGGCTTGAGCAGTGGGTGCGTGGCGCGCACGATGAACTGGCTCAGCGGGTTGTAGAAATCGGCCCGAACCAACTGCAGGATAAAGCGCAACAGCACGATCAGCAGGTAGAGGCTACCGAGCGTCTGGATGATCAGGATCAGGGCTTGCGAAAGTTGCGACATGAAGGCTCCTTATTTGCCCAATTGTTCGGCGAGTTCGGCCGAGCGGTGCGCGGCTGCATTCATCGCCTGTTGAACCAGGGTTTCGAAGCCGCCCGCCTGGAAGGTTTTGATCGCCGCTTCGGTGGTTCCGTTCGGCGAGGTGACCCGGCGCCGCAGTTCCGCTGCGTCGAGGTCGCTCTCGCAGGCCATGCGGGCAGCGCCTAGCGCGGTGTGCATGGTCAGTTCGGCCGCCGTGGCGCGAGGTAGCCCCAGCTGTTCACCGGCCGCGGTCATGGCTTCCATCATCAGGAAGAAGTACGCCGGGCCGCTGCCGGACACGGCGGTGACGGCGTCGATTAATGCCTCGTTGTCTAGCCAGAGTGCCAGACCAACCGCCGACAGCAGCTGCTCGGCCTGCTGCTTCTGTGCGTCGGTGACCTGGGCGTTGGCAAACAGCCCGCTGACCCCCTGGCGCAGCAACGACGGAGTATTCGGCATGCAGCGCACGATCGCTCTTGGCGACTGCGCACCCAGCCAATCCTGCAAACTGGCGCAATTGATCCCGGCGGCGATCGATACGATCAGCTGTTTCGCTTGCAGGTGTCTGGCGAGGTCACGGCAGACGGCTTGCATCACCTGTGGCTTGACTGCCAACACGATGACATCGGCGCTCGCCAAGGCTTGGCCGTTGTCGGCAAAGGTTTCGATGCCATGGGTGGCCTGGAGCTCGGCGCGCTTGTCTGCGCCGGGATCGCTGGCGCAAATGGAGGTGGCTGGGATGCCTTGGGCACGCAGCCCGCCGATCAGGCTGGCAGCCATGTTTCCGCCGCCAATGAAGGCAATACGGGGTGTGCTCATGCGTGGATTCCTTTATTCATGCGGGCGGGCGGCCATAGTCTCGGGCACCGAACAGAGCGGTGCCGATACGGACCCAGGTGGCGCCTTCGGCAATGGCGGCCTCGAGGTCCTGGCTCATGCCCATGGAGAGAGTGTCGAGTTCGAGTCCGAGCTCTTTTTGCAGTTGACGCAGGCGGGCGAAAGCGGCGCGCTGCTCGGCGGGGTCGTCGGTCGGTTCGGGAATTGCCATCAGCCCGCGCAGGCGGAGGCGGGGCAGGGCGGCAATGGTGTGGGCCAGTTCCGGTACATCCTGCGGCTCGCAGCCGGACTTGCTGGCTTCGCCGCTGACATTGACCTGCAAGCAGATATTCAGCGGTGGCAGTGATTCGGGGCGCTGGTCGGAGAGCCGCTGAGCGATCTTCAGGCGGTCCACCGAATGTACCCAATCGAAATGTTCGGCGATCGCCTTGGTTTTGTTTGACTGAATCGGGCCGATGAAATGCCAGGTGAGGGGGAGGTCGCCCAGGTCGGCCTGTTTGTCCAGCGCTTCCTGCAGGTAGTTTTCGCCGAAATCGCGCAGTCCGGCGACGCTGGCCTGGCGAATGGCGTCGGCGGGCTGCGTCTTGCTCACGGCCAGCAGGCGTACCTCGTTGGGATCGCGCGCTACAGCTTGCGCCGCCTCACGGATGCGCGCTGCGACCTTTGCAATATTGTTCGCTATCGTGGACATTACCTGCGCCTGCCACCTTAGGGTCTGCGCGGCATTCTACCTGCTTGCTTGTAATTGGGGAGTCCCATGGATATCACAGAACTGCTGGCCTTCAGCGCCAAGCAGGGTGCGTCTGATTTGCACCTGTCTGCCGGCCTGCCGCCGATGATCCGCGTCGACGGCGATGTGCGGCGAATCAACCTGCCGGCGATGGACCACAAGCAGGTGCACGCGCTGATCTACGACATCATGAACGACAAGCAGCGCAAGGATTTCGAGGAATTTCTCGAGACTGACTTTTCGTTCGAAGTCCCCGGCGTAGCGCGTTTCCGAGTCAACGCCTTCAACCAGAATCGCGGTTCCGGTGCCGTGTTCCGGACCATTCCATCAAAAGTGTTGACCATGGAAGACCTGGGCATGGGCGAGGTCTTCCGAAAGATCACCGACGTGCCGAGGGGACTGGTGCTGGTGACCGGTCCCACCGGCTCGGGCAAGTCGACCACCCTGGCGGCCATGCTCGACTACCTGAACAACACCAAGTACCACCACATCCTCACCATTGAGGATCCGATCGAATTCGTTCACGAATCCAAGAAGTGTCTGGTCAACCAGCGCGAAGTGCACCGCGACACCCTGGGCTTCTCCGAGGCCTTGCGTTCTGCCCTGCGGGAAGACCCGGACATCATTCTCGTCGGTGAAATGCGCGACCTGGAAACCATCCGTCTGGCGCTGACCGCCGCGGAAACCGGTCACTTGGTGTTCGGTACCCTGCACACCACCTCCGCCGCCAAGACGATCGACCGCGTGGTTGACGTGTTCCCGGCCGAAGAAAAGTCCATGGTCCGTTCGATGCTCTCCGAATCGCTGCAGGCGGTGATTTCCCAAACCCTGCTGAAGAAGGTTGGCGGCGGTCGGGTGGCGGCCCATGAGATCATGATCGGCACGCCGGCGATCCGTAACCTGATTCGCGAGGACAAGGTGGCGCAGATGTATTCCTCGATCCAGACCGGTGGGTCGCTGGGCATGCAGACACTCGATTCCTGTCTAAAAGGCTTGCTGGCCAAGGGTTTGATCTCGCGCGACAGCGCCAAGGAAAAGGCCAAGCAGCCCGAAAACTTCTAACCTACCGGAGGCCTGGCGGCGTTGTCGCCTGGCTTTCGCTTCGCGACAACGCGGCTACGCCAGACTACGAGAACGACAATGGAATTCGAGAAACTGTTGCGCCTGATGGTGGAAAAGGGCGGCTCCGATCTGTTCATTACCGCCGGCGTGCCGCCTTCGATGAAGGTCAATGGCAAGATCCTGCCGGTGAACAAGACGCCAATGTCGCCGGAGATGACCCGCGAAACCGTGCATGCCGTGATGAACGAGCAACAGCGCCGCGAATTCGCCGAGAACCACGAATGCAACTTTGCCATCAGTGCCCGTGGCATCGGTCGTTTTCGTGTCAGTGCCTTTTATCAGCGCAACCTTGCCGGCATGGTGCTACGTCGCATCGAAACGAACATTCCGACGCTCGAAGACCTCAAGCTGCCGGACGTTTTGAAGAAGCTGGCGATGACCAAGCGTGGCCTGGTGCTGTTCGTCGGTGCCACAGGTACCGGCAAGTCCACCTCGCTCGCTGCGATGATCGGCTACCGTAACAAGAACTCCAGCGGCCACATCATTTCCATCGAAGACCCCATCGAATTCATCCATCAGCATCAGAGCTGCATCGTCACCCAGCGCGAAGTCGGCATCGATACCGATTCCTTCGATGTGGCGCTGAAGAACACCCTGCGCCAGGCCCCCGATGTGATTCTTATCGGCGAGGTGCGGACCCGCGAGACCATGGATTATGCCGTGGCGTTCGCCGAAACCGGCCACCTCTGCCTCGCGACCCTGCACGCCAACAACGCCAACCAGGCGCTGGATCGGATCATCAACTTCTTCCCAGCCGATCGCCAGCAGCAGGTCTGGATGGACCTCTCGCTCAACCTCAAGGCCATCGTCGCTCAGCAGCTCATCCCCACGCCGGATGGCAAGGGACGCCGTGCGGTCATCGAAGTTCTGATCAACACGCCGTTGGCGGCCGATCTGATCCGCAAGGGCGAGGTGCACGAACTCAAATCACTGATGAAGCGCTCCACCGACCTCGGCATGCAGACGTTCGATCAGGCGCTCTACAACCTTTACGTGCAGGGCGAAATCACCTATGAGGACGCTTTGCTCCACGCCGACTCGTCCAACGACCTGCGTCTGATGATCAAGCTGGGCTCGGAGACCGATGGCGAGCACCTCTCCAGCGTCTCGCAGGGCCTGACTCTGGAAGTCAGCGACGACGAGCCGGGACGCAACTTCCGCTGATCAAATCTGCCTGGGCAGGCCGACGCGTTTACCTGGGCGGCTGGCAACACGCTCGGCCTGGCCGTCACGTTGCGCGCCGGCCCGGGCGCGGCTCATTAGCTGCGGAATTAACGGGCCTTCCGGCAGGTTTTTCCAGAAGCGCACCGGCAGGTTGCTCTGCATCACCTCGCGGTTGAGTCGTGCCGGGTTGAAGGTGCTTTCGTAGTAGGTCTTCCACAGTTCCGCACCCGGGTCCCGTGCGGTCTGCGCCAGCTGTTTCCAGGCGGGCGGACAAGGCTGGGCGTAGTGCATGACCTGGCCATCCCATAGCACCGCATCATCCGGTGTCGCGATCAGCCACGAATGCAGTCCCATACGCTCGGCGAAGTGCGGCGCCGCGCTGGGCAGAATATCGTGTGCAGGCTCGAACCAGGCCACATAGTCAGGGGCCTCATTTGAGCCCGTTGGGCTGAAGCGGAGAAAGGCGTGCATATGGTGTGCTTCGCGGCGTACTGACTTGATCCGCGCCTGCAGCTCACTGCCATCGGCATCGCCAGCCAGCCTAGCCGTTTGATCGCCTTTGGCGACTCGCCAGAGAATGCGATATAGCAAGCTCCAACGATCACTCGTGCGATAGCGCGCCGCCGCCTCCAGTTCCGCTAGCAATTGCCGCTGAATGCGGATTGACCGGGGTTTCTCGATCGCCTCGAGCGTTTCCGCCTCATCGAATAGACCGCCCGGCGCGTCGCCGCTTAGCCATTCCACTTGATGCGGCGCGACCCCGCCGAGCAGCAGACGGCGCGCGGCGGCGCGCCAGCCATCGAAACTGCCATCAAAGCGCACCTGGCGCATCACCACAGCCCCATCTGCACGGGACCTTCGCTGAGCTGCGACGCAAGGTGGCTGACTCTCGGTAGGCCAGATTGGGTCGGTAGTCCTGGGTGATGACGAAAGGTTTGGCTTTCTCCAGCGAGCAGCGCAGGCGTGTCAGGTCTTCGAAGCGGATGCGCTTCTGCCGGCGCAGGGCGACCAGGCGTTTGGCACTTAGTATTCCGATCCCAGGGACACGCGCGATCAATGCGGGCTCGGCCCGGTTCAGATCGACCGGAAACTGCTCTCGATTGGACAGTGCCCAGGCCAGCTTGGGGTCGATATCCAATGGCAGGTTGCCGGGGCCGCTGAGCAATTCGCTGGCCTGGAAGCCATAACCGCGCATTAGAAAGTCGGCCTGATACAGGCGATGCTCGCGCAGTAGCGGCGGTGCTTCGAAGGGCACGGTCTTGGGGCTATGCGGGATCGGACTGAACGCCGAGTAATACACCCGGCGTAGACGGTAATCGCCGTACAGTGACTGTGCGGTGTGGAGAATCGTGTTGTCATCCGTAGCATCGGCACCGACGATCATCTGGGTGCTCTGTCCGGCCGGAGCGAAGCGCGGCGCTCGTTTTTCTACCTGAGCTTCGGTCTCGCCCTGGTGAATTGAACGCATCGCCTGTTTGATCGTTACGACCTGCTTTTTTCCGGCGCCAGGCGGATCAGGCTGCTCTCGGTCGGCAGTTCGATGTTGACGCTGAGCCGATCGGCATAACGGCCAGCTTCTGCTATCAGGAGAGGGTCGGCGTCGGGGATGGTTTTCAGATGTATATAGCCGCGAAACTCATGTTCTTCACGCAGTAACTTGGCGACGCGGACGAGCTGTTCCATGGTGTAGTCCGCCGAGCGAATGATGCCGGAGCTGAGAAACAGTCCACTGATGCAGTTCCGGCGGTAGAAATCGAGCGTCAGCGTCACTACCTCTTCCGGTGTGAAGCGTGCGCGGGGTACATCGCTCGAGCGCCGGTTAACGCAATACTGGCAGTCATACAGGCAGAAATTGGTCAGCATAATCTTCAGCAGCGCTACGCAACGCCCATCCGGCGTAAAGCTGTGGCAGATGCCCATGCCGTCCGTGGCGCCGAGTCCGCTGCGGCCTTTTGAGCTGCGCTTCGGCGCGCCGCTGCTGGCGCAAGACACGTCGTACTTCGCGGCGTCCGCCAGTACGCTGAGTTTCTCTATCAGTTGCATGAGGAATTGCCGTGATACTGTTTGCATGTACAGTATCACGATGACATAGCCGAACAACGCCCGCTCGGCAGAAACTACACGCAATCGGAATCGGATAAGCTCAACGGGCATCACCCAAATCAGACAGCGAGGCTTAGATGCGGCAGAACACCCATAGCACCCTGATCGGTTATCTCCTGTGGATCTTTGGATTCCTCGGTTCCCACCGTTTCTATTACGGCAAGCCGATCACTGGCACCATCTGGTTCTTCACCCTCGGCTTGTTCTTCGTCGGCTGGATCATCGATCTGTTTCTCATCCCGTCGATGGATCGGCAGGCCGACATGCGCTTCCAGCCGGGGCCGATCGATTACACCGTGGCCTGGATCCTGCTGACTTTTCTCGGTGTGTTCGGCGTGCACCGTATGTATCAGGGCAAATGGATTACTGGCCTGATCTACCTGTGCACTGGCGGGTTGTTTTTCGTTGGCGTGCTCTATGACTTCTGGACACTGAACAGCCAGATCTCGATGCGCAACATGGAAAAGCGCTGGTAGCGGCGAGTCTCGAAGGCGGCCCGGCTTGCGGGCCGGGCTGCCTGAACATCATCGAATCAGTCTTGGAAGGCGACTCGGCCGTCCACGATAGTGTGGCGCACTGCGCCCGGCAGACAGTGGCCGATGAAGGGGCAATTGCGGCCTTTCGAGTGCCAGACTTCGCCGGCCAGCGTAGAGCCGCGCGGATCGAACAGAACCAGATCGGCAGCTTCGCCTACGGCCAGTCGTCCGACAGGCAGACGCATCGCGGCGGCCGGGCCGCTGCTCAGGCGAGCGAGTAGCGTCGGCAGGTCGAGCAGGCCATCTTCCACCAGCGTCAGAGCCAGCGGCAGGAGGATTTCCGCGCTGCTGATACCAGGCTCGGTTTCGCCGAAAGGTGCCTGTTTGGCGTCTGCTTCGTGGGGCTGATGGTGGCTGGATATCACCGAGATGACACCGGACCTGACGGCTTCACGCAGGCCTTCGCGGTCGGCTGCGCTGCGCAATGGCGGTTGCACGTGGTAAAGGCTGGAAAAGCCATGCAACGCCTCGTCGGTCAGAATCAGCTGATACATCGCCACATCGGCTGTGACCTGCAGACCGCGCGCCTGGGCTTCGGCGATCATCTGTGCACCGCGGGCTGTGGTGAGCTGGCTGAAGTGGGCGCGAACGCCGGTCTGCTCAACCAGTAGCAGGTTGCGCGCCAGTGCGATGGTCTCGGCGGTTTCGGGGATGCCGGCCAGGCCCAGGAAGGCTGCTGCGGGACCTTCGTGAGCCAGCCCGCCGGTGGCCAGGTCGGCGTCCTGCGAGTGAATGACGACCGTGAGGTCGAACGTCGCCGCGTATTCCAGAGCGCGGCTAAGGTTGCGATTGCTGTTGAAGTTGGTCAGGCCGTTGCCGAAGGCGACGCAGCCAGCATCGCGCAACGCCACCAGCTCGGCGAGCTGTTCACCCGCCAAATCGCGAGTCAGGGCGCCGATCGGGAAGACCTTGGCATGACCGGACTCGCGGGCGCGGTCGAGAATCAGCTCGGCAACCGCCGCGGTGTCCAGCACCGGCCGGGTGGCTGGTGGGCAGCACAGGCTGGTGATGCCGCCTGCCGTAGCGGCGAGTGTCTCGCTGGCGATGTTGCCCTTGCGGCTATAGCCCGGCTCGCGGAGGGCGACGGACAAATCGACCAGGCCGGGCGCGGCGACCAGACCCTGGGCGTCGATGGTGTGCGCTGCGCTGAAGCCTGCCGGCGCCTGGCCGATAGCAACGATCCTGGCGTCCTGGCAGTAGATATCGGTGACTTCATCGCGCCCGCTGGCAGGGTCGATCAGGCGTGCACCGAGGATTTGGGTTGGCATCAGTTCTGCTCCTCGGCTGCGTATTCGTTTTCGAGCTGCCGTTGGGCAGTCTGGCCACTCATCGCCATGGAAAGCACTGCCATACGGATTGCGATGCCATAGGTCACCTGGTTGAGAATGACCGACTGAGGGCCATCCGCCACTGCCGACTCGATCTCGACGCCACGGTTGATCGGCCCCGGATGCATAACGATGGCGTCCGGTTTGGCCAATGCCATGCGCTGCGTGGTCAGGCCGTAGAGGCGGTAGAACTCGCCCTCGCTGGGCAGCAGGCCACCTTGCATACGTTCACGTTGCAGGCGCAGCATGATCACCACGTCGACGTCGCGCAGGCCTTCGTTCATGTCGTGATAGATGCTGACGCCGTACTGCTCCAGGCCGACCGGCAGTAGCGTTTTCGGACCGATCACACGAATGTCCGGACAGCCGAGGGTCTTCAGGGCAAGCATGTTCGAGCGGGCCACCCGCGAATGCAGTATGTCGCCGACAATAGCCACCGACAGTTTCTCGAAGTCGCCCTTGTGTCGGCGAATGGTGAGCATGTCGAGCATGCCTTGGGTCGGATGCGCGTGGCGACCGTCACCGCCATTGATGACCGCCACATCGGGGCAAACCTGTTCCGCGATGAAATGCGCGGCGCCTGAATCGGCGTGGCGGACAACGAACATGTCGGCGGCCATGGCTTCAAGGTTGCGCAGCGTATCGGTGAGGGTTTCGCCCTTGCTGGTGGAAGAGGTCGAGACGTTCAGCGTGATTACGTCTGCCGATAGCCGCTGGGCCGCCAGTTCGAAGGTGGTGCGGGTGCGCGTGGAGTTTTCGAAGAAGACGTTGCAGACAGTTTTGCCGCGCAGTAGCGGGACCTTCTTGACTGCCCTGGCGCCGACCTCGAGAAAGGAGTCGGCGGTGTCGAGGATTTCGGTAAGCAGTGCGCGCGGCAGGCCATCCAGGGACAAGAAATGGCGCAACTGACCGTTGTCGTTCAGCTGTAGCGGGCGCTTGGCGTCGATAGGCGTCATCGCGAGGGTCTCAATTGGCGGAGGCGAGGGTCTGGAGCTCAAGTGCGAGCGGGGCGGGGCCAAGCAATTTGACGCGTTGGTCGGGTGGCAGAGATAGCGTCGCCCCGACCACGTCCGGTCGGATCGGCAGCTCGCGGGCGTTGAGGTCAAGCAGGCAGATCAGGCTGACGCTGGCGGGTCGGCCGTAATCGAACAGCTCGTTGAGTGCGGCGCGGACGGTTCGCCCGCTCATCAGCACATCGTCAATGAGCACCAGGTGTTGTCCATCGATTTCGAATGGCAGCGCCGAGGGGCGAACCTGCGGATGCAGGCCGTTCTGGGTAAAGTCGTCGCGATAGAAGGACACATCCAGCACACCGAGGGCTTCCTGTTTGCCGCGCAAGTCCAGCAGTGCCTGGGCGACCCAGACGCCGCCGGTATGGATGCCGATAAAGCGTGGCTCCAATATGTCGTGGCTGCTCAGGTGTTGCTCCAGTGCTGCGGCCATTTCCGGTAGCAGCTGATCAGGGTTCGGCAGGATCATTCGTTTCTCTCCTTGAAGCGGCTTTCAGGCGTTGTGCTGCGCGGTCAGCCAGCCTTCGAGTAAAAGGGCCGCGGCGAGGGCATCGACCGGGCGCTCGCGATAGCCACCTTGTTGTCCGCCGCGCAGGCGCTCGCCTTTGGCTTCGTAGGTTGTCAGGCGCTCGTCGTGGGTGTGTACCGGCAGATTGAACCGGCCGTTGAGGCGACGCGCGAACTTCTCCGCGCGAGCGCTCATCTCACTGGGACTGCCATCCATGTTCAATGGCAGGCCGACCACCAACGCATCGGGTTGCCATTCGCGTAATAACGCCTCGATCTGCGACCAGTCGGGCACACCGTTCTGTGCCTTGATCACGCAGAGTTCTCGTGCCTGGCCGGTGACCGCCTGGCCGACGGCGATGCCGATCTGCTTGGTGCCATAGTCGAAGCCCAGCAACAGGCGCAGGGCGCTCATGCGTGGCCGACCTGACTACTGAGCAGACCGAGGTCCACCCCTAGCGATGCAGCAGCGGCAGACAGGCGTTGCTCATGGGGCAGATCAAACAGGATATGCGGCTGCGCCGGGCAGCTCAGCCAGGCATTGTCGACCAGCTCCGCCTCAAGCTGGCCCGGCTCCCAGCCGGCGTAGCCGAGGGCGATGAAATGCTGTCTCGGGCCATATCCATCGGCAATGGCAAAAAGCACGTCCTGGGACGTGGTCACGCCTAGCTCGCCAAGTCCGAGCGTCGCCTGAAACTGGGCGTCGGATGGGTGCAGTACAAAGCCTCGGTCGGTCTGCACCGGGCCGCCGGAGAAGATCGATACCTGCTGGCTGCCAGGGTCGATGGGCTCCTCCGGGCGTAGTTGCTCAAGAATGTCGGCGAGATTCAGCCCGCTTGGACGATTGACGATGAGTCCCATTGCACCGTCCTGATTGTGCTCTATAAGGTAGATCAGTGCCTGGGCAAAGTTGGGATCTGCCATGTGTGGCATGGCAATCAGAAAGTGATGCTTGAGGTAGCTGGGCGAGGATGCGTTCATGGGCGCTAGCTTAAGCGTTGCGAGCAGGGTCGTGAAGCCGCTCAAGCTGGCTTGTCGCGCTCCCGAGGTTTCACGGCCTGCGCTTGATCGCCGATCAGCGGCTCGATAGCCGGTCGCCGCGCTCGAAACGCCAGGTCCTGATGATTTCGACCTGGTCAAATTTCTGCGCCAGCTCACCGGAGAAGGGTGCGAAGGGTGCTGCGAGCCTGACGATGCGCATGGCCGCCTCATCGAGCACTGTTTGGCCGGAGGATTCGAGCACCCGAAGCTCCTGTACCGCACCGTTGCGATCAATGATCACCAGCATGCGCAGGCTGCCATATATCTGTTGACGACGTGCTTCGTCGGGGTAGTTGAGGTTACCGATACGCTCAACTTTTTTGCGCCATTCGTCGCGGTACCAGGCGCTGATGTCGCGCATGGTAGCGGCGCTGTTCTGACGGCTGACCCGAGGCCGCTTGGCGTATTGCTCGACCTGCTGGGCCAGCTCCGCTTCGAGGCTGGCGATCTCCGCACTGAGCTGTGAGCTGTCATAGACGGGCGCCGGCTGTGCCTGGGGCTGCGGCTTGTTTTTCTGGGGTTTTACCGGGGTTTTGTCCGGTTGCGGCGCGCGGGTCGCCACGGCGGTCTTCGGTGCCTCGCTGCGCGTGCTCGGTGGTGGTGACGACGCCGGAGTCACCTTGCGTACCTGGGTGTCCTGAAACGGCGCCTGCTCGGTCGTTTTCGGCGACGCTTTATGTTCCAGTGTGCCGCTACCCTGCTGGTTGTCCTGTGCGAGGAAGTCGGCCTCTTTCGGCTTGTCTTCGCTTTTGAAGGTAGACAGGGTGATTTCCAGTGTCTTGCTGATCTGCTTCGGCTCGGATAGCGAGAAGCCGAGGCCGAGGATCAAGGCTGCATGCAACGCGGCGGCGAGAAATATCGTGAAGCCGAGACGATCCGCCGGACGGACGCCGGTATGGGCAGGAGTGGGTTGGCGTGTAGCGGCGTTCATCGCATTTCAGTCGGCTCGAAGTGCGCGCAGTCTGCCCAGCGTGACTGCAAAAGTCTATGAACCAGGCGGCAGCTTTGGTGAGTGAGTATGACGAGGGTAGCGGAGGCGGGTAGCCAGCATCCGCTTTGCCTGCGGCGGGTTGCGGCTGGTCCGGCGCGCCAGCCGCTGTGGCTTGCTAGGCGTTGTGCCGATCTTGCAGTTTCGTGGCGATAGCATCCATTAGGCGCTCGCCGATACGGGTATCGAACGCGTTATCGATCTCGCGAATGCAGGTCGGGCTGGTGATGTTGATCTCAGTAAGAAAATCGCCGATCACGTCCAGTCCGACGAACAGCAGGCCACGCTTTCGCAGCTCCGGCCCGACGATGCTCGCAATCTCTCTATCGCGATCGGACAACGGCTGAGCCACACCGCGTCCACCGGCGGCAAGATTCCCGCGGGTTTCGCCTGCCGCCGGGATGCGCGCCAGGCAGTAGGGCACCGGCTCACCATCGATCATCAGGATTCGCTTGTCGCCATCCTTGATGGCCGGGATGTAGCGCTGCGCCATGATCTGGCGACTGCCGTGCTCCGTCAGCACTTCGAGAATCACCGAAAGGTTCGGGTCGCCTTCGCGGTGTCGGAAAATCGAGGCACCGCCCATTTCATCCAATGGTTTGAGAATGATGTCACGCTGCTCGCGGGCAAACTCCCGCAGAATGTCGGACCGCCGACTGACAAGCGTCGGCGGCGTGAGTTGCGGGAACTGGGTAGCAAAGAACTTCTCGTTGCAATCGCGCAGGCTCTGCGGTCGGTTCACCACCAGCGAACCGGTTTGTTCGGCAAGCTCCAGCAGGTAGGTGGCATACACGTACTCGCTATTGAAGGGTGGGTCTTTGCGCATCAGGATGACGTCGAGCTCGGCCAGTGCGTTATCGACCTCTTCGTCCGCCTCGTACCAGTGTTGGGGGTCGTTGAAGACCTTGAGCGTGCGCATGCGGGCACGCGCTTCGCCGCCGAGCTGGTAAAGATCGCGCTGCTCCATGTAGTAGAGCGTCCAGCCGCGGGCCTGGGCAGCCAGCAACATGGCCAGCGAGCTGTCCTTCTTGAATGCGATCTGCGCGATTGGGTCCATGATGATCCCGACGCGAACAGTCATGTGATGATCTCCAACGAGGGGCAGGGCGGAGCTGCCAAGGCTTGAAATGTCGACGCAGATTGGCGGCGGTTGTGCGTTGGGTCAAGGAAAATCCCGCTGCTCCGGCGTCAGATAGCTTGCATTTGAGGAGTGTGCTAAAAAGGTCCGGCGATTGGGTGCAGCCCATCGATGACAGGGCCTCTGGCGCACTGACATAACGATAAACTACGACTCACCGAGGCGATGGTAGGGCGAAATGGAACAGCACTCCGAGGGCTTGAAGGTCATGGTGATCGACGATTCGAAAACGATTCGTCGCACCGCCGAAACGCTGCTGAAGAAAGTAGGTTGTGATGTGATCACGGCGGTGGATGGCTTCGATGCGCTCGCCAAAATCGCGGATAGTCACCCGCGCATCATTTTCGTCGATATCATGATGCCCCGACTGGATGGTTATCAGACCTGTGCGCTGATCAAGAACAACAGTTCTTTCAAGTCCACCCCGGTAATCATGCTGTCCTCCAAGGATGGCCTGTTCGACAAGGCCAAGGGGCGGATCGTGGGGTCGGATCAGTACCTCACCAAGCCTTTCAGCAAAGAAGAGTTGCTCGGTGCTATCAAGGCCCATGTGCCTGATTTCGCACCGGTAGAGCAAGTATCCTGAAGTTCGGCCCTGAGTGCCGCTGAAGCCTTTCCCACGGAGTAACCATGGCTCGCGTTCTGATTGTTGATGATTCGCCGACCGAAATGTACAAGCTGACTGCCATGCTGGAAAAGCATGGTCATGTCGTTCTGAAAGCCGAAAACGGTGCCGATGGCGTAGCGCTTGCTCGCCAGGAAAAACCGGACGCTGTGTTGATGGACATCGTTATGCCTGGCCTGAATGGTTTTCAGGCCACTCGCCAGCTGACCAAAGATGCTGAAACCAGTCACATTCCGGTAATCATTGTGACGACCAAGGACCAGGAAACCGATAAGGTCTGGGGCAAGCGTCAAGGTGCCAAAGATTACCTGACCAAACCAGTGGATGAAGCGACGCTGCTGAAGACTCTGAACGCCGTACTGGCCGGTTAATCGGCAGTTTCGTAATCCGGACAAGGGATGTTGCCAGCATGTCGGATACGCCTACGCCGTTTCAGCGACTTCTGGAAATCGATGCCCGTTGCCGAGCGTTGGCTGCCGGCCTGCCTTCGCAGCAGGAAGCCATCCAGACCTGGGCTGGCATCGGTTTTCGAATGGGGGGCCGTTTGTTTGTTGCCCCGATGGGGGAGGTCGGCGAAATACTCCATGAGCCCCGCTACACGCTGCTGCCCGGTGTAAAAGCCTGGGTGAAGGGTGTGGCGAATGTTCGCGGCAGACTGTTGCCGGTCATGGATCTGTGTGGGTATTTCGGTTTGGAGCTGTCGCCTCTGCGCAAGCAGCGGCGGGTTCTGGTGGTTGATCATCAAGAAGTGTTTGCGGGGCTGACGGTCGACGAAGTGTTCGGCATGCAGCATTTTCCGGTAGATGCTTTCTCCGAACAGCTGCCGCCGGTCGAGGCGTCGATTCAACCCTTTATTCATGGTGTGTTTCAGCGCGAGCAGCCGTGGCTGGTATTCAGTCCACACGCGCTTGCTGCGCATCAGACATTCCTGGACGTGGCGTATTGATTTAGGTGGGGTCGGCTAATGCCGGCCTTTTGGTTCTTGGAAGGAAACGTACGGGTGGTCCAGGCGGGGGCCGGAAAAATGAAAAAAATGAACGCAAATGCATTGCTGGCAGGGGTACGTAGCAATACGTTGATCGCCGGGCTATTTCTCCTTCTGATCGTGTCGATGGTGCTGTTGTTCGTGAACTTCGCGTACATCAATACCCAGGCTGACTATGACAATGAATACATCGGACACGCTGGCGAGCTGAGAGTTCTATCGCAGCGCATCGCGAAGAACGCGGTTGAAGCGGCTGCCGGTACGCCGGATGCGTTCGGCTCGCTGAAAGACGCACGAAACGACTTCAGCGAGCGCTGGGGCTATCTCTCCGAAGGCGATGAGAGCATCGGGTTGCCGGCGGTTCCGCAGTCGCTGCGGACCGAAGTCGCTGCGGTGCAGCAGGATTGGGATACCTTGCGGCAGAACACCGACGCAATTCTCGCCAGCGAACAAACCGTACTGTCCCTGCATCAGGTCGCGGCTACCCTCGCCGAAACCATTCCGCAGCTGCAGGTCGAGTACGAAGAGGTTGTCGATATTCTTCTGGAAAGTGGCGCTCCGGCGGCTCAGGTTTCCGTCGCGCAGCGTCAGTCACTGCTTGCCGAGCGTATTCTGGGTTCGGTGAACAAGGTGCTGTCCGGTGATCAGGATTCGGTTCAGGCGGCCGATATGTTCGGTCGCGATGCAAGCCTGTTCGGCCGCGTACTCAACGCGATGCTCGAAGGCAACGAAGCCATGGGCATCACTCGAGTCAACGACGTCGAGGCGCTGGATCGTCTGGCCGCGATTTCCGAACTGTTCCAGTTCGTATCGGGTTCGGTAGACGAGATTCTCGAAACCTCACCGGAGCTTTTTCAGGTCCGTGAGTCGTCGAACAGCATTTTCGAGGTTTCGCAAACCCTGCTCGACAAGACTTCGGTCCTGACCCAAGGGCTGCAAGGTCGTGCCGAAGCCCGCTACATCAATACCCTGGCGGGCTACGTCCTCGGTGCCCTAGCCCTTGCCTCGATCCTATTGATCGGCCTGGTCATGGTTCAGGAAACTCGTCGTCGATTGAGTGAGACGGCGGAAAAGAACGAGCGTAACCAGACGGCAATTCTGCGCTTGCTCGATGAGATCGGTGACCTGGCTGATGGTGACCTTACGGTAGCCGCCACGGTAACCGAGGACTTCACCGGTGCCATCGCCGACTCGATCAACTACTCCATCGACCAGTTGCGCGATCTGGTCGAAACGATCAACCAGACTGCCGTTCAGGTATCGGGCGCAGCCCAGGAGACCCAGGCAACCGCCATGCACCTGGCCGAGGCTTCCGAGCATCAGGCCCAGGAGATTGCCGGTGCCTCCGCAGCGATCAACGAAATGGCAGTGTCGATTGACCAGGTATCGGCCAACGCCGCGGAGTCCTCTGCGGTGGCGGAGCGGTCCGTAGCCATTGCCAACAAGGGCAACGAGGTGGTGCATAACACCATCACCGGCATGGATAACATCCGTGAGCAGATCCAGGACACGTCCAAGCGAATCAAGCGGCTTGGTGAATCGTCCCAAGAGATCGGTGACATCGTCAGCCTGATCAATGACATCGCCGACCAGACCAACATTCTTGCACTGAACGCCGCTATTCAGGCCTCGATGGCCGGCGACGCGGGCCGAGGCTTCGCTGTGGTTGCGGACGAAGTACAACGCCTCGCTGAACGTTCATCCGCTGCGACCAAGCAGATCGAAGCGCTGGTCAAGACTATTCAGACGGACACCAACGAAGCCGTTATCTCCATGGAGCAGACCACTTCCGAAGTGGTTCGAGGCGCTCGCCTGGCCCAGGATGCGGGTGTCGCGCTGGAAGAGATTGAGAAGGTATCCAAGAGCCTTGCAGCCCTGATTCAGAACATCTCCAACGCCGCCCGCCAGCAGGCTTCGTCGGCCGGCCACATCTCCAACACCATGAACGTCATCCAGGAAATTACCTCGCAGACCTCCTCGGGTACCACCGCTACCGCTAAGAGCATTGGTAACCTCGCGAAGATGGCCAACGAAATGCGCCATTCGGTTTCCGGCTTCACCTTGCCGGAAACGCAGGATCAGGCCTGACTGAGAGCGCAGCGGCCGGAAGGTCGCTGTGAAAGTTCATGAGTAAGGGGCAGGGCATGCAGCCAAGTGTCGACTGGTCACTCAGACCCTTGGCCGATATGTCGTCAGCGGAATTTCATGACTGGCAAGCCTTGCTCGAAGAGCGGTCCGGCATGGTGGTTACCGAACAACGTCGAATATTCCTGCAGGCGAACCTGAGCAGCCGCATGCGCGAAGTCGGAGTGACGGATTACGCCAGCTATTACCGCCAGGTCACCGATGGTCCTCGGGGCGCGGTGGAATGGTCAACGCTGATGGATCGCTTGACGGTCCAGGAAACCCGCTTTTTTCGACATCCGCCGTCGTTCGCGCTGCTTTCGGCCTACATGCAGCAGCGGTGCGAGTCGCGCGCTGCTGCACGGCCCTGGTCGTTGTGGAGTGTGGGGTGCGCAAGCGGCGAGGAGACCTATTCACTGGCGATCTGCGCGGCGGAAGCGCTGTCGGCCGAAGTCGGTGACGGGCAGTACGGGGTGATCGGCACCGATATCAGCCTCAGCGCGCTGGGCCGGTCACGGGATGGCCTCTACAGTCGTCGTCGACTCGAGCAGATGGCACCTGACCTGTGCGCTCGGTATTTCCAGCCAATGCCGGACGGTCGCTTCCAGGTGACGCCCAGCCTTGCTGCGCGTGTGTGCTTTGCCAGACTTAACGTGCTGGAGCTGAACGGTGCGCCTATGTCCGATATGGACGTCATTTTTTGTCAGAACCTGTTGATCTACTTTCGTCGCTGGCGCCGCCGCGAAATCCTCAATCATCTGGTCGAGCGCCTGGCGCCGGGAGGATTGCTGGTTATCGGTGCAGGTGAGGTAGTTGGCTGGCAGCATCCAGAACTGGTGCCGGTAGCTGATAGTCAGGTTTTGGCCTTTACCCGGAAATGTTTATGAGCGGAGTCGCTATGGGTGATCGGCACGATTATGTCGCCCTGGAGTGGGTGAAAGGCGAGATTGCCGAAACGCTGAAGCAGGCGCGACAGGCCTTGGAAGCGTTCGTCGAAAACCCGCAAGACTCGACGCGGATGCGCTTCTGCCTGACCTACGTGCATCAGGTGCACGGCACCTTGCAGATGGTCGAGTTCTACGGTGCTGCATTGCTTGCCGAGGAAATGGAGCAACTCGCCCGAGCCTTGCTGGACGAGCGCGTCGCCAGCCAGGCCGAGGCGCTTGAAGTGCTGATGCAGGCGATTCTGCAGATGCCGGTATATCTGGATCGCATCCAGAGTGCCCGCCGTGATCTGCCGATGGTCGTGCTGCCTCTGCTCAACGATCTGCGTGCTGCGCGGGGCGAGAAGCTGCTTTCGGAAACCAGCCTGTTCTCGCCCGATATGTCGGCCCGGACGCCGGCCCTGTCGGGTGAGTTCCTGGCTCAGCGGCAGACCTCCGATCTCCCCGGCTTGCTTCGTAAGCTGCGGCAGATGTTGCAGGTGGCGCTGGTTGGGGTGATTCGCAACCAGGATCTCCCCACCAATCTCGGGTACATGGCGCGGGTTTTCGCGCGTCTGGAGATGCTCTGCAAGGATGCACCGCTGGGTGCGCTGTGGCAGATCGCATCGGGCGTGGTCGAAGGCATGGCCAGCGGCGCGGTCGCTAACGGCACTACGATTCGCAACTTGTTGCGCCAGGTTGACAGAGAACTCAAGCGACTAGTGGCGCAGGGTGCCGACGGGATTAACCAGGCCGCACCGGACGAGCTGACCAAGAATCTGCTGTTTTATGTCGCTAAGGCACCCTCGCATTCTCCCCGTATTCAGGCGTTGAAAGCCGAATACAGCCTGGACGATGCGTTACCCGACAGCGCCGTGGTCGATGAGGAGCGTGCCCAGTTGGCCGGTCCGGACCGTGGGGCCATGCGTTCGGTTGTGGCTGCGCTGTGCGAGGAGCTGGTCAGGGTGAAGGACAGCCTGGATCTGTTCGTACGCAGCGATCGCATGGGGCTCGCCGAGCTCGCCGCGCTGCAGCCGCCGCTCAAGCAGATTGCCGACACGCTTGCGGTGCTGGGTTTCGGCCAGCCACGCCGGATCATTCTCGATCAGATCGGATTGATCGACGTTTTGGCGCAAGGGCAACAGCAGGCCGATGATGCAGCGCTGATGGATGTTGCGGGTGCGCTGTTGTATGTCGAGGCGACGTTGGCTGGCATGGTCGGGGGCACGTCTGACGAGCGAGGCGAAGAAAGCCATGTGCCGACTACCGACGTTGCCCAGATTCATCAGCTGGTTATTCGCGAAGCGCGTACGGGACTTGAACAGGCCAAGGACGCCATCATCGAATTCATCGCTTCTCAGTGGAATCATCAACATCTCGCTCGAGTGCCGGAGCTGCTGACGCAATCGCGCGGTGGGCTGGCGATGGTCCCGCTTGCGCGTGCCGCCGCCCTGCTGGAGGCCTGCAATCGTTATATACAAGAGCAACTGCTCGAGCCTCAGGCGATTCCGGATTGGCAGAGCCTGGATACGCTCGCCGATGCGATAACCAGCGTCGAGTATTACCTTGAGCGCCTTAGCGAGGACTGTGGATCGCAGGGTGATCTGATTCTCGACGTGGCCGAAGAAAGCCTCGAGACGCTGGGCTATCCATTGCGCGAGCAGCCGGTGCTGAAGCACCGCGACGAGCTCAGTGCTGAGGCAGATCTCACGCTGTCCGATCCGCTGGACGAGATCGAAGTGTTGCCGGAGCCAGGCCTGGAGCACTCTGACAACTGGCAGTCGGATCAAGACAAACTGCAATCCGGTGATACATCGGCTGAGGACCTGGCAGCCGGTGAAGCCGAGTTCTTCATTGATTGGAATGACGAAGAACACAGCGACCACGGCGATGACGCAATCGAGTCCAATGTTACCGCTTGGCCGAGTGAGACCATCGAGCTCACCGAGCCTGAGCTTGCGCGCCCTGTGACGGTTGATGACCTTTCGGAGCAGGCAGGGGACGATTCGCTCGGTTATACGGTGGATTGGAGTGAAGCTGAAATGGCTGAGCTCGATATGCCCGAGGTGATACTGCCTGAACCGGTCGAGCAGCCAGCCGCGGCGCAACCGGCAATGAGCATGGAAGACGTCATGGCGGCGCCGGTCGTCTCGATCAATCCCCCTGCACAGAATGTCCCGCAGAGCTTGCTGCCGCCGCCGGAAGGCGAGGAGCCGGTTGATGAGGACCTGCTTGAGGTCTTCATCGAGGAAGCGGCAGAGGTGCTCGAAACCATTGGTGAGTATTTGCCCCGGTGGTACACCGACGCCTCGGATAAGGAGGCGCTTGGTGAGGTTCGGCGAGCCTTCCACACGCTCAAGGGCAGCGGACGCATGGTGCGCGCGCTGGTTATCGGTGAATTGGCGTGGTCGGTGGAAAACCTGCTCAACCGTGTCCTCGACCGCAGTGTCGAGGCGAGTGATGCGGTGAAGAAGCTCGTGACCGATGTGGTCGCGCTGATGCCTGCTCTGGTCGACGAGTTCGCTGCCAAGGCGCAACGCCAGCGCGACGATGTCGATCGATTGGCGGCCAACGCCCATGCGCTGGCAAAAGGTCAGCCGACCGATCCTGATCCGCAAGGTGGTGATGCGCTCGATGCGCCACAGGAATCGGTCAACGAAGACGTGCTGGACCCGCAGCTGCTGGAAATCTTCCGCAACGAGGCGGAATCCCATCTCACCACATTGGTCGATTTTCTCGCCGATTGTGCGCAGCGTCTTCCTCAGCCAGTGACTGACGCGTTGCAGCGAGCGCTGCATACGCTGAAGGGCAGCGCGCATATGGCGGGCATCCTGCCCGTGGCGGAAATTGCCACTCCGCTGGAAAAGATGGTCAAGGAGTTCAAAGCCAATCTGATCCCAATGGATCTGGCCGAAGCGGAGCTGCTACACGCGGCCGAGCAGCTCCTGCGACGTGGACTGGAGAACCTAGAGCTCGATCCGTTGGCCCCGATCAAAGGTGCCGAGGAGCTCATCGCTCACGTCCATGCACTGCACCAGGCTCGGCTGGCGGACGCTGGCGAACGTGGGGACAACCAACAGGGAGAGCCTCGCGATCCCGGCATGATTGCACTGTTCCTGTCCGAAGGCATGAATATTCTGCTGGATGCCGAAGACCTGCTGCAGAGCTGGCGCGAGCATCCTGCCGAACGCCAAGAGTTGACCGCACTGCTGGAAGAGCTTACGACGCTCGGCCTCGGTGCGCAGATGGCCGATCTTCCGCAGATCGACGCGCTGTGTCAGGTGCTGCTCAATCTGTATGCAGTCGTGCAGGATGGCCGCCTCGCGGTTAGCGCGCGGTTCTTTGATGACGTTGAAGAGGGTCACGAGACGCTGGTCGGCATGATGGACCAGGTTGCTGCGGGCCTGCAGGTCACGGGGCAGCCCGAACTGGTGGCTCGGCTGCAGAACCTTCTAGCCGAGGCGATTGATCCATATGCATACGAGCTGCCGGCCGACGAAATACAGCCGGACTCCGTCGCCATTACCACTTCGGTTGGCGACGTAGCTCAGAGTACCGCCGAAGCCGAAGCCGAAGCCGAAGCCGAAGCCGAAGCCTGGCCTGCCGAGGCCAGCTCGGAGATGGACGAGCTGGACGAAGAAATGGTCGAGATATTTCTCGACGAAGCCGTCGATTTGCTGGAAAGCGCGGGTGGCGCGCTGGAACGCTGGCTGGGAGATTCGTCCAACCAATTGGCGCTCTCCGCCCTGCTGCGTGACCTGCATACTCTCAAGGGTGGCGCGCGGATGGCCGAGATCCGGCCGATCGGCGATCTGGCCCATGAGCTCGAAACCCTTTATGAAGGGTTATCCGATGGTCGCTACGTGCATGCCGACGATCTCGCGACGCTGTTGCTGCGCAGCCACGATCAGCTTGCAGTGCAGCTGGAGCAGCTCCAGGCGCACAAGCCAATGGATGACGCAGTGGGGCTCATCGAGCGTATTCGGGCCTATCGGCAGGGCGTCACGCCGGCCTTCGAGAACGGCGCTACCGCACTCGAGCAAGCGATAACCTCGTCCGAGGACGCACAAGACATGGTGCCGGGCGATGAGCATGCGCTTCTGGAGCCGGCGGACCTGATTGACGAGTCCCTGCGCATTCCCGATGCGGAGGCAGCGATCGACTCGGATATCGGTCAGGCAGAGGGCAAAGGCACACCGGACGGTGCGCTCGCCAGCGAACCTGGAAACCCTGACGAAGAGATACCAGAAGTTGCGGCAGAGGCTCTCGAGTCCGAAGCGCTCGAGCAACCCAAGGCGCAGGTGCCTCCAGCCATCGGAGAGCCCGCCACGACCGAGGCCACCGATTGGGAGAACCGTGATCCCGAACTGGTGGAGATCTTCCTGGAGGAAGGTTTCGACATCATCGAGCGCGCCGGCGCATCGCTGCAGCGCTGGATGGAAGACGTTGGCAATAGCTTTGAAATTGAAGCGCTACAACGGGATCTGCATACGCTCAAAGGCGGAGCGCGGATGGCGGACATACGTGAGATCGGTGATCTCGCGCATGAACTGGAGTATCTCTACGAGGGGCTGTGCGCCGGTAGTTATCGCGCAAGCCCGGCACTGTTTACACTGCTACAGACCTGCCATGACCGGCTCGCGGCGATGCTCGATGCCGTTCGTGCGTACCGCGAGCTGCCCGGCGGGCAGGATCTGATCGAAACCATCCGGCAGTTTCGAGCGAGCCCTGAAGAACAACTGAGCATGCCTAGCAGCGTTGCCTTGACAGCGGCTCAGGATGCCGCGCAGGACGCCGCCGAATCGGAGATCCTGGACATCTTCGTCGAAGAGGCTGATGAACTGCTTGAGGAGATGGAAACCGCGCTGGGACGCTGGGAGGCTACACGTGACGGCACAGCTCCCCTGGTCGACATGATGCGCGTGCTGCATACGCTGAAGGGCGGCGCGCGCCTGGCTGCCCAAGGTCGCCTGGGCGACATGGCCCATGACCTCGAGCAGCGCCTCAGTGAGGCGCAACAGCATGGCGGTGCCTGGACGGATAGCCTGTTCCTGGATGTACAGGGCGGCTATGACGGCTTGATGAAGGAAGTGGAATCGATGCGCTCGCGCTTGTCGAGCGATACCGCTACCGATGAGCAGCCGCAGGAGCATGATCAGGACGATCATCCCGCCTCTTCCGTCATTACGCTCGAAACGCCTATCGTCGCCGCCAGTGCTCAGGCGCCGGTCACCAATGCGCCGGCGAAGGTTTTGCCTTTCATTCGTCGCGCCGAGCAGGCCGCGCTGGACGCCGCGTCTCGTCGTGCGCCGCAGGAACTGGTGAAGGTACCGGCCGACCTGTTGGAAGGGCTGGTCAACCTGGCGGGCGAAACCTCAATTTTCCGCGGGCGGGTCGAGCAACAGGTCAGTGACGTAGGCTTCACGTTGGGCGAGATGGAAGCCACTATCGAGCGGGTACGTGATCAATTGCGGCGGCTGGATACCGAAACCCAGGCGCAGATCCTCAGCCGCTATCAGGCCGAAGCGGAGCGCGCGGGGTACGATGATTTCGATCCGTTGGAAATGGATCGTCATTCGCAGCTCCAGCAGCTTTCCCGCGCGTTGTTCGAGTCGGCTTCCGACCTATTGGACCTGAAGGAAACCCTGGCTGCACGTAACCGCGATGCCGAAACCCTGCTGCTGCAGCAGGCGCGGGTCAATACCGAGCTTCAGGAAGGCCTCATGCGCACGCGCATGGTTCCCTTTGATCGGCTGGTGCCGCGCCTGCGCCGGATCGTCCGTCAGGTCGCTGGCGAGCTGGGCAAGCAAGTCGAATTTCATGTCGGCAATGCCACGGGTGAGATGGACCGCAGTGTCCTGGAGCGCATCGTCGCGCCGCTGGAGCACATGCTCCGAAATGCTGTCGACCATGGTATCGAAACCGCAGCCAAGCGTGTGGCGACCGGCAAGCCCGAGCAGGGCAACATTCGTCTCGATCTGAGCCGTGAAGGTGGCGACATCGTTCTGGCGTTGAGCGACGACGGAGCGGGCATCAATCTCGAAGCCGTTCGTCGTAAGGCAATTGAGCGTGGACTGATGCAGCCCGGCAACGACCTGTCGGACCATGAGGTCCTGCAGTTCATTCTCGAGGCGGGATTCTCCACGGCCGAGCAGGTCAGCCAGATATCCGGCCGTGGCGTCGGCATGGACGTGGTGCACTCGGAGGTCAAACAGCTCGGTGGCTCCATGAGCATCGAGTCGAAGCTCGGCAGCGGTACGCGCTTCCTGATCCGCCTGCCGTTTACCGTATCGGTCAATCGGGCGCTGATGGTGTACTCCGGGGAGGACCTGTATGCGATCCCTCTAAATACCATCGAAGGTATCGTGCGGGTGTCGCCATACGAGCTGGAAGCCTACTACCAGCCGGGCGCATCGCGTTTCGAGTATGCGGGTCAGACCTACGAGTTGCGCTATCTCGGCGAGTTGCTGAACAACGGTCAAAGGCCCAAGCTGGTCGGCCAGAGCTTGCCCTTGCCGGTCATCCTGGTGCGCTCGAATGAACACAGTGTGGCGGTCCAGGTCGACAGCCTGGCTGGCTCGCGCGAAATCGTGGTGAAGAGCCTGGGTCCACAGTTTGCCACCGTGCCGGGGATTTCCGGTGCGACCATTCTTGGTGATGGTCGGGTGGTGGTGATTCTTGACCTGCTCGCGACCATCCGTGTCCTGCATGCGCACCTGCTCACGCAGCTGCAACCGCTGCGCCTGCTTGGCGAGGATGAGCCGGCGGAGGTCGAAGTTGATCGGCCAACGCTGGTGATGGTGGTGGATGATTCGGTCACCGTGCGCAAGGTAACCAGCCGCCTGCTGGAGCGGAACGGGATGAACGTACTGACCGCCAAGGACGGCGTCGACGCCATCACCCAGCTGCAGGAGCGCAAGCCGGACATCATGTTGCTGGACATCGAAATGCCACGCATGGACGGTTTCGAAGTGGCGACCCTGGTGCGCCACGATGAACACCTGAAGGATCTGCCGATCATCATGATCACCTCGCGTACCGGTGAAAAGCATCGGGATCGGGCAATGGGCATCGGTGTCAACGAGTACCTCGGCAAGCCATATCAGGAATCTCTGCTGCTTGAGACGATCCAGCAACTGGTCAAACGCCATGAGTGAAATCGTTGCGGCACGCATCGGCGTGGTCGCCGACACCTCGCTGCAACGGCATGTGCTGCAGCAGGCCTTGAGCGCCAACGGCTACAAGGTAGTGCTCAACAGCGACCCTGCGAAGCTGGAGGAAGCGGACCTGATGGCGGTGGAAGCCGACCTATGGCTCGTCGATCTGGCTCAGACGGAAGATTCGCCCTTGGTGAACGCGCTGCTCGAGCGAGACAGTTGCCCGGTTCTGTTTGGAGAGGGGCATGCCCCAGAGCGCCACTCGGAGCACTATCCTCGTTGGGAGCGGCGCTTGTTTGGCAAGCTGAAACGGTTGGTTGGTGATCCATCACGGGCTGTCGGCCCACGCCTTGAAGTGTTGCGTGAGGACGCGGAACGCCCTGCGCGCCTGCAATTGCCCAGGGCGCTGGCCAATGCCGATTCGATGACGGGCGAACCTGCTCGTGAGGTTTGGTTGCTGGCGGCATCGCTGGGCGGCCCGGAAGCGGTAAAGGCGTTTCTCGATGCGTTGCCGGGCGGCTTGCCGATTGGCTTCGTCTACGCTCAGCATATCGAGGCGAGTTTCGAGTCGGCACTGTCGCAAGTGGTGGGCCGGCACAGCCAATGGAATGTCAATCCGAGCCGGGAAAACGATTCGATTCGCTGCGGTGAAGTCGTGGTGGCGCCCATCACTCAGGAGATGGGCTTCGGCAAGGATGGCACCATGTCACTTAGCGGACGTAGCTGGCCCGAGCCCTACAGCCCTTCCATCGACCAGATGATGCTCAACCTGGCGCAGCAATTCGGCAACCGCTGTGGCGTCATTGCCTTCAGCGGCATGGGCAGCGATGGCAATGCGGCGGCTGCCTATGTGCTGCGCCAAGGTGGCAGAGTCTGGACCCAGCGCGCCGACTCCTGCGTCTGTTCGAGCATGCCGGACTGTCTTCGCGAGGGCGGCTACAGCTCACTTAGTGGCGATCCGCGCGAGCTGGCGCAGGCCCTGGTCAATCATTTCGCGCAACAGGCCAATCAGCCTGTCGTGGCTTTGCAATTGGATACCCCATGAGTCAATCCGCTATCACTCAGGATTCTTCCGCCAGTATCACCGGCCTGCTGGTGCCTTTGGCTGACCGCACCCTGCTGTTGCCCAACGTCGCCGTCGCCGAGCTGATTCCCTATCGCACCCCGCAATCCACTCAAGGCATGCCGTCGTGGTTTCTCGGACAGGTCACCTGGCGCGACCTGACGTTGCCGCTGCTGTCGTTCGAGGCAGCGTCCAACGGGCAGCCCGAAACGGGTTCACAGGCGCGAGTGGCGGTGCTCAACGCCTTGGGCGGACGCGATCATGTGAAATTTATCGCCTTGCTGGTGCAGGGCATTCCTCGCTCGATCAAGGTTGACCCGAGCCTGGCACGCTCGGACGTGGCGCTCGCGCCGCTCGAGTTGGATGCGGTCAACCTCGGTGACGTACAAGCGCGGATCCCGGACCTGGTCGCGCTGGAGCAGAAACTGGCGGATGCTGGGTTGATTTGATACGCCCGCTTAGCTCGGCTTCTGCGGCCGCCTATCGCCCAGCGATACGGTGTCATCAGGCGTCGGCCTGAAAGTCGCCCCAAAGCAGCTGTGCAACGCTCAATGCGACCACCGGTGCGGTCTCGGTGCGCAGCACGCGCGGCCCGAGGCTGGCCGGCTTGAATCCGGCACTCCGGGCCTGTTCGACTTCCGAATCACTCAAGCCGCCTTCCGGGCCGATTAGAAACGCCAACGTGGCGGGTCGCTGGTGGGTCGACAGCGATTCGGCTACCGGGTGCAGGACCAACTTCAGCTCCGCTTCCACCGCCAACCAATCCTGCAGCGGCATTGGCGGATGGATGGTAGGGATGACCGAGCGGCCGCTCTGCTCGCAAGCGCTGATGGCGATCTGGCGCCAGTGGGCCAGGCGCTTGTCGGCTCGTTCGTCCTTCAGGCGTACTTCACAGCGCTCGCTGACGATGGGCGTGATCTCCGTGGCGCCAAGCTCCGTCGCCTTTTGAATCGCCCAGTCCATTCGCTCACCGCGCGACAGCCCTTGGCCGAGGTGAATCCTCAGGCCCGGCTCGGGCAGACCGGGCAGCTGCTCGCTCAGTTCGACCGTCACCTGCTTCTTGCCTACCTCGACCACCTCGCCCCGGTATTCCAGACCGCTGCCGTCGAACAGCTGCACCACTGCGCCGTTCGTAAGCCTCAGGACTCGGCTGATGTAATGGGCTGAGGCCTCCGGTAGCGCATGAGCGCCGAGTGAGAGTGGTGCATCGACGAAGAATCGGGATATGCGCATCGGGACAACTGCGATCGAGAAATGAGGCGGCAGTCTATAACGTTGACCACAGTCTCTGAAGCCTGCACCGGACCTGCGCTAACCGGGATCGCGAAACTCGCTGGGCGCTCCTGGGGTCACCGCGACGCTGATGGATGCGCGCGTTGCGATATCGATGCCTTCGGTGGCGACCTCAGCGAGGAAGTCGATCTGCTCTTCGGTGATGGTATACGGCGGCAGGAAATACACCACGCTGCCCAATGGGCGCAACAGGGCGCCACGCTGCAGGGCGTGCTGGTAGACCTTGAGCCCGCGGCGTTCCTGCCAGGGGTAAGGGGTCTTGCTGGCCTTGTCTTGCACCATCTCGATCGCAACGGCCATGCCGGTCTGGCGCACCTCGGCCACCTGTGGGTGGTCGCTGAGGTGCTCGGTGGCTTTCGTCATTCGCGCGGCAAGCGCCTTGTTGGCTTCGATGACGTTGTCCTGCTCGAAGATTTCGAGGGTCGCCAACGCTGCAGCGCAGGCCAACGGATTGCCGGTATAGGTGTGCGAATGCAGGAAGGCGCGCAAGGTCGAGTAGTCGTCATAGAACGCTTGATAGAGCTTGTCGGTCGTCAACACGGCGGCCATCGGCAGGTAACCCCCGGTGAGCGCCTTGGACAGGCAGAGAAAGTCCGGCGTGATACCCGCCTGCTCGCAGGCGAACATGGTCCCGGTACGGCCGAAGCCGACGGCGATCTCGTCGTGGATCAGGTGTACATCGTAGCGATCACAAGCCTCGCGCAGCAGCTTGAGGTAGACCGGGTGATACATGCGCATGCCGCCGGCGCCTTGGATCAGCGGCTCAACGATAACTGCGGCGATCTCATCGTGATGCTCGGCGAGCGTCTGCTCCATAAGGGCGAACATGTTGCGCGAATGTGCTTCCCAGCTCATGCCGTCGGGGCGCAGATAACAATCCGGGCTAGGGACCTTGAATGTGTTCAGCAGCAGCGGCTTGTAGGTATCGGTAAACAATGCGACGTCGCCCACCGACATGGCCGCCACGGTTTCGCCGTGATAGCTATTGGTCAGGGTGACGAAACGCTGTTTGTTCGGTTGCCCGATGTTGCGCCAGTAATGGAAGCTCATCTTCAGCGCAACCTCGATGCCGGTCGAACCGTTATCGGTGTAAAACACCCGATCGAGGCCGGCAGGTGTGATCTGTACCAGCCGCTCGGAAAGCTCGACTACCGGCTGATGGCTGAAACCGGCGAGCATCACATGTTCCAACTGATCGAGTTGATCTTTGATGCGCTGATTGATCCGTGGGTTGGCATGACCAAACACGTTGACCCACCATGAACTGACCGCATCCAGATAACGCTTGCCGTCGAAATCCTCGAGCCAGACGCCTTCGCCGCGTCGTATCGGGATCAGCGGAAGCTGCTCGTGGTCCTTCATCTGGGTACAGGGATGCCAGAGTACCGAGAGGTCGCGCTGCATCCAGCTGTCGTTCAGGCTCATGGTCGCTCCTTTGCGTGAATGGAAACCGGCGCAGCCTAGCAGAACTCGTTGTCGCTTTACCGCGAGCAGACATATCTGCCTGTTCGATAGATTGAAACGAAAAAATGCGATTCAATTCGATCTGTTAGTCGTTAGGCTTGTCGAACTCAACTTCGGACCCTTTTCATGCATTGGCGAAACTCTTCGAACAACTACGGCCTGATCAGCATCGTGATGCACTGGCTGGTGGCGATTGCCGTGGTCGGGCTGTTCGCGCTGGGCTACTGGATGGTAGGGCTGACCTACTACAGCAGCTGGTACCGCACCGCACCGGATATTCACAAGAGCATCGGCTTGCTACTGCTGGGGTTGATGGTGCTGCGAATTATCTGGAGATTCGTCAGTCAGGGTCCGGCGCCGCTGGCAAGCCATGGCCGGACGGCGCGTTTGGCTACCAAGGCCGGGCACGGGCTTCTTTATCTGGGCCTGTTCGCGGTGATGATTTCTGGCTACTTGATTTCCACGGCAGATGGTCGTGCGATCAGCGTCTTCGGCTGGTTCGACGTGCCTGCGCTGGTGACCTCGATACCGAACCAGGAGGACATCGCCGGCCTGGTCCATGAATACCTTGCGTGGGCCTTGTTGATTCTTTCAGGCGTGCATGCCCTGGCAGCGCTGAAACACCATTTCATCGATCGCGATTCGACGCTCAAACGAATGCTCGGCCGCGCTTGATGCGTTACTTATCCCAAGGAGACCACAGATGTTAAAGAAAACCTTTGCTGCACTCGCCATAGGCTCGATGCTGTTCGCAGGGCAGGCTGCCGCCGCCGACTATGTGATCGATAAGAAAGGCCAGCACGCCTTCGTCAATTTCAAAATCAGCCACCTGGGTTATAGCTGGCTGTGGGGTACGTTCAAGGATTTCGATGGCAGCTTCAGCTTTGATGCCGCCCAGCCAGAAGCCAGCGAAGTCAACGTAACGCTGCAAACGGGCAGTGTCGACTCCAACCATGCCGAGCGCGACAAGCACCTGCGCAGCGACGATTTCCTCAACGTCTCCGAGCATCCAACCGCCACCTTCAAGTCCACCTCGGTGAAGTCGACGGGTGAAGGTACCGCTGATATCACCGGTGATCTGACCCTCAATGGCGTGACCAAGCCGGTGGTGATCGCGGCCAAGTTCATTGGTGAAGGCAAGGATCCCTGGGGCGGCTATCGCGCCGGCTTCGAAGGCACCACCACGCTGAGTCTGAAAGATTTCGATATCAAGATGGACCTGGGGCCAGCCTCGCAAACCGTCGATCTGATCATCTCGGTTGAAGGTGTTCGCCAGTAAAGGCATTTAGGTGAGCAAAAAACGCCGGCGTAAGCCGGCGTTTTGCTTTCCACCTCAGAACATCGGTCGATCAGGTGTGGATCGCGGTACGAAATATCCGCCGTAAGACGCAGGACAGAGCCCGGTGTGCCCCTTTGGCTATTTACAAACAGTCTTGCATGTAAGAACATTCGTTGCATTCTGCCATCCGTATCTGGCCAGGGGGCGCGCGTTCCCTTGGTTTGCCCGTTCAACGAGGTTCTACTTATGCCTATCAAGTCAGCCGGTGCTGCTCTGATCTCACTTTTCGCCGTGGTAACCCTGCTCAGCGGCTGCGAGGAAAAAGAGGCCTCGGCGCCTGCCGCTCAGGAAACGCCTCAGGTCGGAGTGGTGACGCTCGCGGCAGAGCCTTTCGCCCTGACTACCGAACTTCCCGGACGGGCGCAGCCCTATCGCATCGCCGAGGTGCGTCCTCAGGTGGACGGCATCATTCAGAAGCGGCTGTTCACCGAAGGTAGCGATGTCAAAGCGGGGCAGCAGCTCTATCAGATTGACGACTCGGTCTATCAGGCTGCATACAAGAGCGCCCAGGCTAGCCTGGCATCCACCAAGTCGCTGGCCGATCGCTATGCGCTACTGGTCGAAGAGCAGGCGGTCAGTAAGCAGGCTTACGAAGAAGCTCGGGCAGCCAGCCTGCAAGCCGAAGCCAACCTCGAGCAGGCGCGCATCAATGTGCGCTACACCAAGGTCCTGGCGCCTATATCCGGGCGTATAGGTCGCTCGGCGGTTACCGAAGGCGCGCTGGTCAATAACGGCCAGGCGCAAGAGCTGGCGGTCATTCAGCAGCTCGACCCGATCTATATCGATGTGACTCAGCCGGCCCGGGAACTGCTCAATCTGCGCCGTGACCTGGCCGAAGGGCGGCTGGAAAAAGCCGGCGAAAACGCAGCCAAGGTGACGCTGACCCTGGAAGACGGCAGTGAATACCCGCACGAGGGCAAGCTGGAATTCTCCGAAGTATCGGTAGATGCCGGCACCGGTTCGGTGGTGCTCCGCGCCGTGTTCCCCAATCCTGACAAAATGCTGCTTCCCGGCATGTTCGTCCATGCACAGTTGGTGGCCGGCGTGAGAAGTGAAGCGATCCTGGCACCGCAGCAGGGCATCACCCGTACGCCGAATGGCAGTGCGACCGCCCTGGTCGTCAACGCCGACAACCAGGTCGAGCTTCGCCAGGTGGTGGCCTCGCGGACCGTTGGCAATCGCTGGCTGATCAACGAAGGCCTGAACGCCGGGGATCGTCTGATCACCGAGGGCCTGCAGTTCATACGGCCTGGTATTGAAGTCAAAGCCGTGCCGGCTTCCAACGTTGCGTCTGCCCAGCCAAACGCGCAGTAAGGCTGAGCCAAGGATAATCATCCAATGTCTAGATTTTTCATCGATCGTCCCATTTTTGCCTGGGTCATAGCCTTGGTGATCATGCTTGCCGGGGGGCTTGCGATCCTGGGTCTGCCCGTCAACCAGTATCCGAGCATCGCGCCTCCAGCGGTGGGCATTCAGGTCAACTACCCGGGCGCGTCTGCGCAGACCGTGCAGGACACTGTGGTTCAGGTGATCGAACAGCAACTGAACGGCATTGACGGGTTGCGCTACATGTCGTCGGAAAGCAACTCGGACGGCAGCATGAGTATCACGGTGACCTTCGAGCAAGGCACTGACCCGGACATCGCGCAGGTGCAGGTGCAAAACAAGTTGCAGCTGGCCACGCCGCTGCTGCCGCAGGAAGTCCAGCAGCAAGGTATCCGCGTCACCAAGGCAGTGCGTAACTTCCTTATGGTGATCGGTGTGGTGTCCACTGACGGCAGCATGCGCCGAGGTGACCTTTCCGATTACATCGTATCGAACATCCAGGACCCGATTTCCCGTACGGCCGGGGTAGGCGATTTTCAGGTGTTCGGCTCGCAATATGCCATGCGGATCTGGCTCGATCCGGCGAAGCTGAACAATTTTGCCCTTACTCCGGTCGACGTCGGTGATGCGATTCGAGCGCAGAACGTGCAGGTTTCCGGAGGGCAGTTCGGTGGATTGCCAGCCGTCCCAGGGCAGCAGCTCAGTGCGACCATCATCGGCAAAACGCGTCTGCAGACGCCGGAGCAGTTCCGCGACATCCTGCTCAAAGTCAACAGTGACGGCTCCCAGGTACGTCTGGGCGACGTTGCGCGGGTCGAGCTGGCGGAGCAAAGCTCGGCCATCAGCGCGCTGTATAACGGTAAGCCTGCATCGGCGATCGCCGTCAAGCTGGCAACCGGAGCTAATGCGCTGAACACCGCCAAGGCCGTGCGCGCAACGATTGCCGAGCTGGAGCCGTTCTTCCCGCCTGGCATGGAAGTGGTTTACCCGTACGACACTTCCCCAGTGGTTTCGGCATCGATTACCGGTGTCGTGCATACCCTGTTCGAAGCCATCGTCCTGGTTTTCCTGGTGATGTACCTGTTCCTGCAGAACTTTCGCGCCACGCTGATCCCGACGCTGGCCGTACCGGTCGTGCTGCTGGGCACGTTCGGCGTTCTTGCAGTGTTCGGCTTCAGCGTCAATACGCTGACCATGTTCGCGATGGTGTTGGCGATCGGCCTGCTGGTGGACGATGCCATCGTGGTTGTGGAGAACGTCGAGCGGGTGATGGCCGAAGAAGGCTTGTCACCGCTCGAAGCAACACGCAAGTCGATGACCCAGATTCAGGGCGCGCTGGTGGGTATCGGTCTGGTGCTTTCCGCCGTGTTCGTACCGATGGCGTTCTTCGGTGGCTCGACCGGTGTGATTTACAGGCAGTTTGCGATCACTATTGCCTCGGCCATGACGCTTTCGGTGCTGGTGGCACTGATCTTCACGCCAGCGCTCTGTGCCACGCTGCTCAAGCCTATTCCAAAGGGGCATCATCACGAGAAGCGTGGCTTCTTCGGCTGGTTCAACCGAACCTTCGATCGGGGCGTCGGCGGCTACGAGAAGGGTGTACGTAGCGTTCTCAAGCGCAAGATTCCCTACCTGTTGTTGTACGCAGGCATTGTTGCCGCCATGGCTGTTCTATTTACCAAGCTGCCAACCTCGTTTCTGCCCGACGAAGACCAGGGCGTGCTCTTCGCCCAGGTTCAGACGCCGGCGGGGTCGACCGCCGAGCGTACTCAGCAAACCGTCGATGCGATGCGTGAGTATCTGTTGAAAGAGGAGTCCGACGTAGTCCAGTCGGTCTTCACGGTGACTGGTTTCAACTTCGCCGGACGCGGGCAGAACTCTGCAATGGCCTTCATCGGCCTGAAGCCCTGGAGCGAGCGCACGGCTGAAGGCCAGGACGTGGCGTCTCTGGCGCAGCGCGCTCAGCAGCACTTCAGTACGTTCCGTGATGCCATGGTGTTTGCCTTCGCGCCGCCCGCCGTAATGGAACTGGGCAACGCAACCGGCTTCAACTTCTACCTGCAGGACCGCGCTGGTGTCGGTCACGACGTCCTGATGAATGCACGCAATCAGTTCCTCGGGCTTGCTGCGCAGCATCCAGCGCTGATGGCGGTGCGACCGAACGGCCTCAATGACGAGCCGCAGTATCAGCTGCAGATCGACGACGAAAAGGCTCGGGTGCTCGGCGTGTCGCTCGCGGCAATCAACAACACGTTGTCGATTGGTTGGGGCTCGAGTTATGTGAACGACTTCATCGACCGCGGCCGCGTGAAGAAGGTTTACATGCAGGGCGAGGCGTCTGCTCGAATGAATCCAGAAGACTTCCAGAAATGGTACGTACGCAACGACCAGGGGGAAATGGTGCCGTTCAGCGCGTTCGCCAGCGGTGAGTGGGTTTACGGGTCGCCCAAGCTGTCGCGCTATAACGGTGTGTCGGCGATGGAGATCATGGGGCAGGCTGCGCCGGGATACAGCTCCGGTGAGGCCATGGCGGCGGTAGAGGAGCTGGCCCAACAGCTGCCACCGGGCGTGGGTATTTCCTGGACCGGGCTGTCGTACGAAGAACGGCTCTCCGGTGATCAGGCGCCGGCGCTTTATGCATTGTCCCTGCTGGTGGTGTTCCTCTGCCTTGCGGCGCTCTACGAGAGCTGGTCGATTCCATTCGCAGTCATGCTGGTGGTGCCGCTGGGGGTGATCGGTGCGCTGCTCGCTACCCTCGGCCGCGGTTTATCCAACGATGTGTTCTTCCAGGTCGGTCTGCTGACCACCATCGGCTTGACTGCGAAGAACGCAATCCTGATCGTAGAGTTCGCCAAGGACCTGCACGAGCAAGGCATGAGTCGCTTCGATGCGGCAGTCCAGGCCTGCCGGATGCGTTTGCGGCCTATCGTCATGACCTCGCTGGCCTTTACCCTTGGCGTGGTACCACTAGCGCTGGCGAGCGGTGCGGGTGCCGGCAGCTCGCATGCCATCGGTACCGGTGTAATCGGCGGAATGATCACTGCGACCCTGCTGGTGATCTTCTGGGTGCCGCTGTTCTATGTTCTGGTGTCCTCGATTGGTGATCGCAGAAAAACCGTCGAAGAACCGAAGGGAGATTCACAATGAACAAGTCGGTATTGGCCCTGGCACTGATGGCAGCGCTGAGCGGCTGTTCCCTGATTCCCGAATACCAGCGTCCGGACGCGCCGACAGCGGCCAGTTGGCCGAAAGGCGAAGCCTATGAGTACGCTTCCGGTGCAAGCCAGGGGCAGCAAATGGACTTGGGCTGGGAGGCGTTCTTCCGTGACCCCGCGCTGCGTCAGCTGATTGGCGTGGCGCTGGAGAACAACCGTGATTTGCGTGTCGCGGCGCTCAACGTCGACGCCTATCGGGCGCTGTATCGGATCCAGCGGGCAGACCTGCTGCCGGCCGTGAGCGCCGATGGCACCGGTAACCGTACCCGCACGCCAGGTGATCTCAATCAGACCGGACAGAGTGCGATCAATAGCCAGTACAGCGCGACGCTCGGCGTTTCCTGGGAGCTGGATCTCTTCGGTCGTCTCGGCAGTCTTCGCGAGCAGGCGTTGCAGGAATACTTCGCCACCGAAGCGGCGCAGCGCAGCACCCGGATCAGCCTGATTGCCAGCGTCGCCAGCGCCTGGCTGACCTTGCAGGCTGACCAGGCCTTGCTGCAGGTCAGCCGCGACACGCTGAAGACATACGAAGAGAGCCTCGGCCTGACGCAGCATAGCTTCGACGTGGGCGTCGCTTCTGCGCTCGAGCTGAGCCAGGCGCGCAGCGCCGTTGACACGGCGCGGGTTCGCATCGAGCAGTACACGCGTCAGGTGGCCCAGGACCGCAACGCCCTGGCCCTGCTTCTCGGGCAGAACGTTCCCGGCAACCTGCCGGCCACGGGCGACCTGGAGCGCGAGCAGCTGGCGGCGCTGCCCATCGGCCTGCCGTCCGACCTGCTCCACAAGCGTCCGGATATCCTTCGAGCCGAGCATCAGCTCAAGGCGGCGAATGCCAATATCGGCGCGGCGCGAGCTGCTTTTTTTCCGCGTATCAGTCTGACGGGCGCAGCGGGCACGGCGAGCAGCGAACTCTCCGGTCTGTTTGACGGTGGTTCCAGCTACTGGAACTTCTCGCCGAGCATCAGCGTGCCGATTTTCAATGCCGGCCAATTGCGCGCCAATCTCGACTACGCCGAAATCAGCCGCAACATTCAGGTCGCCCAGTACGAGCAGTCTATCCAGACAGCCTTTCGCGAAGTGGCCGATGGTCTGGCCGCACAGGCGACCTATACCCGCCAGGTGCAGGCGCAGCGCGATTTGCTGGAAACGAGCGAAGACTACTTCCGGTTGGCGGAACGGCGTTACCGAACCGGCGTGGATAGCTACCTGACCCTGCTCGATGCTCAGCGCCAGCTGTTCGAGGTGAAGCAGCAATACATCGGTGATCGTCTGGCGCAGATGATCAGCGAGGTCGATCTGTTCAAGGCGCTAGGTGGCGGCTGGGACGCGCAAGCCGAGCCGATTCCCAGCCAAGGCTGACAGCCGCTATCGGCAGGCATCGGCGCTCGCTATGCCTGTCGGAGCTGCACCAACAAAACACGCGCCTCTGAGGGCGGCGTTTTTGTTGGGCTTTACGACTCAGCGATTGCGGGTGAGCAAGGCTGGTTTTTCGCTACGCGGCTTGCTTGGTAGCTGATCCAATTGCTCAATACTCGGCAGTCGATCGAGCTTTGACTCCTTGTGGATGATCACCGGCTGCTTCTCCTTCGGTTTCGCGGCGACCTCCTGGCGGGCGCCGCCATCTCGCTCGACCCGACGGCCTTCGTTCTTGCGTCGCGGCTGACCGCCGCGGGACTGACCCTGCCGCTTGCCTTTACCTTGACCAGCGCCGCCTGTCGAGGCGCCGGCGCCACGAGGACCTGCCGCAGCAGTGCGCGGCTGGCCGGCGCCTGGCTGAGCGGGAGCGCTCGGACGGCGGCCACGGTTCTGCTTGTTCTGATAGGGGCTGACGTAATCGACGCGGTTGCCGAAATTGTCCAGCTCGTCATCCAGAAACACTTCGGGGTCACGGTCGCTGGGCAGGCGCGGCGGACGGCTAACCGGCGCGGCGGCGGCACCGGGTGCTGCTGAGTTCTGGCTAGCGCTGGCGCTGCGCGGCTTGTTCCGACCGCGGCGATTGCGCTCGCGCTCTTTTGGCTCGCTGCCGGTTTCTGCCGTCTTAGCGGCGCGCGGCTTGCGTTCGCTGTTGCGAGGCGGGCGCGGTTGGCGTGGTTCGCGCACTTCGGGCTTTTCCGCCTCGATGGTGCTGGCATCGAAGCCCATCAGATCGCCGTCTGGGATTTTCTGCTTGGTCATCCGCTCGATGCCCTTGAGCAGCTTTTCCTCGTCGGGAGCCACCAGCGAGATGGCCTCACCGCTGCGTCCGGCACGGCCAGTACGACCGATACGGTGAACATAGTCCTCCTCGACGTTCGGCAGCTCGAAGTTGACCACATGGGGCAGCTGATCGATATCCAGGCCGCGTGCAGCGATATCGGTGGCGACAGGATACGTACCTGGTTGGCCTTGAAGTCGGCGAGCGCCTTGGTGCGCGCGTTCTGGCTCTTGTTGCCATGAATCGCGACCGCCGGCAGGCCATGCTTGTCGAGGTACTCGGCGAGGCGATTGGCGCCATGCTTGGTGCGGGTGAACACCAGCACCTGTTCCCAGGCACCCTGGGTGATCAGGTGGGCCAGCAGAGCACGTTTGTGCGAGGCAGCCAGGCGGAATACGCGCTGTTCGATGCGCTCGACCGTGGTGTTCGGTGGCGTGACCTGGATCTTCTCCGGCTCGTGCAGCAGTTTGCCGGCCAGGTCGGTGATGTCCTTGGAGAAGGTTGCCGAGAACAGCAGGTTCTGGCGCTTGGCTGGCAGCTTGGCCAGCACCTTCTTGACGTCGTGAATGAAGCCCATGTCGAGCATGCGGTCGGCTTCATCGAGAACCAGAATTTCCACATGGGAAAGGTCGATAGCCTTCTGGTTAGCCAGGTCGAGCAGTCGACCCGGGCAGGCAACCAGCACGTCAACACCTTTGGCCAGCGCCTGGACCTGCGGGTTCATGCCGACGCCGCCGAAGATCACCGCGCTTTTCAGTGGCAGATCGCGGGCGTAGAGCTTGAAGCTGTCGTGCACCTGGGCGGCGAGTTCGCGAGTTGGCGTCAGCACCAGCACGCGCGGCTGGCGCGGACCGTGGCGATGCTCGCGGTCGGGATGGCCGCCCGGGAAGAGAATTTCCAGTACGGGGAGGGCAAAACCACCGGTTTTGCCGGTGCCCGTCTGTGCCGCGACCATCAGGTCGCGTCCTTGCAACACGGCGGGAATAGCCCGCTGTTGCACGGGTGTAGGCTGGGTATAACCGGCGGCCTCGACGGCACCGGCCAAAGCCTCGGAGAGACCGAGGGAAGCAAAGGACATGAGAAATCCTGTCTTGTGTAGGGCGCGGCCCTGGGATGGTCATGCCTGGTTCGAATCGCGACTGGCGTGCGATCCCGTCCGGTCCTGCCGTATCGAAAGATACTGGCATCCGGGCGTAAACCTGGCGGAAGCGCGGAGTATAACAGAGCCTGTTAACGCCGCATTGGTAGGACAGTGTGGCATTTCACAGGTTCATTGACCAGCTCCCTGTTTTCGCAGGGAGCCGGAATCGATGATTCAGCGGGCCAGCTTGAGGTTGTTCCAGATGGCCAGGCTGGGTTCGGCCTGGTTCAGAGTATAGAAGTGCAAGCCCGGCGCACCGCCGGTCAGCAGCTCCTCGCACATCTCGCTGATTACCTGTTCGCCGAAGGCCTGGATGCTTTCCATGTCATCACCGTAGGACTCCAGCTGCTTGCGTACCCAGCGCGGAATCTCGGCACCGCAGGCGTCGGAGAATCGCGCGAGCTTGCTGTAGTTGGTGATCGGCATGATGCCCGGGACGATCGGCGTCTCCACGCCCAGCTTGCGCACGCGCTCGACGAAGTAGAAATAGCAGTCGGCGTTGAAGAAATATTGGGTGATGGCACTGTCCGCGCCGGCCTTGGCCTTGCGCACGAAGTTGGCCAGATCCGCCTCGAAGTTGCGCGCCTGCGGATGCATCTCCGGATAAGCCGCGATTTCGATGTGAAAATGATCGCCCGTTTCGGCGCGAATGAACTCGACCAGTTCGTTGGCGTAGCGCAGCTCGCCACTGGCCATGCCCATGCCGGAGGGTAGGTCGCCGCGCAGCGCAACGATGCGTTTGATGCCGGCGTTCTTGTACAGGTTCAGCAGCTCGCGCAGTTCCTGTTTGCTATCGCCGACACAGGAGAGGTGCGGTGCGGTGGGCACCTTCACGTCGCCGTCGAGCTGCAGCACGGTGTTCAGTGTGCGGTCGCGGGTCGAGCCACCGGCGCCGTAGGTGCAGGAGAAAAAATCGGGGGTGTACTCGGCCAGCCTACGGGCAGTGGCGAGCAGTTTTTCATGCCCGGCTTCGGTCTTGGTAGGAAAGAACTCAAAGCTGATGGAAGGGCGGGGAGACGTCATTGTTGGAGATTCCTTTAGCGGCAAGCATCGAGACGAAAGCTGCAAGCCCGCACTGTGCGGCTTGCAGCTTATAGCTTTCAGCTCGAGGCTGCTCTTAGTAGCGATAGCTATCCGGCTTGAACGGACCTTCGACTTCCACGCCGATGTACTCGGCCTGGGTCGGCGTCAGACGGGTGATGACGCCACCGAAGCCTTTGACCATTTCGGCAGCGACTTCCTCGTCGAGCTTCTTCGGCAAGACCATCACGGTGACGTTCTTGGTCTTTTCGATCACCGGCAGATCGGCGAACTTTTCGTTGAACAGGTGGATCTGTGCCAGCACCTGGTTGGCGAACGAGCCGTCCATGATCCGGCTCGGGTGGCCCGTGGCGTTGCCCAGGTTCACCAGACGGCCTTCAGCCAGCAGAATCAGGTAGTCATCGTTGTTTGCATCGAAGCTGCCCGGGCCGGTGCGATGGATCTTGTGCACCTGTGGCTTGACCTCTTCCCATGCCCAGTTCTTGCGCATGAAGGCTGTGTCGATCTCGTTGTCGAAATGACCGATGTTGCACACTACAGCGCGCTTCTTCAGACCCTTGAGCATGCCGGCGTCGCAAACGTTGGCGTTGCCGGTGGTGGTGACGATCAGGTCGATCTTGCCCAGCAGCGCGGTGTCGATGCAGCCATCGGTACCGTCGTTGACGCCGTCTTTGTATGGAGAGACCAGTTCGAAGCCGTCCATGCACGCCTGCATGGCGCAGATGGGATCGACTTCCGAGACTTTGACGATCATGCCTTCCTGACGCAGCGACTGGGCCGAGCCCTTGCCTACGTCGCCGTAGCCGATGACCAGTGCCTGCTTGCCGGACAGCAAGTGGTCGGTGGCGCGCTTGATGGCGTCGTTGAGGCTGTGACGGCAACCGTACTTGTTGTCGTTCTTGCTCTTGGTGACCGAGTCGTTGACGTTGATCGCCGGGATCTTCAGGGTGCCTTTCTTCAGCATGTCCTGCAGGCGATGCACGCCGGTGGTGGTTTCCTCGGTGACGCCATGCACGCGCTCCAATACCTGCGGGTATTTGTCATGCAGGATCTGGGTCAGATCGCCGCCGTCGTCCAGGATCATGTTGGCGTCCCACGGCTGGCCGTCCTTGAGGATGGTCTGCTCGATGCACCACTCGTATTCTTCTTCGGTCTCACCTTTCCAGGCAAATACGGGGATACCGGCGGCGGCGATGGCAGCGGCGGCCTGATCCTGAGTCGAGAAGATGTTGCAGCTGGACCAGCGTACTTCGGCGCCGAGGGCAGTCAGCGTCTCGATCAGTACGGCGGTCTGGATGGTCATGTGGATGCAGCCGAGGATTTTCGCGCCTTTCAGCGGCTGCTCGCCGGCGTACTTGTGGCGCAGGCCCATCAGGGCGGGCATTTCCGATTCGGCGATGATGATCTCGCGGCGACCCCAGTCGGCCAGGGAAATGTCGGCGACCTTGAAATCGTTGAAACCGGCAGGCGTCATGACAGCGCTCATTAAAGAGTTCTCCATTCGTTTTGTGCGAATGGGCGCCGTTGATGCGTATGGTTAACGCCCCATCCGAGCCTGACAGTCGTCGCCGGGAAGGCGGTCCTGCTGCAGCGCCCCTCGGATGGTGGCGGGCACGGCCGAACAGCGTCGGTCGCGTGAAACTCGGCGATTATAGCCGCGACCGCAGCCAATCCCAAGCCCGGCGCGGCGCCCTCCGTCAGCGCTGCTTGGCGCTGTCGCGGGTGCAGATTCGCTGTACCAGGCGGCCGATGCTCAAGCCCTGTACCAGAATTGAGAAGAGCACCACCAGATAGGTGATGTTCAGGAGCAGGTTGCGCTCTTCGCTGGCCGGCAACGCCAGGACCAAAGCAACCGAAATGCCGCCCCGCAGTCCACCCCAGGTGAGGATGCGCACGGTGCCGTTGGGTAGGGCGCGGCCGAGCCTGCGCAGCAGTAGCGCTGGCGGACCGACTGCCACCAGGCGCGTGGCGAGTATCAGCAGCGTGACGCACAGGGCAATCAGCAGGTATTGCGCGCTGAAGGGCAGCAGCACCAGCTCCATACCGATCAGTACGAAAAGCACAGCGTTAAGAATTTCGTCGAGCAGCTCCCAGAAATTGTCGAGATTGCCCCGGGTGTGCTCGGACATGGCGTGACGGCGACCCTGATTGCCAATAATCAGGCCCGCCACGACCATGGCGATGGGGCCGGATATGTGCAGGTGCGTCGCCAGTGTGTAGCCGCCCAGAACCAGGGCCAGCGTCAGCAGCACCTCGATCTGATATTGATCGATGCTTTTAAGCAGAGCGAAGGTCAGCGCGCCGAGCAATGCGCCGAGTAGCATGCCGCCGCCGGCTTCCTCAATGAACAGCCAGACTGCTTCGCCGGCGCCCGGCGCTTCACCTCTGGCCAGAACGCCTAGCAGTACGGTGAATACCACCACTGCGACGCCATCATTGAAGAGTGATTCACCGACGATGGTGGTTTCCAGCGCCTTCGGCGCACCGGCTGAGCGCATGATGCACAGCACTGCAATTGGGTCGGTGGGTGAGATGAGCGCGCCGAACAGCAGGCAGTAGATTAGCGGCGGTTGCCGTCCGAACAGATCGAGAATCCACCAGCTGCCAAAGCCGATGACGGTGGTGGAGAACAGGACGCCGATGGTCGCCAGCAGGCCGATCGCCCAGCGGCGAGCGCGCAGATCGGACAGGTTGATATGCAGGGCACCGGCGAACAACAGGAACGACAACATGCCGTCCATCAACAGATGATTGAAGTCGATACGCCCTACCAGCGTTTCGATCTGCGCTTCGAGTGCTGGCAACCCCAGCATCGTCAGACCATGCAGCAGAAGGGAAAACGCCAGCGCCGTTGCCATCACGCCGATGGTCGGCGGTAGCCCTATGAATCGGTAATTGAGATAGGCGAGCAATGCCGTGAGGCTGATGAATATGGCCGAGAGTTCAAGCATGCGATCCCCAAGTCAAATTTTCACCATCGAATGCAAAGTGGACCCGCCGTTGATTCGATTGGTGCCGACGCGAACGCTAGGGGTGTCCGGCAGTGGCAGAACTCAGCCCGCACAAGAACGGTCACAACTAACAGGTTCGGTGAATCTCGCCGGGCGTGACTCAGGAGCCGCCAACATGAATTTCTTGTTCCGTTGCGTTCTGCTTGCCCTGGCTGCCGTCTTTACCCTGCCGGCTGCCGCCAACTCCTGCTATGTCAGTGCCGAAACCTCAGGTGCGGTGCCGCCGCCTGTGGCGACGGAAAAATGCTTCGAATACCAAGGCGTGGAAGACGACGCCATCGATTGGGCGTGCCAGGACAACGAAGCGATCAAGAATTCCGATCGCGAAATTCGTGACAGCTGTCCAGCCGGGCATTTCGGCATCTGCATCGCGGCGCTTACGCCTGCGACGCTCGCCAATGAGCGTGCCACGGGTACGCAGGCGGATAACGGTACCTTGCCGACCACCGTGCCCAAGGATGCCCGGATAGTCACCTATCACTACAAGTCCAGCGATCAGGTGCAGACCAAGATCGATTGTGAAAGCGCTGGCGGTGAATGGTCGCAGTAGCTCCGGGGGGTTTGGTGAAACGACGGCTTGCGGGGATAATCGCCGGCCGTTGTATTCACGAGTGGCCGAGCCATGAAACTGTTTCCTTTGAGTGTGTCGCTGGTCGCCGCCCTTGTGTTGGTCGGCTGCGATCGCATCGACCCCAACTCACCGCTCGGCAAGCGCAAGGCCATCTATCAGCAAATGCTCGATACCAAGGAAGACCTGGGAGGCATGCTGCGTGGGCGTCTGACGTTCGACCCACAGGGTTTCGTCAACGGCGCGGCCAAGCTGGACGAGCTATCGCGACAACCCTGGCAGCACTATCCTGAAGTCAAGGAAGAACAGAGCGATGCCCGTGCGGACGTCTGGCAGCAGCAGGAACGCTTCAATCAGATGGCTCGAGAGCTAGAGGCGCACACCGCGGCGCTGGTTGCTGCGACAACTCAGTCACCCGTGACGGCCGACAGTGTCGCGCCGGCGTTCCAGCGCGTGGAAGATGCCTGCGAGGCCTGTCACAAGGAGTTCCGCGCCTACTGAGCAGCGCTCGCGCTTTCAGCGTTTGGCGGCTTCCAGTTGCTTTCTCGCGTGATCGAGCCGGCGCTTGCTCAATTCGATTACCTCTGGATCACCTGTCGCCAATGCTTCGCGCAGCTGCGCCTCGCGCACCGTTGCCGCGCGCGATGCCCGCTCGACCTCGTGGTGGTTGGGTTGCAGCGGAACGATTCGGCGGCAGCGCTCATCAAGGGCGTGCAGGCGGGTTTCCATCGCGGCGCGTTGGCCGACATCTCCCTTGAGGCGCGTCGTCTTGATCTGTTCGCTGATCTGCTCCCGGGCTTCGCTGCAGGCCGCATCCGAGACATTGGCGGCAAAGGCTGGCTGACTCCCCAATAGACTGAACAGCAGTGGAATGAGCAAATATGGCCGGACGCTCATGCATTGGTTCCTTTCTTGTTATTGAATGCATATGACTTGAGGCGGGCCGTGAAGTGCCGCTAAAAGCCTGGAATGCCCGCCTCGTTTAAACGCTCGCGAAGCTGCAGTACCTCGGGTGTGGCAAAGAAGGCGTGCAGCTGCCGGGCTCGTTTTTTGCCGACTCCTGGTTCGGATTGCCACTGTTCCTGGGTTCTGCTCGCCAGCGCATTCCAGCCCCCTGCAAGCGCTGCATCGCCGCTGGGTGGTAATCCGAGCGCGTGAAGCCAGACGTGAAACGGCCGTTTGCGCGCCAGCTCGAAGCTCTCGATAAGGGTGCTGGCGCTCGTTTCGCCAATACCTGGGATTTGCTGCAAGTGCGCCTGGTCGAGTTTCAGCCAGTCGAGAAGTCCGAATACAAGTCCCTGTTCAACCAGCAGCTGCCAGGTTCCACGGCCGACTTGAGGCAGATCCAAGCCCTTCTTTCCGCTGAGCCAGGCGAGTCGCGCGACGAACTGCTGATCGCAATCGGGGCTCGCCTGCCAGCAACTCAGCAAATGGTAGTTCTCGGGCGTTGGAGCCTCGATCCGGTGGCGCGCTTGAGTCCGCCAGACCACGCCATCGAATCGGGGAATCGTCAGACCAGCGAGAACGATTGCGACCTGATCGTCGGGCTGAATGTCTGCTTCGCGCCAGCGCGCTAAAGAGCCGAGGCTCACGCGGCTGATGCGGCGGTCGTCGAGCTTGACCGGGTCGAGCTGCAAGACCGGGGTGATCCTGCCGCTGCGACCGATACTGAATTCCACATTGCGCACGCGCGCAACGGCGGTGCGCAGCGGGTACTTCCAGGCAACTGCCCAATGAGGTGGTTCGGCTTGCCAGCGGCTGGCGTCCGGCCGCTGTCCCTGGCGCAACACGACGCCGTCGCTGGCGAACGGCAGCGGGTGGCGGAACCAGTAGTTACGCCAATGTGCCGCTTGCTCGAAGGTGTCGATTGGCAGCGTCAGCGCGGCGCTCTGCGCAAAGCCCATCGCGATCAAGCCGTCCAGGCGCGCTTGCATGTCTGCCGGGCCGTTGGGCCAATCCCAAACAAACAATCCGACGTGACTGGCGGTACGGGCGTCCGGGGTGTGCCTCGCCATCGCGCCGGCGACTTTGCTACGCCCTCCTGCGCTCCCTGCGTCGGCCTGAACATGTTCGGATAACCGCCAGTACAGCTCGCCCTGCAGGATGACGTCAGCAGCGGCCGGCAACTGTAACGGAACGCTGGGAATATGTCGGGCCTGCTCGGTCCAGTCCGTGCCGTGACTACCATTGCCGCGGCTGATCGCCTGAACCAGTTTGCCGCCGTGGTAGTGCAAGGTCACCGCGACGCCGTCGACCTTCGGCTGAATCCAGAGGTCGCTACGAGGCGCGATCCAGGCGACCACGGCGGCCTCGTCGGCCAGCTTCGATAGACCGGTCTGGGCGATGGGGTGTGGCGACTCGCCGCCCGCTGTCGCCAGCGGGTGCGCATGGCTGGGGCGTGGTTCAAAACACTCCTGCCAAACCTGAAGGTGCTGGCGCGCCTGGTCGTATATCTCGTCATCGACCAGCGATACGCCGCGGCGATGGTAGGCGTCGTCCCATTCGGCGAGCTGGTGCTGCAGGCGAGCGGTTTCGGCTAGCGCGCGCTCGGTCGGCCAATCGGGGCATTCGGCCAGGCAAAAGGTTGGGGCGAAGCACAGCAATAACGTGAAGAGGCGTGACACGGGAGCATCCTTGCTCGGAGGGTTCACGGCCATTCTGCCCGCACGGCGCCAATTGCTCCGTGCGCTAGCGCATGTTGAATAGCTCCTGGTGGAAATCGCCGGACGACAGGCCGTGGCGGATCAAATCGCGCCGGAGTTCATCGCCAAAGCCGACCGGCCCGCAAAACCATATTTCGCGCTCCTGCCAGTCGGCAACGAGGTCACGAAGCCGATTGGGTGTCAGTCGGCCGTGCTCACTTGAGACCAGTACGTGCAGACGTATTTGTGCGCGCGTGGCTTGCTCTCGTATGCGATCAATGAAGCCGGTGTCCGGTGCGCTCGTGCAATAGAACAGGTCGACATGGTTGACCTTGCCGCTATCTGCTAGCGCCTGTAGTCGAGCGAGAAAAGGGGAAATGCCGATGCCACCGGCGACCCAGATTTGCCCTGACTTGTGCCCATGGAAATCGAAGCAGCCGTAGGGGCCTTCCACCGTGACCGCATCGCCCCTGTGCAGGGTGTTCGGTAATGTGCGGGTGTAATCGCCCAATCCCTTGATCGAGAAGCACAGTTTGCCGTCGTTCTGCCATGCGCTGGAAAGGCTGAACGGGTGCGGCCCTTCCTTTTCATCAAAGGTGACGAAGGCGTACTGGCCTGTCTTGTGCCCGGGCCACGGTCCGTCCAGCGCGAGTTCCACATGCAGTACCCGACTGTCGGGGTGGTAGGTGAGCGCCTCGACGTGTCCGACGACCTGGCGCCTGCGGCCCACCTGATGCAGGAGCGAGAAGCAGGCGGCGAAGCTGCCGGCGAGAAGCAGCACGGCCATCGTTACGCCGAGCAACGATGTCCAATAAGCGACCGGCATCAGCAACAGGCTGTGGATCACCAGGACCAGATAAACCACGGCCAACCAGCGATGCGTCTTGAAGAACCAGCGATAGGGGAATCGTTTGATCAATGCGAGGACAATCATCAGCGCCGAAAGATAGAACGCCCATTCGCCAATACCCTCCGCAAACCCGCGCTGCTCGTGCAGCCAGCCAACCAGCCCGTCCTGAGCCATGGCAGCAACCTTGCGCGCAGGCCGCTCAAGCCAGCCAAACTCCGCCAGCCATTTGGGCACTTGCGCCCAGCCCCAATGCACGACCGAAGCCACCAGCGCCGCGATACCCAGCCATTTGTGCAGCCGATAACTCTTATCCAGCCCATCGAGCAGGCGCTCCAGCCACAAGGGGCGGCTGGCAAGATAGATCGCCGCGCTCATCGCAGCGATAGCAAGAGCGCCACTGTAGTGAACCATGTCTGCGCGCAGCGGCCAGAACCGGGAGTAGTCGGTCGCGATGACGCCTGCAGCGGTAACCCAGAGAAGTGTCACGGTCACGAACAGCGTGACGAAGGCCAGTCTGATTCGTTGCATGGCGGTGCCCCTCTTGGCTGTCACGACGGCATGAAAAGCATGCGCCCGCGATGCGGCAGTGGACATGATCGTTATCAACCGCATCGATTAGTGAGCTAACCAACTGCGTCGTACAATCGTCAGCCAATGTTTTGAGGAGTGTTTCATCCGTGCAGCCCGTGATCTCCATCGAACAGCTGAGCAAGACCTACGCGTCAGGACATCCGGCGCTCAAACAGATCGACCTGCAGATCCGCCAGGGCGAAATCTTCGCACTGCTGGGCCCCAATGGGGCAGGTAAGACCACACTGATCAGCATCATCTGCGGCATCGTCAATCCGGGTAGCGGGCGTGTGATGGTCGATGGCTTCGACATCATCAACGACTACCGCGAGGCCCGTTCGAAGATCGGACTGGTGCCCCAGGAGCTGTTCAATGAAGGCTTCGAAAGCGTCTGGGCCACGGTGCGCTTTTCCCGCGGGCTGTTCGGCAAGGCGCCGGATGATGCCTATCTGGAAAAGCTACTGCGTGATTTATCGCTGTGGGACAAGAAGAGCGCGCGGATCATCGAGCTCTCTGGTGGCATGAAGCGCCGAGTGATGATTGCCAAGGCGCTGTCGCACGAGCCGAACATCCTGTTTCTCGACGAACCCACCGCCGGCGTCGACGTGGAGCTGCGCCGCGATATGTGGGAGATGGTGCGCGGTCTGCGCGAGCGCGGGGTGACCATCATCCTCACCACGCACTACATCGAAGAGGCCGAGGAGATGGCCGACCGCATCGGTGTGATCAGCAAGGGTGAGATCATCCTGGTCGAGGACAAACAGGTGCTGATGCACAAGCTCGGCAAGAAGCAACTGACTCTGCATCTGCAGCGGCCGCTGACGGAGATTCCGAGCGAGCTGGCCGGGTATCCGCTGGAGCTGGTCGATTCCGGCAACCAGCTGGTGTTTACCTTCGATGCCCAGCACGAGGACACCGGGATTGCCGACCTGCTCAGGCGCCTCGCCGAGCACGGCATCGATTTCAAGGATCTGCAATCGAGTCAGAGTTCGCTGGAAGAAATCTTCGTCAGTCTGGTAAAGGGCAGCCGCACATGAATTTCCATGCAATCCGTGCCATCTACCTGTTCGAGCTGGCGCGCACCTGGCGCACGCTGTTGCAGAGCATCGCTACACCGGTAATCTCAACTTCGTTGTACTTCGTGGTGTTCGGCTCGGCCATTGGTTCGCGTATGGAGGCGATGCATGGCATCCCTTACGGCGCGTTCATCATCCCCGGCCTGATCATGATGGCGCTGTTGACCGAAAGCATCTCTAACGCCTCGTTCGGCATCTACATGCCGCGTTATTCCGGGACGATCTACGAGGTGTTGTCGGCGCCGGTCTCGTATCTGGAGATCGTCATCGGATATGTCGGTGCAGCGGCGACCAAATCGATCATCCTCGGCTTGGTGATCCTGCTGACCGCTCGGTTGTTCGTCGATTACGAAATTGCCCACCCATGGGTGATGGCTCTGTTCCTGGTGCTGACGGCGGTGACCTTCTGCCTGTTCGGTTTCATCATCGGCATCTGGGCGGATGGTTGGGAAAAGCTGCAGATCGTCCCGTCGTTGATCGTCATGCCCTTGGCCTTTCTCGGTGGCAGCTTCTATTCCATCGAGATGCTTCCGCCAGTCTGGCAAAAGGTCACGCTGTTCAATCCAGTGGTGTACCTGATCAGCGGGTTTCGCTGGAGCTTCTACGGGGTATCCGACGTTAACGTCGGCATCAGTCTGGCCATGACGCTGGGCTTCCTGGCGCTGTGTTTGGGCTTGATCTGGTGGATCTTCAAGACGGGTTATCGGTTGAAGAACTGAGCCGGGCGGGGCATCTCCATGCGCTGGCCGTCTTGTAGGGTGGGCTTCAGCCCACCGAATTGGCGGCAAGTCCGTGTGGTGGGCTGAAGCCCCACCCTACGGGTTGGGGCGGGTCGAGGCCGAAGCGGTGCCGCGGGGTGTCTGCCCTGTCAGGGCGGAAGATAGCCGTCGCACGTGCGAAAAAAAGCCCCGTCCGGCTCTCGCTGGCGGGGCTTTTTCATGCGCTTGGCCGTCTCGTAGGGTGGGCTTCAGCCCACCGAGTTGGCGACAGCTCCGCGGGGGTGAGCTAAACCCACCCTACGGGTTGGGGCGAGTCAGAGCCCAGCAGCCGCGCGCAAGGCGTCGGCCTTATCGGTCTTTTCCCAGGTGAAGGCGGTGAAGGTGTCGCCACCGACCGTCATTTCATAGGGATCGCGACCGAAGTGGCCGTAGGCCGCGGTGGCTTTGTACATCGGGTGCAGCAGGTCGAGCATGGTGGTGATCGCGTACGGGCGCAGATCGAAATGCTCACGAACCAGCGCAACGATCTTTTCATCGCTGAGCTTGCCGGTGCCGAAGGTGTTGATCGAAATCGAAGTCGGTTGTGCGACGCCAATGGCGTACGAAACCTGGATCTCGCAGCGCTCGGCAAGACCTGCGGCGACGATGTTCTTCGCCACGTAGCGGCCAGCGTAGGCAGCGGAGCGGTCGACCTTGGACGGGTCCTTGCCGGAGAAGGCGCCGCCGCCGTGACGGGCCATGCCGCCGTAGGTGTCGACGATGATCTTGCGACCGGTCAGACCGCAGTCACCCACCGGGCCGCCGATGATGAACTGGCCGGTCGGATTGATGTGGAACTGAGTGTCCTTGTGCAGCAGTTCGGCCGGGATCACGTGTTTGACGATCAGCTCCATCACCGCTTCCTGCAGGTCGGCATGCTTGACCTCAGGGTTGTGCTGGGTGGAGAGCACGATGGCGTCGATGCCGACAACCTTGCCGCCTTCGTAACGGCAGGTGACCTGGCTCTTGGCGTCTGGACGCAGCCACGGCAGCAGGCCGTTCTTGCGCGCTTCGGCCTGGCGCTCCACGAGAGCGTGGGAGAAGCGGATCGGGGCGGGCATCAGCACGTCGGTCTCGTTGCTGGCGTAGCCGAACATCAAGCCCTGGTCGCCGGCACCCTGGTCTTCAGGCTTGGTGCGGTCGACGCCCTGGGCGATGTCCACCGACTGCTTGCCGATGATGTTGATGATGCCGCAGGTGGCGCCATCGAAGCCGACTTCGGAGCTGTTGTAGCCGATGTCGATGATGACGTCGCGCACCAGTTGCTCAAGGTCGACCCAGGCGCTGGTGGTGACTTCGCCGGCAACGATCGCAACGCCGGTCTTGACCAGGGTTTCACAGGCCACACGGGCGTGTTTGTCCTCGGCGATGATGGCGTCCAGCACCGCATCGGAGATCTGGTCGGCGATCTTGTCCGGGTGCCCTTCGGACACGGACTCGGAGGTGAAAATCGAGTATTCGCTCATCTATCGGTTCCTAAATTACCGGTGGGTGAGTCGGCTGTCAGTGGCGGGCCGGGAAAAGTACCGGGCCTGGATCTGAAAACCGTTCTTCAAGCCAATGTAGAGGCTCTCGCCGGGCGTGAGCCCCGCGGCATCGGCCCAACGGGCCAGATCGTCCTGTTCGAAGCCCAACCAGAGATCGCCGCAGGCCTCCCTGGCCCAACTCTGGTTGTGGCTGCACAACTCGGTAATCAGCAGGCTGCCGCCCACGTTCACCAGCCGTGTCAGTTGCTTCATTGCTTCGCCCGGCGCTGCCAGGTGATGCAGAACCATGTTCAATACGACGCAATCGGCTGAAGGGCATTCGTCCTGCAGCGCGTCGGCGAGCTTCAGCTCGACATTGTTCAGCGCCTCTTGCTCGCAGCGTGCGAATGCCAGCTCAAGCATTGCTGGGCTGTTATCGACCGCTACCACCCGCGCGAATCGGTGCGCCAGCTCAGGCAGAAAGCTGCCATCCCCAGGCCCGACTTCGAGCGCTGTCGCCGTGGGTGCGAAATTCAGCGCATCGAGCAGCGCCACTACGCTATCGCGATATTGCGGCAGCCCGGCGATCAGGTCCTGACGAGCCTGAAAGCTGCCGGCCATGCGTGCGAAGAAATCTTCGCTGGCCGCGCTGCGCTGGGTATGCACCGCCGCGATTCGCGCCTGCACCTCGAGCGGCAGGCTCAACTGGTCGACTTCCTCCAGCAGGGCGGCGTGCAGTTTGCCACCGAGGCTGTCGCCCTGGGGCAGGGCTCGGCGGTAAAAGATCGCATTGCCTTCGCGCCGGGTCGCCAGCAGGCCGGCCTGGGTCAGCACCTTCAAGTGATGGCTGATACCGGATTGTCCGGTGGCGAAGATCTGCGCCAGCTCGAGCACACCGAACGAATCGTTGGCCAGCGCCCGCAGCACATTCAGACGCAGCGCATCGCCGCCGGCCTTGCACAGGGCGGCGAGCTGATCGCTGTCATCGAAGGAAATCTGGGGAATGCGCAGGCTCATAGGCCGCGCAGTCTAGTCGGTCAATTTTCGTCCAGCAATGGCTGTATCAAAAAGTTTTGATATTGGCTGGCCCCGCTATCAGTTGACCAAGCTGGTAATGCCCATGCCACAGGACACCAATCCAAGGGCGAGAAGGAAAAAATTCGGCAGCAGATCAAGCAGCTGCTGCAGTCCCTCGTGGCTGGACAGCTTTCGCGAGACCAGGCTGTAGGCAATCAGAATCGTCACGTCGACCAGCGCCCAGATAACGATCAGTGCTGTGGCTTGAGGTGCGAACGGCTGAGCGGGAAGAATGAAGCCCGGCAGGAAGGCGAGAAAGAACAGGATGTCCTTGGGGTTCGACAGGCCGACCGCCATGGCGCGCCAGAAATAATGGACATGCGACCGTGGGAGTTGCGGCTTTGTGTCGTCGCCTCCGCACAGGCCATCCGCGCCGAGCCAGATCAGATAAAGGCCGCCGAGCACCTGGCCCCATTCGAGAATGATCGGCTCCAGGTCGAGCGCCAGGTAGATCAGAATCAATGCTGCGATCAGCAGGAGCTGGGCGGAGAGCACGCCGCCAAGAATCGTCCAGGCTGGCCAGCTGCGCCGTGCATCGGCGATCACCAGCGCAACGACGGGTCCGGGCGAGGCGATCAGCAGTGCGACCGCGGCGGCAAAAGCGAGGTAGGTGGCGTTCATAGTTCGGTTACCAGTTCGAAGATGCGCGACTGCCTGCCCAGTTTTTCCGTGTAAAAGCGCAGGTTGCAGGTGGCGAAGGCGCGTTGCATCCAGCGGTCAGTGCCGTCGAAACGGGCCGTGAAGGGGCTGCGTGCGTGCGCGGTGCGGCGGTTGTCAATGATCAGCAGATCGCCACAGCTGAGGCGCACCGGCTCGACGACATCCCAGGCGATACCGTGCAGGGCATCGAGCGTGCGTTGGGCGCGGTCGCTGTAGGCGACCATGAACTGCGGATCGAAACGAAAAAAAGGTGCGTTGGGATCGCCATAAAGCACGGTTTGATGCTTGTTGATATCGATGCGCTGATTCTTCTCGGTCGCACTGTAATCGGAGAAGAAGTTGTATGGCTCGTTGAGCAGGAACGCCTGTTGCTCATAGCTCAGGCGCTCGAGAATGCGCTCGATCGAGGCAACGTAGGTGATCGCTTCGGCCGCCGGATCCTGGCGTAAGCAGAGAAGGACGAGGTAGTCCGGCTGGATGGCGTGAAACGCGTTCTCGGTATGCAAATCGAGTTCGGTATCGAAGCTGTCCGAGGTCGCGGTGCGCGATTGCGTCTGGTGTGGAAAGAAATTGTTGACGATGCCGCCGTTGGACTCCTGGACGTAGCCGATCGGCTCGCCGAGCAGGGCGGTGGCCTGAAGTAGCAGGCGTTCGCTGCGATCGTCGGTCTTGCAAAGCGCCTCACGTGACACTGGAGTCGCCGGAATGTCGCCGATGGGCATGTCGGGCAGCAACAGAAATCCCTGAGGATTTCCGAATAGTCTGAATTTGAGAATCTGTTCGGTCTGTGCCTGGCTCAGCCCTCCGGTGCTGATACTGGAAGCCAGAAGTTCATCGATGGGGTTGGACATATCATCCTTACCTGTTGTTAATGAGGGTCCTGGTTGGCAGGGCTTCGCTACCGACCCCGCGAAGCGAGTATTGGTGCGTGTCGGAGGGTTTCAAAATGGATAATGCGAGCGGTTACGATGAGTTTTACTCATGCCGAGGGGCTGGGGTATGACGTTGCGTCTGCCGCCCCTCTACGCGCTACGTGCCTTCGAGGCCGCCGCACGTTTCAGCTCGTTCACCCAGGCGGCGAACAGTTTGTGCATCACTCAGAGCGCAATCAGTCGCCATGTCCGTACTCTGGAAGAAAGCCTTGGTTGTCAGCTGTTCGAGCGCCATGGCTCCCGGTTGGCGCTGACCGACGCCGGTCGCCGGCTGGCAGGCGACCTCAAGCACGGTTTCCGATTGATCGAGAGTGCCTGCGTGGCGGTCAGCCGTCAGGGCGGCGCGTTGCGCCTGAAGGCGCCTTCCACCCTGACCATGCGCTGGTTGCTGCAGGTGCTTGATGGTTTTCATGCCGAACATCGTCAGGGGCGGGTACACCTGACCAGTGCCTGGATGGACCTTGACGAGGTGGATTTCTATGGCGAGCCGTTCGATTGCGCGGTGCTGCTGGGCAACGGTGATTTTCCGGCCGAGTGGCGCAGCGTAAAGCTGTTCGATGAATGGCTGGTGCCGGTCTGTTCTCCCGCGATCTGCACTGACAGGCCCTGGGATGCCGAGACGTTAGCCGCTGCTGAATTGATTCACCCGTCGCGCGATTGTCGCGACTGGCGGCGTTGGCTGGAGCGGGTAGGGTTGGGCGAGGCGGTGGACTGGCGCAAGGGCACGCTGTTCGACACCCTGGAGCTGGGTATCTCGGCCGCGGCGCTGGGCCATGGCGTGTCCATTGGCGACCTGGCACTGGTGGGCGCCGAGCTACGCCGCGGAACCCTGGCATTGCCGTTCGATACGGCGTGCGCACCGGCGACAGTTATTACCTGGTCTGGCCCACGCGTAGCGAAGAACACAGCATGCTGGCCCGCATGCGGGATCATCTGTTGGCGAACCTGCCAGAGCCCCAGCAACCGGGCATGCGGCTGCTGGACTGAACGGAGCCTCCGCCTACGCGCCGCAGGAATGCCCGCAGAGGTCCACTGGATCCCGAAGACCAGGCAAAAGCATTCACCAGCGGTCGCATCTGTCATTGCCCTTGCATGCCCCGGTGGGCGAAAATGCTGGCCTTTTTCCGAGTACACCCGCAGGAGATTCAGCGATGCCCAGCCGTCGTGAGCGAGCCAATGCCATCCGCGCCCTCAGCATGGATGCCGTGCAGAAAGCCAACAGCGGCCACCCGGGTGCCCCCATGGGCATGGCGGACATCGCTGAGGTCCTCTGGCGCGACCACTTGAAGCACAGCCCGACCAACCCGCTGTGGGCCGACCGTGACCGCTTCGTACTGTCCAACGGTCACGGTTCGATGCTGATCTACTCCTTGTTGCATCTGACCGGTTATGACCTGTCGATCGAGGACCTGAAGAACTTCCGTCAGCTGCACAGCAAGACTCCCGGCCATCCCGAATTCGGCTACACCGCCGGCGTCGAGACCACTACCGGGCCGTTGGGCCAGGGGCTGGCCAATGCTGTCGGTTTCGCCTTGGCCGAAAAGATCATGGCGGCGCAGTTCAACCGTCCCGGCCATGAAATCGTCGACCACAACACCTATGTATTCATGGGCGATGGCTGCCTGATGGAAGGCATCTCCCACGAGGTCTGCTCGCTGGCCGGCACCCTCGGACTGAACAAGCTGATCGGGTTCTACGATGACAACGGCATCTCTATCGATGGTGAAGTCCACGGCTGGTTTACCGACGACACCCCACGCCGCTTCGAGGCCTACGGCTGGCAGGTGATCCGCAATGTCGATGGCCATGACGCCGACGAGATCCAGATCGCCATCGACACCGCCCGCAAGAGCGACCGCCCGACGCTGATCTGCTGCAAGACCATCATCGGTTTCGGTTCGCCGAACAAGCAGGGTAAGGAAGAGTCGCATGGCGCTGCGCTGGGCGATTCGGAGATTGCGCTGACCCGCGAGGCGCTGGGATGGAAGCACGGCCCGTTCGAGGTTCCCGCCGACATCTATGCCGAGTGGGATGCCAAGCAGAAGGGCGCCGAAGCGGAAAATCAGTGGAACAAGCGCTTCGCCGCTTATGAAACCGAATTCCCTGCGCTGGCTTCAGAGTTCAAGCGGCGCATGGCCGGGGAGTTGCCGGAAGACTTCGCCGAAAAGGCGTCACAGTTCATTCGTGAGGTGGCAACCAAGGGCGAAACCATCGCCAGCCGCAAGGCCAGCCAGAATTGCCTCAACGCCTTCGGTCCGCTGCTGCCGGAGCTGCTTGGTGGCTCAGCGGACCTCGCTGGCTCCAACCTGACCCTGTGGAAGGGCTGCAAGCCGGTGGTTGCCGAGGATGCCTCGGGCAACTACATGTATTACGGCGTGCGCGAGTTCGGCATGAGCGCCATCATGAACGGCGTCGCCCTGCACGGCGGGCTGATCCCTTACGGTGCGACTTTCCTGATGTTCATGGAGTACGCCCGCAATGCGGTGCGCATGTCGGCGCTGATGAAGCAGCGTGTGCTCTACGTGTTTACCCATGACTCGATTGGTCTCGGTGAAGACGGTCCGACTCACCAGCCGGTCGAGCAGCTGACCAGCCTGCGCACAACACCGAACCTCGATACCTGGCGTCCGGCCGATACCGTCGAGTCGGCGGTGGCCTGGAAGCATGCCATCGAGCGCAAGGACGGCCCGAGCGCGCTGATCTTCTCGCGTCAGAACCTGCCGTATCACATCCGTGACAACGAAACCGAAGCTGCCATCAGCAAGGGTGGTTACATCCTCAAGAACTGCGTCGGCGAGCCTGAGTTGATCCTCATCGCCACCGGTTCGGAAGTCGGTCTGGCCGTTCAGGCCTATGACAAACTCACCGAGCAGGGGCGCAATGTACGTGTGGTGTCCATGCCGTGCACCAGCGTCTTCGACGCCCAGGACGCGGCCTGGAAACAGCAGGTATTGCCGGTCGAGGTTGGCGCGCGTATTGCCATCGAGGCGGGCCACGCGGATTACTGGTACAAGTACGTCGGACTCGACGGTCGCATCATCGGCATGACCACTTACGGCGAATCGGCTCCGGCCGGTCAGCTGTTCGAGGAGTTCGGTTTCACCGTCGACAGCATCCTCAGCGTCGCCGAGGAGCTGCTGGAAGACTGAGTAGCAGCTGGAGGCCTGAAGCTGGAAGCTTGAAGCAAAAGCAGCCGGGGACAGGCTTAAGGGATCACAGCAGCTGAGAAGTTGCGGCTGGACGTTGGAAGTGACAGCGGCACGAACACTTCCGGCCTCCGGCTTCCAGCTTTCAGCTCGCCCAGAGACGAGCCGCGAATGCCCCGAGTTCCCTCTTACCGCGTCGCCCTGAACGGCTACGGCCGCATCGGCCGCTGCGTACTTCGTGCCTTCCATGAGCGCAATGGGGCATTCGATTTCGACTTCGTCGCCCTCAACGATCTCGCCGATATGGCGAGTCTCGAATATCTCACTCGCTTCGACTCCACCCATGGTCGCTTCCCAGGCGAGGTGGCCGTTGAGGGCGATTGTCTTCATATAAACGGTCACTGCGTAAAAGTCCTGCGCGAGCCGACGCCGGAAACGGTCGATTGGCGCGCTCTGGGCGTTGACCTAGTGCTGGAATGCTCCGGCGCCTACAACACCCGCGCCGGCGGCCAGCGCTTCCTCGATGCCGGTGTGCCGCGGGTACTGTTCTCGCAGCCCATGAGCGGCGCCGCGGATGTCGACGCCACGGTGGTGATGGGCATCAACCAAGAGCAGCTGACCGGCGCCGAGCGACTGGTGTCCAACGCCTCCTGCACCACCAACTGTGGCGTGCCGCTGCTCAAATTGCTTAACGATGCGGTCGGGCTGGAATACGTTTCGATCACCACCATCCACTCGGCGATGAATGATCAGCCGGTCATCGACGCCTACCACCACGACGATCTGCGCCGCACGCGTTCGGCTTTCCAGTCGGTGATTCCAGTATCTACCGGGCTGGCGCGTGGTATCGAGCGCTTGCTGCCGGAACTCTCGGGGCGGATTCAGGCCAAAGCCGTGCGGGTGCCGACGGTGAACGTATCCTGCCTGGATATCACCCTGCAGATGTCTCGCGATACCGATGCGCAAACGATCAATCAGATACTGCGCGAGGCAGCGGAATCCGGACCGTTGAAGGGCCTGCTCGCGTACACCGAGCTGCCCCATGTCAGCTGCGATTTCAACCACGACCCGCATTCGGCGATCGTCGATGGCAGCCAGACGCGCGCCTCCGGGCCTCGGCTGGTGAACCTGCTGGCCTGGTTCGATAACGAGTGGGGTTTCGCCAACCGTATGCTCGACGTGGCCGAACACTATTTGCGTGTCGCCCACCGCGCCTAGCCGGTCGCACCTAGCCAGCCGCATTGAATAGACATCGCCGTTTGAACTTAAGGAAGATGACATGACCGTTTTGAAAATGACCGACCTCGACCTCCAAGGTAAGCGCGTGCTGATTCGCGAGGACCTCAACGTGCCGGTAAAGGACGGCGCGGTGAAAAGCGATGCGCGCATTCTGGCTTCGCTACCGACCATCAAGCTGGCGCTGGAGAAGGGCGCAGCGGTGCTGGTCTGCTCGCACTTGGGTCGTCCCGAAGAGGGCGTATACAGCGAGGAAGACAGCCTCAAGCCGGTCGCCGACTACCTGAGCAAGGCGTTGGATCGCGAGGTGCCGCTGGTCAAAGAGTATCTGGACGGCGTTCAGGTGCAGGCCGGTGAGCTCGTGTTGCTGGAAAACGTGCGCTTCAACAAGGGCGAGAAGAAGAACACCGACGAGCTGGCGCAGAAGTACGCCGCGCTCTGTGATGTCTTCGTCATGGATGCCTTTGGGACCGCGCACCGTGCCCAGGGCTCGACCCACGGCGTAGCCAAGTTCGCCAAGGTTGCCTGCGCCGGCCCACTGCTGGCCGCCGAGCTGGACGCCTTGGGCAAGGCACTGAAGAGCCCGGCCAAGCCGATGGCTGCTATCGTTGCCGGCTCTAAGGTCTCGACCAAACTGGATGTGCTGAACAGCCTGAGCACGGTTTGCGATCAGCTGATCGTGGGTGGCGGCATCGCCAATACGTTCCTCGCCGCCGCCGGTTTGCCGGTGGGCAAGTCACTCTACGAAGCCGATCTGATCGACACTGCCAAGGCCATCGCGGCCAAGGTCAGCGTACCGCTGCCGGTCGATGTGGTGGTCGCCAAGGCCTTTGCCGAAGGCGCCGAAGCCACGGTCAAGGCCGTCGCTGATGTGTCCGACGACGACATGATCCTGGATATCGGTCCGCAGACCGCCGCCAACTTTGCCGGGCTGTTGAAGTCGTCGAAGACCGTTCTCTGGAATGGCCCGGTTGGCGTATTCGAATTCGATCAGTTCGGTGAGGGCACCAAGGTGCTGGCCAAGGCCATCGCTGAGAGTCCGGCATTTTCCATCGCGGGCGGCGGCGACACGCTGGCGGCGATCGACAAGTACGGTGTTGCAGAGCAGATCTCCTATATATCCACTGGCGGCGGTGCTTTCCTTGAGTTCGTCGAGGGGAAGGTCCTGCCTGCGGTAGAAATTCTCGAACAGCGCGCCGCGCAATAAGTGTCTGCGCCGGAGCCGCTTCGGCGCCTCCGGCGCAACAAGCGTAACCGTGGAAGCAACCCCTGGGGTTTGGTGCTGTCTCTGTTCTGTCCGAACAAGGAATGGAGGTTCACCATGCGTTATGCCGCTATCGCTGTTTGCTGTCTTGGGCTGGCCGGTTGTGCCGGCGGCGCGCCGGACTCGGCCTGCGAGGTGTTCGATCCTCCGCCAGTGGAAAGCCCCACGGCACAGAACGACCAGCGAGTGCAGATGCAGAGCACTGGCGATCCCACCGCGGGTACCGCTGCCGATGTTCGGGATTGCCCCTGAGCCGTTGCGGCCAAGCAAGGAGAAGCGATGAAAGGCCTGTTCATTCCTTTTGCTGCGCTGCTGATTAGTGGCTGTGGCCATTGGCAATCCGGTCCCGATGCGCCCTTCGTACGCTGGAAATGCCAGAGCCAGCAGAACATCGCCTGGCGCTATGCTGACGACAGTCATGAGGCCGTGGACCTGAAAATGGGCAATAGCGAGCAGGTTCATACGCTGCGCAAGGAACCTGCCACCCATGGTGCTTTCTATAGCGATGGCGTTGTGGCCTTCCATAACAAAGGTCATGAAGCGCTAGTCTTTCGGCTCGCTGATGACAAGCTGCTGGCCCATGGGTGCAGTGCTTCGCTGATCAGTCTCTGAAGGACGGTTATGCCATGCGCTGCGGGGCCGCGATGAGCGAATATGCGACGTTTTCGCCAGAGCTGATGGCTTTTGGCCCGTCCGCCACTACAATGCCGCGCCTATAGCGCGGTGCTTGAACACCGCCAGCCCCTGGGGCAGGCTTTACACGATTAATCGACCCTAACCGGGAGAAAGGAAAACATGGCACTCATCAGCATGCGCCAGATGCTCGACCACGCCGCCGAATTCGGCTACGGCGTGCCGGCCTTCAACGTGAACAACCTTGAGCAGATGCGAGCCATCATGGAAGCGGCCGACAAGACCGACTCCCCGGTGATCGTCCAGGCTTCGGCCGGTGCTCGCAAGTACGCTGGCGCGCCCTTCCTGCGCCATCTGATTCTCGCGGCCATCGAAGAATTCCCGCACATTCCGGTGGTCATGCACCAGGATCACGGTACCAGCCCGGACATCTGCCAGCGTTCGATTCAGCTGGGTTTCAGCTCGGTGATGATGGACGGCTCGCTGCGTGAAGACGGCAAGACGCCATCCGATTACGAATACAACGTCCGCGTCACCCAGCAGACCGTTGCCTTCGCCCACGCCTGCGGCGTGTCGGTGGAAGGTGAGCTGGGTTGCCTGGGCAGTCTGGAAACCGGTATGGCCGGTGAAGAAGACGGTGTCGGTGCCGAAGGCACACTGGATCACAGCCAGCTGCTGACCGACCCCGAAGAGGCGGCCGATTTCGTCGCCAAGACCAAGGTGGACGCGTTGGCGATTGCGATCGGTACCAGCCATGGCGCCTACAAGTTCACCAAGCCGCCAACCGGTGACACCTTGTCGATCCAGCGTATCAAGGAGATCCACCAGCGCATTCCCGACACCCATCTGGTGATGCATGGTTCCTCCTCCGTACCGCAGGAGTGGCTCAAGATCATCAACGAGTACGGTGGTGACATCAAAGAAACCTACGGCGTGCCGGTCGAGGAAATCGTCGAGGGCATCAAGTACGGCGTGCGCAAGGTCAACATCGACACCGACCTGCGATTGGCTTCCACCGGTGCGATTCGCGAGTTCATGGCGAAGAACCCCAGCGAGTTCGATCCGCGCAAGTACCTGGCCAAGACCGTGACAGCCATGCGCGACATCTGCATTGCTCGTTACGAGGCATTCGGCACTGCTGGTAACGCCTCTAAGATCAAGCCGATCTCCCTGGAAGGCATGTTCGAGCGCTACGCGCGCGGCGAGCTAGATCCCAAGGTCAACTGAGCCTGAAGCATGGAAGAAGAGCCCGCCTTGTGCGGGCTCTTCTGTTTCCGGGGCAAGGCGCGGGAGTTGGTTTCGGCGGGCTAAAGGTTGCGGCGAGCGTCAGGCCAGCAGTTGTTGGATCCGGCTGTGCAGGCAATCCAGCGAGAAGGGCTTGGCAATGATCGGGGCGGAGCGGGCGATCGGGCTGCCGGATTCGTGAATTTCGATCGGATAACCGCTGATGAAGATGACCTTCAGGTCTGGCCGTAGCTTGAGCGCTGGCTCGGCAATCATCACGCCGGAAACGCCACCCGGTAACCGGAAATCTGTCACCAGCAGGTCAAGCTGCGGCTTGGTCGCCAGGATCTCGAAAGCCTGAACGGAATCCGCTGCTTCAAGGACCTTATAGCCTTCGCCGGCGAGATAGTCGGATAACAGGCAGAGAATATGGGGTTCGTCCTCGACGAGCAGGACAACTTTGGCGGGTGCTTGGCTCATCGGAGATGATTCTCAACGATCTTTATGAAGTTATTGTTTCAGACGGTATTAATTACGGCCAAACGAACATATTGGAGCCTTGTGGAGTTTCACAAGTTCAGGGGTCGCGTCGATCCGACAAGCCTTTGTTTTGTAACTACCGAAGTCGCGCGCGCATTGGCAACCAAGACCATGCATCGCTAGGCTCGGCATTATTCATCTTTGGAGCCACCATGACTGACGAAAACGCCCATACCATCGCAGACCGGACCCTGGATGACTACCGCGCCAACGCCGAGGCGTTTCGCGACGGGACGCGCGACCATGATGTCAGCCAGAATATCGATGCGTTGCTGCGACACATCCATGGCGAGCCGCCATTTCGCATCCTCGACCTGGGTTGCGGGCCTGGGCGCGACCTCAAGGCTTTCACGGCACGTGGCCATATCGCCGTCGGGCTGGATGGTGCCGAACCCTTCGTGAACATGGCGCGAGCCGAGACCGGTTGTGAGGTTTTGCATCAGGATTTCCTGCAATTGGATCTACCGCCCGGAGCGTTCGACGGAATCTTCGCCAATGCAGTACTGTTTCATCTACCCAGTCGTGAAATCGCCTCGGTATTGCTGAAGCTGCATACGGCGCTTCGCGATGGCGGGGTGCTGTTCAGCTCCAATCCCCGCGGCAGCAATCAGGAAGGCTGGAGCGGTGCTCGCTACGGCACTTGGTACGACTGGCCGACCTGGCGCGGCTTGCTGCAATCGGTCGGTTTCATCGAGCTCGAGCATTATTACCGGCCGACAGGCTTGCCCCGGGACCAGCAACCCTGGCTCGCCAGCGTCTGGCGCAAGGGGTGAGGCGGAAGACATCAGCAGTCGATGATTGTTCATCAAGCAACGCAGAATGCATGCCGCAAACCCGGTTTTCATGCGTTTTGCATGCATACAAAAGGCTATTATGTGACGCAAGTCACTGAATAGCCTGGATTTGTTGATCTCCTTCGGTTGGCACGAACGCTGCTCCATCAATGGATGCTGGACCATAACCGGAGTACACAATAATGATCGCCGCTGAAAAAATTCTCTCTGCCGCGTTTCCCGAGTTCGAAGTACTCACTGCATCTCGTCCGGATGGCGGGCTTCTACTGACGTTGCGTAACGATGATCGGGACATCATCAAGCGTGCTCTCTCGAAGGGTCAGACCCAGACCGATATTCAGCTGGAATGGGTCATCAGCTCGATTCGTCGTGACCTGGCGCTGGAAGCGGGTATGTCGCCGGCAATCGCCCGGTTGCAGAGTCAGAGCCGTACCGGATTGCCCACCTACGAGTACGCCTGAGTCGAGCGGTCGGCCCGCAGGCCGACGCGAACGCTGCGCAATCCAGCGCAGGCGATCCGACCGGGCCGAAGAGCCTGGGTGCTTCGCAAAGCCTGATAGCCATGAGGAAACCGCATGAACGCCATTGACCTGTTGATCGACGACCATGAGAAAGTGAAGGATATTCTGACGCGCCTGACCGATAGCACTGAGCGCGCTGTCAAGACCCGTACCGAACTGCTGCAGAAACTGGAAATGGAAGTCACCATACATACCCAGCTCGAAGAGCAGATCCTTTACCCCGCCTACAAGGAAGCCGGCGGCAAGGAAGAGCTGAAGATGTATCACGAGGCCAAGGAAGAACACCGCACGGTGGATTCGCTGGTGCTGCCCGATCTCAAGGCCACCGATCCATCCAGCGTCGAGTTCTCCGGGCGCGTCAAAGTGTGCAAGGAGTTGCTTGAGCATCACATCGAGGAAGAGGAATCGGAGATGTTTCCCAGCGCACGCGAGCTTTTCGACAAGGCCCGGTTGGAAGAGATGGGCCAGCAGATGTCCGAACTGCGAAACCGCTTGAAGAAGGAATTCAGCGCTAGCCAGGCTGCCTGACTCGTTCCGTTGCCGGGGCGCAACGCCCCGGTGGCGCCCCGGTGACATGGGCGGCAGGTTCTCGTTCAGGTGATCGATCAGTGGTGAATCACGGCCCGGCAATCGAACCGGTCTGTTTCCGAGCAACTGCCAGCGAACGGGGGTCCAGTAGGCACCGTTGGGCGGTCCACGCAGCTCCGCAGGGTCACTGTAGGGCACTCTGTTCTCTGCGCAGGGTCAGTCTCAGAAGGATTTCGATATCCGCTTTGCCGGCTTCGGTCGGCGCTCACTATCTGGAGATTACCTATGCGTCTTGCTTATCTATCTGCCCCTGTTCTGGGCCTGCTACTAGTCGGTTGTGGTGCGGATGAAGAACCAGAACGGGAACCGATGCCTCCGCAGCCCACCACTGAGCAGCCGGCTCCACCACAACCAACCACCACTCCGCCATCCGATACTGATGCGGGCGCCGGGATGGGTACAAGCCCGGGCACCACGGGTACCGGGGTTGGCGCTGGCCCTGAGACGGGTGCCGGAAGCGGCATGACCACAGGTCCCTCGGGGGACATGAGCACGGCGCCGGCCGACAACGGCAGCGGTCTGGGTACCGAGTCGGGCGCCGGCACCGCGCCTAATACTACTGGCACCGGTACGGGCGCCGCACAGTAAGCAAAGTCAATCCATTGAGGCGGCCTCGTTATCTGGCGAGGCCCCTACAGGAGATCCGTATGACGTCGAAACGCATTGCCATCGCCGCTGCGCTACCGCTTTCGCTGGTGCTTGCCGCCTGCTCCCCCGAGGAGCCTTCGGCAATGGACAACGTCAGCGAAAACCAGCAGGAATACCAGAACACCGCGACCGATCCAGCCGGGCCGCGTGAGGTTTCACCGCCGTCGAACATGTCCAACGAGTGATGGTGCGCTCCGCGGCCCTGGTGTCACCGCCGCGGGGCGTTACACGTACTGCGCCGCCGCATAGCCAGACGCCCAGGCCCACTGGAAATTGAAACCGCCCAGGTGGCCGGTGACATCCAGCACCTCGCCGACGAAGTACAGACCCGCTGCCTTTTGCGATTCCATGGTTTTCGAAGACACCTCTCGGGTGTCCACGCCGCCCAACGTCACTTCTGCGGTGCGATAACCCTCGGTGCCCGCCGGCACCAGCTGCCAGTTGCCCAGTCTGTCCGCGATCGCTTCGAGCTCGGCCGGGGTGTATTGCTTCAGCGGTCTGGAAGCGAACCAGTGCTCGGCCAGCAGCCCAGCCATTTTTCGAGTGAACAGCTCGCCGAGCAGCGTCTTGAGCTCGGTGTTGGGTCGTTCGCTTTGTTGTTGGGCCAGCCACTCGGGCAGGTTCAGATGCGGCAGCAGGTTGATCTCGATGACGTCACCCGGCTGCCAGTACGAAGACACCTGCAGGATCGCCGGCCCGGAGAGTCCTCGATGGGTGAACAGGATGTTCTCGCGGAACGTCTGGTCATTGCAGCTGACCAGGCAATCCTCGACCGACGTACCGGATAGCGCTTCGCACATACCCTTGAGTTGCGGCTCGGTGATGGTAAATGGCACCAGGCCGGCACGGGTCGGCAGCACGGTGTGACCGAACTGCCGCGCGATCTGATAGCCGAAGCCACTGGCGCCCAACGTGGGGATTGACAGCCCTCCGGTGGCGATCACCAACGACTGACAGGTGACGTCGCCGATGCTGCTGCGCAACAGATAGCCGTCTTTGGTTTTCTCAACGGACTGCACGGCGGTGTTCAGGTGCAAATCGACGCTGGCCTGCCGGCATTCGGTCAGCAGCATGTCGAGGATGTCGCTGGCCTTGTTGTCGCAGAACAGCTGGCCAAGCTTCTTCTCGTGATAGCGCACGCCGTGACGGCTGGTCATCTCGATGAAATCCCATTGGGTGTAACGTGCCAGAGCGGATTTGCAGAAATGGGGATTGGCGGACAGAAAGTTGGCTGGCTCGGTGTAAATATTGGTGAAGTTGCAGCGACCACCACCGGACATGAGGATCTTTTTGCCGGCCTTGTTGGCATGGTCAAGCAGCAGCACCCGACGGCCTCGCGCCGCCGCTGTGAACGCGCACATCAAGCCGGCTGCGCCTGCACCAATCACCACTACGTCCGTCTGCAACACTGCTCACCCCGGCCACGCCTGAAAACGCGGCATGGTACTCCCCCGGCTCGGTCGTTGCAGTGTCCATCAGCGATGGGAGCGGCTAGCCTCGGATAAGCGGCCCGATTCAACGGCGGGCCGGCGGTGCTTGGCCATTATCAAGAGTGGGACAGAACGTCGTGAAACGAACATGGGCCCTGCTGGTGGCGGTACTGATGATAAGCACACCCATGGCTCAGGCCGAGGTGCTGCGTCTGGCTGGCAACGCCTGGCCGCCGTATACGGATCAGCGCTTGCCGGGTGATGGTCTGTCGGTGGAGCTGATTCGCACCGCGCTTGGTCGCGAGGGCTACGAGGTGGACTACATCGAGGTGCCTTGGGAGCGCGCACTGCTGGGGCTTCGGTATGGCATCTACGACATGGTCAACGCCTGGCCTGCGTCGGGCCGAATGGAATACGGCAGCTACTCGCGGCCCTTTCTGACCAATCGCGTGCGCTGGATTCAGCGGCGCGATCAGAACATCGCATACAGCGACTTCGATAGCTTGATTCCGTATCGGATCGGGCTGGTTCGCGGTTATGCCTACAGTGAGGCGTTAAAAGACGATCCCCGGCTGAACAAGGGCTATGCGTCCAGCTTCGTTCAGCTGGCCAAGATGCTCGGCGCAGGACGAATCGACCTGACGCTGGAAGATGAGCGCACGGTGTTGTTTCATCTGCACCGAGAGCTCAGGCACCTGCAGGACGCCTATCGGTTTGTGCCCGGGGCGTTCAGCTTGCTGGACCTCTCGCTGGTGGTGCGCACAGACCATCCGCAGCGGGAGGAGATCCTCGCCACGTTCAATCGTGGGATCGAAGCGATGGTGGCGGATGGCAGCTATGCCGAAATCTTTCATCGCTATGGGCTGCCGGCCCCGGTGTCGCTGCCTCAGCCCTGAGGTGTCGGTAACTGGCGAACCAGGTGGCTGACCATGCTGCGCAGCGGGGCGAGCTGACGGCAGATCAGGCCCAGCTGGGTTTGTAGCAGACGGTGTGCATCCTCCCTGTCTTCCGGCGCCTGTTCGAGCTGCTGCGCTAGGGTCTCTTCCTCTTCGCTGTAGACCGCCACCGGCTGATTGCTCTGCAACGATGCCGCCAGTTCGTCGAGGCTGTCGGCCAGGCGTTGCGCGGCGCTGTCCAGCAGCTCGTCACGCGCGTCGTCGGGCAGGCTTTCACGATGCGCGCCCAGCCCTGAGAGGTAATTGAGCAGCGTGTGCGAGAGGATCAGAAAGCGAAACCCGGTTTCGGCGTCCTTTCGGAAATGACCGGGCTCCAGCAGCATGTTCGAGAGCGTCGTCGAGAGGGCGGCATCAGCGTTGTGGGCGTTCCGGCGAGCCAATCGATAGGCGAGATCGTCGCGCTTGCCGCTCTCGTACTGGCGCATGATGTGACGCAGGTAGTCAGCGCTGCGGCTGAGGGTATTGGCAACCACCAGATTGAGGCGGCGGCCCTGCCAGTCTGGCAGGATCAGAAAGACCGCGGCAGCGGCGATCAGGCTGCCCAGCAGAGTATCGATCAGGCGCGGCCAGATCAGCCCGTAACCGTCACCCACCTGATTGAAGCAGAACAGCACCAGCAACGTGATCGCCGCAGTCGCCAGCGTGTAACGGCTGCTTCGTGTGGCGAAGAACACCACGCCGGCAACCACGGCGAACAGCGCTTGGACCTGCTGGCTGGGGAACAGATCGAATAGCGCCCAGCCCACCACCAACCCCAGTATGGTCCCGGTCACGCGCTGCACCAGCTTGATCCGTGTCGCACCATAGTTCGGCTGGCAGACGAACAAGGTCGTCAGCAGCACCCAGTAACCCTGTTCCGGATGAATCGCGTGCAGCACTGCATAGCCACATACCAGCGCCAGGCTGATGCGCAGGGCGTGGCGAAACAGCAGCGAGGTAGGCGTCAGCTGCAAACGGATGCGTGTGAAAGCGTCGCGTATCGACTGCGGGTCACGGTCCAGCAGGCTGCTGTCCTGTTCGCCTACCAGGGCGTCAGGATTGCTGGCGCTGGCGAGCTGGCGCTGCATCGTCGACAGGTTGCCCGACAATGCGCGCAGCGAACGCAACAACCCGCGCCAGGCCGGATTGCTCTGCATCCGCAAATGTTCCAATGACGATTCGAGATCGGCCAGCGCCTGGGCATTGGCTTCGCTGTAGCAAAATGGCAGGCGCAGCTGAATGGCATTAGCCAGGTCGGCGCAGGCCACGCCCTGCAACCGCAGCAGCCGTCCACAGCGGAACAGCACGTCGCTATGGAAGAACGCCTCGGCTAGCGCCTGATACGGATAGTGCGAGGAACTGACGCGCTCGTGCAGATCCTGCGCGAGGAAATAAAGCTTGAGGTAATGGCTGATCTTGACGCCCGGACGACCATTGCCGAGGCGATGCAGCAGGGTTTCCTTGGTGGCGTTCAGCGCGCTGACCACTCGCCCGTTTTGCCGCGCCAGCTGCAGTCGACGCTCCTCCACGTCGAGCTGGCGCACCGGCTCGAACAGCGCGGCCTTGAGCTTGAAATACTGACCCAGCTCCCGGTAGAGCCTGGCCAGGCTCTGCTGCACCGGTTGATGAGAGAACAGGGCGTTCCAGAGCACCGACAACAGACCGTACCAAGTCGCCCCGGCGAGTAGCAGCAACGGATCACTCCAGGGATGGAGCGCGGCGCCGCTGCGCTGATCGGCGGCGATCATGCTGTATATGGACAAGATCAGCGTGGCTTGGGCAATGGTTGCGTAACGTTCCCCCAGCGCTCCCAGCATCACCAGCACGAAAGCCGCCACGGCCATGCCGGTGACGAACAGCAGCGGATAGGGGAACAGCAGCTGCACTGAGACGGCTGCGACGCTGAAGCACAGCAGCGTAACCAGCAGTGCCGAGAGGCGGCCGACCCAGCTGTCGTCGGTTTCCGCCAGCGCGCTGGCAATTACCCCAAGAAACAGCGGAATGGCCATCGAGGGCCGTTCGAGATACCAGCTCAGCCCCATGCTGCTAGCCAGTGCGATCAATACACGCAGGCTATAGCCGAATTTTTCCAGGGCCCAGAGTCGGCGCAGGGAATGGCTGAGCGATGGTGAGCGCATAAGACGATCGGTTCTGGCTGTAGGAAGTGATTGGACGCCCGAGGCGATCGGACGTCACCGCTTGTGTGGCAAAGCTTATACCGACCTTCCGTCCCGCATCACCGGAACGCCATCGATCGGTCATCGTTCTGCCGTATTCGGCTGGCTTCATTCATGCGCCCCTCCCCATTCCGATAACAGAGGACATCGCATGAACCGTGAACATGATGCCAGCGTCGTAACCTGCTCAAGGGCAGCGCCATCGCTGCCGTGGTCGCTACCACGCCCTTTCTCGGTACGTTGCAGGCCTTCGCTGCACGCAACGGACAAGGTCGCGGCGCCGGTCTGGTTCGTAGCAGCTACGGCCCGCTGCGGCCGACCAAGGATCTGAGCACGGGTCTGGAACTGCTGCAGCTGCCTGATGGTTTCCAATATAAAAGTTTTTCCTGGACTGGCGACTTGATGGAAAACGGCCAGCCGGTACCCACGTCCCACGATGGCATGGGCGTTATCGATGTGCGACGCGGTGCCAATGGCCCCGAAGTCGTGCTGGTGCGCAACCATGAGGCCAGCACTGGCCCGCTGATCGAAGCCAATGGAGTCTATGATGGCGTTACCCTTGCCAACGGTCAGCGCCCGGCCGGCGGTACTACCAATCTGTACGTCCCTCGCGGTATCGATCAACCCGTGCGTACCCTGCCGAGCCTTGGCGGTACTCGCACCAACTGCGCCGGTGGCGTGACCCCGTGGGGCACCTGGCTGTCCTGCGAGGAGACCACCGCCGACTACAGCAGCGTCGGCGGCCGGGCACACGGCTATGTCTTCGAAGTCACCGCTGATCCTGCCTTGACCACCGGTCAGCCGATCATCCAGATGGGTCGCTTCGCCCACGAGGCAGTGGCGGTGGATCCGAGCAACAGCTACGTCTACCTGACCGAAGATGCTCGCAACCGTTCCGGTTACTATCGCTACGTTCCAATCGACGCCAGCCAGCAGCCCGGCTCACTCCTGGCGGGTGGAATCCTGCAGGCCGCACGGGTTCGCAATCATGCGCTGGCCGATCTGCTGACGCCGAAACAGGGCGACAGCTATCAGCTCGAATGGGTTGAAGTACCGAATCCGGACCTCGAACCACAGCCTGAAGGCAGTGGCCCCTTTGCCCAAGCCCGTCGCGCAGGCGGCCTGAGCATGAGCCGCGGCGAAGGCATCTGGTACAGCGAAGGCAAGCTGTTCATTGTCGATACCAGTGCCGGTACCGATGCTAACGGACGTGCCGGTTATGGCAACGGCGCGGTATGGATGCATGATCTGGCGACTGATCGGTTGACCTGCATTTTCGCGTCCACGGACGAGGAGATCGCCAACAACCCCGACAACATCACCGTCAGCCCACGCGGCGGCCTGCTGCTCTGTGAAGATGGCGGTGGTGTGCAGGACGACTTCGGTTTTGGGGAGCGTCTGCTCGGGCTGACCACGGCGGGCGAGGCTTACATCTTCGCCAAGAACAATGTGGTTTTTGATGACATTCAAGCCGCTGCAGCCGGTAAGAATGTATCCGGCGGGGATTACCGCAACCGTGAGTTCGCTGGTGCCTGTTTCGATCCGACCGGACATTTCCTGTTCGTCAACATCCAGACCCCAGGCATCACCTTCGCTATCTGGGGCCCTTGGGCGCGCGGGTCGTTGTAGCGGCAGCTGGGCGCGCAGGGTGGATGTCGCTTTTTACATCCACCTTGGCCGGTCGGGCGGTTCGACGAAGCGAACCACCCGACGCTCTGGCATCCCGCTTATAACTGGCGGACTTTCAACGAACGGCCCTTGATTTTTCCGCCATTGAGGCGGCTCAGAGCTTGCTTGGCGACACCGCGCTCCACTGCGACAAACGCCTGGAAATCGAAGATCGCGATCTTGCCCACCTGGGTACCGGGGATCCCCGCATCGCCGGTGAGTGCGCCGAGAATGTCGCCGGGGCGCAGCTTCTCCTTGCGGCCGGCACCGATGCAGAGGGTGACCATTGGCGGCTGCAATGGCTCGCCAGGTTGCGCTTTCAGATCGCTTAACGGTCGCCAGTTGAGTGGCGCCTTCTGCCGCTCCTGGATGGCCCGGGCACGATGTGCTTCGGCAGGCGCGACCAGGCTGATGGCAATGCCCTTCTTGCCGGCGCGTCCGGTCCGCCCGACGCGGTGGATATGAATTTCGGAATCGCGGGCCAACTCGACGTTGATCACCATGTCCAGCGCGTCGATATCCAGGCCGCGCGCGGCGACGTCGGTCGCTACCAGCACCGACAGGCTGCGGTTGGCGAACATCGCCAGAACCTGATCACGATCGCGTTGCTCGAGGTCACCGTTGAGTGCCATGGCCGAAATGCCCTTGGCGCTGAGTTGGTCGACCAACTCCTGACATTGCTGCTTGGTGAAGCAGAAGGCGACGCAGGTTTCCGGGCGAAAACTGGCGAGGATGCGTACCACAGCGTCCATCCGGTCATCCGCATCGATCTCGTAGAAGCGTTGTTCGATCTGCGAATCGTCATGCAGCGCCTCGGCCTTGACCTGCTGCGGGTCGCGCATGAAAGTCGCCGAGAGCTGCTTGATACCGGCTGGGTAAGTGGCCGAGAACAGCAACGTCTGGCGCTTGCTCGGGGTCTGCCCGATGATCTCGGCGATCGCATCGTAGAAGCCCATGTCGAGCATGCGATCGGCTTCGTCGAGCACCAGCGTGTTGAGGCCGTCGAGTTTGAGCGTGCCCTTTTTCAGGTGTTCCTGAATGCGTCCGGGCGTTCCGACGATGACATGGGCGCCATGCTCCAGCGAACCGATCTGCGGACCGATGGACACGCCGCCGCAGAGCGTGAGGATCTTGATGTTGTCGGCCGAACGCGCGAGCCGCCGCAGTTCCTTGGCCACCTGATCAGCCAGCTCGCGGGTCGGGCACAGAACCAGCGACTGGCAGCCAAAATAGCGTGGGTTGAGTGGTTCGAGCAGCGCGATGCCGAAGGCGGCGGTCTTGCCGCTACCGGTCTTGGCCTGTGCGATGAGGTCCATGCCCTTGAGCATCACGGGCAGACTCTGGGCCTGAATCGGCGTCATCTCGGTGTAGCCGAGTGCGTCGAGGTTGGCCAGCGTTGCAGGGCTGAGGGGAAGGGTGGCGAAGGCTGAACTGGGCACGGTGGTCATCTGCAGGGGAAGTGGTGGGCAGTCTAACAGGCCTGTGTGGTCGTCGCGTGGCAACCGGCGGAGCGGGCCACGGTGTGCGGAACAGATGAAGGCACAGTGGGTCCCAAAGACATCATTGGATACCCTAGGAGGCTGTCTTGTCCCGTTTGTTGTTGCTGCTGAGCGCGTTATCCCTTCCCGCTGTAGCGGCTGCAGAGCCAACGCTCTTCGGCCGGTATGAACAGATCAAGATCGAGGACCTTGGCAAGACCCTCAAGGCCAAGATGGACACCGGTGCGATGACCGCCTCGCTGTCAGCGCGTGATATCGAGCGCTTCGAGCGCGACGGGGAAGACTGGGTGCGCTTCCGCCTGGCCGTTGAAGGCGCTGGAGACACGCTTTATGAACGCCCACTGGCGCGTATCGCCGAAATCAAGACTCGCGCAGAGGAGGCTGATCCCGACGATGACACCGACCTCGAACGAGGGCCCGACGTCGCCGAGCGGCCCGTGGTGGAAATGCAACTGTGCATCGGTGATCGGTTGCACGAGGCGGAGGTCAACCTCACCGATCGCAGCCATTTCCGCTATCCCTTGCTGATTGGCGCCACCGCGATCCGCGACCTCCAAGCCGCCATCGATCCTGCGCAGAAGTACACGGCGGGACGTCCGGCCTGCTAGGCCCGTCAGATAAGCAGGGGCGTGTCCGTGGCGGTCGAGTCTATAAGCGTGGGCTCGGCCGAGGCGGGTATGCGAGAGGGGCGGGCCGGGTCTTCTGTGTCTGCTGTTGTGTCGACAGGTTTTTAAGGTACCGATCAACGCTAAACAAAGCGGCGAAAGGTGGTGCTAGAAGCTATCAATCTTTAAGGTGCGGGTAGTTAAGGGTGACTGTCGTCACGTATCGCCTCTCTTGTTTACTGTTAGCAGACAGTTTCTATTGATTTAATAAAACTACGTTGCAGTTAAATTATTGGCGCGGCATGTGATTGGCTTGTTTTTATCAATACTGCCTAAGCTCTTGGGCCAAATTTCGGGTAACAACCCTACAGTTTCGATAGTGCAAATAGCTCAATGACTTTTGTGACCGGCGAGTCAATTCATGCGAGCGGACTTGCGGATCACATTCGCTCGAACAAATGCCCTTCATTCCCTGTGGTTTTGTCAGGGCTCGGCTCTGTTTATATGTTGCAAGGCGAGCTTTGTACCGCCAGTTGTACGGCCGCCTAAGATGCTCCGCGAAGGCCTGCTCTGCATGACTCCTTGAGCCACGAAGATTCGCGTGTCCGCCGCTGATATAGAGCTGTCAGACTAAAGTCGGGGCTATCCTTTCGCGACTCATCCTTGTTAGATTCACGATGTGGTTCCCTTTACCCGTAATAAAAATAAGACGGAGAACGTCATGGCCGACGCCGATAAAGAAAATGCTGCTGCGTACTGGAAGGCGAACGTTCGCCTCATAACATGGAGCCTTGTGGTCTGGGCTCTCGTCTCATATGGCTTTGCTATCCTCTTGCGCCCGTTGTTGTCCGGTATCCCGGTCGGCGGAACAGATCTGGGGTTCTGGTTCGCCCAACAAGGTTCGATCATTACGTTCATTTTGATCATCTTCCACTACGCGTGGCGGCTGAACAAACTGGACAAGGAATTCGGGGTCGAGGAGTAAGCCACAATGAGCCAATACTGGATAAATATGTTGTTTGTGGGCGCATCCTTCCTGCTGTACATAGGGATTGCGGTGTGGGCCCGAGCTGGATCGACCAAAGAATTCTACGTAGCTGGTGGTGGCGTCCATCCCGTAACTAACGGTATGGCAACTGCAGCTGACTGGATGTCTGCGGCGTCTTTCATTTCGATGGCGGGTATCATCGCATCCGGTGGTTACGCGACTTCGGTTTACCTGATGGGCTGGACCGGCGGCTACGTGCTGCTCGCGATGCTGCTGGCACCCTACCTGCGTAAATTTGGCAAGTTCACCGTACCAGACTTCATCGGTGATCGTTTCTACAGCCGAGGCGCACGCCTGGTTGCGGTCATCTGCCTGATTCTGATTTCGGTCACCTACGTGATCGGCCAGATGTCCGGTGCTGGTGTGGCCTTCTCCCGCTTCCTTGAAGTGAGCAACGACGTTGGTATCTGGCTAGCCGCCGCGATCGTGTTCGCCTATGCGGTATTTGGTGGCATGAAGGGCATCACCTATACCCAGGTGGCGCAGTACGTGGTGCTGATCATCGCCTACACCATCCCTGCCGTGTTCATCGCCTTCCAGCTGACCGGTAACCCGATCCCGATGTTCGGTATGTTCGGTACCCATGTCGAATCCGGTATGCCGCTGCTGGACAAGCTGGATACTGTCGTTCAGGACCTGGGCTTCGCTGCTTACACTGCGGATGTCGACAACAAGCTGAACATGTTCCTGTTCACCCTGTCGCTGATGATCGGTACTGCTGGTCTGCCGCACGTCATCATTCGCTTCTTCACCGTACCGAAAGTAGCTGACGCTCGCTGGTCGGCTGGCTGGACCCTGGTTTTCATCGCGCTGCTGTACCTGACCGCTCCGGCCGTTGCGTCCATGGCTCGTCTGAACCTGGTGGATACCATCTATCCGGAAGGTCCGCAGGCTGAAGCGATTCTCCATGCAGAGCGTCCGGGCTGGATGCAGACCTGGGAAGAAACCGGTCTGATCCAATTTGAAGACAAGAACAATGATGGCCGCATCCAGATGTACAACGACACCAACGCTGCCTTTGCTCCTACTGCGCAAGAGCGCGGCTGGAACGGCAACGAGCTGGTCGTCAACAATGACATCATCGTTCTGGCCAACCCGGAAATCGCTAACCTGCCTGGCTGGGTCGTCGGTCTGATCGCGGCGGGTGGTATTGCGGCGGCGCTGTCGACAGCAGCAGGTCTGCTGCTGGCTATCTCCTCGGCTATCAGTCATGACCTGATCAAGACGATCATCAATCCAAAGATCAGCGAAAAGAGCGAGATGCTGGCTGCTCGTCTTTCCATGACAGGTGCGATTCTCGTAGCTACCTGGCTGGGGCTGAATCCACCAGGCTTTGCGGCGCAGGTGGTGGCACTGGCGTTCGGTCTGGCGGCATCGAGTCTGTTCCCGGCGCTGATGATGGGGATCTTCTCCAAGCGTGTGAACAGCAAGGGCGCCGTCGCGGGAATGCTGGTTGGTCTGGTGAGCACCAGCATCTACATCTTCCTGTATCTGGGCTGGTTCTTCATTCCAGGCACTGCGTCGTTCGCCAACACGCCTGCCGAGTGGATGTTCGGCATTTCCCCGCAAGCCTTCGGTGCTATCGGTGCGATGCTCAACTTTGCAGTGGCTTACGCTGTGTCGATGGCCACAGAGGCTCCGCCGAAAGCAATTCAGGATCTGGTTGAAAGTGTTCGTACTCCGAAAGGTGCGGGCGCTGCGCTTGATCACTAAGTGTTAATTCGTCCAGAAGTTGGGTTTAGAATCTGACCCATGGGTGAAACAAGTCGGGCTTCCATTTGGGAGCCCGATTTTTTTTTAAGGAAGATTCGTATGATCTGGCATCTAATCGCTGCAATCGTCGCCGCAGTGGCGGGTGCGGGGGTCGCGCTGTTGTTGCGTAGCCTGACCCGTAAGCGGCTACCGAAGTGGATCATCCCAGCATTTGCCGGTCTGGGCATGCTCGGCTACACCATCCATTACGAATACACTTGGTTCGACACCAAGCAAGCGCGTCTACCGCAAGGCTCCGTTGTGGTATCGAGCGAAGAGGGCGAGATGTTCTGGCGCCCCTGGACCATCAAGTTTCCGATGCCACTGGTCTATACGGTACTCGATGGCGCGAGCGCGCAGACCGAAGAGACCAGCAAGGGCCCCGTCGCTCGTTTCACCCTGTATCGCTTTGAAAAGCATCATCTGATGTCCACAGTGAAAAGCGCGAATTACCAGGCGCTTTGCACCGAGAAGGTGATGTTCCGGCTGAACGAGGAAGGTCAGGCGAAGTTTGAAACCATGACCGAACTGGACGTGGCTGCGCCGCTTTACCAGGCCGTTTGCACAGCCGGCCGTTTGTAACTACGCAAGGCCAGCAGCACCGCAGTTGGAGCGGTCAGGGTTGCTGGCGCTGGCGGGTCCTTTCGCTACCGGCTCGGCTTCCGCGGCCGGGTAGCAGGGGCCACAGCCCCAGTCCTGCCTGCGCGCCGAGCCCGAGCCAGGCCAAGGTATCCCACCAGCCATCACCGAGCAGCGCGGCGAACAACCCTGCTAAACCGAGGAGGGCGATCAGGCCGGGCAGCAAAAACGTCGATTGGCGCCAACTCATGCCATCACCTCGCGCGTCGATGTGGCGCCGCGACGTCGTACCCACCATAGATAGAGCCCGCTGCCGAGTACGATGATCGTCAGCACGTCCAGCACCGCCCAGAGAATCTGCATCGGCCGCCCGCCGTAATCGCCGAAGTGCAGCGGCGAGGACAGCGACAGCGCATCCATGTACCAGGGGCGGCTGCCGGCAGCTGTGATGTCGAGCGTTTGCGCATCGATCAGCACCGGTGTGAGCAGATGCGAGGTCAGATGGCTACTGCCGTTCATGAACACCGTGTAATGATGCTCGCTGGAAAAACGCGTACCGGGAAATGCAATGAAATCCGGCTGCATGCCTGGTGCTGCCTGAGCGGCGATTTCCAGCAACTGACTGGCCGGTGCGCGCTCCGTCAACGGCGGGGCATCCCGGTAGGGCTCGAGCATCGCGCTCAGGGATTCGGCACGCCAAGCCTCGATCAGCAGGTCCGCACAGGCGCTGACCACGCCGGTGATCCCCACTACCAGTGCCCAACTGAGCGTGACGACACCGATCAGGTTGTGCAGATCGAGCCAGCGCGTCCTGCTGGAACGGTCATGGCGTACCTGAGCAAACTCCAGACGCCGCATAAAGGGCGCGTACAGCACCACGCCCGAAATGATCGCCACAATGAACAATATGCCCATGAAGGCCAGGAATAACTTGCCCGGTAACCCGGCGAACATGTCCACGTGCATGCGCAGAAAGAACATCATCAGGCCGCCATTGGCCGCAGGCATCTCCACCGCTTCTCCGGTTCGCGCATCGAGCATGAAGGTATAGGAGGAGTTTGGTTCGGTGCCGGCGGTCGCAGCGGTAATGGCCACGACGCCATTGGGTTCGTCGGCTTCCCAGCCAAAGTACTGTACTACCTCGCCGGTCCGGTGCTGCTCGGCGGCACCGACCAACTGCTGCAGATCCAGGTGCGGGGTGTCGGCAGGCATCTCACGCAGCTCGGGCGCCTCGCCAAGCAGGTGCTCCAGCTCGTGGTGAAAGATCAGCGGTAGCCCGGTAATGGCAAGCATCAGCAGGAACAGCGTGCAGATCAGGCTGGTCCAGGTGTGGACAAAGGACCAGCGACGGATGGTGGTGGTTCGCATTAGAACTCCAGTTGCGCCGACAGCTTGAGCGTGCGTGGTGCTCCAAGGTAATGGCTGCTCAGCCAGTATTCTTCGTCGGTCAGGTTGCTCAGGTTGACGCGCAGAGTGAGGGCACGTTCATCCGCCAAGGCCATGCGATAGCGGCCGCCTAGGTCGAAAGTGGTGAACGAGGGGATGGTGTGGTCGTTGGCCTCGTCGGTGTGTTGCTTGCCCGTATAGAAGACGCCACCGGTGAGTGTCAGCCCGGGTACGCCGAAGATCGCGTATTCGCCGTACAGCTTGGCCAGGTGCCGCGCCACGTCGACCGGGCGATTGCCGTCGTTGGCAGCGTTCGCCGCGCCTTCTACGACCGGATCGAGCAAAGTGACGCCGCCCACCAGCGTCAGTGCTGGGGTAACGTTGCCCGTTACGCTGAACTCCAGGCCCTTGTTGTTCTGCATGCCATCCTGAACGAAGAAGTTGGCTGCATTGGTGTAGGTGTTGGGCTTCTCGATGTCGAACAGCGCAACGGTGTACAGGACACCGCCGAGCTCGGCTTTCGCACCGATTTCGTACTGCTCGCTGACGATCGGCGCCAGTGCCTGGCCGGCGTTGTTCGAGCCGCTCGGCGCCACGCCACCCGTCTGCAGACCTTCGATGTAGGTCACGTACGTGGTCAGCCACTCGACTGGCTTGTAGACGAGCGAGACGTTGGGCGAGGTTTTAGTTTCGCTGTAGTCCTCGATCGCCGGCGGGCTGCCGAACGCGTCGACCCAGACGAAGTTGTCGCTGAAGGTCTTGATACGTGAGTGCGTCACGCCAAGGATCGTCGACCATTGCTCGTTGAATGTGATGACGTCGCCGATCAGTACGCTGTCGGACTGGGAGCGGCTGGCCAGATGGTAGTTGCCATCGCCGAGGTCGTAGGCCGGCTTGGCCACCTGCGGCCGCTCGCTGAAGGGCGCTTCGGGGGTGACCGACACATATTGCGGGCCCGGGAAGGGGATGTAATCGGTGTTGTAGCGAACCCGGGCGATGTTTCCCTGGTAACCGAAGGTCATCGCATGGCCGACACCCGCAGTGTCGAAAACTGCATCGAGAAACAGGTTGCCCGAGGTCTCTTCGGTTTCTACCGGGGCGAAGGCATAGAGTGGCTGGACGTACACGCCGGCCGAATTCACGGTCGGCCCCGTATAGGCGTATTCGGTCGTGTACTGGCTGTAGCCCAGCGCGCCGCGCAGGCTGAACACGTCGCTCAGGCGCCACTGGAAGCGGCTGCCGACACGGTCGTGGCGGCTGTCGTTGTAGGCCCAGCGTTGGCTATAGAGCTCGTCGTTCTCCAAGTCGTCGGCATCAGGCCGGAATGCTTGATCGGCGAAATACCAGTAGCTGGTGAGGCCCCGCGTCTCACTCTGCTTGTGCGAGGCGTCGAACTGGATGAGCAAGTCGTCGCTGACGTTCCAGTCCAGTGCGACGCTGGCCATGTGACGGCGTTCGACCTGGCCATCGATGGCGGTTTCACCGTCCTGGGCGAGCAGGTTGACGCGGTAGGCGAAGCGACCTTCGCTGTCGATCGGCCCGCCGAAGTCGCCGTGCAGGTACTGGTTCTCGCCGCCAGGGGTGCCGTAGGTCACGCTGTTGTAGCGCTCGGCAGTGGGGCGCTTGAGCACGTAGTTGACCAGTCCGCCGGGGCTGGCCGGACCATATAGGAAGCCGGACAGACCGCTGAGGATTTCCAGCCGCTCCATTTCCTCGATGAAGTTGCCGCCATCGTAGCCGTTACTGAAGCGCAGGCCATCATTGGCGATACTCAGGTTGCCGACGCCGCTGAAGCCGCGAATGGCTACCGCGCTGGCGTAACCGGCGCTGGTCGGGGAGGTGAACTGCGTGGTCGGGCTGAGCTTGAAGATGTCGTCGCTGGAGGTGGCCTGGATGTTATCCATCAGCTCCGACGAAATCACTGCCACCGAATAGGGAGCATCCTGGAGTGACATTCCGCCCAGCGCGCCGACGTTTCGCACGGCGCTGGCGCGATAGCCGCTTTCTTCGCCGCCCTCAGCCAACGCCTCGGTTGCCGTCACGGTGACATCCGGCAGTGCCATCGCCTCGGTTGCTGCCTGCTGCAAACTGAAGCTGCCCGAAGGGTCCTGACGAAGTTCGAGTCCGGTGCCCCGCAGGGCTTCTCGCAGCGCACCCTGGCCATCGAAGCAGCCTTGTACCGGCTCGGCCATGCGGTCGCGGGTCAACGCCGGATCGATGCTGAGCACCAGTCCCGCTTCGGCGGCGATACGATTGAGGGTCGAGGCCAGAGGTGCGGCGGGCAGAGAGTACTCGCGAACATCGCCAATAACCGCTTCGCCGTTGGCCGCCTGGGCCAGTAGTGGCAGTGGTGCGACGGCAATAGCAACGGCCAGGAGGCTGGGACGGAACAGTGAAAGCGATGGCATTTGTGAATAACTCCCGAATAGGAATATGTCTCAGTTATTCATCAGGCCGGATCAGAAATGAAAAGTGATAGGGGCAACTGAAAATATTTTCATAGGGGCCCGCAGCGCCGCTGTGGTGGGCGCCGCCGCTACGTTCCCGGGGGGCTGACGGGTTGCGCCGGAACCACCTTGACCCACCAATCGGTGTGCCGCTCGATCCGCACAGGTAGGCTGGGCGGCAGGGCCGCCAGCGCGCGGTCGGTGTCATTCAGCGGAAAGCTGCCGCTGATGCGCAGGGATTCGAGGCTCGGATCAAGGCCGAGATAGCCTTGGCGGTATTCGCTTAGCTTCGCCAGTAGTTCGGCCAGCGGCAGGTTTTCCACCACGAGCATGCCGCGGCTCCAGGCGTCTGCGCCGACAGGCGCTTCCCGGCTATCACCGAGATGGCCACGGTGCATCAGCACCTGCTCACCGGCCCGTAGGGTTCGGCCTTCCCGCAGATCGCCCGGAAGCGCGGCGACAGCCGAGCGAAGCACGATCAGGCGGGTGCCATCCCCCTCACGCCGAACAATGAATCGCGTGCCGAGCGCGCGAAGATTGCCTTGTTCGGTTTCGACGATAAAGGGTCTCGGGTCGTTGCCCGTGCGGTTTCAACAAGCACCTCACCGCTGTGTAGAAACAGTCGGCGCTCTTGCTGATCGAAGCGAATGTCCAGTGCGCTGCGACTGTTCAGCCGAATGTGGCTGTTGTCAGCCAGCGTAACGCTCTGCTGTTCTCCAGCGCCGGTGCGCTTGTCGGCTAACCACACGGGCAGCGGTTTCGATTGCAGCGCCATTGCCACGCCCAGTGTGCACAGCAGTGCCAGGCCGAGAAACGCACGACCAGCTGCTCGCCGTCCGGAGTGCGCTCTGACCTGCAGCGCCCGTCGCGCAGTTGGTGAGTTAATGGTGCCCAGTTGCTGATCGATACCGCCTAGTTGCGCCCAAGCCTTGGCATGTTCGGGATTTACAGCAAGCCAGCGTTGCAACTCGGGAAGATGGCGCGCAGTTTCGGAACCATCACCCAGGCGCAACTGCCACGCGATGGCCTCGTCGAGAACCCGCGCCGAAACCGGGTGGCGAGCCGCGTTCATGTCGGCTCGCCATAGACGGCGATGTAGCACTGGCGCAGCGCCTGCGCCAAATACTGACGCACGCGTGGTACCGAGACACCTAGACGCTCGGCAATCTCGGCGTGCGTCATACCGTCCAGACGGTTGTAGAAAAAGGCCGCTCGGGCCTTCGCCGAAAGTTGACCAAGCAGCGTATCAACCTCGCGCAGCGCTTGAAGCGTCTGTAGTTGCTCCTCGGCGCTGGGTTGGGTTTCTTCCGTTTGTAGCGCCAGCTCATCGAGATAAGCGCGCTCCAGAGCGCTGCGGCGGAAATGGTCGATCAGCAGGCCGCGGGCGATAGTAGCCAGCAATGCCCGAGGTTCGCGGACATTGCTCAGGTCGTTGCGTTTGAGCAAGCGAACAAATATGTCCTGGCTCAGGTCCTCGGCGCGGTGCGGGCAGGCCTGATACCGCCGCAGCCAATTGAGCAGCCAGTCGCGATGATCGCGATACAGCGAACCCGCGAAAAGTTGGTTGGACGACTCACCAGCCGACAAGGCGATGCTCCAAGGCCGACGGACGGCCAGTAACGAGAACTATTCGCAGTATGATCGCAAGTTGCCGCCATTGGTGCAACGGGCGTTAATGCATACAGATCACCGGTACCTCGCGCCGGCGAGACGCTACATGAAGTTCGCCTGCTGCCGCTGTCGCCAGTTGGCCAAGCGCTGATTCAGAGCGCTCAGGTTATCCAGGCCCTGGCGTCTCGCTTTGCTCATCAGAATCAGGGCCAGCTCTGCCGTCACCAGCGCATCGGCGCTGGCGTGATGGCGCTGCAGCACCTGCAGGCCGAAATGGGTACACCAGTCGTCCAGATGGTTCTGCCTTGGCCGGTTGTCCGGGCAGAGCATCGGCGCAAGCTCGGCGACATCGATGAAAGGATGGCGCAGCTTATAGCCGAGCGCGCGTTTCAGTGCGCGGGTCAGCATGCGTTGATCGAAGCCGGCATGGAAGGCCAGGATTGGGCTGTCGCCGACAAACTCCATGAAGTCCAGCAGCGCTTCGGCGGGCTCCTCGCCGTTTTCCAGCTCACTCGGTGCGATGCCATGGATCAGGACGCTCTCGCTGATCTTCTGCGCCGGGCGCAGCAGGGTTGATTCGAACTGTTCCCCCAGATGGATGCTGCTCCGTTCGATCACCACCGCGCCAATGGACAGCACAATGTCGCGGCGCATATCCAGGCCGCTGGTTTCCAGATCGAGCACCACCATGCGCTGCGTCTGTAGCGGGCACAGGTCGAGCGGCGCGGGCGAAGGCAGGCGATCGCGCCGCTGCAGCTGTTCCAGGCTAAGGATGGGGCCGCGTTGTCTGAACCAGGGCATATTCATAACTGATAGCGAACCGCCAGGCTGCTTTGCAAGCGCTGGGCTTGGCGAAAGGATTCACGCAGGATACGCCGGTCCAGATGGTTGAGGCTGTCGGGGTCGAGCCGGTTGGAATACGGCCGTCCCTCGCGTGCCTGCTGCTGGTGCTGCTGCATGCGCGTCTGCTGGATGAAATGGTAGGCCTCTTCGAAGGCTGCGCCATCCTTTTCGTCGATGACATCGTTTTCGACCAGCTGGCGCAACCGATCGAGGGTGTTGCAAGTGGCGATGCCGTGAGCCAACGCAAGCAGGCGCGCCCCGTCGACGAACGGCGTCAGGCCTTGCACCTTGAGGTCCAGCGTCGCCTTGCCTTCGCCCTTGCGGGAGACCACGAAGTCGCGGAAGCGGCCCACCGGCGGTCGCTGGCGCAAAGCATTCTCGGCCAGCATGCGTTGGAACAGGCGGTTTTCGCCGATCTCATCGAGCAACTCGGCGCGTAGCTGCTCGCAGCCTTCAGCGGGTCCCCAGATGGCCCGCAAGTCGAAATAGATCGTACTGTTGAGCAGGTTCTCAGAGGTCGACTCCCGAACGAACGAGCTGAAGCGCCGCCGCCACTCCTGTCGTGACAGGCACAGCTGGGGATTGCTGGCCATGATGTTGCCCTTGCACAGGCTGAAGCCGCAGGTATCGAGGTCGCGGTTGATGCGCTCGGCGAGCGGCAGCAGGTGACCGCGGATATGCGCGGCCTCCGCAGCATTGGCGGCCTCGAACAGGATGCCGTTGTCCTGGTCGGTGTGCAGCGTCTGCTCTCGACGCCCTTCGCTGCCGAAACACAGCCAGGTGAAGGGAACGCCAGGGTCGCCCAGAGCGCCGATGGCCAGTTCGATCACGCGGCAGACCGAGTGGTCGTTAAGCAGCGTAATGATGTGGGTGATCTGCGTCGACGATGCGCCGTGCGCCAGCATGTTGTCGACCAACTGCAGTATGCGGCTGCGGATGATCACCAGTGTCTCAACGCTGTCGGCGTGAGAGATGGCCTGCGCCAGGTGCACGAGGTCGACGCGCTGCAGCGAGAACAGATCCCGCTCGGAAATAACGCCGCACAGAGTGCCCTTCTCGACGATGCAGACGTGGGCGATATGCCGTTCGGTCATGGCGATCGCTGCGTCGAACGCGCTGGCGTCTGGCGGCAGATAGAAAGGGTTATGCGTCATGAAGTTGGAGATCGGCACGGATAGCTCTGTAGTGCCGGTGGCGATCACTCGCCGAAGGTCGCGCAGCGTGAAGATGCCGATCGGATGCAACTTTTCGTCGGTGATCACGATGCTGCCGACATTGGTTTCGTTCATCAGGCCGACTGCTTCGGGAAGCGGCGTGGTGGGTAGGCATGCGACCGGATGGTGCAGCGCCAGCTCGCCGATACGGGTCTCTAGCGAGTACTGTTCTCCTAAATTTTCCACCGCGCGCATTTGCGCCTGCTGGTTGACCAGGTCGAGCAGGCTGCTCACCCCGCGCATGGCGAAATCGCGAAACGCGGCGGACTTGGATACCAGTCTGACGAAGGCGGGTTTGCTCAGTAGAAAGCAGAAGGTGTCCTCAGCGGCGAAATGGCTGGTGCGAGTGGCACGCTCGCCCATCAGCGCCGCCATCGGAAAGCATTCGCCGACGATGACTTCGAACGTGGTCTCGGTACCGCGCTTGCTGGTATGTGGGCGCTGGCCATGCACGCGGCCCTGCTTGACGATATAGAAGTGTTCGACGACGCCGTCATCGGGCGAAATGATGCAGTCGCCTTCGCTGTAGAAACGCAGCTGGCAGTTTTCGACCAGATAAGCGAGGTGGCCCGGTTCCATCTGGTTGAACGGCGGGAATTTGCGCAGAAACTCCATGGTTCCGTGGATGTTCTGCAACACAGCGGTCTTGCCCGCCTCGGCGAAAGCATCGGCTTTGCTCATGGTTCGCTTCCATCTTTTGCGCCCAATGGTGGGCTGTGGGTCGACAGGGGCACATTGGACGTAAGTCTAGTCGCGGGGCGGGGCGGGAGCCGCAGGCTGACTCGGGTCAGCGCATTTCGCCGCGTTCGCTACCGGTTGGGAACTCGCACCCCCAAAAAAGAAACCCCGCCAACAGGGCGGGGTTCTTCATTGGATCCGGCGGCGGACAGGCGCGGCCTTCTGACATTGCGTCAGATTACGGCAGCGTAAACAGCACCTTGACCGAATCGTTGACCGCGGCGCTGTCGACATAGCCAATGGCGTCGGCTTCCGCCGCTACCTTGGCGACCACTGCGGCGTCGTCGGCAACGCTGCTCATCGGCTGGCCCTTGCCGGTGAACACCAGACCGGACCAGTAGGACTTCAGCTGCGACTCGTTCTTGCTGGTCACTGCGGTGTAGAAGCTCTCCTTGGCCGGCGTCCAGTTCTTGAGGTCGACGCCTTTCATGGACTTGTCCTTGCCCAGGAAGATATTGGCGACGTCGGACTGCGAAGGCGCCTTGGCGGCACCCGGGTTAACGATGACAGCAACTTCTGCGCTGGCCATGCCAACGGCGCCGGCCGTGAGCGCCAGGAGAGCAGCTTGTGCGAAACGCTTCATGATGACCTCCTTTAGAATACGAAGTCGACGCCGACGGAGATGATTTCACCGTCGAAATTTCGAGCTGGAACACCCCTAGCGTTTCCGATGACTTCCAGCGCGTTGCGGACAAACAAGCCGTCATAGCCGCCGCTGGTGTCCACGCGTTTGTACTCGCCCTTGAGCGTAACGGTAGGCATCAGGTTGTAGTTCAGGCCGTAAGTCCAGGAGCTTTGGCGACCAGCATCGTCGTCCAGCTGGGCATAAGTGGCATGAGCGAGAAAATCACCGAAGCGCCGGCCACCCATCAGGTAGAAAGCATCGGAGCTACCGCTGTCATCGTTCTCAATGGAGCGGCTGACCCATTCATTCGAACTGACCCAGGTACCGTTGTCGTACTGGTGGCCGATAGAAGTAAACTTGCCTTTCGTCTCGTCCAGTTGAAGCAACGGAATTGGTTGTGCCACACCCGTTATCGAGACGCGAAAATCAGCCGAGAGATCTGCCTCGACATAGCCGATCCGGAAAGTACCGAAATCATTGGTCGCCAGGCTTACGTTGGCGCCGAATAGATTTTCGTAGTCCATCTCGAAATCTTCGTCGTACACGTAGGTGTCGTCATTCTTGGCCTGACCGGCAGCAAGCTGGAAACTGACGGAGCCGTAAGACAGCGGCAGGCTATAAATAGCGTCCACACCTTCGTAGCTGGTTAAGTAAACCAAGCTGTACACCTCATCGGGAAGGCGCAGCCAAGGATAGCTGTATCCAACATCCAGAGTTTCGGAATACATGAACACTGGCGTGCGCAGGCGTCCTGCACGGAGCATCAGATTCTGATCTGCTTGCCAGGACAGATAGGCCCATTCGAGGTTGGCTTGCCAATCGTCCTTTTCCGCCTTGGCGGTGAGCTGGATGGTCGCACCAATGGTGTCGGTCAAACCATACTGCAATTGCGCGCCAAATTTGGACAGCTGGTCACCGCGCCAGGAGTCGTTAGTCTGGCCCTGGATGCCATAGCTACGTCCGTCCTCTTCGCCTCCCAGATGGGTGAAGCCGACGGTGCCGAAACCGTTGAAACGATATTCGCCCTGCTCGAGAGCGAACGCGGGTGTTGCTGCCAGGCAGGCAGCTGCCAGGCTTATGACACGTACTGCGGTCATGGATGATGCTCCTAACACTGATTAAACGCGGAACTGGGCGGTGGCCGCCCGCAGATGGTCGCCGGTGCTGACCAGTTGCTCGCCGAGACGAGCAGTGGCTTCGGCGCCTTTTGCGGTTGCTTGTGCGTCCTGCTGCAACACTTGGGTTTCTTGTTGGATGGAACTCGACAGGCCGATTTGCTCGTGGGTGAACTGAGCGATGCCGGCGTTGAGTTCGTCGATCTGGTTGACGGTGTGCGCAATGGTTTCGAGCAGCTGGGTGGCCTCGACCGAGCGCTCGATGCTCGAGCGGGACTTCTCGCCGTTGCTATTCATGACATTGAGCACGGTGTTGGCGCTGGTTTGCAGACGCTGGATGATTTGCTGGATTTCGGCGGTGGAGGCTGCGGTCTTCTGAGCCAGGTTACGTACCTCATCGGCGACCACGGCAAAGCCGCGGCCCTGCTCACCGGCGCGGGCGGCTTCGATGGCCGCATTGAGTGCGAGCAGGTTGGTCTGTTCGGCAATGCTGCGGATCACGGTCAGTACCGAGCCGACTTCCTGGGTTTCCTCTTCCAATTGCTCCATGGCCTGCACGGCGCTGATCACGCTGTTGCCCAAGTCAGTGATGCCTTTCGACAAGCTGCCCACATGCTCACGCGCGGTGGTGGCCTGGCGGGCCGCGGAGTTGGCTTCTTCGGAGGCTTGCTGCGAGCGCTGGGCCACCTCCTGAATGCTGCCGGTCATGGTGAGAATGTCGCGGGTGATCGAGTCGGTGTGGTACTGCTGCGACTTGGCGTTTTCTTCCGAGCCCTGTGTCAGGTTGTAGAGTTCTTTCGATACCTGGCCGAGCGGGCTGGCCGCTTCGATGATCTGGCGAATGGTGCGTTGCAGCTTGTCGAGGAAACCGTTGAACAGCTCGATCATCGCGCCGATTTCATCATTCGATTTCACGTTCACGCGTTGAGTGAGGTCGCCATCCCCACGCGCGATCGACTGCAGCGATGCGATCACACCGCGCACGTTGATCATGACGCTGCGAATCACCAGCCAGGCACCGAGACCTACCACGATGACAAGCACCAGACTGAGGATGATACCCAGGCGCGTGGTGGTTTCATTGGCTTCGCGGGTTTCAGCGAGGGTCTGCTGGAAGTCGGCGTAGGCACCGGCACGGAAGTCGCCTGCCAGTTTCTGCGCCCGGGCCAGATCGCTGGCCATGCGATCCAGGCTCGGTCGCAGGTCATCAAACGAGGCACTGCCATCGATCAGCTTCGCAGAGGCGCCGAGCGCATTGTCGGCGTAGCCCTTCACCGCATTGCGCCAGCTATCGAGTGCCTGTTGGCGTTGAGGTTGGCCGCTGAGAAGCGTCGCCAGCGCCTGCTGCTGCGCGTCAATGTCGCTCAGCACTTCACGCGCTTCGCCGAGAATGCCCGCTTCGCCCGCCGCAACAGCGTTGTTCAGCAGGCCTGGAATGCGAGAAAACTGGAAAATCACCGCATCGGCCTTTTCCAGTGTCGGGTAGCTCTGACTTTCCAGCATTTGCAGCCGCGAATCGGTCGCCGATAGCTGCAGCGAGGTATAGCCAACATAGAGGATCAGCCCGAGCAGCGCGACGGCGGGCACCAGCGAAAGCTTGGCGGTCAGCGAGAGATTCTTGAACATGCAGCGACTCCACAGCGGGCGGCGAATACTACGAGATGGCACATGGTGGCGATATGCCACCCGTCGGAAATGTTGTGACCGGATCTCTCATCTTGGTCACGGTATCGGTTGTCGCATGCCGAACTTGAGCGCCGCTGAGCGGATTCGGAAGATAAAAAAACCGCCCCGTAGGGCGGTTCGTTTGCAGCTGGGCGAGTCTTACAGACCGTTCTTGGCCTTGAACTCGCGACGGCGACGGTGCAGTACCGGCTCGGTATAGCCGTTGGGCTGCTTGGTGCCTTCGATGACTAGCTCAAGAGCAGCCTGGAAAGCCACGCTGTTGTCAAAGTCCGGTGCCATCGGGCGGTACAGCGGGTCACCTTCGTTCTGGCGGTCAACCACCGGCGCCATGCGCTTGAGGCTTTCGACGACCTGATCTTCGGTCACCACGCCGTGGCGCATCCAGTTGGCCACGTGCTGGCTGGAGATGCGCAGGGTGGCGCGGTCTTCCATCAGCGCGATGTCATTGATGTCCGGAACCTTGGAGCAACCGACGCCCTGCTCGACCCAACGCACCATGTAGCCGAGGATGCCTTGCGAGTTGTTGTCCAGCTCGTTGCGCTTTTCCTCGTCGGTCCAGTTGGTGTTCTTGGCCAGCGGGATGGTCAGGATGTCGTCCACCGAAGCCTTGGTGCGCTTGGCCAGCTCGGCCTGACGCGCGAACACGTCGACCTTGTGGTAATGCATGGCGTGCAGCGTGGCGGCGGTCGGCGAGGGGACCCAGGCAGTGTTGGCGCCGGCCAGCGGGTGACCGACCTTCTGCTCAAGCATGGCGGCCATTAGGTCGGGCATGGCCCACATGCCCTTGCCGATCTGCGCCTTGCCCTGCAGGCCGCAGGCCAGGCCGACGTCGACGTTGTTGTCCTCGTATGAGCTGATCCACTTCTCGGCTTTCATGGCGGCCTTGCGCACCACCGGTCCGGCTTCCATGGAGGTGTGGATTTCGTCGCCGGTGCGGTCGAGGAAGCCGGTGTTGATGAACACCACGCGCTCGCGCGCTGCCTTGATGCAGGCCTTGAGGTTGATCGAGGTGCGACGTTCCTCATCCATGATGCCGACCTTCAGGGTATTGCGCGGCAGCTTGAGTACATCCTCGACGCGGCCGAACAGTTCGGTGGCGAAGGCCACTTCTTCCGGGCCGTGCATCTTTGGCTTGACGATGTAGACCGAGCCGGTGCGGGTATTCTTGCGGGTGGTGTTGCCCTTGAGGTTGTGCATGGCGGCAAGGCTGGTGAACAGGCCGTCCATGATGCCTTCCGGCACTTCGTTGCCGTCCTTGTCGAGGATAGCGTCGTTGGTCATCAGGTGGCCGACGTTACGAATGAACAGCAGCGAGCGGCCATGCAGGGTCAACTCGCCGTTGCCGTCGGCCTGGGTGTAGACGCGGTCCGGGTTCATCGTGCGGGTGATGCGCTTGCCGCCTTTCTCGAGCTCTTCGACCAAGTCGCCTTTCATCAGGCCGAGCCAGTTGCGATAGACGATGGTCTTGTCATCGGCGTCGACAGCAGCGATGGAGTCTTCGCAGTCCATGATGGTGGTCAGTGCCGCTTCCATCAGGATGTCCTTCACGCCGGCCGCATCGGTCTGGCCGATGGGGCTGGACGGATCGATTTGCAGTTCGAAGTGGATGCCGTTGTGCTTGAAAAGCACGGCGATCGGCGCGCTGGCCTCGCCCTGGAAACCGAGCAGCAGTTGCGGATCCTTCAGGCCGGTGGAGCTGCCGTCTTTCAGGGAAGCGGCCAGATTGCCGCCTTCGATGCGGTAGCCGGTAGCGTCGGCATGCGAGCCGTTTTCCAGCGGTGCGGCTTCGTCGAGGAAGGCGCGGGCGTAGGCGATGACCTTGTTGCCGCGAACTTCGTTGTAGCCCGGGCCTTTGCTGGCGCCGCCTTCTTCAGAGATGGCATCGGTGCCGTAGAGCGCGTCATACAGCGAGCCCCAGCGGGCGTTGGCGGCGTTCAGGGCGAAGCGCGCGTTCATGATCGGCACAACCAGCTGCGGGCCGGCCATGCGGGCGATTTCTTCGTCGACGTTCTGGGTGGTGGCCTGGAAGTCTTCGGCTTCGGGCAGCAGATAGCCGATTTCCTGCAGAAAGGCCTTGTAGGCTATCGGATCGTGGGCCTGACCAGCGCGGGCCTGGTGCCAGGCATCGATCTGCGCTTGCAGGTCGTCACGCTTGGCCAGCAGCGCGCGGTTCTTCGGCGCCAGGTCGTGGATGACGCTGGAAGCGCCGGCCCAGAAGGCATCGGCATCAACGCCGGTACCAGGAATCGCTTCGTTGTTCACGAAGTCGTACAGGACTTTGGCGACCTGCAGGCCACCGACTTCAACGCGCTCAGTCATTACTCGCCTCACTTGGTTCTTTCATCCGACACGGACAATTGCAGTTCTTGTAGTCCGGGTCGCCGGATACTACAGGAAGCCGTGGCGAAAATCAGGCCGTTGCGTCTGAACCGCCTGCCGCGCCGAACCGGTTCGCCAGCGGTCGGAGCGGCCATGTAGCCTGCGTATCGGGGCGGCGAAACCGGTAGTTTGTTCTATACCTATGGAGCCGGGCTCCGCAGCCTTTCCTTCGCACGTGTGCAACCGTCGCTGCGTGTGAACCAACTTATTTAGAGAGAGGAGCCAAAGATGGACCATCTTGTCCTTACGGTCATTGCCGAGGATCAGCCGGGACTGGTCGAACGCGTAGCCAAGTGCATCGCCGAGCATGGTGGCAACTGGCTGGACAGTCGTATGTCACGTATGGCCGGTCAGTTCGCCGGGATTCTACGGGTCGCGGTGCCGGCCGATGCGCATGCCGGATTGGCCGATGCGCTGCAGCAGCTCGAACGCGACGGCATCCGCGTGGTATTCGCCCGTAGCGGCGAGGTACCTGAGCGCAGCTGGCGGATGATTCACCTGCAGCTGGTCGGTAATGACCGCTCGGGCATCGTGCGTGACATCACCCGCCTGCTGGCGGGGCATGGCATCAACGTGGAGAGTCTGAATACCGACGTCTTGCCTGCGCCAATGACCAACGAGCTGCTGTTTCATGCCGATGCGCGCCTGGCGGTGCCGGAAGAGCTGTCGCTGGATGAGCTTCAGCAGCACCTGGAAACCCTGGCCGACGAGCTGATGGTGGAGCTGAAACTGCAACCGGCCGAATGAGCGAGCTTGCTCTCAGCCCACCGCCGGCACCTTGCGCATCAGGCGCCAGGCATCGTAGCTGTACACCGCCAGGCCGGCCCAGATGCAAATGAAGGCGAGCTGCCGGTCTCTGGGGAAGGGCTCGTTGAACACCCATACCGCCAGGATCAGCAGCAGGGTCGGCGTGATGTACTGCAGAAACCCCAGGGTGGAATAAGGCAGGTGGCGCGCCGCGGCGTTGAAGCACAGCAGCGGCAGCAGCGTCACCGGGCCGGCTGCGACCAGCCAGAGGGCCTCCGGCTGGGTCCAGAAGGACCATTGCGTACTCGGTCCGCTGCCGAAGAAGAACAGCCAGCCCAAGGCGATCGGCAGCAGAAGCCAGGTTTCTACTACCAGGCCCGGCAGCGCCGCCACCGGCGCCTGCTTGCGCAGCAAGCCGTAGCTGCCGAAGCTCAGCGCCAAGACGATCGATACCCAGGGAAAATCGCCGAGCGTGACCAGCTGCAGCAACACGCCAATCGCCGCCATCGCCACTGCCAGCCATTGCAGCGGACGCAACCGTTCGCGCAACACGATCAGCCCGAGCAGAACGTTGACCAGCGGATTGATGTAGTAACCCAGGCTCGCCTCGAGCATATGGTTGTGGTTCACCGCCCAGACGTAGATCAGCCAGTTGGTCGCGATCAGCACGCTGGAGATCATCAGCACGCCGATCCGGCGTGGATGCGCCAGCAGCTCCTGCCACCAGCCTGGATGGCGCCATAGCATCAGCACCAGCGTGCCGAACAACGCCGACCAGATCGCACGCTGGGTGACGATCTCCAGTGCCGCGTACTGCTCGATGGACTTGAAATAGAGCGGGAACATGCCCCAGATGGAAAAGGTCGTCAGACCCAGCAGGTACCCTTTACGCAGATCAACAGTGGCCATGAATGTCTCGTAACGCAGCAGCGGAGAGCCGGCCATTTTGCGCCTGCGCGACGAGGTTTGTCTGCCGTTGTGGCTGTTTCCGGCGTCACGAAATCTCTATGAACAGACGCGGTTGAACGCAGCCGGCTACAGCCCGTCTGAGGAGAACGACCCGGTGTCGCCTAGGCGACGCGTCAGCCATACGAGGTATTCGATGAAGCTGCAGAACAAGGTTGCTCTGGTCACGGGCAGCTCCCAGGGCATCGGCCGCGGCATTGCCGTGCGCCTGGCCGAGGAGGGCGCCGACCTTGTCATCAACGGCCGGCATGATGATGACGAAGCCCGCCAGACCCTCGAACAGGTGCGTGCTCTCGGCCGCCGTGGCTGTTTCATAGCCGCCGATGTCGGTGTCGTCGCCGAATGCCAGCGGCTGGTGGCGCAGGCGATTGAGCACATGGGACACCTCGACATCGTCGTCAACAATGCTGGGGTGCAGCGTCACAGCCCGTTTCTCGATGCCGGAGAAGGGGATTACGACCTGGTGCTCAACGTCAATCTGCGTGGCCCTTTCTTCATTGCCCAGGCATTCGCACGGCATCTGCGCGACGCCGGCAGAGGCGGGCGCATCATCAACAACAGCTCGGTCCACGAAGAGCTGCCGTTTCCGAATTTCACCGGTTACTGCGCCAGCAAGGGCGGCTTGAAAATGCTCATGCGCAACCTGGCGATCGAACTGGCGCCGTTGGGCATCACCGTGAACAACGTCGCACCGGGCGCGATCGAAACGCCGATCAACAAGGCCCTGATGAACCAGCCGGAAAAGCTGGCCGGCCTGTTGGAAAACATCCCCGCCGGTCGCCTCGGCCAGCCGCGCGATGTCGCCGGTGCGGTGGCCTTTCTCGCCTCGGATGAGGCCGACTACATCACCGGTACTACACTGGTGATAGACGGCGGACTGCTATGGAATTACAGCGAGCAATGACCGACACCGATCCGAGCCCCTTTGATTACGACACCCGCGCGGTTTCTGCTGCCGATACCCTGACCCCGGCGGACCGTTACCAGGAGCTGTTCGTGGCGGTACAGACGCAGCGGATATTTCCCGACAGCAAGACCTTCGTCGACTGCGCGCCGCGTCAGCATCCGGAGCGAATTCTCGAGGCGTATCGGGCGCAGAGTGGAAGCCAGGGCTTCGACCTTAAAGCCTTCGTGATGGAGCATTTCGAGCTCTACCAGATGAAGCCGACAGAGTTCGTCGCCAACCCTGACGATAGCCTGGCTGAGCATATCGATCGGCTCTGGCCGGTGCTGACCCGGCATCCCAGGCAGCATCCGGAGTTTTCCTCGCTGTTGCCGCTGCCCCATGACTACGTAGTGCCGGGCGGGCGTTTTACCGAGCTGTATTACTGGGATTCTTACTTCACCATGCTCGGCCTGGACGAGAGCGGTCACTGCGAGCTGCTGCGCTCGATGGCCGATAACTTCGCCTACCTGATCGATACATACGGTCATGTACCCAACGGCAACCGCTCGTACTACCTGAGCCGCTCGCAACCGCCGGTGTTCGCGTTGATGACCGACCTGTTCGAAGAGACCGGCGTGCACCGGGCCAGCGATTATCTGCCGCAGCTGCGCAAGGAGCATGCGTTCTGGACCGATGGAGGCGATCAGCTGCGCCCCGGAGAGGCGCATCGGCGGTGTGTCTGCCTGGCCGACGGCAGCATGCTCAACCGGTACTGGGACGAGCGGGACACGCCGCGCGAGGAGTCCTATCTCGAGGACGTCGAGACCGCGCGTTCCTCCAGCCGGCCGGCTCACGAGGTCTATCGCGACCTGCGCGCCGGTGCCGAATCGGGCTGGGACTTCAGTTCGCGCTGGCTGGGCGATCCCGCGCGGTTGTCGAGCATTCGCACCACACAGATTATTCCGGTGGATCTGAACAGCTTTCTCTACAAGCTCGAGCGACAGATAGCCCGTCTCAGCGAGGTAAAAGGCCGGCATGAGTGTGCCGAAGAATTCCGTCAGCGTGCCGGTGCACGTCTCGCCGCGATCGACCGCTACCTGTGGAACGACGACCGCGGCGCCTATTTCGATTACGACTGGGTGTTGCAACAGCCGCGCGACAACCTCACCGCGGCAACCCTGACGCCATTGTTCCTGCAGCTGGCCAGCGCCGACCAGGCGGGGCGGGTGGCCGGTATTGTCGGTGAGCGGCTGCTCGCCCCGGGCGGCCTGTCGACCACCGAAATCGCCGGCAGCGGCGAGCAGTGGGACCGGCCCAACGGATGGGCCCCGCTGCAGTGGATGGGCATCCGCGGGCTGCAACACTACGGCCACGATGCACTGGCGCTGCAGATCGAGGAGCGCTGGCTGAGCATCGTCTCGCTGCTGTTCGAGCGGGAGAGCAAGCTGGTGGAGAAGTACGTGTTGCGGCCTTGCACCGAGCATGCCGGTGGCGGTGAGTACCCGCTGCAGGATGGCTTCGGCTGGACCAACGGCGTGACCCGCAAACTGATGCAGGAGGATCCGACCCACGAGGCCCACCGCTGCCGCGCGGGGCAGTGCCGGCCTGAATGGGCTCAGGCGGACAGCCGCCGCGGTTGAAGCGGGCCGGCAAGCCTGCCGTTGGCGAGCAAGCTCGCGCCTACGGGAGCGAAGTGGCCGTGGTGCTTTTGTAGGAGCGAGCTTGCTCGCGATCAGGCGTTCAGAGAACCAGTGGCCAACTATCGCGCGCGTTCCCGCAAGGGAGCCTTTTCCGCGTGTGAAACGCCGCGATCACTGCCGCCGATATGGGCTCGGCAGTGTGCCTTCCAGATCCAGGGTGCCTTTCTCGACGAAGCGCTGGGTGCCGAACAGACCGCCGGCCAGCTTGCCGCGCAGAACGTAAGGCACCTCATCCATGCCAATGTGTTCGGCCAGTCCTAGCGCCTGGCGGGCGGCGGAAAATGCGGAAATCGTCATGGGCACGCTCAGCACGGCTTCACCGAAGCGCGGCACGCTGCCCCGCGCGTCGCTGACGCCGCTGGCCAGGCGCCGACCGTTGACCTCCAGATCGAGCGCCACGCCGTTGTAGTCGAGCGCCATGTCGTTGGGATTCTGTATCCGCAGTTTGACGTCCATGCGCAGCTCCAGCCCCTCGCCGGGCAGGGGCTGGATGCCTGCGACCTGGACGTTGAGCGGGTCGCGCTGGCTGAAGGCGGCGCAACCGGCCAGGCTCAGCACCAGCAGGAGAGCCAATAGCAAAGGTGAAGCAGGTGCCGCGGGACGCATGGGCATAGGTGTCACTCAGTTTTGCGGGTGAGTTTGTCCAGCCCCTGCAACAGCTCCATGGGCAGCGGAAAGACGATGGTGGAGTTCTTATCGCCGGCAATGTTGCTCAACGTTTGCATATAGCGCAGCTGCATGGCTCCGGGCTGGCGGCCGAGCATCTCGGCGGCCTGCATCAGTTTTTCCGATGCCTGCAGCTCGCCCTCAGCATGAATGACCTTGGCGCGCCGCTCGCGTTCCGCTTCGGCTTGACGCGCGATGGCACGGATCATCGATTCGTCGAGGTCGACGTGTTTGATCTCGACGTTGGCCACCTTGATTCCCCAGGCATCGGTCTGGGCGTCGAGCACCTGCTGAATATCATTGTTGAGCTGCTCGCGCTCGGCCAGCATGTCGTCCAGGTCGTGCTTGCCCAGTACCGCGCGCAACGTGGTCTGCGCCAGCTGGCTGGTGGCTGAATGGTAATCCTCGACCTGAATGATGGCTTTCTCGGCATCCAGCACACGGTAATAGATCACAGCGTTGACCTTAACCGAGACGTTATCGCGCGAGATCACATCCTGGGTCGGCACGTCCAGCACCAAGGTCCGCAGGTCGACCCGCACCATTTGCTGGAGACCGGGGATGACCATAATCAGCCCCGGCCCCTTCACTTTCCAGAAGCGCCCCAGCTGGAACACCACGCCACGCTCGTATTCGCGGAGGATACGGAAGGCCGATGCCAGCAGCGCAATTACCAGCACCAGTACCGCGATGAAGCTCATTTCGAAACCCATGATTCACCTCTTCTCGGTTGGCGGCGTGTCGGCCGCGGTGACGTCCAGTTGCAGGCCGCGCCTGGCCACGACGCGGACCTGCTGACCGGGGTGCAAGGGCGTCGGGCTGATCACCTGCCAATGCTCACCCTGCAGTTGTACCCAGCCGCAGACGGGATCGTTCGACTCGATGCGGGTCACCGGCGCCAGGCTGCCGACCAGTTCGGCGTCGCCACTGACCAGACGCTGGCGGCGCGCCTTGAGCGCCATGGTGACGATGGCGAACACCAGCAGCGCACTGACCACCGCGAGCGTGCCGATCAAGGCCAGCGGAATGCCGTAGCCCGGCACATCGGTGTCGAACAGAATCACCGAGCCGGTGACGAAGGCGACTACACCACCAAGGCCGAGCACGCCGAAGCTGGGTATGAACGCTTCGGCAATCATGAAGCCCAGCCCCAGCAGAATCAGCGCGACCCCGGCGTAATTCACCGGCAGCAGCTGCAGCGAGTACAACGCCAGAAGCAGGCAGATACCGCCGACCACGCCGCCGCCACCGGTGCCGGGGTTGGAGAATTCGAATATCAGGCCGTAGATGCCGATCATCATCAGGATCAAGGCCACGCTGGGATTGGTGATCACGGCCAGCAGGCGCACTCGCCAGTCGGGATCGTAGCGATCGAGCGCGGCGTTGGCGGTCTGCAACGTTCGTTCTCCGGCGCTGGTCTCGACCGTCTTGCCGTCGACCTGGTCGAGCAGGTCCTGCAGATCGGTCGCAATGTAATCGACCACGTTTAGCTTTCGCGCCTCGCTGGCGGACAGGCTGACCGCCTGGCGTACCGCCTGCTCCGCCCAGTCCGCGTTGCGCCCGCGCAGCTGCGCCAGGCCGCGTATATAAGCGGCTGCATCGTTGACCTGCTTGCGGCTCATCGCGTCGCCGCCGCTCCCGTCATCCGGCGCTTGTGCGTCCGGTTGCTTATCGGACGGGGTGCCCGGTGCGCCACCTATCTGCACCGGCGTGGCGGCGCCGAGGTTTGTGCCTGGGCTCATTGCTGCAATGTGACTGGCGTAGAGCATGTAGGTGCCGGCGCTGGCGGCACGCGCCCCACTGGGCGTGACATGCGTGGCGATCGGCACAGGGCTGGCGAGGATTTCCTTGATGATCGTACGCATCGAACTGTCCAGCCCGCCGGGTGTATCGAGCTGCAGCACCAGCAGCTGCGCATCGGTCTGCGCCGCGCGCTGTATACCGCCAATCAGATAATCGGCACTGGCCGGGCCGATCACGCCCTCGACCCGCAGGACCGTGACCTGCGTTGCAGCCTGGGCCGCGCTGGCGAGACCCAACCATGTCAGCAGCAGTAGCGTCGGCAGCCAGGCCAGTCGTTCAAAGGGGCGGCGGCGCATTGGCGTGATCCTCCCGGGTCGGCGAATGGCGCGACGGCGAATCGCGGCAGTACCACAGAGGATAGTTCAGGAAGGCGTGAGGTAACGCCCTTAGTCGTCGATCATTCATCCGGCCGGCTTGAGCGCCTGAACTCTGGTGCGTTATCGGACCTCACAATCCACATGAGGCCGTTTCCTCACGAAGCGCCTCGGGCCCAGCCATGAGGAGTGTCCATGCGTATTCATCATCTCAACTGCGGCTGCATGTGTCCGGTGGGTGGTCGGCTGTTCGACGGTTTCAGCGACGGGCTAACAGCCAACCTGGTGTGTCATTGTCTGTTGATCGAGACCGAGCAGCACGGCTTGGTGCTGGTCGACACCGGCTTTGGCAACTGCGATGTACTGGAGCCGCGCAAGCGCCTCAGCGCTTTCTTCATCGCCTTCAACAATATCAAGTTCGAGCGGCGCTTCACGGCGTTGGAGCAGGTCCGCCAGCTCGGGTTCGACCCGGCAGACGTCCGCCATATCCTGCTGACGCACCTGGATTTCGACCATGCCGGTGGGCTGGTGGACTTCCCCGAGGCACAGGTTCATGTACTGCAGCGGGAGATGGATGCGGCGCGTTCGACGCATAGTTTCATTGGCCATCAACGCTATCGCCACCAGCAATGGGATGCGGTGCGCCACTGGCAGTTCTACGAGCCGGGCGGTGACACCTGGTTCGGCTTTCAGGCGGTTAAGGAGCTGCGCGGTCTGCCGCCGGAAATTCTGCTGATTCCGCTGACGGGCCATACCCATGGTCACGCGGGCGTAGCCGTGCAAGGCCATGACGGCTGGCTGCTGCATGCCGGGGACGCCTATTTCTACCGTGACGAAGTGGGCCAGACCGAGCGCCACTGCACGCCGGGGCTGCGCTTTTATCAGCGCATGATGGAGGTCGATCGCACGGCGCGCCTAGCAAACCAGCATCGCCTCTGGATGCTGTCCCTGGAACACAAGGACGAAGTGACGCTGTTCTGCAGTCATGACGCCAAGGAACTTGAGCGCATGCGGGCGAGGTCGCACTGATGTCGTCACAAGACGATGATCGCGTTGGTGGGGCGGTGCGCACCATGATGAGCTATGTCCGCTGGATCGGGCTGGTAGCCTGCTCGGTGGCCGGGCTGGGGTATCTGCTGGTGGGCAACTTCAACATGGTCGGGTTGATGCTGGCGCTGGCGGTGTTGTCCTGGATCAATATTCGTCGCAAACGCAGCGGACGGCCCGGCGAACCGTCGGGCCGGCATTAGCAGCGACCTGGGCTGATGCCAGCCATTACACCCGAGCAGACTTTCGACTTTCTGCGTATGGAGGTCGTGCCTTGGTTCTGCAATAGTTAGCAGGCTAAGCGATGGACCGTTTGCGATGCGTACCGCCCACAAGGTGGTTCGTATCGGCGCAGCAAAACTGGCTCAACCCTGTGGCCAGTCGCGTCTCCTTACCTAAATGGGTGCCTGTCGGCACTCCCTTGCGGCCCAAACGGCCGCTACCGGTTCCGACAACCGCTGCCTATGGGCGGCGGTTGCCGTTCCTTCCGTCTCGTCCGCTGCGCTTCCGATACGCGATTTCAAGGAACCCCCAACGCGTGATCGGGTCGACTCACAGTAAGCTTTTCAGCCAGAACCAGACCTGAGGGGACCCAAAAATGGACCTGATCCGAATAATCATCGCGATACTGCTGCCTCCACTCGGGGTGTTCCTGCAAGTCGGCTTCGCTGGCGCCTTTTGGCTGAACATTTTGCTGACGCTGCTGGGCTATATTCCGGGCATCATCCACGCCGTGTGGATCATCGCCCGGCGCTAAGTTTGACTATGCGGTACAAACAGCCCGGCCGTTCAGCCGGGCTTTTTGTGCTTGCAAGCGAGGCGGTGTAAAGTCCCGGGTCGACTTGCGTGCGTGGTCATTTCGCGCCAATAAACCTTGAACATGACGGGATCGGGGCGATCGCCTGCTGGCAACGCAGCTGTCCGCGCTGTCGTGGATAACTGTCATTGCTCAGCACCCGGGAAGGAACCAGATGGGTAACTCTTTCATCGATCAGAACCACTTCAGGCGCATCCTCAACCGCAACGTGGCGGTTCCCCTCGGCTTCGGTTTTCTCAGTGCGTTCTTCTTCAGCATCATCGTTTATTACCTGCTGAACGTTAGTTCCTGGGTCGAGCGTTCGGTGCTGGGCGTTTCCTACGCCCATGAGATGCTGAAGGAGGTGGGGGAGCTGGAAGCCTCGATGCGCGGCTACCTCATCGCTGGCGAGGAGGTGTTTCTCCAGCCCTACCGGAACGAGCTGCCGAAATTCGAAAACCAGCTGAAGCAGATCAAGCAGTACGCAAGCGACGACCCGGTGCAGCTGGGCCGGATCGAGCGTGTCGAGCAACTGCATGCGCAATGGGTCAGATTCGCCGAAGAGGCCATAGCCCGTCGTGCGCAGGACGGGCCAATACTCGAATACATACGCAGTCAGCGAGGGTTGGAATTAAAGGAAGAGCAGCGCCAGTTGCTCAACGACTTCATCGCCCATGAGCGTCAGGTTCGAGCCGAGCGCACCGACACCGCGGAGATGGTCACCACCGCACTGATTGGCGGCTTTCTGCTGTTCAGCCTGATTTTCAGCGGCTTGCTGGTCTACTTTGGGCGCCGAGATCTGATCAGCCTGTCGGATAGCTATGATGAATCACTCGAGCGCCAGCAGACCCATGCGGCGGCGCTGGAAAAGCTCGCCTGGTATCGCGCCGGCCAGACACAGCTCAGCGAATCGCTGATCGGCGAGCAAGCGCTGCCGACGCTGGGGCAAAACGTGCTCAGCTTCCTTTCGCGCTACCTGGAGGTCGCTGTGGGTGCGCTCTACGTGACCCAGGACGGTAAGCTGGAGCGGGTCGCGGAATTCGGTTGGGATAAGGATAAGCTGCACAGCGGCCGCACCCTGGCGCTCGGCGAAGGGCTGGTGGGGCAGGTGGCCCTGGAGCGCCGAACCATGGCCCTCGACAGCCTGCCGCCCGGCTATCTGAAGGTCAGCTCGGCCCTGGGCAGCACTGACGCCAGGTCCGTGTTGATCGCTCCGGTGGAAGACAACGGCATGCTCAACGCCGTACTGGAGGTCGGCTTCCTGCGGCCGCTGAGCGAAGAAGACAGCGAACTGCTGCGCCGCGTCAGCGAACACATCGGCTCGGCTATCGAAGCCGCGCGCTACCGCCAACGTCTGCAACGTGTGCTGGCCGAAACGCAGCAGCTCAACGAGGAGTTGCAGGTCCAGCAGGAAGAGCTGCGCGCCGCCAACGAAGAGCTCGAAGAGCAATCGAGCGCATTGCGCGAATCTCAGGCGCACATGGAAGAGCAGCAGGCCGAGCTGGAGCAAACCAACGAGCAGCTCGCCGCACAGACTCAGGAACTGGCGCGCCAGCGCGACGAGATGGACCTGAAGAATCTCCGCCTGCATGAAGTGCAGCTGATGCTCGAGGAGCGTGCCGACGAGTTGCAGCGTGCCAGCCGCTACAAGTCGGAATTCCTCGCCAACATGTCTCATGAGCTGCGCACGCCACTGAACAGCTCGCTGATTCTCGCCAAGCTGCTCGCGGACAATCCCGAGGGCAATCTGAGCGACGATCAGGTGCAGTTCGCCCGTTCCATCTATTCGGCGGGCAACGATCTGCTCCATCTGATCAACGATATTCTCGATATCTCCAAGGTCGAGGCCGGCAAGCTCGATGTTCATCCCGAGCTGACGATGCTGGCCCGTATGGCCGACGGACTGAAAAGCCTGTTCCTTGCGCAGGCGCTGGACAAGTCGCTGCAGTTCGACATCGAACTGGACGATGGGCTGCCAGCGAGCCTGTATACCGACCGCCAACGGCTCGAGCAGATCGTCAAGAACCTGCTGTCGAATGCGTTCAAGTTCACCGAGAAAGGCTCGGTCTCGATGCGCATTACACGCTATGACGAGCATCGCATCGCTTTCGCCGTTCAGGATTCGGGCATCGGCATTCCTGAAGATCAGCAGTCGGTGATATTCGAGGCGTTCCGTCAGGCCGATGGCACCACCAACCGTCGTTACGGCGGCACCGGCCTCGGACTGTCGATCTCGCGCGAGCTGGCGCAGCTACTGGGGGGCACCATTGAGGTACGCAGCAACCCGGGCGCCGGCAGCGTGTTTACCCTGATCGTCCCGGAAAACTACAGCGAGCCCGTTGCCGTTTCACAGGCGGAGGCCTTGCCGGTTTCGGTGCAGACCAAGCCCGAGCCGAGCGCCGTCGCAGAAACACCCCGGCCGGCGGCACTTGCTGCAGCGCCGGCAACGTCTGGCGAGCCGTCAATGGCGGTGCTGACCGATGATCGCAACGGCTCGCCGTTCGGCGAGCGATCGGTGCTGGTGATCGAAGACGATACCCAGTTCGCCTGCATCCTGCGCGATCTCGCCCACGAGCTGAGGTACAACTGCCTGATCGCCCAGAACGCCGACGATGGCTTCGACACGGCCGTCCAGTATCGGCCCGATGCCATTCTGCTGGACATGCGCCTGCCTGATCATTCCGGCCTGACGGTGCTCGAGCGGCTCAAGGAAAACCCGATCACCCGGCACATTCCGGTGCATATCGTCTCGGTGGAAGACCGCAAGGAAGCGGCTCTGCAGATGGGCGCCATCGGCTATGCGACCAAGCCGACGACACGCGAGGACCTGAAGAAAGTATTCGGCCGGCTCGAAGCGAAGTTGGCGCAGAAGGTCAAGCGCATCCTTTTGGTCGAGGACGATGCCCGGCAGCGTGAAAGCGTGTCGCGGCTGATCGAAGATACCGACGTGGAAATCACCGCCGTGGAATTCGGCGAGCAGGCCCTCGAACTGCTGCGCTCGACGGTTTTCGACTGCATGATCATCGACCTCAAGCTGCCCGACATGGACGGCCACGAGCTGCTCGAGAGCATGGCTCGAGAGGAAATCTGCTCGTTCCCGCCCGTGATCGTCTACACCGGGCGCAACCTGACCCGCGACGAAGAAGCGGCATTGATGAAGTATTCGCGCTCGATCATCATCAAGGGAGCACGCTCGCCGGAACGCCTGCTCGACGAGGTCACGCTGTTTCTGCACAAGATCGAATCGGACATGCCGCCGGAGCGACAAAAAATGCTCAAGAGCGTCCGCAGTCGCGAAAAGCTTCGAAGGCCGGAAAATCCTGGTAGTCGATGACGATGTGCGCAACGTCTTCGCACTCACCAGTGCACTGGAGCAGAAGGGCGCGCTGATCGAAATCGCCCGCAACGGGCATGAAGCCATCGCCCAACTGCAGAACATCGACGACATCGATCTGGTCCTGATGGACATCATGATGCCCGAAATGGATGGCTTTACCGCGATGGAAGAGATCCGCAAGGACTCACGATTCGCCAAGCTGCCCATAGTGGCAGTCACGGCCAAGGCCATGAAGGACGACCAGGATCGCTGCCTGCGTGCCGGTGCCAACGACTACCTGGCCAAGCCGATCGACCTGGATCGGCTGTTCTCACTCATTCGCGTATGGCTGCCAAAAGTGGAGCTGCTGTGACATGCCTGACCGCATCCAGGCCATCGAGCTGAAGCTGCTGATCGAAGCGATCTACCTGCGCTACAGCTATGATTTCCGCGACTATTCCGGCGCCTCGCTCAAGCGCCGGATATTGCTGGCGCTAAAGCAGATGCGCTGCGAGAACATCGCCGAACTGCAACACAAGGTGCTTCATGATCCGCAAGTGTTCATGGAGTTGCTGCAGTTCCTCACCATTCCGGTGAGCGAGATGTTTCGTGACCCCGGCTACTTCCTGGCATTGCGGGAGCAGGTGGTCCCGGTGTTGCGTACCTACCCTTCGCTGAAGGTCTGGATCGCCGGCTGCAGCACGGGCGAAGAGGTCTACTCGATGGCGATCCTGCTCAAGGAGGAGGGCTTGCTCGAGCGCACCATCCTCTATGCCACCGACATCAATCCGCGTTCGCTGGAGCAGGCGCGTCGGGGCATATTCGATATCAGTGACATGCGTCAGTACACCGAGAACTACCAACGCGCCGGTGGCAAGCAGAGCCTCAGCAACTATTACACCGCTGCCTATGATTCGGCGATCATCGATAAATCGTTGAAGGAAAAGGTTACCTTTGCCGATCATAGTCTGGCGACAGACAGTGTTTTTGCCGAAACCCAGCTGATTTCCTGCCGCAATGTACTGATCTATTTCAACAAGCCCCTGCAGGATCGGGCCTTGGGGTTGTTCCATGATTCACTCTGCTACCGCGGCTTTCTTGGGCTCGGAAGCAAGGAAACCGTCGAGTTTTCCGGCTACGCTGGGCGCTACGAAGCGTTCGACAAACAGGAAAGGATCTTCCGCAAGCTATGAAACGCGCCACCGCCAATACTCCGGCCAAATCAATTGCCCAGTCTGTGGATGCCGTGGTGATTGGCACTTCGGCGGGCGGCTTGGCGGCGTTGAGTAAGTTGGTTGAAGGTTTGCCGGCGGATCTGCACCAATCGCTGCTGGTGGTCCAGCATGTGCCGGCGAGCGGACCGACCCAGCTGGCCGATATCTTCCAGCGCAAGACAGCGCTGCGGGTCAAGGAGGCGGATGACAAGGAGATGCTGTGCGCCGGAACCCTTTACTTCGCTGCGCCCGGCTATCATCTGCTGGTGGAAGCGGACCTGACGCTGTCCCTCAGCCAGGATGATGCGATTCACTTCTCTCGCCCCTCGATTGATGTGCTGTTCGAGTCGGCCGCCGATGCCTGGGGCGAGCGTGTCGTCGGCATCTTGCTGACTGGCGCTAACGAGGATGGCGCGGCCGGCCTGGAAGCGATCAGGCGCGCTGGGGGGATCACCATCGTGCAGGACCCGGACGAAGCCGAGGTTCCGGCCATGCCGCTTGCAGCACTCCAGCGTTTTTCGCCGGATTACATTTTGCCCTTGCGCGATATTCACCGACTGTTGCGCGAACTGGAGTGACCATGCCTGACCAGACCGATGAAGCGAACCTGCTGATCGTCGATGATTTGCCGGAAAACCTGCTGGCGCTGGACGCCATACTCAGGAGCCCGGGGATTCGCGTGCATCAGGCCGAGTCGGCGGAGCAGGCGCTCGAGCTGTTGCTGCAGCATGAGTTTGCGTTGGCCATTCTCGACGTGCAGATGCCTGGGATGGATGGTTTTCAGCTGGCAGAGCTGATGCGCGGCACCGAGCGCACCAAGCAGATTCCCATCGTCTTCGTCAGCGCTGCCGGTCGTGAGCTCAACTATGCGTTCAAGGGGTACGAGAGCGGTGCCGTAGACTTCATGCACAAGCCGCTCGATACCCATGCGGTGCGCAGCAAGGTCAGCGTTTTCGTCGACCTCTACCGCAACCGCAAGCGAATGGCGCGTCAGCTCGAAGCGCTCGAACGCAGTCGCCGGGAGCAGGAAGTACTGCTCGATGAACTGCGCAGCACCAAGGCCGAACTGGAAGATGCGGTGCGCATGCGTGACGACTTCATGTCGATCGTCTCCCATGAACTGAAAACCCCGCTCAACACGCTGATCCTTGAAGTCCAGTTGCGCAAGCTGCAGCTCGGGCGAAACAACCTCGCCGCATTTAGCGAAGACAAGCTGCGGCAGATGGTAGACAAGGATGAGCGGCAGATTCAGAGCTTGATCCGCCTGATCGACGACATGCTCGACGTTTCACGGATTCGCACGGGCAAGTTGTCGATTCGTCCTAGCCACGTCGATTTGGGCAAGCTGGCGGCCAGCGTCGTGGAGAACTTTGCTCCGCAAATGGAAGCCAGCGGCTGCACGCTGCTGTTTCAGCGTCCGGAGCCGATCGCTGGGGTTTGGGACGAGTTCCGCATCGAGCAAGTGCTGGCGAATCTGCTGACCAATGCGATGCGCTACGGCGCAGGCAAGCCGGTGCAGGTCAACGTCAGTGCCACTTCGACGGATGCCTGTCTCGAAGTGCGCGACCAGGGTATCGGTATCAACCAGAAGAGCCTCAATCGGATTTTCTGCCAGTTCGAGCGCGCCGAAGGCAGCGAGAGCAGCGCCGGGCTGGGCCTTGGCTTGTTTATCGCCGAACAGATCGTCAAAGCCCACAACGGCAGAATTCAGGTCGAAAGCGAAGAGGGCAAGGGCGCGTTGTTCCGCGTCCTGCTGCCGCTGAACGGCGAGGTCTGAGGCGACCTCTCCAATCGCTCAGGTCCAGGACAGCTGCGGCCAGCCCTTGGCTCCGGCCTGTTCGCGCAGCAGAGGGTCGGGATTCACGACATGCGGATAAGCCACCTGCTCCAGCAGTGGCAGGTCGTTGATCGAGTCGGAATAGAAATGCACACCCTCGAGCGATTCACCGTGCTCCGTCGCCCACTGCCGAAGCCGCGTCACCTTACCTTCACGGTAGCTGAGTACGCCCAGCGTTCTACCATTGTAAAAGCCGTACTGTTCTTCCAGCTGGATCGCCAATGTGTCCTCGACGCCGAGTCGTGCAGCAATCGCTTTGACCAGAAATTCCGCCGACGCCGAGATAATCAAGATCCGGTCACCTACTTTGCGATGCTCAGCGATATGGCGCATGGCATCGCTGTAAATCAGTGGCTCGATCACCTCTTCGACGAAGGGCGCCACCACATGCGCCACCTCATCGGCGGTGCGGCCTACCAGTGGCGTCAGGCTGAAGATCATGTAGTCCTCCATGGCCAATCGGCCAAAGGCATACTCGGCCATCAGCTCGGCGTCCTTGCGCAGGAAGGATTCGCCATCCACCCAGCCGATCTTGGCCATTTCCCGTGCCCAGAGGCTGGCGCAGTCGCCGTCGATCAGGGTTTCGTCCAGGTCGAAAATTGCCAATGCCATCAAGCCACCTCATGAATTGCCGAAGCGTCAATGGTAAGGCCTACCTGGCGACCGTGCGGGTACAGATCGGCAGCGGAGCGATTGAGCACATCCACCAGCAGTTCAACCCCGCGTGCTTCGACGCGGTATCGAATCACATTGCCGAGCAGGCTGTGGCTTTTGATCACCGCGGCGATCCCGCCGCTACCGTCGGCGGCATTGAGCAGTGCTATAGCTTCCGGGCGGATCGCCACCTGCCCATCGATCGGGCGTTGCAGCAGGCGTGAGGCGACGTCTGCGGCAAGCAGGTTGTAGTTGCCGATAAAGCCCGCGGCGAAGGCATCCACCGGTGCCGTATACAGGGTTTCGGCGTCGGCGCTCTGGACGATCCGGCCGGCATTCATCAGCAGGATGCGATCCGAGAGGGTCAGCGCCTCTTCCTGATCGTGGGTAACGAATATCGTGGTCAGCCCCAGCTCCTGCTGGATCGCCCTGATCTGCTCACGCAAATGCTTACGGATGCGCGCATCCAGCGCCGACAGGGGTTCGTCGAGCAACAGCAGGCGAGGGCGCGTTACCAGCGAGCGCGCCAGTGCCACACGCTGACATTGCCCGCCCGACAGTTGGCTCGGGTAGCGCCGGGCAAATTCGCCGAGCTCGACCATTGCCAACACCTCGTTTACCCGCCGGGCGCTTTCGTCTTTTGCGATCTTTTGCATGCGCAAGCCAAAGGAGACGTTCTGCTCGACCGTCATGTTGGGGAACAGCGCGTAGCTCTGGAACACCATGCCGATCTGGCGATTCTGCGGTGACATGGGTACCAGATCCTCGCCATCCAGCAGGATCTGCCCGCCGTCGACCTCCGTAAGCCCAGCGATGCAACGCAGCAGCGTGGACTTGCCGCAGCCGGAGGGGCCGAGCAGCGTGATTAGCTCGCCCTTGCGCACTTCGCAATTGATGTCGCTGAAAACCTGCGTATCGCCAAAGGCTTTGTGCAGGTTGCGTATGCAAAGGTAGCTCATGAATATTCCCGTCTTGAATAGCGCGATGATCTGGATCCGTCGTTAAAAAGTGAGCCACGCGGCGCTCCGCTTCGGCCACCACGCTTCTATCCCGTAGGGTGGGCTTCAGCCCACCGCGCGTTCAGCGGAGTTCTATCTGGTGGGCTAAAGCCCACCCTACGAATCCGACGGACTGCAGACTTCTGGCACGTGCGTGAAATCAGGATTCTCTCGGTCAGCCCTATCGCCGCCCTCGCGAACGCCAGCCGTGTAGGGCGGGCCTCAGCCCACCGCGTGATCGGCGGAGTTCTATCTGGTGGGCTAGAAGCCCACCCTACGAAACGTCGACCGAATCCACCCTGCACGTTCATGGGTTCAGGTTTTATCTCGGCTCAACCGGGTCGCCGCCCAGGTGAACACCAGCACGAAGAAGAAGTAGGAGATGACCAGCGCACTGTTGAAGTGGCCGCTGCTGTTTTTCATATTGTTCAAGTAAACCTGCAAGGTTTCGTAGCGCGTACCGACCAGCAGGTTGGCGAAGACGAATTCGCCGAACAGAAACGAAAACGACAGAAACAGCGACACCATCAGCCCCTTGCGAAGGTTCGGCAGCACCACCAGAAACGCCGCCTTCCAGGTGCTCGCGCCGAGCAGGTGAGCGGCATCCATCAGGTCGCGAATATTGATCGCCTGCAGATTGTTACTGATGGCGCGGTACATGAACGGCAGGGCGATGGTGAAGTAGGCGCCAATGAGGATCCAGGGCGTGCCGACCATTGCCAGCGGCCCCGAGCCGTAGAGCTGCAGCAGGCCGACCGAGGACACCACCGGAGGCACGGCGAACGGCAGCAGGATCAGGATGTTCATCAGCCCGTCGAGTTTCGGGAAGTGGTAATGCACGACGAACAGCAGCGGCAGGATCAGCACCACCGCCAAAGCCAGCGCACCAAAGCAGACCAGCAGTGATTGAGCGAACGCCCGCAGGAAGCGTTCGTCACTCCAGAGCTGCAGGTACCAGTCAAAGGTCAAGCCGTCCGGCAGGATGGTCGCCGACCAGCTGCTGGAAATCGAATAGAGGAAGGTCGCAGCCAGTGGTAACAGCAGGATAAGAAACAGCAGCCAGACCACTGTGCGGTGATACAGCGCGCCACGTTTGGCTTCAGCGGCTCGCATGGTAACTCCTCTTGAGCAGTACCTGATGCGCCACGGTAATCACGCCCATCAGCCCGACCAGCACCATAGACAATGCGCTGGCCATGTTCGGATCGAGGGAGATATCGCCGGAAATCATCGCCGCGATTCGGATCGGCAACACGTTGAAGTTGCCCGTAGTGAGGTAGTAGACCGTGGCATAGGCCCCCAGCGCATTGGCCAGCAGGATGACGAAGGTGCCGAGCAGCGCTGGGGTAAGCACCGGCAGGCCGATGTAGCGCCAGTAGCTCCAGGTACCGGCGCCTAGCAACGAGGCCGACTCACGCCAATCCTCCCGAAGCGCATCGAAGGCCGGGTAAAGCAGAAGCACGCCCAGCGGGATCTGGAAATAGGTGTAGAGCACGATCAGGCCGGTTTTGGAGTACAGGTTGAAGTCTTCGATGATTCCAGCCTGCTTGAGCAGGATTGTCAGTGCCCCGTTGAAGCCGAGCAGGATGACGAAGGCGAAGGCCAGCGGCACGCCGGCGAAGTTGCTGGTCATGTTGGAGAAAGCCATGACGAAGTCGCGTAATTTCGAATCGACCTGGCGCAGTGAGTAGCTGCCGAGGATGGCGATGACGATGCCGATCAGGCTCGACCAGAAGGCGATCTGCAGGCTGTGCTTGATGGCTTGGACGTAAAACTTCGAGCCGAAGACTTTCTGGAAATTGGCCAGGCCCCAGCCATCGGCGGTGTTCAGGCTGTTGAGCGTGACCCAAAGCAGCGGGGCGATCTGAAAGGCGAAGAAGAACAAGGCGAATGGCAACAGGCAAAGCAGCGCCAGCCGTTTGCTGTGCGGGGCACGACGGCCTGCAACCCGAGGGCCAGCGCTGTCTCGGATGGCCGCGGTCTTGAGGTTGTCTTCGAGCTGCGCGGTCATTTCAAGAGCTCCGGGCACAGCGGCTTGTCATGTGGCACGCCGAGCAATTGGCACACGGTGCCGCAGAGTTCGGTCTGTTTCGGGCGCGCGGCGGGGTCGAGGCTGAATGCCGAGCCCAGCACGAACAGTGGCACCTCGCGTTCTTCGGGTAGCAGGCCGTTGTGCGAGCGGTCGTTGTTCATGCCGTGATCGGCCGTCACCACTACCTGATAGCCGTCATCGAGCCAGCGCTGTAGGTAATCGGCGAGCAGAATATCTGCGCGGCGTGCGGCGTTGCGGTACTGGAACGAATCCAGGCCGTGCTTGTGGCCGGCGTTGTCGATATTCATCGGGTGCACCAGCAGGAAGTCCGGGTTGTGTCGCAAACGCAGGCTTTCGGCATCGGCGAACAGGTGCGAGTCCGGGTAGTGATCCTCGTAATAGAAATGCCCATGTTGAATTGGCAGCTCTGGCGTCTCGCTGTGCCGATCGCGTGCCGCCTGGAACGGCGCGCGGTTATACAGCTCGCTGACCCAGTGATAGGCCGCGGCCGCTGTGCTCAAACCCGCGTCGCGGGCGTAGTGAAAAATGCTGCGCTCGGTGGATAGCCGCACGACGTCGTTATGCACAACGCCACTGTCGATCGGTGCCACCCCGGTCAGGATGCATTCGTACAGTGGTCGAGACAGCGCAGGTAATTCACATTGCACGCGATAAAGCACTCCCCGTCCGGCCATGCGATAGGCCTGCAGATGCCCGAGCGCGTGCTCCGCGACCTGATAGCTGAGGCCGTCGAGCACGACGAGGATGGCTTTGCCCATGCTTTCGGTCCTTCCTGATTGCTTTTGGTAGGAGCGAGGGCGACGGCCTCGCTCCTACCGAGAGGTTCTGCCTAGGTGGGCGGAAACCCACCGCAGGCGATCACTCCATCTCGATGATCACGTTTTCCTGCCATTGCTGCGGCAAAGCCTTCGACGTCGCTTCCCAGGTTTCGGCATCTTCGATCGGTTTGACTTTGGCGTACTGCTCGTTCGGAAGCAGCTTGGCCTGGACCTCGGCGGGCAGGGTCAGGTGCTCGGCTCGGATCGGCCGGGCGTTACCCTTGGCCAGGTTGATCTGCCCGGCATCGGAGAGGATGTACTCGCGGGCAAGCTTGGCTGCGTTGGGGTGTTTGGCCCATTTGTTGATGATGGTTGTGTAGCCTGAAATCACTGAACCGTCCGAGGGGATCAAGACTTCAAAGCGGCTGGGGTCGATCTGGTCGCGGTACGACAGGCCGTTGAAGTCCCAGACCACACCCACTTCCACTTCGCCGCGCTCCAGCGTCTGGATCGTCGGGTTCGACAGCGACAGGCGGCCCTGCTTGGCGATCTCGGCGAAGTAGTCCAGGCCTGGCTGGATGTTCTTCTCGTCCCCGCCGTTGGCGATGGCCGCAGCCAGCACGCCGTTGACTGCCTGCGCCGCTGCGCTGACATCGCCGATGCGACCTTGTACTTACCGTCCTTCAGCTCGGCCCATGAGGTCGGCGCTTCCTTGACCAACTGCTTGTTGACGATAAAAGCGATGGAGCCGGTATACGCGAGCATCCAGTGCCCATCCTTGTCCTTGGCCCATTCGGGAATCTGCTCCCATGTGCTCGGCTTGTATGGTTGGGTAACGCCCTGTTGCACCGCGATCGGCCCGAACGCGGCGCCGACATCACCAATGTCAGCCGTGGCGTTGTCTTTTTCGGCGGCGAACTTGGCGATTTCCTGCGCCGAGCTCATGTCGGTATCCATGTGTTTGAGACCGTACTTCTTCTCTAGATCCTGCCAGGTGTCCTTCCAGTTCGCCCAGCTGTCCGGCATGCCGACACTGTTGACCTCGCCTTCCGCGCGAGCCGCCTCTTCGAGGCTTTTCAGGTCCGTTTGTGCAGCGTTCGCCGATGTCGCCAGGGCGATCGCTGATCCCAGCAGTGAAGCCAGCAGCAGTCGTTTCATTCGAAGCTCCTTTCGCAGGTCGATTGGTCTAGATCAGCACGATGCAAGCCAAACTAGGGGGTGCAAGTGACAATTTGATGTCGTTGCCTCCGCCATCGCCCGGATGGACGACACTGCGACAGGAGTGCCGTAGCAAGCCTAGCTCAGGCTGGGAACCTTGCGTGGCGTGGCTCTATCGAAATCCGCCGATACGCTTGGATGGGCCAAAAACAACCGTTGTGGGACCCGCTTTCCGTACCAATGTCACGCGGTAGTCATTTGGCTTGCCTAACCTGCAGAGCGTTTGCGGCTGAAAAATGCGAGAGCAAGCGCTCTGTTCTAGTGCTGGACTAGTCCAGTTGAGGAGAAAGTGATGCGTGACGAGGCACCGCGGGCGGTTACGGCAATCTGTCGGTCCTTGCAGGAGCAGATCGCCCACGGATTGCTGCAGCCTGGCGGGCAGCTGCCATCCGAGCGCAAACTCAGCGAGCTCTTCGATACCACGCGCATCACGCTGCGAGAGGCGCTGGGCCAGCTCGAGTCGCAGGGTTTGATCTATCGGGAGGATCGCCGTGGCTGGTTCGTTTCACCGCCTCGGATCGCCTACAACCCGCTGGTGCGTAGCCACTTCCACGCCATGGTCCATGAGCAGGGTAGGCTCCCGGCAACCGAGGTCTTGTCCGCCCGGTTGGTGCCCGCCGCAGCGGAAATCTGCGCCCGACTGGGATTGCCTGCGCTGTCCGGCGTCATCCAGATCCGCCGCGCCCGACGCATCGATGGTCGTCTGGTGCTCTACGTCGAACACTACCTGAACCCCAGCTACTTCCCAGGCATCCTCGACTACGATCTGACCTGCTCGCTAACCGAGCTATATGCCAGCGAATATAGCATCCACTACGGCCGCGTCCGCTTCGACATGGTCCCCACCGCCCTGCACCCCGAAGCCGCCACGACCCTGCGCACCGCCCCCGGCAGCCCCGCCCTACGCATCATCCGCCTCAACCGCGACCAACATGATCGGTTGATCGATTGCGATGTGGAGTACTGGCGGCACGATGCGATTCATGTGTGTGTGGAAGTGCCGGAGTGAAGGCGAATGCCGATTCGCTGGTCTGTCTCGCTGGGCTCGATATCGGCGCGCTGTTGGGAAGGGCATCGGAGTCATTGCCCTTGGGAATGGCATGGAGGTGCCGGCCTTCTGGCTACGGTCTTCTCCAGATCCACGACGGTCGCTGGCGGTGCTGGCGTAGTAGCTATCGCTCATGTTCGTTTTCTGATCTTGCGGCAGGTCCGTTAATCGACGTGCGCCACATGCTGCGCCATCAGCTGGCGTATTGAAATAGAGCTCCAGGGCGTTGGGCCAGGGTCGCTGGGCCACGGGCCTGGTGACGGAGCCGACCCGCGAGCTCTCGACGTTGCCGCCGTGGCTGGAGGTCGAGTGGTGGTGCGCAGGCGAACCTCGCTCTTGAGGTTGAGGCTACCCAGTTGCGCGACCAGCCCCGGCAGGTTGCTCTCGATACGCACCAGGGTGGTGGCGCTGCGGATGCTATGCGGCAATGCCGCATTGGAATCCAGCTTGGCCCCGCTCTAGGGATGGTCTGAAAAAGACTTCCCGAATCTGGTGAAATACGCCGATCCCGTTGCCCGAGTTTCCCGATGAAGCAAATGACCTTCGCCGACGCCGAGTACGCCGGCAA
>NZ_QORI02000001.1 GCF_003325755.1 Pseudomonas sp. SST3 | reverse complement strand
ATGCGAGCCAAAGGCGCGCGGTAGCCGGCCCGAATTCACATTCGGGCGGTTCCTAGAATTCGATAGGAATCAGACGCGGGGTGGATGCCAGACGGCGTCAAGAAGGCCGGATGGGACTTGGTCGTTATAGGGTGCAGGTACAGGCTTGGCAGAAGGGATAACCTGCGCTTTCGAAGCGACAATCTGAAGGAGGCTGGCGGTCTTGCATTCCTGCCCCGTCTTGCAGACGGTCATATTCCCTTCCTCGTGCGCCTCACAGCATTCCGGCTCAGTGCCGTCTGTGCCGACCATCAGAGCGTGGCTGGTCCCCATGGCGCCCATGCCTTCCATATCAGGCATCAAGTGATGCGCCGAGGATCCTGCCGGCATGAGCAATTGCGCCATTCCGTTGATCGGAAGCGCAAGCACTAGCAGCAGAATAAGCAAGGATCGAATGGAGTACTTCATATTAGAAGCCTAACGGTCAACGCGTAACTGATCAATGAGGCAAACGGTCGCTCTGACGCAAGCCTTGGTAGGAAAGCGGTCAAACGACATGTGCCTGACGGAGCCGGAGCGCATTAAAGACTACTGATGCCGAGCTGAGACTCATGGCCAAAGCAGCGATCATCGGAGACAACAACAGCCCAAAGAATGGATAGAGCAGGCCCGCTGCAATTGGAATACTAAGTCCGTTGTACATAAAGGCAAACAGCAGGTTCTGTCGCATATTGCGGACTGTTGCCACCGAAAGCGCCCGCGCGCGCAGTATCCCCATCAGGTCACCTTTAACCAGCGTAACTTGGGCGCTGTTCATCGCAACGTCGGTCCCCGTGCCCATTGCTATGCCCACATCAGCCCGGGCGAGTGCCGGAGCGTCATTGATTCCGTCGCCTGCCATGGCGACTACCTTACCGAGGGCTTGGAGCTTAACCACAAGCGCCTCCTTGTCCTGCGGCTTTACCTCACCATGCACTTCCTCAATTGAAAGCTCACGAGCCACCGCTCGGGCGGTCGTATGCCCGTCGCCGGTTGCCATGATGACTTGCACGCCCTCGGCCTGGAGCCGAGCTACGGCTTCTTTTGAGGTGGGTTTGATCGGATCTGATACAGCCAGCAAGCCGGCAAGCGCCCCGTCAACAGCCAGGTAAATAATGCTGGTACCGCTCTCGCGCAGCTTTTCTGCCTGATCTTTCAAAGGCTCGACGCTCACACCCGCTTCTTCCATAAGCGCGGTGTTGCCAAGCTGCAGCTGCTTGCCTTCGACAAGGCCACGGACTCCGATCCCTGATCCAGACTCGAACGTCTCTGGCTTCACAAGCTGGATACCTTCGCTCCTCGCGTGGCTTACGATTGCGTCGGCTAGTGGATGCTCACTGCCCTGATCCAGGCTGGCAGATAAGCGGATGACTTCTTGAGCATCAAATGGCGTAGCGCCTATTGCCCGATCAAAGACAGGTCGGCCCTCAGTCAAGGTTCCTGTTTTATCGACGATCAGCGTGTCTACCTTACGAACATTCTCGATGGCGCCTGCATCTCTAAAAAGAACGCCACTTCCAGCCGCTTTACCCGTCGCAACCATGATCGACATAGGCGTTGCCAAGCCAAGCGCACAAGGACAAGCAATAATGAGAACCGCAACCGCGTTGATCAGACCAAACACCCAGCCCTGCTCGGGCCCGAAAAAGCCCCATGCAAAGAACGTAAGCAAGGCAATGCAGATGACCGTGAGCACGAAATAGCCTGCCACCCTGTCTGCCATTCTTTGCATCGGTGCTTTTGATCTTTGCGCATTGGCGACCATCTGGACGATCTGTGAAAGCATCGTGCCGGAACCGACTTTAGTGGCTCGCATGACAAGCGAGCCGCTCGTATTCAGCGTCGCGCCGATGAGCGTGTCGCCTGCTCGCTTCGTCACCGGGACGGGCTCACCTGTAAGCATGGACTCATCCACGGCGCTCTCGCCTTCTACTACCTCTCCATCCACCGGTACCTTTTCGCCGGGACGTACGCGCAGTTGGTCGCCCTCGTGAACATGCGTGAGCGGAATGTCCTCCTCGGTGCCATCTTGGGCGATACGGCGAGCTGTTTTGGGCGATAGACCAAGCAGGGACTTGATCGCGGAAGAGGTCTGCGAGCGTGCCTTCAGCTCGAGCAGCTGCCCTAAGAGCGTCAGAGAGATAATGACCGCAGCGGCTTCGTAGTAGACGCCTATTCGGCCGCCAACAGAAAAGGACTCAGGAAATATGCTCGGTAAGACAGTTGCCACAACGCTGTAGAGATACGCAGCTCCCGTACCTAACCCAATCAATGTCCACATGTTGGGGCTGCGATTTTTAACTGAGGCGATACCGCGCTTAAAAAACGGCCAGCCTGCCCACAATACAACCGGTGTCGTGAGAGCCAGTTCAATCAAATTCTGACTCTCCCCGTGGAACAACGGTATCGCATGTCCCGCCATGGCCAACAATGTCACCGCGACGGTCAGTGGCAGTGACCACCAGAATCGCTTCGAAAAGTCCTTCAGTTCTGGGTTCTCTTCCTCATCAAGCTCGGGGATCAACGGCTCCAGCGACATCCCGCAAATTGGGCAATCACCTGGCCCCATTTGACGAATCTCTGGATGCATCGGACAGGTGTATTCGGTAGTCGCATCGCCAGCAGGGGCTTGCTGGCTAGAAACTGTATGCGTATGCGTATGCGTATGCGTGTGCGTAGCACTAGCGCCATGCGGCGCTTCGAAATATTGCGCAGGATTGGCGTGAAACTTCTGAAGGCAACCCTGACTGCAAAATCGGAAAGTGTTCCCTTCATACAGCTCGTAGTACTGGCTGTCCTCCTTGACCTGCATTCCGCAGACTGGGTCCCGGACCATTTTGGGGTCCTGAGCGCTGGCAGGCTGGGGTGCATTGTGATCGGGGGGCATCGGAAGCTCCTATTACAGCTAGTGTCGGCTCGTGAGTGACTACATTTGGCAACCATACCGGCGAGGCGCTCAAGGTTCGCCTCGTTTCCTCTGACCTCTCAATATACGGATTGCCTCCTGACAAGAGACTTAGTTAATGATTACTTTTTTGTAAGGTAGGTCTTGAGGACGGAATTTAAACCACCCCGGCACGGGCCGAACTGCTTAACGGTTCGTCGTGACCGACTGCTATCGGCCCAAAAGGCGACGGTCTGTCCTAGCTTCCCCTTTTCCATTAAATGCCCCGCATCAGAAGGTTGCACGGTATTACCAAGTGCTCTCTGCAGCGGAGCCAAGTATTGCCAAATCAGACCTAGTGGCCGCCACACGCAGAATTTACGGGGGCGCTTACGATCAGGCGTTAGAGCTAGCTTTGATTACTTAGGCTCGGGAGACGAAACGAACAAATAGATTCGAGATTCAAATCGACAATATGATGAAATATGCGCCGAATGTATCTGAGAAGGATTTTCAAACTTGAAGGCAAAAGCAAAGCTTCTTAGTTTGCAAACTTTTTCCCCAGATCACTGTAAACCATAGCTAACGCGTCCTCAGACTCAGAGAATGGCCACGCATCTTTTACCCGATATGAATGATCATGCACTAGAAAATATGCCAGCATTGAAACTGGCTGAGACCAGAATGCGTCAGAGCTGACCCTATCACTTATCCTGCCAGGAATGTAATTCCGCTCATCTAGAAACGCTGAAAGCTTTGGAACGGTCTCATCATCAATGAGATCTTTAAGCTCTTCCAAAACCATCATGTTGAATTTTTGATCTTTGAACCCCTTGATGTTTATTTTCGAATCGTAAAGCCCCGTAAGCTGCTCTAGCAGCTCGCCACGGGACTTAGTCTCCAATTCTAAAACATTCATGGTTTCACAAAAAAGATGATCCGCCGTCTCTATCAGGGCCGCACTACTTGAAACAAACCTGATCGCTCTACTAGGAGCTCCCCAAGCGCTTTTGTAAATACTATCATGTACTACCTCCGCATAAGCGTGCTGCATCAAGGTTCTTACTTGAAGCTCACAACACGTATCTGCGGGGATGAAAACCCCATCAGCATTAAGGTCAACTTTAGCACGCACTTCAAAATGATGGGATTGGTAACCAAATTTTTCTGGAGCTTGCTCATACTCCTTAGAGGTATCCCGAGATTTCTGGATTTTCCATACTGGATGTGATACCAACGAAGAACACAGCTTTTCAACGTCCGGACTAAGCAGGCAAACAGCTCGAACACCCACGAGGTCTGTCATATCGGACATTGGATTCTTGTAAGGCTTTCTCGACAGCTTGCCAATCGCAGAGTCTATTTCTTTGACTCTACTGCTCAGTATTTGAAGAGTTATGCTTTCGGCTTTAGAGATCGCTTTAACGGTTTCACGTACAAAGTCCCCCCATCCTCGCAAGCTAGGCTGGGCATCTGTCAGTCGATCTCTAAATTCCTCGAGTTCCATTACTCTTGCCCTTCGACTACGCCCTTTATTCGAACTTGTGTATAGCCTCCGGCTTGATGTTCCACTTTGACATGCTCGCCAAAGTCAACATCTGCTGGAACCTGAATTTTGATACCCGTACTGAAATCAATTCTACGAGGCCGACGTAGTTTCGCTTTAATGTAAGCAAGATCTTTTATCATCGCCGTGTCAGGCAGCCCGGTTGCGGACATCGTTTTCTTGTACTCTTCTCTTTGCTCCATAGGGAGGTGTTCTTCCGCAAATGTAGCAATCGACATAGTCCCTTTATTGCTGCGCAGATCAGAGCGTAGCGCCTCCAATAAAGTACCGCGCTCTGAAGTGCTTATTGGAAGTGCGTTAATGAATGTCTTGGTCGCCTCATAAAACTTCCGAGTCTGATACTTAGAAGAGCCTAGGATATTCATGCCCAAAAAAGCATTATAGAAATACGCAGCTGCGGATTTTGTTTCGGTACTGGTGAGCAGGTGATCAAACAAAAAATATCTGTAATTCTCCGGCGAATAAAGGTTTTTCACCGGAGCCTGATAAGAGATCTCAACAACGATCCCAATCTTGTACAGGCGCTGTGTTTGAGACAAGAGCATTTTCTTAATAAGTGTCAAGCTGACGGAGCCGTTTACCTCTTCAATATTAAAGCCTTTATCAGTTTCAGCTTTAATAACTGCAGCATACGGGCTTTGATTTTTGCCGACCTTGCCAGTTAATACGATCAATACCCCACCAGGCCATTTGGGATTAGTTTGGACGTTAGCTAGGTCACTCGCAATTACTTTGGATTTAGCTACAAAATCAAAATCATTCGTTCTGATAATCGCAGCGGCTTTTTGCATGAATGAACCGTCATCTGACTTTTCGACATTAACCTCTATCCCATGAGATGCGCTGCCTAAGGCATCCGTCACTCTAATTTGCACCAGATCCCTAGAGTCGACATCCAGCGGAATTAAGTCATTGGACAGTTGAGGATCAACCAATAGTCCATCTTTTGTTCGAGGGAAAATCGTATGCGCTATCATCCGCTCAATGGTGAGCGCTTCGAATTCAAACTTACTCATAATGTCCCTATCAGATTCCGGAATATTTCTTGGTTTTAGAGTTTTATGTTTCTAACCGTGCATTGCATGAGCAGCCTCAGTCTTTCAAATATGAGTACCCAAAAACCGCTAGGCGCTCACATTGACAGAATTCGGCGCTCCTTACACGTTGTAGCGCAGTGAGTCGACGCGTTTCGCTCCGGTTGGAACATAGCAACGGGCCGCGATTTGGTGGCGATTCTCAGTGGAGAAAGGGGCTGATTTATTTTTCGTATTTTCAAGGAGTTACCACCCGTTTCTGGGCGGATTCTGCCTGTCGCCACCGGCAGCTTTGGGTCGATTTCAATCGGTTCCGAAAGGCAGCTCTTGGCCCGATATCGGTCAGTGGCGACAGGCAGAAACCGGCTGAGGCTGCGTAAGAACTCCAAGACCAGCTCGGCTGATGAAAAAAGCATCCTTTAAATCGCGTTCGTACGTAAATTCTTGGTATGTGAGCAGCGCTGCTCTTTCAGAATTGACGTAGAACTGCGCACTTCAGTTTTCGACCGGAGTTTTTACACCGCTTGGGCCGAAAGCAGACAGTCCTCGAGGCAGCCCGACGACCGCGAGCTTCTATCACCTACTGTGCTGAGACTGCCATACTGACTGCTCAAAAACCTAAGAGCAGTGCGATGGCTACTAAATCAGATCGGTGGCAAGTTGTATGCCAAGATCCTGGAGACGGTTCAGGAGACTTAATGGTGGAGCTTCCATCGGAGCTCCTCGAAGCGCTTGGTTGGGTGCAGGGCGATGATTTGATAATTGAGAAGGATCAGGACTGTATCGCCCTGAAAATTAAGCGGAAGGTTGGTCAATTCGTCTCTTAGTTGGATTCTCGCAGCGGCAGCGGCAGCGGCAGCCGCTGACCGCGAACCGGTATCGCAAAAACAGCTGTCGGCCCAGAGGGTGTGAAAACGTCTGGTCGAACCCTTGCTATGATTTTGAGAATTCCATCGCAAGGGTCAACCATGAAGCGCTTCATTCAAGGTGAGGATCGAGGCCAAAGTACGTTGCTTCCCGCCTGACAGGGCGACAGGCCTTAACGGCCCGAACACAAAAAATCTGACAGTCCCTGCCAAGGCTGCGTACTGAAAGAGCTCTGTACGCCTAAGGCATTGCGCGACGTAGCGACAGCAACTCCTCTGGCGCTATAAGGCCGTATTAAGAGACCAACCCACGAATATGATTGGCCTTGGCCGTGCGCTGTTCTATCAGGACAGAACGAATGCGATGCGTCGCCTGAATGTGCTACTGCTCAACCGTTTTGATCGATACAAAACGCATGCTGGGACGGCTCACCGCCTCACAGATTGCCTCGACATCGTTGGCGTCGTTCTTGTTGCTTTTGACATAAGATTTGACGAACTGAAATGCAATTAGCTTGACCCGGTAATCAACGGGCCTCAAGTTGCCGCGCCCAATGGTGAGCACCATCACAATTTTCCATGCCGATCTCGCAACATGGTTCAGTCTTCGCCAGCAGTGTTTGCAACCAATGCTCTCGCTATAAGCGCTGCCGCCAAATCGGTTTCTCATGGCAGTCGACTCCATGTACCTGAAACACGTTCTTGGCCAAGTCGACCCCAATGCGCATAAGCTTCGTGTGTGGACTCCCTCTCGCTGTTAACTGTGGTTCGCACCTCCAGTCTGGCACTCAGATGCCGAGGCGAGGGGGAGTCCATCCATTGCTTATGGCCGTTAGCAGCCAGTAACGAATGACGGCAATTGGCTGATAGACGCCCATCGTAAATAGTTGCTTACTGCTAACGCTCAACGGATTTCTGAAGATGGCAAATGTTTGCATTGAGGTTGATCGCTTTCGGGGCGGCCGAAGCATGGGGCGGCGTCGCTTTAACCCCGACCAGCAATGCCGACCGCATCCATACCGGCATTCTGCAAGCTTTGAGCTTATGCAAGTCTTCTGTGCTCATAGTATCGGTGATCTTGGAAACTACCTGGGCGGACAATCCCTTTTTCCCTAAGTAATAGAGAGCGATGAGAACCGCTCCTAGCTTCGTTCCGGCATGCTGGAGGTGCGCGCTGGAGACATGCTGGAGGCGAACCACCGCGTTGCCAACTTTTATCTCGCGGGTCGTACCGCTGGTGTAGTAGGTCGGCACGACCTGCATTTGGGTGCTGAGGCCCAATCTCCTAACAGCCTCCGCTCCGTGTATCTGGATTGTCTCGCCGTTTGCCTTGGCACGAACCATCATAATGTCCAGCAGATTGGGGCGCACTCTGCGACCGGTGTATCCGCTCATCTTTGGGCGCATATATATGCCGCGGGCTACACGCTCCAGAAGACCTGCTTTGACTAGGCTTGTAAGCGCCTTATCAACCGCAGCTCTAGAACCTACCTGCACGAAAACCTTGCGCGAAAAAGGCCGCCCTTTTCGCATGTGCTTCACTCTGTTCGAGATAGCTTTTGCGACAGACATGAATACCCTTCAAATCGCCCAAATCAGGTAGAAAAAGTGACGCACCCTCCAGCCGTCAGGCAAAAGGTCCCGACGTGCAGTGTGTGGCTTGAGCCCGACCGCGCAATGAACCCTACTGATAAACCCCGTACTCAATGCGCTCTAGGTAGTCGTTTACTACTTGAAACCCCACAGGATTGCCGACAACGTCTAATGGTATTTCTCCATCGAAATATCCGCAGGGCCGACCCAGCCAATTTTCGGCTAGCTTTTGAGTACCGAACACTTTGGTCGCGCGCTCCAGAACCGTCGCGTATTGAAAGGCCACGGCGCTCTGCAGGGAACTGAGACGCACAGTTTGATTACCATTGCTCTGTCGTTGGATCGTCCTAGTGGATTTGCCAACGATGCGGCTCAGGATCTTCTCCGCCGAGTAGAGATCGGAAATCGAAATCATGTCTTGCACATCTTTTATCTCGAAGCCCTCGGCAGTCAGTTTATAGACCATAACCGGGCTGAGCAGTGCAGGGTCCCTACGGAGGAGGTACTCCGTAGGCTTGCGGACGGCGAGCACCACCCTATCGACACGCGTGCCGGAAGCAACCATAGCGGACTCCTCCAAATGCGACATAAAAAGACGTTGGCTCCACTTGATCCACACTGCGCTCAGCATTGAGAGGTGCACGGGTATGTAGTATTGCTCTGCTCAGAACCAGTGTCGACCACGCACCAGCTCGCCATTAGCGTGCCCCTCCGCGTTATGTGATTCAGCGAGGGGGCTTAATTGAGACAGCCAGCCGGATGTCGCAAGACGCTTGGCCGAGAACTGATGGAACTAGCCACCTCCGCTGCGCCGAACAAGTGAAGTGTAATGAGAGGCTCCTTTTACAACGCACGCTTCTGCCTGACCACCCCGGTTGTCTTCTAACCCGCCCGTTCCTTACCTCGTTCATGGGCGCGGCCAGGCTTAGGTTGGGGCCAAGGTTACAGCTTCGGTCACGGTCGATAGCGAGAGTCAACTTGCGCGCCTAGAAAGGTATAAACTGATTTTCGGGGTTCGCCGAGGCCCACGGACATTCATCACCTTGGACTTCATTATGACCATGCCAAATGAGCGAACCCGGGCCGTGATTCAGACGCGGGAGTTTCTAGTCGAATTGTCGAGAGATTCCGCGCTACCCGACAAAATTAGAAAAGATGCCAAATTTCTACTTCGACACTTTCCAAGCACCAGTGACATGCGCCAGGCTGGCAGGATCGAAGAAAGCTCTGTTGCAGCTGCAGGATGCCTTGGGCCGGTTTTTAGCTCGACCATCGAGTTCTAACACCGGCTCTGACTATCATCGGCTACAAAGCATCATCAGGCAGATCACTCATGAGCGACATGCAGCGCGCATCCATCGCCTTGCAATCCGCCCGCAGCGTGGTGTTCTTCACCGGCGCAGGTATTTCCGCCGAGAGCGGTATTCCCACCTTCCGTGACAAGCTTACCGGGCTTTGGGCAAGGTACGATCCCCAGCGATTGGAGACCGCGGAGGCGTTCCGTGCCAACCCTGCATTGGTATGGGGATGGTATTTGTGGAGAAGGTATCAAACTACACAAGCCCAACCGAATGCAGCTCATCTAGTGCCGTCGCGACTTGCAGCCACAGGCAGACAGGTATCCGTAGTAACTCAAAACATTGATGATCTTCACGAGCGCGCTGGGTCAGTGGGTGTGGTTCATCTACATGGAAGCCTTGCGCAGCCGAAATGCTTCGCCTGCCATCGGCCTGCCGAGCTGAGTGAAGAGCAGCTAGTGGTGCATGGTGATGGACAGGAGGTAGAGCCACCTCGTTGCAGACGCTGCAATGGGAAACTGCGGCCCGCCGTCGTCTGGTTCAAAGAAGATCTACCCAGGGCTCCCTGGAAGGCGGCCATAGAGATGGTGAACACGTGTCAAGTACTGGTCTCTGTAGGTACCTCCGGCATTGTTACGCCTGCAGCGGACATCCCGGAAATAGCACTCGCGGCGGGAGCTACCGTGATCCATGTCAATCTTGTGGATGTCTCCCTCGACAGTGCCAACGAGCTGATGTTGATTGGCAGTGCGTCCGAGGTCCTGCCAGCGCTTTTGAAAGCCGCTTTCCCTCCGGCTTAATACGCACCACTAAAGCCGATCGGCGCTGTTGACCTTATCCGGATGCCGGAAATCTCGCCTTCGTATATTCCTAATGTTGTCCAGTATGAGTCCTGGTGTAATGAACGACGCCTTGGTTCACCGACGTTGGTGCCACCGTTCTAAGGGAGCTACTGGCAAACCCTCAGATTCTGGACCAGTCGGAACTCAGGACGTCGAATTACCGCCGTCATTGAAAAAATCATCCCGGGCTACGCGTCCGAAATCACTGAGATCCTGGTCCTCGTCGCTGAACATGAAGTTCACCATGCGCTCTCGTCTAAGGCCCGAAATCGTCCTGAAAAAGCATGGCTCGCAGAGATGGACCTCATAGCGCTCGCCGTCATGGGTCGAGCCATAACCCCAACCAGCACGAAGAGTGCCATATTGCAATCCATACCCTTCAATACGCGTGCTGTCTCCGCAAACGTCGCACAGAACGTCGCTAACCGATTCAGTCTGGACCATAGCTGTGATCTTCATTGGCGACCTCCACCTGTGTTCATGTACACCATCGTTTACCCTAGCACCGGCAGTTGATGAGTCGTAGACAGCATGGTTGGTTCAGTTAAGGGAAGGCGTAGCCATCCTAGGGAAGTGAGATCCATCGCTAACGATCAAAACGCCATAGCCGCCAGTACTCATAGCGTTAAACCACGGTGGCTCGCCCACCCTCCATCGTGACACTAAGGATACCCTGTGCTGAATCACGCGGTTGTTAACCGGACATACCCTTAACAAGGGGTGAGACCAGCGGCGTGCGGTGATCGACGAAGTTGGCACTGCTGCCAGTTTCATGATGATAGGTAAGGCAGAGATGTTGGAATGAAAAGGTACTATCGTAAGCGACTGGGGCTCTTTAGACCGCATGCCGATTCCTCTGCGTGTGACCGTTCGCTGTGACAACCTTTATTGTTCGGAAAAGTTTGTCATTTTATGAAATGGTGAGTCTTGTGACAGCCTTTACCGAATCTCATCTTGTAGCTTTCCCCCTGGTGATCGCTCAAATCAAGGGAGGTTGTGACAACCTTTCTTACGCAGACACACCGGGCGGCGTGGCAGAAGGCTAATCCCAAGGCGAAAGGGTATTCGTCGCGGAGATGAGGCATAGCCGGCAAGACCGCTGCCGTACACGCCGGTTCTTTCGAGCGACAATCGCCTTCGCACGACTGGTACTGGCTAGCCAATGCAAGGGCTTGTATAAACGGCGCATTCCTGGCGACTGCAGAAGAGGGGACTGTCGTGGAAGAAGTAATCGAGCAACTGCGTGAACTCAACGAACCGGTACCGGTTCCACTGGAATTGCCGGACGATGATCGCCTGGTGGAGGTTGAGGAAGAGTTGCTGATCAACCTGCCGTTTGGCTTACGCGAATTCCTGCTGACGGTCAGTGACGTTGTCTATGGCCGCCTGGAGCCGGTTACGGCCGCCGATCCGCAGTCGCATACCTATCTGCCGGAAGTGGCCGCGAATGCCTGGGATGCCGGTGTCGAGCGCGACCTGCTGCCGATCTGTCAGGACGGCCCTGACTACTACGTGGTCGATCTGGAGGGGGAGGTCATGTTGTTCGACGGCGAGGAGCATGAAATGACCGACCAGAGCTGGGAAACGGTGTGGCACTGGGTGCGCGACGTCTGGCTGGAAAGTTGAGCGGCCTGGTCAGCGGCGGGCCGGCGGCACTGCATCAATGTCTATCGGCCTCAGCGGGCCTCCGCGGGGCGCAACGCCTATGGTAACGCTCGGCAATCTGTTCATTTTTCTGCTGCTGATGACTGCGGCCGCCTGGCTTTGGCATTCCCACGGCATCCGCGAGCGCGCGCTGGCATCGGTGCGGCGGCATTGCCAGAAGATGGATGTCGAACTGCTCGACGGTAACGTCGCGTTTCGTCGGTTGGGGCTGATCCGCGATGCGCGTGGGCAACGCCGCTTCGCGCGGGTCTATGGCTTCGAATTCACCGTGACCGGGGAGCAGCGTCATCAGGGCAGCATTGTCATGTTCGGCACTCGGCCGGGGCCAATCGAGATGGACGCGCATCCCTTTCGCGCACCGCCAGACTCAGGGCAGGTCATCCAGATCGACGATTGGCGGCGGCGCGACGATTGAACTATGCGTTACAGACGGCAGGCACGCATGCCCGCCTTCAACTGCTCTTCGTTCTGTGGTTTATCGAAAATCAGTTCGACCCTCGAATCCTTTCGCCATTCGCTGGCCTTGAACGCCAGCGCCTCTCCAGCCAGGGCGTTGGCCGAGCGCCAGCCGTCGGCGCCGTGCAACACCAGCTTCGCGCGGCGCCAGCTCAGGCTGCCTAGCCACTGCACAACGTGTGGAAGGTTGAAACGCTGGCTTGGATGCCAGCGCCAGCCGATGCTCCAACCGTCTGCGCTGCCCTGGCTCTGGCAGAAGGGCTGTTGCGGATCGAGCCAGACAGCACCGGATAGCTCGGACGAAGCAGGCGCGTCGGGCATAGGTAACTGGACGTCACCGAGTCCGGCATGCTGGTCGATGCCCGGCAACTCGGCGATCGGCAAGTAACCTTGCTGCGTCCAGCGCAGGGTCAATGGCGGCAACCGCGCAATGATGCGCTGACGCTCCACCTGATTCAGCTTTTCGCTCTTGTTCAGCAGTGCCAAGCCACTGTGTCCTAACGCTTGCTGCTGGCTCGACGGCAATGGATCGCCCCGCGCAAGTGCCGCTGCATCGAGCACGATCACGCAAGGCTGCAGCGCGAGCACGCCTTGCCATGGCGGTGCGCCGAGTTGCGCCATCAGCTCGGCTGGATGACCCAGTCCGGACGGTTCGATCAGCAGTCGGTCCGGTTTGGTCTTGCGCAGCAAGCGGCTCAGGCCGATCTGAAACGGCACGCCATTGACGCAACACAGACAGCCGCCGGCCACTTCGGCCAGGCTGATACCTGTTTCGTCAGTGCTCAGCAGGGCGGCGTCGAGTCCTATCTGGCCGAACTCGTTGATCAGCACGGCCCAGCGCTCACCCACGGGCTTCTGCGCCAGCAGCGAGCGAATAAGGCTGGTCTTGCCGGCGCCGAGCGGGCCGCAGATCAGGTGAGTAGGTATTTGGGTAAGCATTTAGGGATAGTGCGCATTCGATGAGCAGGTTGAAAGCGGTTTTTAGGCCTGCATGCTAGAGTCGCGACGGATAGATCAAGGTGCCATCCGATGCGTTCATTATGCTTTCTGTTGTTTTTCGGGGTAGCCGGCCAGGTGTGGGCGGAGGGCTGCGTTATCCACAGCCAGGACGAACGGATCGAGGTGAAAGTCTGTCAGCAGAACCGCACGATTCCTGCCGAGCTGTTCCGATCAGGCTTCTGCCAGCCCCAGCTCAAAGACCAGAAGGTGGAAGTCGCCTTCGTCGATCAGTGCCCCACCGGAGCCTTTGGTATCTGTCGCAACGCCCAGGTCTCGAACATGCCCTATCGGCAGGATATTCACTACTACGGCGTCGCCAGTGACGCGCGTTTTCTCCAGCCCGCCTGCGAGCAGACCAGTGACGGCGAGTGGATTATCGAGTAATGGCCGCTGGGCCAGTATTTTCGGGCGTTCCACGTGAAACGTTGCGCTAGCTCCTTGGTCTGAGCGACCCGCAATCCTCGCTCAACCATTTGCCGTGAGACTGCATGCGACTGCTGCCCTGCTGCGTGCCGACCTGGTATTCGCTTTCGATCACGCTAGCCACCTCGCGCTCGCTGATCAGCCGAGTCTCGCCCTGGCCCTTGGCATCAGGACATTGGAACGTGAACGACCAACGGTTATCGGACTTTTCGATTATTTTCTGGCTGCATCCGGGCTCGTCCTGAAACGGCAGTTTTCGTGATTTCACCTGCGCCTCGCTAAGGCAGATACGCATCCCGCTGGCACCCAGCTCGACACCCTGTGCCGCGAGCATTTCCTCCATCATCTTTTTCTGCTCGGGCGGGAGGCTCTTCATCTGTTCGACCATCTCCGCGACGCCCGGCATTTGCATGCCGTTCACCTCGATGTCGTCGCTGGAAAACTCCCATAGCCCAGGCAGCATTTCTTCCGCCTGGACCGCCGATACAGCTAGCAGCAGGACGGCGGCACTCAGCCTTGCGATGTGTTTCATGTGCAGCCTCCGAAAAACTGTCTTGAGATGAGCCTAGCCGAGGCCGGGCAAAAGGCCGAATGAGACCGATAAACACCGTCGTCGCTGGGAATGGATTGTGTTGTTGAGAAGCGTTAGCATTACGTTCTCTACGGTGAAGGACAACGTCCATGGCGACCCAGGGTATGGTCCGGCAGCAGCTGGTGCATCGACTCTATGTGGATCATCAGAGCTGGCTGAACGGCTGGTTGCGTCGCCAGCTCGGTTGTAGCCAGAAGGCCGCCGACCTGGCGCAGGACACCTTTGTCCGCGTATTGACCAAGGACCATCGGCTGGACGCCATTCGCGAACCCCGCGCCTACCTGCATACCATCGCCAGGGGGCTGCTGATCAATCACTGGCGCCGCAAGCGGATCGAGCAGGCCTATCTGGATGCGCTCATGCTGCAGCCCGAAGCCGTGATGCCGTCGCCAGAATCGCAAGCGCTAGTCGTCGAAACGCTGGTGCAGGTCGATGCGATGCTGGCGCGCCTGCCGATCAAGGTGCGTCGTGCATTTCTGCTGTCACAGCTGCACGGGATGACCTACGCAGCCATCGCCGTCGAGCTCGGGGTGTCCGAGCGGATGGTAAAAAAATACATGGCGCAGGCCATGCTGCACTGCCTGATGCTGGCCGAGGACGAGGCATGAGCCTCGACTATCAGGTGCTGCAGGCTGCGGCCCGGTGGTTCGCGGTGCTGCAATCCGAATCGGCCAGCGAGGCTGACCGAGAAGCCTGGCGTGCCTGGCTGGCGGCACCCGAGCATGCCCGCGCCTGGCAACGGGTCGAGCATATCAGCGGACGGCTCGAACCCTTGGCCGGTGATCGGTTCAGCCCAGCGGCTACGGCCCTGTTGCAACCCAGGCAGGCGAATCGCCGGCAGGCACTGAAGACCCTGTCGATCCTCTGCGGTGGAGGCGCGCTGGCGCTGGCCGCGGGTGCAATGCCGTGGCGAAGCTGGACGGCGGACCAGCGCACGGCTGTTGGTGAGGTGCGCGATTGGCGTCTGGATGACGGCTCACGGCTGTGGTTGAACACCGATAGCGCCGTGGACATCGCCTTTGAAGACCGGACTCGCAAGGTCTCGCTGTTCCGCGGTGAGCTGTTACTGCAGACGGTTGCCGATCGACGTCCGCTGATGCTGCGTACCGCCGAGGGCATCCTGCTGGCGCGTGATGCCGCGAGATTCTCGGTGCTGCAGCGTGACGGTAGCACTCAGCTCAGCGTGTTCGACGGGACCATCGAGATCCAGCTGGCCGAGCGTGGCAGTTCAGGTACCGTCACGCGGGGGCAACAGATTGCCTTCGACAGTCATCGCATCGAGCCCGGACAACCTGTCCAATCGGGTCGGCAAGCCTGGGCCGGCGGCGTGCTGCTGGCCGATAACCTGCGCCTCGACGATTTTGTCGCGGAGTTGGCGCGCTATCGCCAGGGCTATCTCGGTTGCGATCCGCGAGTGGCGGGTCTGCGTGTAGTGGGCGCCTATCCATTGGCGGATACCGAGCGGGTATTGGAAGCGCTGGCGAGCACGCTGTCGCTGCGTATCAATCGTCGGCTTCCCTGGTGGGTGAGCCTCGAGCCATTGCAGACGACCGCCTGATTAAACACGAATGTAAAAAGTTCTTATCTGCAGTTCCCTTTTTGGCAATGTCGGCGGGCATAACGGCAACGATCACGATTTTGCCGCGCAAAAAGGATGACTCATGCATCTCAATGCTCTTCCGCTCCGCCGTTCCAGTACGCTCGCCCATGCCATTCGCGCCGCTATGTTCTGTCTGCCCCTTGTCACGCTTGCTACGCCGCCGGTGGCCTTGGCGCAGTCCGCCAGTCAGCAGGCTGTGCGTGGTTACGATATTCCGGCGGGTCCGCTGTCCAGTGCGCTTAGCCGCTTTGCCGGCGAGGCGGGGGTTATGTTGTCGGTTGATGGCAGCCTGCTCGAGGGGCGTCAATCGAGCGGCCTGCAAGGTCAATACGGCATTGAGGAAGGCTTCGAAACGCTGTTACAGGACAGCGGACTGCAGGCGGCGCGCGACGCGCGCGGCACCTACTCGTTAGCACCGCGCCCGGAGCAAACCGGCACTGTGGAATTGAAGCCGATGGTGGTCGAGGGCTTTGCCCTGGGCAATGCGCTGGGCGAGATGGAGGGCTACAGCGCTACCCATAGCAGCGTGGCGACCAAGACCAGCATGCCGCTGGCAGAGACCTCTCAGACCGTTTCGGTGGTAACGCGCCAGCAGATCGAGGATCAAGGCTCACGCTCCATCGCTCAGGCGGTCCGCTACACGCCTGGCTTGATGAGCGCGCCTTACGGTGCGACGACGCGTTATGACTATGTCGCCATGCGCGGCATTACCGACGGATCGGTGGATAACCTCTACCTCGACGGCCAGAAGCTCCTGGGCGATAGCGGTACCTACAGCAGCCTGCAGGTCGACCCCTATTTCGTCGAGCGTATCGACATCCTCAAGGGGCCGTCATCGGTACTCTATGGACGCAGCCTGCCCGGCGGCCTGGTGGCGATGACCACCAAGAAACCGCAGCACGAAACCCGCCGCCAGCTGCAGTTCTCCTATGGCAGCCACGACTACGAGCAGGCCGCGTTCGATTTCACCGGCCCGCTGGAGGATGAGCGGATCGCCTATCGCCTTGCGGGCGTGGTCAAGGATGCCAATAACCAGGTCGATGGTATCGAGGAGCAGCGCTACGCGGTGATGCCGTCGGTGAGCATCGACTTCACCGCGGACACTCGCCTGACCTTGCTGGCGATGCTGCAGAAAGATCCCGAAAGCGGCTACCACGGCGGCCTGCCGGCTGACGGCACGGTGACCTCGCATAACGGTCAGCGCATCTCGCGCAGCTTCTTCGAAGGCGACGATAACTACGAGAAGTTCGAACGAGACCAGCAGATGCTCGGCTACCAGCTGGAACACCGCTTCAACGATACCGTGTCCGCCCGGCAGAACTTCCAGTACCTCGACTCCACCGTGAAATCCGGGCAGGCCTACCAATACGGCTACGCCACGGCCGACGAGCTGGTGCGCTACTACACCGGTGCCGACGAGGCGCTGCACGCGTGGACCATCGACAACCAGTTGCAGTTTCTCTTCGATACCGGTGCCCTCAGCCACACGCTGGTAACTGGTCTCGACTACCAGCGGCGCAAGGCCAAGGTCGACTACGACGCGGGTTATGGGCTGCCTGCGATCAACCCCTACACCGGTGCAGTCGGGGCAGGTAGCCCGACGTTCCATCACCAGTACGACGAGACCCGTGAGCTGGAGCAGACCGGCCTCTATGTGCAGGATCTGATCAGTCTGGGCAACTGGCGCTTCTCGTTGGGCATGCGCCAGGATTGGGTGGATGTCTCCTTCGACCATACGAACGATGCGTCCTATGGTGACCAGGCCGATAGCGCCAAGCTGGAGCAGTTCACCGGCCGGGTCGGTGTGCTCTATGCCTTCGATAACGGCCTGTCTCCCTACGTCAGTTACTCGGAGTCCTTCAATCCGAACGCCACCGCGGCCTATAACGAGGTATCGCCAGGGGTCTACGACATTGCCCTGCTGGACCCGACCGAGGGCGAACAGTACGAGGTAGGGCTGAAGTACCAGCCGCTCGGCACCGACGATCTCTACACCATTTCCTACTTCGATCTGAAACAGTCGAACCTGGCGAACAAGGATTCCAACGAAAATTTCTACCGCGCAGTGGGCGAGCTCACGTCCAAAGGCGTGGAAATGGAAGCCCGTCTGCGGCCGCTCGAACAGGTCAACGTCATTGCCAGTTACACCTACATGGACGTGGAGTATTCCAAGGACTTCACCGGCGCCGCAGGCGTGAACAATCGTGGCAATACGCCCAACGCAGTCGCGCGCAACATGGCCTCGTTGTGGACCGATTACACCTTCGATCAGGGCCCTCTGGCAGGGCTGCAGGTCGGCGGTGGCGCGCGCTATTTCGGCAGGAGCTGGGCCGATGCGGAGAACACACTGCGCATACCGTCGTACACGCTGTATGACGCCATGCTCGGCTACGACATGGCGCGTATGGGCTTGCAGGGCGTCGGCGTGCGTCTGAATCTCAACAACCTCACCGATGAGGAGTACGTGGCCGCATGCAACAGCCTGAGCCAGTGCTACTACGGCGAGGAGCGCAACGTCATGGCGACCCTGACCTACGACTTCTGATCCGTGACGCTGCCGCCGATCGCTATGGATCGGCGGCTTTTTGCATTTTAAAAAACGGTAACCGACGATGCGCCCGATCCTCGTTCTTCTGCACCGCTACATTGGCCTGGCCACCGCGCTGTTCCTGTTCCTCGCCGGTATTACCGGCAGCATCCTCGCCTTTCATCACGAGCTGGACGAGTGGCTGAACCCGGAGTTCTACCACACCACCAGCCAAGGGCCCGTGCTGGCGCCGGGCACGTTGGTGGAGCGGCTGCAGCAGGCCAATCCGCGCATGCAGGTCTGGTACATGGAATTTCCCGACGAGCCGGGCCATGCCGCGCTGATGGCACTGGTGCCGCGCAACGACCCTGAAACCGGAAAACCCTATGACGAGCGGCCGGTGGTGCACTACCTCGACGTGGTCACCGGCGAGCCGGTCGGCACGCGCTACTGGGGCGAGTGCTGTTTTTCGCGGCAGAACTTCGTGCCGTTCATGCTCGAATTCCACTACAACCTGTCGCTGCCCAGAAATTGGGGGCTTTGGCTGATGGGTATCGTCGCGATCTTCTGGACCCTGGATTGCTTCATCTCGCTGCTGTTGACCTTCCCGCGCGGGCGGCCATTCTTCAGCAAATGGTGGACGGCCTGGAAGATCAAGCGACAGCGACTCAACCATGACGTGCATCGTGCCAGCGGACTCTGGCTGTGGTTATTGCTAACCCCGGTGGCGGTCAGCAGCATCGCGATGAACCTGCCTGAACAGGTGTTCAAGCCAGTGGTTTCGTTACTTTCACCCGTTGCTCCGAGCGTCTACGAGGCCAGAGGCAAGCTGCCCAAGGAAGAACTCGGCGTGACCCGGTACGATTTCCACCAGGCTTACGACTACGCCATGCAGCACGCCGCGGACCTGGGGCTGAGTGAGCCCATCGGCGAGCTGTACTACAGCTTCGAATACAACTTCTACGGCGCTGGCTTCGGTGACCACGACAGCAACCAGGGCAACGCCTGGCTGTTCTTCCATGGCAGCGACGGCACGCAGTTACTGGGCCAGGAGATCCCGGGGCAGGGCACGCTAGGCGAGCAGTTCCACATGTTGCAGCCTGCAATCCATGGCGGCCGAATCCTCGGCCTGCCGGGGCGTATCCTGATTGCCGTGTTAGGCGTGGCGATTGCGGTGCTGTCGGTGACCGGCGTGGTGATCTGGTGGCGCAAATTGCGAGCACGGCGCTCGACGCTCGTGCGGCGGGGTACGTTGGTGGAAACGAGTTGATCGACACACGCCTGACCGGCGTCGCCTAAGTAGGGTGGATCACGCTTCACCGATCCACCAGCGGCCGTCGCAGCCCCTACGCCGCCTAGCTATGGAGACAGGGCTGCGAAGGTGCCGAATCAGGAGGAGCCGTCCGCGGGCGCGGCGCAACTCCAAAGCTCCAGCGCGGGCTGGTCCGCTTTTGGTGGGCCGAGCCATTCGCTCATCGCGTGGCAACGCTGGTCAAAGCACAGTTGGTAATCCCCTGCTTCGGGGGTTCGCCCCACGCGCAGCGGTTGTAACGGCGGCATCTGGCGCTGGTAGTGCCAGGCCCCGTTACGCAGTTGGGCATCATCCGGGATTTCCATCCCGGCACCTGAACCCTTGACCCGCGCTTCGCCGAGCAGCAGTCCGTCCGGCATCACGCGGTAATCTTCCTCCCAGCGGATCTTCTCGATTGTGTGGGTCCAGGCCAGGGTGAAATCAGTAGTAGGCACCTGCGCCCATACCACCCCGGCCAAACCCAGACACAATCCGATCACGCCAGTACCGGCCCTGCGCGGCGTGCCCGCACGATGTGTTGGGCCAGCAGCAGAATGCCGATACCGAAGCCGATTTCATCGGTGATCGGCATGGCCACAATCAATGTCGCGCCGGCTGCAAAGCCGAGCAGGCGTTCCCACCAGGCCAGCGGCCGCTGGAGGTAGCCGATCGAAGCGATACCCCATAGACCGATCGCGAAGGCTGCCTTGATCAGCATGTATGCCGTCATCCACAGGCTGTCGCCCTGCAGCATCAGCGCTGGGTTGTAGACCGCCATGAAGGGCACCACGAATCCGGCGATTGCGATCCGTATGGCCCACATGCTGATCTTCAGCCCAGTCTCCTTGGCAATGGGCGCAGCGGCGAAGCAGGCCAGCGCCACCGGTGGTGTGAGATCGGCGAGGATGCCGAAGTAGAAGACGAACATGTGCGAAACGATCAGCGGCACGCCGAGGTCAAGCAATGCAGGCGCAGCGATCGAGCTGGTGATGATGTAGTTGGGGATCGTCGGGATACCCATGCCGAGTACCAGGCAGGTCAGCATCGTCAGCAGCAGGGACAGGAACAGGTTGTCCTCGCCCACCGCCAGGATGTAGCCGGCAAAGGTCGACGCCACGCCAGTCAGCGACACCACACCGATGATCACGCCGACCAGCGCACAGGCAATACCCACGGGTACGGCATGGCGGGCGCCTTCGACCAGCGCATGCAGGCAGATCACCAAGGTTTCGCGGCCGCCTTTGACGAACCAGCAGGCCGCCACGAGTACGCCGATGACCCCGAAGATGACGCCGATGCCCAGCTGGAAAAACGCCGCGCAGAGCAGCCCCAGGGCAATCCAGAAGGCGATTCTCAAGCCAAACGAGGACACCTTCAGAATGATTGCCGAGCCCAGGATAACGATGGCGGTCAGCGCCAGACCGATGATGCCGGCAAACATCGGCGTGCGTCCGGAGAACAGCAGCCAGACCAGCACTACCAAGGGAATCAGCAGGAACCAGCGCTCCTTCACGGCTGCCCAGGCGCTTGGGCACTGCTCTTTCGGCAGGCCTTTGAGGTCAGCGCGCTTGGCTTCCAGGTGGACCATCCAGAACGTCGAGCCGAAGTACAGCAACGCCGGAATCAGTGCGGCCTTGGCCACCTCCACGAAGGGCACATTGATCGTCTCGGCCATGATGAAGGCCACGGCGCCCATCACCGGCGGCATCATCTGGCTACCCATGCTGGACGTCGCCTCGACCCCTCCGGCAAATGCCGCGCGGTAGCCAAAGCGTTTCATCAGCGGAATGGTGAATTGGCCGGTTGTCACCACGTTGGCTACGCCCGAGCCAGTGATGGTGCCCATCAAGGCCGAGGACACCACCGAAACCTTGGCGGGGCCGCCGAGTTTGTGGCCGAACAGGCCCATGGCGAAGTCAGTGAAGAGTTTGATCATGCCCGCCTGCTCGAGGAAGGCGCCGAACAGGATAAACAGGAAGATGTAAGTGGCCGATACGTAGGTCGGCGTGCCATACAGACCTTCGGTGCCAAAGGCGAGCTGGTTGATCAGCTGATCCAGGCCATAGCCACGATGCGCCAGGTCGCCCGGCAGATACTGTCCGAGCAGGCCATAGGCGAGAAACAGTCCGCAGATGATCGGCAATGCGACGCCCATCACCCGCCGGGCGGCTTCGAAGACCAGGACGATCAGCGTCACCCCGACGATGAAGTCGAAGGTCGTCAGATCACCCGAACGCTGGATCAGATCGCCCTCGAAGTACCACTGATAAAACGCCGTGCCCATGCCGGCTAGCGCCAGCACCCATGCCAGGGGCTGCCAGGGGCGACCCTTGCCGGCGGCGGGAATGCTCAGGTACACCACCATCAACAGGAAACCGACATGCCCGGCACGTAGAACCTGGCTCGATACCGGGTGAAACGCCGCCATGACGATCTGATAGATGGAAAACAGCAGGGCGACATAGAACAGTGTCTTGGGCCATCCGGCAGGGCTGCCAGCCAAGCCCTGTTCTTGTTGTAGTTCGCTCATGAAGTGCCTCGAGCTGAAAAGCGTGGTCGCGTAGAGCTGCTAACAAAACCTGCCGTGGAAACACGCTGGTTTTACTAGCATCTCTGCAGAAGGTTGGTCGGGGAATTCCAGCCGCGAACGCGGGTGCGCTCGCGAGCCGGGAGTCGGAGCGGCGGGTGCCGCTCCGAGTGTACTCAGAGCGCGCCGGCTTCTTTGTAGTAACGCTCGGCACCCGGATGCAACGGGATCGGCAGCGCCTTGGTGGCCGTTTCCAGCTTGATGTCCTTCGCAGCCGAATGGGCTTTGCTCAGCTGGTCGAGGTTTTCGAACAGCAGCTTGGTCATCTGGTACGCGACGTCGTCGGAGACACCTTCGTGGGTCACGAGGATGTTGGTGATGGCGACGGTTGGGACGTCCGCTTCCTGGCCGTCATAGGTGCCTGCCGGGATCTTCGCGGCCTGATAGGCGTCGTTGTTGATCTTGGCGACGACATCTTCCGGAATCTCGACGTAGTTCAGCTCCATGGTCGAGGCCAAGTCGCGGATGGCCGCCATGCCCAGGCCGGCGGACTGCAGCGTGGCGTCGAGCTGGCGGTTCTTGATCAGCTCGACCGACTCGGCGAACGGTAGATATTCGACCTTGCCCATGTCTTCATAGCTCAGGCCGGCCGCCTTGAGAATGGCGCGCGCGTTGAGCTCGGTACCGGATTTAGGTGCGCCAACGGAGAGCGATTTGCCTTTCAGGTCGGCCAGCGTCTTGATGCCGGATTCCTTGCTGGCGACGATCTGGATGTAGTTCGGGTAGCTGCCGCCGATGGCGCGCAGCTTCTTCAGCGGGGCTTTGAAACCGGCGTCTTCTACACCGTTCCAGCCATCGGCCACCGAATCACCGAGGGCGAAGCCCAGCTCACCGCGACCGGCCTGAAGCAGATTGAGGTTTTCGACCGAGGCCTTGGTTGCCTGCACGGATGTTTTCGAGCCCTCGATGCCTTTGCTGTACAGCTGGGAGATCGCCACACCGATCGGGTAGTACACGCCGCTGGTGCCGCCCGTCAGAACATTGATGAAGGTCGGCGCGGCAACCGCGGCGGTGCTGGCGGTAAAGGCCGCTGCGGCAGCAAGCAGGCTGAATCGTTTGGTCAATCTCATTGTGTTTCTCCGTTTCGTTGTTATTGGTTTCGCAGAACTGAAGATAGACGATCAGTCGCAGCCGTAGAGCTGCAAGCGGACAAGAAAAGACGGAGGCACGGGTAGGCTTTCGCAGTGAAAGCAGGAGGGCGCTGTGCGGCTTTTCTTGTCTTTGATCGCATCGGGCAATACTGGCATAGCACGAGCCGTGCCATCACTACTCATGGCCCTAGTACGCGATTCCAGCTGGCTTTCGAATCGCGCATGGGCAGAAAACTGCCGATCGTCACGTGGCGGTCGGCGGATTTCCGCTTATTGCGCGTTTTTCCCGCGCGAAACCCGGCGTGCACCGCGGCGTCGCATAAGTGGAGAGCATTCAGCGAGGTGCACCATGGCAAGTGAAATCAGCGCGAAAGATCTGGGTATCGACATCGAGAAGGGCGGGGACGAGCTTTTCAAGTGGTTTATCGCCAGCTTCCTGTTCGGCAAGCGCATCCAGCAGGACATTGCTGCCGAGGCCTATCGGGTCATCGTCGACAAGCATCAGCGCGACACGCCGCGCAAACTCTGCAACTGCAGTTGGCAGGAACTGGTGGACATGCTCGGCGAGGCGCATTACGTACGCTATGACGAATCGACAGCCGAGCGCCTGCTGAAACTGTGCAACAAGCTCAGCAGCGAATACGACGGCAAGCTCGGCAACATCCATGCGCAGAGCGAAAGCCGCAAAGAGCTGGAAAAGCGGTTGGCCGAGTTCGAAGGCGTCGGGCCGAAGACGGTAGAAATCTTCATGCGCGAGGCGGCGAAGGTCTGGTACTGAGCCGGTCGTCCGCCCGCCAGCAAGGCTAACGTCGCACTTGGCTACAGGCTTTAGCCGACTATTGTCGGACGGTGCTTGCGCCACACGACGATCCGGCTAAAGTGGCCCCAGCCCACTGCCGAAGCCCGACCATGCGTTTCCTTCTTCTTGCCTTCAGTCTCTCCCTACCGCTATTGGCAGCTGCGGGCCCTGCACCCTATTACCAGTGGCAGAGCAAGGCTGACGGCACCGTCATTTGCCGGCAGACCCCACCTGGACACGGTTGGGAACTGCTCAACGGCCAGCCGTTTCGCGACCTCAACTGCACGCAACCGGCAGGCCGAATGGATCGCCCCGCTGCGGTGCCGGGCTTTCGCCCACAGCCGGGGCGCTGACATCAGGACCATACGGTTCGCCAGAATTCCGAGTTGCGCCAGCGGTCTTGGCCGCGTTCTGGCGCTCAGTGCCGTTCATTTATTAAGCCTGCAGAAACCATGGCCGATCTGACCGCTTATTTCGGCCTGTTCGCCGCGGCTTTTGCCGCCGCCACACTGGTACCGGCGCAATCGGAAGCAGCGCTGGTCGGGTTGCTACTTGGCGGTAGCCTCTCTCCGGTGACCTTGCTGTGGGTCGCCACGCTCGGCAACGTGCTGGGCTCGCTGGTCAACTGGCTGCTCGGCCGTTCCATCGAGCGGCTGCGTCATAAACGCTGGTTTCCGGCCAGCGAGCGGCAACTGGAAAAGGCGCAGCGCAGCTACCACCGCTACGGGCGTTGGTCGCTGCTGCTGAGCTGGGTGCCGATCATCGGCGACCCGCTGACCGTCATCGCGGGCACCCTGCGAGAACCCCTTTGGAGCTTTTTGCTGCTGGTGACCCTGGCCAAGGGCGGCCGCTATCTGCTGCTTGCCAGCGTTACCCTCGGGTGGCTGTAGCGCCCGGTTCTGCTGAATCGTTAACCTCAGCGTAACGAAGCGTCTCTGCGCTTGATTGATGACCGTTCGGTCATCTCTCTACTGTGCGCTCCACAAAGCGGAAACCTGTGGAGTCAGCATGACAACAACAATATCCCCACCGCCGCAGTGGTCGCGTCGTCGCGCTGAAAAAGCCCGGCGTCTCGACCAGGTGCGCAGTCTTGCGGACGGCGTGGTCCTGCCGAGCGACAAGATTGTCGCGGCGCTCGAAGCGCTGATCGCGCCGGGTGATCGGGTGGTACTCGAAGGCAACAACCAGAAGCAGGCGGACTTTCTCTCGCGATCCCTGGCTCAGGTCGATCCCGGCAAGCTGCATGACCTGCACATGATCATGCCGAGCGTCAGCCGCGCCGAGCACCTGGATCTGTTCGAACGGCAGATCGCCCGCAAGCTCGACTTCTCCTTCGCCGGCCCGCAGAGCCTGCGCATCAGCCAGCTGCTCGAAGACGGCCTGCTGGAAGTCGGTGCCATTCATACCTATATCGAACTGTATTCGCGCCTGCTGGTAGACCTGATCCCCAATGTCGCGCTGGTGGCCGGCTTTCAGGCCGACCGTCACGGCAACATCTACACTGGCCCCAGCACTGAAGATACTCCGGCGCTGGTTGAGCCCACCGCCTTCTCCGACGGCATCGTCATCTTCCAGGTCAACGAAATTGTCGACGAGCTGCCGCGTGTGGACATCCCCGCCAGCTGGGTCGATTTCGTGGTGGTGGCCGACAAGCCGTTCTATATCGAGCCGCTGTTCACCCGCGACCCGCGCCACATCAAGCCGGTGCACGTGTTAATGGCGATGATGGCGATCCGCGGCATCTACGAGAAACACAACGTCCAGTCGCTCAATCATGGCATCGGCTTCAACACCGCTGCCATCGAGCTGATTCTGCCGACCTACGGCGAATCCCTCGGTCTGAAAGGCAAGATCTGCCGCAACTGGACGCTCAACCCGCACCCGACGCTAATCCCGGCGATCGAGACCGGCTGGGTCGAGAGCGTGCACTGCTTCGGCACCGAACTGGGTATGGAGAACTACATCGCCCAGCGCCCGGACGTGTTCTTCACCGGCCGCGACGGCTCGATGCGTTCGAACCGCATGATGTGCCAGCTGGCCGGGCAGTACGCGGTGGACCTGTTCATCGGCGCCACGCTGCAGGTCGATGGCGATGGTCATTCCTCCACCGTGACCCGGGGTCGTCTGGCCGGTTTCGGCGGTGCGCCGAATATGGGCCACGACCCGCGTGGTCGCCGCCATCCGACCCCTGCCTGGTTGGACATGGCCATGCCCGGCGGCGAAGCCCCGGTGACCATGCTCGAGCGCGGCAAGAAGCTGGTGGTGCAGATGGTCGAGACGTTCCAGGAAGGCGGCAAACCCACCTTCGTCGAGCAGCTCGATGCGGTGGACGTGGCGAAGAAGAGCGGCATGCCGCTGGCGCCGATCATGATCTATGGCGACGACGTTACCCACCTGCTCACCGAGGAAGGCATCGCCTACCTGTACAAGGCGCGTTCGCTGGAAGAGCGTCAGGCCATGATCGCCGCGGTGGCGGGCGTCACCAGCATCGGCTTGCGCCATAACCCGAAAGATACCGAGCGCATGCGTCGCGAAGGGCTGATCGCGCTGCCGGAGGACCTTGGCATTCGTCGCAACGACGCCAGCCGCGAACTACTCGCAGCCAAGAGCATCGCCGAGCTGGTCGAGTGGTCTGGTGGGCTCTACAACCCGCCTGCGAAATTCAGGAGCTGGTAATGAGCGCACTGATTGCGAGACAACAGCCCTCGCTTGCCGAGCGGCTGGCGGACCTGGCGGTACAAGCGCTGATTGATGAAGCCGACCTATCACCCAAGCCGGGTCTGGTAGACCGGCGCGGCAGCGGTGCCCACAGCGACCTGCACCTGGGCCTGATGCACGCTTCTGCCAATGCGCTGTGGCCGGCCTTCAAGGCAATGGCTGAAGCGGCGCAAACAATTGGTGAGGTCGGCCAGCCATTGCGCGAAAGCCTTGGGCAACTCGGCCGGGACGGCGAAGCCGAAATGCTCCGCGTCACCAGCGGCGTGAATACGCATCGCGGCGCGATTTGGGCGCTAGGGCTGCTCACTGCGGCGGCGGTGCTCGAAACCACATCCGATGCTCGACGTATCGCTGATACCGCGGCGGCACTGGCCCGGTTGAGCGATCCTCTCGCGTCGGCTAACTCCGATAGCCATGGCGCTCGCGTCTGTCGCACCTACGGTGTGCTCGGCGCCCGCGAACAGGCGCAGCACGGCTTTCCGGCGGTTATCGAGCAGGGCCTGCCACAACTGCTGGCCAGCCGGCGCGACGGGGTAGGCGAGCAGAACGCCCGGCTCGATGCGCTGCTGGCGATCATGAATGGGCTGACCGACACCTGCGTGCTGCACCGTGCCGGGCTCCAGGGACTGACCCGCATGCAGGCCGGTGCCCGCGCCGTGCTCGACGCTGGCGGCGCCGCCAGCCTCGCCGGTCGCCGTCAGCTGCGTGAGCTGGATCGCGACATGCTCGCCCTCAACGCCTCGCCGGGCGGCGCCGCCGATCTCTTGGCCGCCACCCTTTTCCTCGACCGCCTGACGCCTGCTGCGCCGGCCTCGATTGGGAGCAATTGATCATGGAAACCCTGTCTTTCGAATTCGCCGCTGGGCAACCCGCCCGCGGCAAGGCCCTGGTCGGAGTGGTCGGCTCGGGCGATCTTGAAGTGCTGCTCGAGCCCGGGCAGGCCGGCAAGCTGGCGATCCAGGTGGTCACCTCGGTAAACGGCGCCGAGCAGCGCTGGCAGCAGCTGTTCGAGCGGATGTTCCGCGAGCAGACACCGCCAGCCTTGAATATCGACATTCACGATTTTGGGGCCACCCCCGGCGTAGTGCGTCTGCGTCTGGAGCAGGGACTGGAGGAAGTCGGCCATGACTGATTCGTCTGCTAACAACGTGGCCCGTTTACTTCAGTCGCGCAGCTTCGTCGAACTCGGCGCCCGCCAGCGCGCCCGCGCGCTGCTGGATGAGGGCAGCTTCCGCGAATTGCTCGATCCGTTCGATCGCGTCACCTCGCCCTGGCTGCCGAAGCAGGGCATCGTCACCCAGGCCGACGACGGCGTGGTGGTCGCGAAAGGAACCATCAACGGCCAGCCGGCGGTGATCGCCGCTATCGAAGGCGCCTTCCAGGGCGGCAGCATGGGCGAAGTCGGCGGCGCCAAGATCGCCGGCGCCCTGGAGCTAGCCATCGAAGACAACCGCAATGGCATTCCGACTCGCGCCGTGCTGCTGCTGGAAACCGGCGGTGTACGTCTGCAGGAGGCCAACCTGGGCCTGGCCGCCATCGCCGAAATTCAGGCGGCCATCGTCGAGCTGCGTGAATACCAGCCGGTGATCGGTGTGGTCGCAGGCTCAGTCGGTTGCTTTGGCGGCATGTCCATCGCTGCCGGCTTGTGCAGCTACCTGGTCGCCACCCGCGAGGCGCGCATCGGCCTCAACGGCCCGCAAGTCATCGAACAGGAAGCCGGGCTGGACGAATACGACTCGCGTGACCGCCCGTTCATCTGGAGCCTGACCGGTGGCGAGCAACGCTACGCCTCGGGTCTGGTGGATGCCTACGTGGCCGATGACACCGACGCCATCCGCGCGCAACTGCACGAACTGTTCGCCCTCGGCAAGCCGCTGCAGCCGCGCAGCCGCCGCTATGCCTGGTTTCTGCAACGCTTGGCCGATGTCGACACCCGCACGCAGCTTGATGCCGCCGCCGTGCGTGCCCTCTATGAAGGAGATGCTCAATGAGCCGTGGACTGAACTGGTTGCAAGCCCTGGCCGGTGGCCAGGCACTGGCGGGCTATCCGGCCTCGGTGAAGGTGGTCGACGGCACGCTCGGTGAGCGCGCCGCCCGCTATATCGCCGTGGTGCCGGACGCCGAGAATCCCTTCCCGCGCGCGCGCAATGGCGAAGTCGGCCTGCTCGAAGGCTGGGGTCTGGGCAAGGCCGTCGATGAAGTCATCGAAGCCGACCGCGACCACGGCGACAAGCGCGTGTTGGTCGCCGTGGTCGACGTGCCGAGTCAGGCCTACGGCCGCCGCGAAGAAGCCTTAGGGATTCACCAGGCGCTGGCCGGCGCGGTGGACAGCTATGCCCGTGCGCGGCTGGCCGGGCATCCGGTGATCGCGCTGCTGGTGGGCAAGGCCATGTCCGGCGCCTTTCTCGCTCACGGCTACCAGGCCCAGCGGATCATCGCCCTGCGCGATCCGGGTGTGATGGTGCACGCCATGGGTAAGGCCGCCGCCGCCCGCATCACCCTGCGCAGCGTCGAGGAGCTCGAAGCCCTGGCCGAGTCCGTGCCGCCAATGGCTTACGACATCGACAACTACGCCACCCTCGGCCTGCTCTGGGGAACCCTGTCGGTGGCGAACATCGAACAGCCCGCGGCGGACGACCTGCAACGAGTTCGCGATTGCCTGAGAAAGGCGGTCGAGGATATCGGCAGCAGCACCGATCTGCGCGGCCGCCTCGGCGCGCCGAATCGCGAGGCGTCGTCACGAGTCCGCGAGATGCTGCGCACACAGTGGTGAGCAAAAGCGTACGGCAAGCCATCGTAGGAGCGACCTTGGTCGCGAACCGCCGCCACTGGCGGCCCGGCAACCAAACCCGCGCGGGCCATCAACGACCTGCCCATGAGGAGGCTGTAGATGCACGAGACTCCACGCCCCCATGACCTGCTCTGGGGCATGACCCCAGCGCAGCTCCCCGCTGATGCACCGGAGTGGACGCGACAAGTGCTCACCGCCGGCCAACCGGTGGTGGTTCGTCGGGCCGTGGTGATGAGCGGTCAGGTCGCGGTGGGCGTGCGTGGCGCCAGCCGCGATCAGCGCTACGCCTCGATCATGGACGTGAGTAGCGTGCTGCGTTGCGTGAGCCCCGAGCACTTGATCGAGGCGCTGCCGCCCAGCGAGCTTCCGGCTTTAAAGGCGCTGGCGGCGATCAAGCCCATTCTCGATGACCTGGGGCGCAGCTGGGGCGTGACCGGTTCGGTGGCCTATCAACTCGCCACCGGGCTAGCGGTCGCCCATGCCAATAGCGATCTCGATCTGCTGCTGCGCAGCCCGACCGCACTCCCGCGTCGCGAAGCGCGGGCGCTGCAACAATTGCTAGACGGCAGGCAGTGCCGGGTCGACATGCAGCTGGAAACGCCGTCCGGCGCCGTCGCGCTGCGCGAATGGGCAGGCGATGCGAGCCGCGTACTGCTGAAATGTTCCAGTGGTGCGCGGCTGGTCGGTAATCCTTGGGGTAATCCCCTGGATCAGGCAGAGCTGGCGGCATGAGCAGCCTGTTCGCGTTTCCCGGTCAGGGTGCGCAGAAGCCCGGCATGCTGCATCGCCTGCCGCAAGAGCCCGAGGTGCTCGACTGCTTGCAACAGGCAGGACAGGTACTGGACGAGGATGCGTTGGCGCTGGATAGCGAAGCGGCGCTGATGTCGACTCGCGCGGTACAGCTCTGCCTGTTGATTGCAGGCGTCGCCGGTGCCCGATTGTTGATGCGAGGAGGGGAGTCGCCGGACTACGTGGCAGGACTGTCCATCGGCGCCTACGCCGCGGCCGTGGTTGCCGGTTCGCTCGACTACCGCGACGCCGTCCGGCTGGTCGCGCTGCGCGGCGAACTGATGCAGAACGCCTACCCCGAAGGCTTCGGCATGACTGCCGTGATCGGATTGGATCTGGGCTCGGTCGAGCGGCTGTTGGCCGAGGTGCATGACGAAATCACACCGGTGCATCTTGCAAATATCAATGCCGACAACCAGATCGTTGTCGCCGGCGCGGACGCTGCCATGGCAGCTGTCGCCCAACGAGCGAAGGCATTGGGCGCGTCGTGCGCCAAGCGCCTCGCGGTGAGCGTGCCGTCCCACAACGCCTTGTTGCAAACACCCGCGGCCCAACTAGCCGAAGCCTTCGCCAGTATTCCGCTTCGCGCGCCTCGCATTCGCTATCTGAGCAGCACCACAGCCCGACCCATCGCTGATCCTGAGCGGCTGCGTGACGACCTCGCCTTCAACATGTGTCGCGTCGTCGACTGGCACGGCACCCTGCGCACCGCCTACGAGCGCGGCGTGCGCTTGCATATCGAAATGCCCCCCGGCTCGGTACTGACAGGGCTGGCGCGGCGGGTTTTTGAACAAGGTACGCTGATCGCCTTTGAGGGCGCCCGGTTGGACACACTGGACGCCTTGCTGCGTCAGGAGGGCAGCCAGAGCCGATAAATCGCGTGCAAATCAGAGCGAGCCGTACTCGCCACTGTTCGATGGATAAAAACAACGACCTCGACAACACATGCGCGTTGGAGCCGGCACCGCCGGGCCTGAGCGCAACCCAAAAGGACAATAACAATGATTATTTTCGGTGTGGCCTTCCTGGCCTTGTGCACCCTGACGGGCATCTTCGTCGGTGAATTGCTCGGCAAACTCATCGGCGTCCCAGCCAACGTCGGCGGCGTCGGCATCGCCATGGTGCTGCTGATCCTGCTTGGCAGCTATCTCAAGACGCGTGGCCTGTTCACGATGGATTCGGAGCAGGGCATCAAATTCTGGAGTGCCGTGTATATCCCAATCGTGGTCGCCATGGCGGCGCAGCAGAACGTCTATGGCGCGCTGAGCGGCGGCCCGATGGCCATCCTCGCCGGCATCGCCGCGGTCGCCATCGCCTTTGCCCTGGTACCAGTGCTCGATCGGATCGGCCGAAAAAAGCTTGAAGCCGATGAAGCCAAACCACTGACTACCGAGGGCTGAGCCATGTACGAATCTCTACTCAAGGTTGTCTCCGGCTACGGTCTGATCAGCGGCTTCGCCATCATCGGCGCCACCATGTGGTTCTCCTACTGGCTGTCCGACAAGCTCACCAAGGGTCGTCTGCACGGTTCGGCGGTGGCCATCCTGATCGGCTTGTTGCTGTCTTATATCGGCGGTGTGGTGACCGGCGGGCAGAAGGGTCTGGTCGACATTGCCCTGTTCTCCGGCATCGGTTTGCTCGGTGGCTCCATGCTCAGAGACTTCGCCATCGTCGCCACCGGTTTCGGCGTCAGCATCGAAGAGCTCAAGCGCGCTGGGATGGTCGGTGTGCTGGCCCTGTTCGTCGGCGTGTTCTCGTCGTTTATTGCGGGCGTCTCGGTGGCCATGGCCTTCGGCTATACCGATGCGGTCAGCCTGACCACCATCGGCACCGGCGCGGTGACCTACATTGTTGGTCCGGTGACAGGCGCGGCGATCGGTGCCAGTTCCGAAGTCATGGCGCTGTCCATCGCGGCCGGTCTGGTCAAGGCGATCCTGGTGATGATCGCGACGCCGTTCTTCGCTCCGATGATCGGTTTGAACAATCCGCGCGCGGCGGTGATCTTCGGCGGGCTGATAGGTACTTCCAGCGGTGTGGCCGGCGGCTTGGCGGCGACCGATGCCAAGCTGGTGCCTTACGGCTGCCTGACGGCTGCGTTTTATACCGCGCTGGGCTGTCTGCTCGGCCCGTCACTGCTGTTCTTCATCATGCGCGGGCTGCTGGGTTGACAGCCATGGAGGTGGAAAAGGCGTTGCCGTTTTCCGTCCTCCCGCGTTTCAGCTTGGATTCTTGAGGCTGTACATGCGGCATTCGGCGAGGAGCGCGAGCAGGTTGGGATCGCGCTCCTTGGCCTTCAGAAACACCACCCCGATATGCTGCTGCAGGTGGTAACGCGCCTGCAGCGGGACCAGTTTGACCCGCGACTCGTAGACCATCCCCACCCGTCCCGGCAGCAACGCATACCCCACGCCTGAATTGACCATGCTCAGCAAGGTGAAGATGTCATTTACCTGCATCGCGACCTTGGGCTCGAAGCCGGCCTGCTGGAACACCCGATTACCGTCCTGGTGCGTCGCGAAGCCTTGCGTCAGAGTAATGAAAGTGGCGTCGCGAAGCTCGCTCAGGTCGACTTCCGCCTGTTGCGCGAACGGCGAATCGGCCGGTGCAGCGAGAAAGATGTCATCGGCGAACAGCGGCAGCTGCGCACAGTCTTGGTCATTGCTGACGCTCTCGTTCAGTGACACAAGGATGGCATCCAGCTCCATGTTTTTCAGCTTGTAGAAGAGGTCGATATTGGAGCCGAGGATGAGGTCTATGTTGAGTTCGCTGCGGCGCAGCTTCAGGCCCATGATCAACTGCGGGACGGTTTTAACCGTCAGCGAATAGAGCGCCCCGAGTTTGAACCGCTCGGCTGAGAACCCCGCCGCCTCGCGGGTCTGCCGCACCGTCTCGAGCACGTCCTGCACCAGCTTCTGCGCCTTTTCTTCCAGCACATAAGCGCTTTCCAGCGGAATCAGATTGCGCCCCTCATGCTTGAACAGCGGGCAGCGCAGCGCACTTTCCAGTGAATGGATCGCGCGGTGCACGCTGACATTACTGGTGTTCAGGTCGGCGGCTGCCTTGCTCAGGTTTCCGCTGCGCATGAAAGCTAGAAAGACCTCCAGCTTTTTCAGGGTGAGTTCTTCGTCGATTTGCATGGGCGAGGGCTCGGACAAGGGAGTCGATTATGCCTAAGGCAAAGCGGCTTCGGGCTCGGGAATCGGTTGCGCTGTTCGCGTGATGCGCTAGTCGGCGACGCGATTCGTCGAGCCTGGCCGAAAGCGCTTGGCGTGCACATCGCATGAACATGCAAGCGCTCGCCATGCATGTTGCATGAAGTGCATATATCGAGTATGTGTAAGTGATTGAAAAACAACGGAAATTATTCGAAAGAACGATGGCACGTTCGGTGCTGTGGTTATGTGTTGCCACTCGGCAAGGCCTACGACAACCCGAACGACAGCTGGGCGGACGCTCCAGCTCAGGATATGGAAGAAATGGATAACAGGCTGAACGGTAAAACGCAGATATGGGCCGACGGATATTCATTCATGGAAGTAACCGAGACGCTGCTGATGGCCTTGGGTATTCGCACGGAAGACTGCCAGTCTTCGCAACCGGAGCCCGGGCCAGCTGAACGGACCGCCTCATCGGATGCCACCCATGGAGTGGAGGCAGACGGGTAGCTCGGGCTTGGTTGATGGTTGCGCCGCGCTCGCTCTGCCTCGTTGATCAGAGCAGAGCCCGATGTCCATGTCGCGACAGATCGCAGCCCGGTGGGCTGAAGCCCACCCTACGAGCTGGTGCGATAGCCATTTAGTAAGGGTATAGGGCGGGGCAGGCGGCGCTCCACTTCAGCCCACCACCCGCGTGTCGACGGCCTGCGGTCCCTAAGGCCCGCCAGCCATCTGGTTATTCGTCAAACTGCTTCAGGATGCGATAAGCGAGCTTCACCCGCGCCTCGTTGGGGTAGTACCGGTTAGCCAGAATGACGATTCCCAGCTGCTTGGCCGGTATGAAGGCCACATAGGCACCGAAGCCGTTGGTGGAGCCGGTTTTGTTGATCCAGATATCGGCCTGCGGTTGCAGAGGCGGGGAGATCGGCTGCGCGGGCTGGCTTTCGAGCACCATCCTGCTGCTGTTGCCGGCCAGCAGATCTCCCAGCGCTACCGGATAGTCGTACTGCTCCCACACCAGCGCCTGTGTCATGGCGCCCACCCGGTAGTAGCCGGTTCGGGTCGCGGCCATGGCCTGCCTGACCGAATCATCCGTCTCGGCGATGCTGAGCTGCGTCTCGATAAAGCGAAGCAGATCCTGGCTGGTGGTTTTCACGCCGTAGGCTTCGTCCGCCAGTAGTGCGGGGTTCAGCCTGACCGGGTCGCCGTTTTTATTGTAGCCCTGTGCATAGCGGGCCATCTCGCTTGAAGGCACGTCGATGAAGGTGTTGCGCATGCCGAGCTTCGGCAGCAGCTGCGTCTGCAAGGCATCGGCGTAGGGAAGCCCCAGGCTCTTCGCAGCGACCATTCCAAGCAGACCCATGCTGGGGTTGGCGTAGGTACGGCGGGTGTGCGGTGGGTACTGGGGTCGCCAGGCTCTGAAGTAATCGGTCAGCTGCTGCTCGTTACGAACTTCATCGGGCAGCTGTAAGGGAAAGCCGCTGACGCTATGCGTGGCGAGATCGATAAGGGAGATCTGATCCAGTTCGCTGCCTTCAAGAGCGGGCAGATGGCGACTGGGGCTGTCGGTCAGCGAGAGCTTTCCCTGGGCGCCGGCATAAGCCACCAGAGTGGCGGTAAGGGTTTTGCTGACCGAGCCGATCTCGAACAGGGTGTCGCGCGTAACGGGCTGCTGCGTCGCTTTCGAGGCGACCCCGTATTCGTAGAAGCGCTGCTTGCCCTGCGCCGTGATGGCGATGGCCAGACCCGGAATAGCCTGTTGCGTCATCAGGGTCTGGGCGGCGTCCGCTACCGTCGCGTCAATGTCGGTAAATTCCGCATCGGCCATGACCAGATGGCTGAAGGTCGCCAGGAAGGCGACGACAGCCAACCGGGCGCGACATTTCCTGGACAGGTGCATCGTGGAACCTCGATTTTTTCCCGAACGGTTTGAACGCTACCATCCTGCAATCGCTTGCAGAAGCGCAGTTTGCCAGGCGCCGCGCAGAGCCTTTCAGCGATGCTGTGGCCATCGCGGATGCGGAGGGGCCGCCATTATAAAGCCGCCACATGACGCCTTCCGGGGCGGCTATTCCGGTATTTCCACGACCCGGATGGGCACCTCTGGGAAGTGGTGTGGAACCCGCAACGCTCCAATTAAAGCGCTGTGAGAATGCCGTCGCCCGGTTGGCTCAGAGAAGATGCTTGGAAATCTGTTTCGATATTTCCACGATTGAAGTCTTGCCGGTGAATTCGAACTTCACTTGGCCCAACGAAGAAAAATAAATCTCCAGTTCGGAGTCCAGATCGAAGGTTCCGGACGTTTCTACCGAATAGGCGACGATGTTCTTGTAGGGCAGGGAGGTGAAGTCCTTCTTGCTCCCGGTGAGGCCCTGCACGTTGACCGCGATGATTCGCTTGGTAGTAAACACCACGCCGTCACGCATCGATTTGTAGGCGTCGATGACCTGCTCGCCGTCCACCAGCAGGGACCTGACCCGCTCCGCATACTCGTCGTTCTGCTTCAGCTTGAAGAAGCCCTTGTTGTTGAAGTCGATCATCTGCGTTCCTCGTTATGGCGTGTTTATCGAGCGCGCTAGCGTCTCGCGTCGGCGGCCAGCATAACGTCCGTGAGCCTCGTCAAGGTGCAGGACAAGGCCTTCTCGTCTCGCTGAAATTTGTGCGAGACGTGTGTACCAGTCCCGGCGTGGCCCCGGAAGGAGCGCAGTGCCCTGTCGTCCTGGTGCCCGCGAAGGGGCTGGCGGCCTCGCCCCGTCCCGTGTGCTGGCAGAGTGGCCGAGGTCAGTAACAGGCAGCGCTAACCTGGCTATATCGTTATTTTGCCAGGCGGGGCCATCAGCGAGATTTCAATCGGTAGCCCACCCCGGATACCGTCTCGATTCGGCCAGACTGCGTGCCAAGCTTGCGGCGCAAGGTATGCACCACGGCATCCACGACGTTGCTGCCGCCTTCGTATTGGGTGTCCCAGACATCGTGCAGCAGCTCACTGCGCGACACCACCTTACCCTCGCGCGTCACGAGGTGATGCATGACGCCGAACTCCAGCGGTGTCAGCGCAACGCGGCGTTCGTCGAGCGCCAATTCCCGTGCCTCGACATCGAGAAGGTCGCAAGTGCGTTGCATACCAAGCTCTGCGGCAGCGAGTTCCGACAGCCAGCCGTCGACCGAGCTGGGGCCGAAGTCGAGCACCGCGCTGTGGTATCGATGACCATCAAGCTCCACCTCACGGTCTGTCAGCACCTCGAAACCCAGCCGCTGGGCAACCGAGGCATAAGCTGCAAGGTCGCGCACGGTGAGATAAACCCGCCGCAGCCGTGGTCGCAGCTCCATGTAGGCGCGCTTGAGGTCAAGCCACACCGCCGCTTGTACTTCGCCCGGCGAATCAGCCTCATCGAGGCTCAGCCAGCGTCGACAGAAAAGCGCAATGTCACCCTTGTTCATCGGGCTGTTGGTCAGATGGCTGTGCCATTGGGCGGTTACGGGATCGTCCCGGAGCCAGGCAGGTTCGACCAGATCCGAGCGCAGTCTGCAGTACAACCCGGTTATCCCGCCGCCCCCGTTGCGCACGATCGAAAAGCTTTGCGGCAGGCGGCGCCACCATTGCAGTAGCGTCTGGGCGGCCAGGCCGCCCTCGTGGGCACGAATAATCGCTGTTAATGCACCGTTATCGACTGGTTGCGCCGCTTCCACGCTGAGCGAGGTGGCATGCCGCGGAAAAAACGCTTCGCGCACGACCGGATTCTCGATCAGGTAAAGCATGTCGGCGGTATAGCGCCAGAGATCTCCACTGCTTGCAGATTCAGCCTCGGTGACCAGTTGTCGCCAGGCGGCCTGCCGATACGCGAGGTGACGGCTGGGGTCGCTGGCATGCAGCGAACTGGCGATGGCATCTCGAACGGCGTCGTGGATGACCAGCCCATCACTGACGCAGCCGGCAAACGGCAGCTTGCGCAGGCGCTCGTAAGCATCCTGAGGCGCGAGCTCCGGAAACATGCTTCGCAATAACGAAACCGTGGTCCGTCGGGTGACGGAGGCGCCCTCCAGTACACGCCGGGTGACCGGATCGCTGACATCCTCGAGAAACAGGCGCGTCAGCTCATCCAGCGCATGCTGAACCGACGCATCCGTAGGGAGATAACCGGGCTGCGCCTCACGAAGACCGGCGGCGGCGAGCTTCAGCGCCAATGGGTGGCCATGGGTGGCTCGAGCGATGAGAGCTGCCTTCTCGCCCGTGACGCCAAGACTCAGCAGGAGCTCGTTGGTATCGGGCGCATTCAATGGCGTCAGCGGGACAGAGCACAGCAGTTGCCCCCATCCTGGCGAGGCGTACCAGCTGTCGAGTGAGCTTTCCCGACCGAAGAAAAGCCCCCGTACATTGCCCGACAACATCGGTACGAACACCTGCCGCAGCCAGGCATCGAGAAGCCGGAAAACCTCATAGGTATCGAACGCCAGGATGACCATGGAGCCCAGGCTGCCTAGTCGTCTGACGAGTTAATCAAACCGAGAGACAGCCTTGCGCAACCTGACGATCGCCTTTGAGCATTACAACGAGCAGCATCCGCACAGCGCCTTGAAATACCGCTCGCCGAGGGAATTTAGGCCCTTGGCAGCAGCATCAATTTAACGGGGAGTTAGTGTCCGGTTTGGTCGGGGCAAGTCCACCGATCGGTTCATTCCTGGGGCGGTGCTATGTCTATTGCCAATGTTCGTTGGGTCGTGCAAGGTGCCGCGATAGGGTCGTTGCGGGCATAAGCGCGTTAATATCGATCACAGGAAGGACTAACCAAGGAGTTTGGGGGGATGCCGCTTACAGATGTAGAACAGCTTGCTCTGACGAAGGTGTTGGATTTCAAACTATCTTTGACGCGCAAGAATACCCCGAAATTACAGCCACTCTCTCTTTACAGCTCTGAGCTTAAAAGCACGCAACAGATCGTCAATAGCCTGCGTGGTATTCGTGACAACGGTGTCCTCTCTGATAACGCCGTCACGAGGAGTCGATACTTCAACTCGCTGCACAACCAAGGACTGGTTGACGGCTCGGCAGAAAATCCAGCGATCACTTCCCTCGCAGACGCCTATCTTAAGCATCAGCTGACGCCTGCAGATGCTCCAGCTTTTTGGCAGGGTACTGGTGGTGATGAAGCCGAATATGAAGTAGTTAGTGAATTAGCTAGCCGGCTCGCTGGTGGTTTCCCTGTGAGCGATCCTTTTAAGGAGGCTTGGTATGGCGCACAGACTTTTTTCGACTACGTGCCGGAAGGCGAAATCGACAAGGTGCTTTCAGATAGCAGTAAACTTCTACTTTTGTTCCAGATTAATTCGAACGGCTGGGAAATCGGACGCTATTTTAGGCTAAATGCCGAAGAGCGACAGGAGTTCGAAGGTGCATTCGCTAAAGTGCAGGTTACCGATAAGCAGCAGCCAGTAGCGCCCATCGAGGTCGCCGCTTCGAAATACAAGGATGCTGCTAGTCAGATCCAGATAGACGTCAGAAATAGAATCAGAGGGTTTCTGAATGCATACAAACGCCTAAGGCTGGTTTTACGGCAGACGCTACCTCGATTAGACCGCCAACTGACGCTGCGCTCAGGAGGAGAGAATTCCTCAACTCTGATTCCAAAGTCGCCTAGCCTCGCCTCGCTTCAGCACCCTCATCAACTTATCGTAACCGGCTGTCCTGGGTCGGGAAAAAGCTATTACTTGGATCGCTTGACGCAAGCTGCAGATCATGTGATCAGGACGCAGTTTCATCCTGAGTCGTCTTTTTTCGATTTTGTCGGCGCCTTCAAGCCTCAGCCTGTATATGAACAAATTGACGAGTTGAACGCTCTACAGGAAGCTGACGGAGCGCCGGGAAGTCGAGGCAAGCCATTTATTGACTATCGATATGTGCCCGGTCCTCTGATGCGGGGTTTATTGCGCGCGCTTCGCTGCCCGAATGAGACTGTCGTGGTGCTGATCGAAGAGATCAATCGAGGAAACGCCGCTGCTATTCTGGGTGATGTGCTGCAGTTGTTAGATCGAGATGAGTCGGGTGCTAGTCGTTACGAGATCGAAGCAACCCCCGAACAACGAGCGTTCTTCGCATCGTATCAACTTGAAATAGCCACAATAAGGCTGCCAGCGAATCTCTATTTGTGGGCGACTATGAACAGTGCTGACCAAGGAGTTTTTCCGTTGGATACGGCGTTTCGCCGCCGCTGGAGCTATGTCTACAAGGGGTACACCGAGCCTTGCTTGTACCCAGCGAACATTTCGGTGGTTCGTTATGGTGGTCGCGACTACGACTGGGATGTCTTCCGTGCCGCTATCAACGAGTTTCTCATCGGCTTGGGAATTCATGAAGATAAGTTAATCGGCCCTTATTTTCTGACGGAAAAACAACTTGCGAGTCCAGATGCTGTACTCGAAAAGTTGTTTTTATACCTGTGGGACGATGTCCTTAGATTCCGACAAGAGTCTCTCTTCCTAGCAAAAAGCTTCTCGCAGTCCCAGCGATCTGGGCTGGTGGCGTTGGTGCGCCGCTAAAGTTAAAAATGCCTGAGATCATAAATCAAACGAATGATTTATCTGATGCGGGTGCATCTACTAGCGCCGCCGAAGAAGCTGAAAGTCAGATTTGAAATGAGTGTTATTAATCTCGTTGAGGGTGATTCGCTAACGTGGAGCGAGTGGTCTGCCAAGCTGGAGTCGGAAAACTCCTGTCTTGATTACTTGATAAGCGCGCGAATCTTGCGACCAACCGATGGAGGTCGGCTGGTTCTGGCTTTTGTGGGTATCGTTGTTTTCCCAAATTTTCTGTTATTCGCATGTCCAAAATTTGGTGGTGGTAATGGTTTCGATTTGTCCGGGACTATTCGCATCCTTCGAAATTATTTTGAGCGCAGCGCATTTCGACGGCCAACGGTCGACAAGCAGCTGGATCCTGAATATGGGAATAGTGAGGTTCTGAGGGAATACGACGCACTTTTAAGTCTCCAGGAGTGGTTCTATTCTCACGGTTTGTATCGAAGGGAACAGGTTCGGGTTAGTGATCAAGGGCGCCCACATTGGGCCAGGACAATCGCCAAGTGCTTTCCGGTTCTTATTCAGGGGGCCGCAATCTATCCATCTGTAATAGCCGAGCGGAGGGAGGGTGTACTCAACGAAATAAGTGCGCTTCAGGTGGGGATACTTCGCCGCTTGCAAGAGCGCTACGAATTGGTCACACCCGCTGTTGTCGAGCACGCCGAGGAGGCGGCTGGACTTCTTGTGCCGCAGTGGCCAATTCCGGAAGATCGGCGAGCGTACTTGGATCGCCTCTTGGCTCTTGAGCAGCGAGGTGTTTATCGAACCGATGCTCTCCGGCTTCTAAAATTGCTCAGAGAGCTCCTAAGTTCAAGGCTAGCCGGCGCGGTGTCAAACCCACAAATCTACGGTACGACCTCATTCTATTCGGTCTGGGAAGATGCTTGTCGTATGGCCATCGGCGCCGACAGTCAAGTCGATCCGATTTCTTCGATTGGTCAACCTGTATGGTGGTGTAGCAGTCCTGCCGGGCAAAAGGCCCGATACGACCACAAACAGATTCCAGATATGGTCGTAGTTCGAGGTGCCTGGCGTCTCATCGTCGACGCAAAGTATTACTACAGGTTCCCAATTGCTCGTCCTGGTGGGCCGGATATCGTAAAGCAGCTCTACTATATAGATTCCCTACGGACTCCAGAGGCAAGCGTGCTATCTGTTTTTCTCGTGCCTTTCCCCGGCGCAGATCAGCCCACGTTCCTTGGTTATTCGACTATTGAAGGGGCCCATCGCCAATTTCCTAAGATTGAAGCTTGGGGGGTTGAGCCGACTCATCTTTTTTCTAGTTACCCGACAATCTCATCCAGCAGTACGTGCGACCTGATCGATTTCATCCTGTCTCAGCGGGGCCGTGTGACAGAATTCATCGATCAGCCCCCATCGGACATTGGCGGCTAATGGTGCGGGAGGCCTTAGCTGAGAGCCTGATTGTGCGCGTCGTACGCCGTGGAATAGGTATTCGTTAACTAGTTCTTTTTGCTCGCCCACTCGGCTTTGGTAGTTCTTCCTAACCTCAAGCGCTGGAACGACCTCGCATCGTGAGAATAGGCCTGTGTCCTCAAACAGGGTTTTGAGCTCACGAAGCCCTTGGTCGGTCGGTTCCTCGACCGATGCCCAGTGGTTCCAATGATTTCGTCCGCCGTAATAACTCAATACGACGTGCGCTGCGTCGGTAGATTCGATTAGTTTTCGGAGACTATCGATAAAACGAGTCTTGAAGCAGAAATCGCTGGTGAAGTCGTCCTCTGGGTGTTGGCCCCGGACATGCGTTAGGCCAGCGACATATAACTCGATGTCCTCCAGGAACGGATACGCAGCGATGAAGTTCAGGAGGTGGTAGTAGGCGCTGTATTGGCGGAAATTGTAGGGGGGATCGAGATAGCAAATATCGTGCTTGGCAAAGGCAGAGGCGGCGTCAACAGCGTTGGCATTTGCCACTTCTGCTACTGGGCTTGAGCAAGATACTAGCGGCAGCCGCAGCAGGAATGCCTGGTTGGCATTGGGCCACAAGCGATCACGATTGAAGTCATGGAACGTACCATTGACGTTAGCGGTGATGGTGACCTCTTCGATCACACTGGTGAGGAGTAGAAATAGTTCATTCCGGGTGAGGCGTGCTTCCCGCCACCATGCGCGAAGTGTGGATAGCACCCCATCGAGAAAGAGCGCGTTTTCCTTAGAAAAGTAGTTTCTGAAGCCTTCGCTTCCGCGGCGACTGGCATACGCGGCCCGTGAACCCCATTGCGTGAAGCATTCGCTGATTACACCGGGTTTGGTGTTGTTCTCCCCTATGTTCTGCAGGTTTGCCAGCACATTTGCTAGGTGTTTTAGATCCTGGAAAACCTGGTCTGCAGAATGATTTGGAAGGTATAGCGAACCGAACTTCGCAATCGAACGACTTAATTCACTCTGTAATCTAGTCAGCCGGAAGGCATCTTTGTTGGCGGTGCGAACGCTTTGAAACATGGGTATGGCGTTGGTGCAGAGATATGCTTGCGCGAGCACATAGCTGAAGCGATTCGCGTCACAGGCTGCCGTTGCCCATCCCCGTGAGCGGAAGTATCGAGAAACGTTATTTGTCCCTGCGAACACATCCGAAAGTTGCGTCGCGCCGGGAATCCGGTCCTCAAAGAATCGATCAATTAGCGGTAGTAGAGAAGATTTGTTGCCGAGGTATTTTTCCATTAGTTGGTCACTTCGCAAACAATAAGTCGCTCCGCATCACTGCGGACGCTCATGTTGGCTGCTTTTGCGTTCAGTTTCCTGTGGCTGTGTTCGTCTATCTCTTGAACCGACACCTGCCGAAAATGACGCTCCGCCGTCGAGATGAGCGCATCCAATGTAAGGAGCCGTGGGCGATGGCTCTCTTCTTCATCAAATGGTGAATATGACATCACTAGTGGCACAGCTTTTTGTCCAGCTGCAGCGAACAGCTGCTCGAACACCGCTTGCGCTTTTGAGGGAACGCAAAACGGGGATTGATAGCGGCCATGACGATAAATGCCGCGCATTACTGAAACCTCTCCCTTTTTTTTCATCTCGTCTAAACGAGGTGAGTCTCGACGAGAGAGGGTTTCCAGTACGTGGTAGAACCTCGAGTAATGATCAATTGTGTAGGGCGGATCGGCGTAAAAGGCTCCGCAGGATTGATCGTTAACGACAAAGTCGACTACATCACCCTGCACGATATCATGATCGAAATTGCCGCTCAGAGCATGTGTTTGCCAACGAGTTGCCCACTCTTGAAACACTTCCAAGGTATCAATACTGCGGTCCCGTAAGGCCCTTTGGAGCAGGAGTGGTGGGATTCGGCCGTCCGCTTTCTTCAGTTTCATCGGCTGGGCGAACTGCTTCCCTACTGTATTGACTATCACGCTGGCTGTACTGATGATGGCTGCTAATGCGGCAATGTTCTGCGAGCCGCCGGAATCCGAGTGTGTCGCGATGTAGATTGCGTCTAAGGCAATTGCTTGCCTATAAGAAAAATAGGGCCCGCCAAAATAACGTGTAGCAGTAATCTCAGCTGATGAGGCGCGAATGTTGGCTAGTGCACTTATCGCATTTTTTATGAGCTTTCCAAGGGTGGCGGGCATGCCTGTTAACGGGCGCTGCTCGTATACAGCGATTGACCCAAACTCAATAATTTGGACCAGCAACTCTGGATTGCCTTTGATAGCCTCGGCCTCAGCTTCGCGCTCAAAGGCAAGTAGAGGGGTCAAGGCTTCTTCAAGGAGGTCGGATGCGCTAGCAAATCGTTCTTTGAATTCGGCGCCAGTCATATGCGCGAATTTTTCTGCCTGTTCAAGCAGGGCGGCCGTGGAAAGAATCTTCGAGTAGGTTTGTATATCGACTGCTGTTACGGGCCGCTCGGCTCCTGCTAATGCACTTACTACCCCACTTCCCGCGAACAAATCCCCAACCCGTGTTTGTTTCGGAGATATCTCTTCGAGAACATTAACGATCGTTTCGGCTAGGCGCTGCTTGCTTCCAAGGTACTGAATGGGGCGAAAGGGCGTCGATTTTGGCTTGGCGGGTAGGGCGGTTGACGCCAAAGCGGTAACCTCGTTCAGCCGCCGTCCCGCAGGCATAGAGCGACCGGTTTCCCAATAACTAACCGTGATCTGGCTCACTTGGAATCGTGCTCCGAATTGGGCTTGGGTTTCGCCCAGTAGAAGGCGCAATTTTTGAATGGCGGATGATTTCATAAGATGTCTTATATAACACATCTTTTAGCTGACGGACAGGTTCCCTGTTCTCAATTGTGCGCGTTCCCGAGGCTACTCTAAGCAAAAGGCCCCCCTTAATTACTCAAGGGGGGGCTTTGCTTAGCAAGTGTTGTCGCCCTGCTGTCACCGTCCTGGTTGAAAACAGATAATTAGGCGTAACGTGCTGATTTATATGGCGCACCAGGCGGGATTCGAACCCACGACCCCTGCCTTCGGAGGGCAGTACTCTATCCAGCTGAGCTACTGGTGCGGCGCGGGCGCAATCATACGCATCTCGCCGGCGATCGTCCATGGCGCTTCGGCGGCTGGGGTGCGCAAAGCGCATTCGAGCGCCGCCGCGGCCTACGCTTATCAGGCAAGCCTATGAAGCGTTAGTTTTTTTGAACATGGTGTTGCCTGGAATCGGTAGCCGGCCCTAGCATGTGTTTGAGATTTCAAACGCATCGCTCCACGCCTGGAACCCGGTGGTCGCTTCCTGTTCTACGGATGTCGAGGGATGCACAGTGCGGCTCGTCCGCTATCTACCGGCCAGACGGCCTTGTCCATTTCCCGGCGCCGCGCGCCGGCTCGAAGGAGACTGCCATGCAACTCAAAGACACTTGGCTGTTCCGCCAGCAGGCTTATATCGACGGAGCCTGGCAGGACGCGGACAGCGGCCAGACCATCAAGGTCAACAACCCGGCCAGCAACGAGATTCTCGGCACCGTGCCGAAGATGGGTGGCGCTGAGACCCGACGTGCCATCGAGGCGGCCGAGCGCGCGCTGCCGGCCTGGCGTGACCTGACGGCCAAGGAGCGTTCGCAGAAGCTGCGCCGCTGGTTCGAGCTGATGATGGAGAACCAGGACGACTTGGGTCGGCTGATGACGCTGGAGCAGGGCAAGCCGCTGGCTGAATCCAAGGGTGAGATTGCCTATGCCGCGTCGTTCATCGAGTGGTTCGCCGAGGAAGCCAAGCGCGTCTATGGCGACACGATTCCGGGGCACCAGAAAGACAAGCGGATCATCGTCATCAAACAGCCGATCGGTGTCACGGCGGCCATCACGCCGTGGAACTTTCCGGCGGCGATGATCACCCGTAAGGCCGCGCCGGCACTCGCGGCGGGTTGCACCATGGTGGTCAAGCCGGCCAGCCAGACTCCATTCTCTGCCTTGGCGTTGGCCGAACTGGCCGAGCGTGCCGGCATTCCCAAGGGCGTGTTCAGTGTCATCACCGGCTCGGCCGGCGACATCGGCAACGAGCTGACCGCCAACCCGACCGTGCGCAAGATCAGCTTCACCGGCTCCACCGAAGTGGGCGCCAAGCTCATGGCTCAGTGCGCGCCAGGGATCAAGAAGGTGTCGCTGGAGCTGGGCGGCAACGCGCCGTTCCTGGTCTTCGATGACGCCGACCTGGACGAGGCGGTCAAGGGTGCCATGCAGTCCAAGTACCGCAATGCCGGGCAGACCTGTGTTTGCGTCAACCGTATCTATGTTCAGGAGGGTGTGTACGACGCTTTCGCCGAGAAATTCCAGGCGGCAGTGGCGAAGCTGAAGGTCGGCAATGGCCTCGATGAAGGCGTCGACATCGGTCCGTTGATCGATGAACGGGCGGCCGCCAAGGTCAAGGAACACATCGAGGATGCCGTCGCCAGCGGCGCCCAGGTGGTTACCGGAGGCAAGGCGCACAGCCTCGGCGGTAGCTATTTCGAGCCGACGCTGATGGTCAATGTGCCGCATGACGCCAAGGTGGCCAAGGAAGAGACCTTCGGCCCGCTGGCGCCACTGTTCTGCTTCAAGGACGAGGCCGAAGGCATCGCGCTGGCCAACGACACCGAGTTCGGGCTGGCGGCGTACTTCTATGCGCGTGACCTGGGCCGGGTCTTCCGAGTAGCCGAGGCGATCGAGTCGGGAATGGTCGGCGTCAACACCGGCATGATTTCCACCGAGGTGGCGCCGTTCGGCGGGGTGAAGTCCTCCGGCCTGGGGCGTGAAGGGTCGAAGTACGGCATCGAGGATTACCTGGAGATCAAGTACCTCTGCCTGGGGCTGTAAGCCACGCGGCATCACGAGGAGCCAGTGCCTGTCTTGGGGCTGGCTCCTTTTTGTTTATGGCTCGCTATCCCGTTCGCCAATGAACCCTCTGGTCGTTGAGCCTATAAAGCCGCTGTGGTGTCGTCTACGGGTCGCCTTGGCGTGGCGATACCGGCTGGCGCACCGATCTGGCGCGAAAACAGCCGAAAAGCGACGCCCGGTGTATTTGGGTGAGGTGGTGGCGCTTGCCAGTCGAGAGGATTGTTGCCAGTCTCTCGACATGCAGAAATGAGTCGACTATTCTGCTGTGCGAAACTTGATTCCGTGAAATAACAAATCCAATCATCATTTTCACAAGCGGAGGCCTGCCATGACAGACGTCGTACGGCTCGAACTTCAGGGCGAAGTTGCTCTTATCACGGTCAACAACCCACCGGTCAACGCGCTCGGCCAGGCCGTGCGCGAAGGTCTGCTCCAGGCCTTTCAGAGCGCCGAGGCGGACCCGCAGATTCGCGCCATGGTGCTGGTCTGCGAGGGCAGTACCTTTATCGCCGGTGCTGACATCAAGGAGTTCGGCAAGCCGCCACAGGCACCGAGCCTGCCGGAGGTGATCGAGGTCATTGAAGGCAGCAGCAAGCCGAGCGTCGCCGTCATTCATGGCACCGCCTTGGGCGGCGGATTGGAAGTCGCGCTGGGCTGCCATTACCGCATCGCCCGCAAGGATTCCAAGGTCGGGCTGCCTGAAGTGAAGCTGGGCTTGTTGCCCGGCGCCGGTGGCACGCAGCGCTTGCCGCGTCTGGCCGGCGTCGAGAAGGCGCTGGACATGATCGTCAGTGGCACGCCGATCAGTGCTGCCGAGGCGGTTGAGCACAGCATCGTCGATGAGCTTTTCGAGGGTGATCTGCGCGAAAGCGGCCTGGCCTATACCCGCCGTATGGTCGAAGAAGGCCGCGCACCGCGTCGCACCGGCGAGCAGACCCGCGGTTTGGAGAATGCCGATAATGAGGCGCTGATCCGCGCCAAGCATGCCGAAGTCGCCAAACGTATGCCTGGGCTGTTCTCGCCGCTGCGTTGTATCGCGGCGGTCGAGGCGGCAACCAAGCTGCCGCTGGCCGAAGGTCTCAAGCGTGAGCGTGAGCTGTTCGCCGAGTGCCTGAACTCGCCACAGCGGGGTGCGTTGGTTCATTCATTCTTCGCCGAGCGCCAGGCCGGCAAGATCAATGACCTGCCGTCCGATGTGAAGCCACGCCCGATCAAGACCGCCGCGGTGATCGGTGGCGGCACTATGGGCGTCGGCATCGCCCTGAGCTTCGCCAATGCAGGCGTGCCGGTGAAGCTGTTGGAACTCAATGACGAGGCGCTGCAGCGCGGCTTGCAGCGCGCCCGTGATACCTACGCCGCCAGCGTCAAGCGCGGCAGCCTGACCGAGGAGGTGATGGAAGCGCGCCTCAAGCTGGTCGAAGGCGTCACTGACTACGCTGCACTGGCAGACGTGGACGTGGTGGTCGAAGCCGTGTTCGAGGAAATGGGCGTCAAGCAGCAGGTGTTCGAACAGCTGGACGCCGTGTGCAAGCCAGGCGCAATTCTCGCCTCCAACACCTCGTCGCTGGATTTGAACGCCATCGCCGCCTTCACCAAGCGCCCGGAAGACGTGGTCGGCCTGCATTTCTTCAGCCCGGCCAACGTCATGCGCCTGCTCGAAGTGGTGCGCGGTGAAAAGACCAGCGATGAAGTGCTCGCCACCGCCATGGCCATCGGCAAGCAGCTGAAAAAGGTCTCGGTGGTGGTCGGTGTGTGCGACGGCTTCGTCGGCAACCGCATGGTTTTCCAGTACGGACGCGAGGCGGAATTCCTGCTGGAAGAGGGCGCCACGCCACAACAGGTCGACGGTGCGCTGCGCAACTTCGGCATGGCCATGGGGCCGTTCGCCATGCGCGACCTGTCCGGCCTCGACATCGGCCAGGCGATCCGCAAGCGCCAGCGCGCGACGCTGCCGGCACATCTGGATTTCCCCACCGTATCCGACAAGCTCTGCGCCGCCGGCATGCTCGGGCAGAAGACCGGTGCCGGTTACTACCGCTACGAGCCGGGCAACCGCACGCCGCTGGAGAACCCTGAATTGGCGCCTATGCTCGAAGCGGCGTCGCAGGAGAAGGGCATCGAGCGAAAGGCGCTGGACGAGCAGTACATCGTCGAGCGCTGCATCTTTGCGCTGGTCAACGAGGGCGCGAAGATCCTCGAAGAAGGCATCGCCCAGCGTTCCAGCGATATCGACGTGATCTACCTGAGCGGTTACGGCTTCCCGGCCTTCCGCGGCGGGCCGATGTTCTATGCCGACAGCGTCGGGCTGGACACCGTGCTGGCGCGGGTCAAGGAACTGCACGCATGTTGCGGCGACTGGTGGAAGCCAGCGCCGCTGCTGGAAAAACTGGCCGCCGAAGGCCGCACCTTTACCGAATGGCAGGCTGGGCAATGAGCGCGACCCGCCTGCAATCCGAACGCACCATGAGGACCTTCCCATGAACGTCAACTACACGGCCGAAGAGCTCGCCTTCCGCGATGAAGTGCGCGCCTTCCTGACAAACGAGCTGCCCGCGGACATCGCCGCCAAGGTCAAGCTCGGCAAGCACATGTCCAAACAGGACCATGAGCGCTGGCAGCAGATTCTGGTCAAGCGTGGCTGGTACGCACCGGGCTGGCCGGTGGAGCTGGGCGGCACCACTTGGGGCCCGGTGGAAAAGCATATCTTCGACGAAGAATGCGCTGCCTTTGGTGCGCCGCGTAGCGTGCCCTTCGGCGTCAACATGGTTGCGCCGGTGATCATCAAGTTCGGCACCCAGCAGCAGAAGGACTATTACCTGCCGCGCATTCTTTCCGGCGAAGATTGGTGGTGCCAGGGCTATTCCGAGCCGGGCGCCGGTTCCGACCTGGCGAGTCTGAAGACCCGCGCCGTGCGCGACGGTGATCACTACGTGGTCAACGGCCAGAAGACCTGGACCACCCTCGGGCAGCACGCCAACATGATCTTCTGCCTGGTGCGCACCGATCCTGAAGCCCAGCAGCAGCGCGGCATCAGCTTCCTGTTGATCGACATGAGCACGCCGGGCATCAGCGTGCGGCCGATCATCACCCTCGACGGCGACCACGAGGTCAACGAAGTTTTCTTCGACAACGTCCGGGTGCCGGTGGAAAACCTCGTCGGCGAGGAAAACCAGGGCTGGACCTGCGCCAAGTACCTGCTGACCCACGAGCGCACCGGCCTCGCCGGTATCGGCGCCTCGAAGGCGGCGCTGGCGCATCTGAAGCGCATCGCCATGAAGGAAGTTTGCGACGGCAAGTCGATGCTGGAAGACCCGCTGTTCCGCGCCCAGGTTGCGGAAGTCGAGATGCAGCTGATGGCCATTGAAATGAGCACGCTGCGCACTCTTGCCGCGGCGAAGGAGGGCGGCGTGCCGGGAGCGGAGTCCTCGATCCTCAAGGTCAAGGGCACCGAGATCCGCCAGGCCATCACCAGCCTGCTGCGCAAGGTCATCGGCCCTTATGCGTTGCCGTTCCTCGATGAAGAACTGCAGCTGGACTATGAAGGCGAGCTGCTGCACGCCGACTACAGCGCGTCGCTGGCTGGCGACTACTTCAACATGCGCAAGCTGTCGATTTTCGGCGGCTCCAACGAAATCCAGAAGAACATCGTCTCGAAGATGATTCTCGAGCTGTAAGGGGGCACCGCAATGGACTTCAAACTGACTGAAGAGCAGCAAATGCTGCAAGATACCGCGGCGCGTCTGGTGCGCGACGCCTACCCGTTCGAGCAGCGCGAGAAATTCAGCGAGTCGGAACTGGGCTTCTCCGCCGAGTTCTGGGGCCAGCTGGGAGAGCTGGGCCTGACCGCCGTGCCGTTTGCCGAGGAGATCGGCGGCTTTGGCGGCGGCGGTGTGGAAACCATGTTGGTGATGACCGAGCTGGGCCGTGGCCTGACGCTGGAGCCCTATCTGCAATCGGTTATATTTGGCGGCGGATTGTTCAACCAGCTGGGCAGCGACGCGCAGAAAGAGGATCTGCTGCCGCAGGTGGCGGCCGGCTCGCTGCAATTGGCGGTGGCGCTCGACGAGGCGCAGAGTCATTACAACCTCAACGATGTACAGACCAAGGCTGAAGCGGTGGACGGCGGTTATCGCCTGTCCGGACGCAAGGCCGTGGTGATCGGCGGGCACAGCGCCGGGCAGATCATCGTCTCCGCGCGTACCGCAGGCGATAGCCGCGACGAAACCGGTATCAGCCTGTTCCTCGTCGATCCGAACGCCCAAGGCGTGAGCCGCCGCGTCTACCCGACCATCGACGGGCGCAAGGGCTGCGAGCTGTTCCTAGACAACGTGCAGCTAGGCGCAGATGCGGCGCTCGGCGAAATCGGCAATACGCTCCCGGCGCTGCGTTACCAGCAGGGCCGCGCCATCGCTGCTCAGTGTGCCGACGCCTTGGGCAGCATGGACGAAGCCTGCAAGCTGACCCTCGACTACCTGAAGACGCGCAAGCAGTTCGGCGTGCCGATCGGCAAGTTCCAAGTGCTGCAGCACCGCATGGTGGACATGCAGACCGAGCTGGAGCAGGCCACCAGCATGGCGATCCTCGCGGCGACCTTTGCCGACGGCGAAGACAACGACGAGCGCAGCCGCATCATCGCCGCCGCCAAGTACATCTGCGCCCGCGCCGCCCGCAAGGTGGCAGAGGAAGCCATCCAGCTGCATGGCGGCATCGGCATGACCTGGGAATACAACCTCGCCCACCACGCCAAGCGCCTGGTGATGATCGCCCACCAGTTCGGTGATGATGATCATCATCTGAAGGCCTATGCGAACTTGATGCAGGTGGCGTGATCGTTTGATCGCAGCACAGCAACCGGGCCTATGGCCCGGTTTTGCTTTCTAGGTATGCTTTTGTCGGGCGGGCCGGGCGGCGTTCGCTTCAGCATTGGCGGTGGGCTGAAGCCCACCCTGCGGCGAAGAAAGAAAGCTCCCGCCGGCCAGCTTGTACCCCTATGCCAACCTCGCTGTGGTCAGTGCATCAGGCTGGTCTTGCTGGCATTGCTCCAGCTTCGGCAGCAGATAATTCGACCAGAGCGTTGGCGCGAAGGCTCGGCGGAAGAAGCCGAAGTGACCGATGCGATCCGCGCCGACTTCACCTGGGGCGATGCGGTGCATGCTCTTCGGCGCGCGGGTATAGAAGCCATGCAGCGATTCCGTATTGCGCGCCGACATCATTTCGTCATCAGTGAAGGAGAGCGAGGTCATCGGCGTCTGCACGGATGCGAAGGCGCGTTGCATCGACTCGCCTTCGACGCCGACCAGATACTCGGGATGCAGGCACCAGCGACGCCATTGGCGGATGACCCCGGCCGGCAGATCGCCGACCGCGCCGATGCGTCCGCCGGGAAAGTAGCCGAACAGAGACGTTAGCAGCGGGGCCAGCCCATGCCAGAGCAACCATGCCTGGCGTCTGATCTGTGGACTGTTTTCGCGCCAGTAGCCGCTGCCCGCGGCGATGGTGACGATGCGGGTGAGCCGCTCGTGACCTTTGACTAGCGGCAAGATCTGCGCGCCGACGCTGTGCCCAATCCAATACAACGGTAGCTCTCCGGCCGCTTCCGCGACCTTTGCCAGCACGGCACTGCAATCGTGGCGGGCCCAGTCGAGGATATCTACATCGAGCTGGCGTAAAGGAATATGACGTGACTGGCCCATGCCGAGATAGTCGAAGGTCACCACCAGAAATCCGCGCTCGGCGAGCCAACTGGCGAAATGGCCGTAAAAATCTTGTTTCACAGCCATAGCCGGGGCGATCAGCACGGCGCCGCGTGGTGTGCCAGCGGGCTTGTACCAGCAGCTAGCGAGCTGATGGCCGTTACCGTTGTCGATCGAGAGTGCTTCAGCCTGTATCGTCGCCATGCCTGTTCTCCGGTCTTTTTATATTGCCTGGATCGGTGCAGTATACGAGCAGTAGAATTTAATTCTAGAAAAGTATTCTATTCGGAGGCCGGATGGCCCGCAGTAGCCGCAAGCAAGACATTCTTCAGGCCGCGCTTGCCTGTTTTACCGAATACGGGGTTGAAGCCACCACGATCGAGATGATCCGTGACCGTTCTGGCGCCAGCATTGGCAGCCTGTACCACCATTTCGGCAATCGCGAGCGGATCATCGCTGCGCTCTATTTGGAAGGCATTGGCGAATACGCCACGTTGCTGGAGGCCGGATTGATCGAGACGCTGGATGCCGAAGCCTGCGTCAAGCTGTTCGTCACTAGCTATATCGATTGGGTGGTGGCGAACCCGGACTGGGCGCGCTTCGTGCTGCATAACCGTGGCCGGGTCGAGGCGGGGGAGATGGGCGAGCGGCTGAAGGAGGTCAATCGAACCCACGGAGAGCGTGTCGCTGCGATTCTGCGCCGCCATCGCGACAGCGGCGCGTTTCGCCGCATGCCTGGGGACTGCTTTTTAGCGGTGGTGATCGGGCCCTGTCACGACATGGCGCGCAACTGGCTGGCGGGGCGCTCGCGTACACCGCTGGCCGATTGCCGCGAGCTGCTGGCCGAGATCGCCTGGGCGAGCGTCAAAGCCCAGTAACCAAGGCTTAGATTAGACGCCGAGACTCTCGATGTCCCGGGCGAGCATTTCCAGCTGGTGCGCCAGCGAGCCCCGGAGGGTTTCTTCACTGAGCTGGAACGACGGCGCCCCGCAGGTTAGCGCCATGATGCTGCCATCGGCCAGGCGAAGCGGCACGCCGGCGGCCTTCACGTTGCGATCCCAATCACCAAGTGACAGGCAAAAGCCGTGCTGACTGAACTCATCGAAAGACTCTTCTAGCGACCGTTTCATCGTCGGCCAGTCGTCGCCGTATTTGGTTTCCAACGCGGCCATCAGGTGCTCGCGCTCCTTTTCCGGAGTGGCGGCCAGAAAGGCACGGCCAGCGGCGGTGGTAGCCAGTGGCAGACGCACACCCACATCCATGCGCAGCGTCGATACTTCGGCGGGGCGGCAGTTCTCCACGTAGATCATCGATAGCCGATCGCGGCAGGTCAGGCCGACGGAGGTATTGGTGCGACGAGCGAACTCGTCCATGTACGGTTTGGCCAGCTGGCGCACGCGCAGGTTGGAAACGTAGGCATAACCCAGCGCCAGCACGCCGGAGTCGAGCTGATATTTCTCGAGCTGCTGCGAGTAGCTGAGGTAGCCGAGCTTGGTCAAGGTGTAGGTCATACGCGACACCGTAGGCTTCGGTAACCCGGTGATGCGTGCGATATCCTGATTGCCCATCACCACCGAGCCATGGGTGAAGGCGCGCAGTACATCCAGCCCGCGAGATAAGGCCTCGACGAATTTGCGGTCCTTTGGGTTCTCGATGTCTTCAGCGTCGCTCATGGTGATATCGGTCTGTCTGGTAATGGGGCAGCGGGGGCGAACGATAGCAGATCGCCCTGATGGCAGGCAGTGCGGCTACGGGGCACCCTTAGGCTTGGCATCGCCTGCATTGCTGTGAAGATTTATTCCATGGTAGCTGAAAAAAACGATCCTGCATTCCGCACAGTAAAACTATAATTCGATTTTTGAAGAGTGGCGCACCGATAAGGTAAGTATCAGCGGGCTATTAAGGTCACTGCTCGTTATTCGTAACCCGCAATGATGGCCGGACGGCAACGCTCAAAGATGGCATCGCAACGGCGCCGCTTCGGCTATATAAGCTGATTGATCGCGGGGTGTCAGGCGACGAACGGCGAATCCATGAATGCTTGCTCCAGGCCTGCTCTTGCCGGGGTTTGCGCCCAAAGCGGCCGGCAAGGAAAAGTCACGCCATGCTTGTTGCTAGGGGGGCTTTCTGATATAAAGCAGCGCTCTTTTCTAGGGGCCCGGTTTCTTCGCTTGCCGCGTAGCCGGTAAGACCCCAACGAAACGTGGCGCTGAGCGCCAAAAAGACAATTGAATTCAAGCGGCCAACCCATGCCGGGTTGGGCATGTGGTTTTAGAGGGCTGAGGCATGTCGAGAGTCTGTCAAGTTACCGGTAAGGGTCCGGTAACCGGGAACAACATTTCCCACGCGAACAACAAAACCCGTCGTCGTTTTCTGCCGAACCTGCAGCATCATCGCTTCTGGGTCGAGTCCGAAAACCGCTTCGTACGTCTGCGCCTGACCGCCAAGGGCATGCGCGTTATCGACAAGCGCGGCATCGACGCCGTTCTGGCTGAAATCCGCGCTCGCGGCGAAAAGGTTTAAGGAGAACTATCATGCGTGACCTGATCCGTTTGGTGTCCAGCGCCGGTACCGGCCACTTCTACACCACCGACAAGAACAAGCGCACCACCCCCGACAAGATCGAAATCAAGAAGTACGATCCTGTCGTGCGTAAGCACGTGATCTACAAGGAAGCCAAGATCAAGTAATTGATCGGCCCTTGAAGAAAAACCCGCCAATTGGCGGGTTTTTTCGTTTCTGGCTGCGACCGTTCTGCCAGCTGTTGTTGCGGGGTCGACTCGATGCGCTCGAAGCTGACGAAAGCGTAATGTGTGGTTGGCAAAGGAGCATTCGAAAAGTTCTGCGGTGCGGCGAGATCACTGGCTCCGGTCCGCGCCGACGGTACAGGTTGACGGCTATGCTGTACGCAACGTTATTCACATAGCTGGTTTGGCGAAGCCATGTTTTAAAAAACGAACATTAAAAGGCGTAAATTAGGCATTTCGTAAAAAATATTGATAGCCCTGGCGCTGCTGGTTTAGGGTGCCTTTCTGATTATTGACCAATACCAGAGGACGCCCCATGACCACCCTGACTCTCGCCGATTGGCAACAGCGTGCCCGCGACCTGCGCATCGAAGGTCGTGCCTTCATTCAGGGCGAATACACGGCATCCAGCGCAGCGGCCAGCTTCGATTGCATCAGTCCGGTCGATGGGCGTGTGTTGGCGCAAGTGGCGAGCTGCGACGAAGCTGATGCCGACCGCGCCGTGATCAGCGCGCGCATGGCCTTCGAGTCGGGCGTCTGGTCGCGGCTGGCGCCGGCCAAGCGCAAGGCGGTCATGATCCGCTTCGCCAATCTCCTCCAAGCCAACGCCGAAGAGCTGGCGTTGCTGGAAACCCTGGACATGGGCAAGCCCATCGGCGATTCGCTGAGCATCGATATCCCCGGGGCGGCCAATGCGTTGCGCTGGTCGGGTGAGGCTATCGACAAGATCTACGACGAAGTAGCGGCGACTCCGCATGATCAGCTGGGCTTGGTCACCCGTGAGCCGGTCGGTGTGGTGGCGGCCATCGTGCCATGGAACTTCCCGCTGATGATGGCGTGCTGGAAGCTCGGTCCGGCGTTGTCCACCGGCAACTCGGTGATACTCAAACCGTCCGAGAAATCGCCACTGAGTGCGATCCGTGTGGCGCAACTGGCCATCGAAGCGGGCATTCCGCCGGGGGTGCTCAATGTGCTGCCGGGTTACGGACACACCGTGGGCAAAGCGCTGGCGCTGCATATGGACGTCGATACGCTGGTATTCACCGGCTCCACGCGGGTCGCCAAGCAGCTGATGATCTACGCTGGCGAATCCAACATGAAGCGGGTCTGGTTGGAAGCGGGCGGCAAGAGCCCGAACATCGTCTTCGCCGACGCGCCCGATCTCGAAGCTGCAGCCCGCTCGGCTGCCAGCGCCATCGCCTTCAACCAGGGGGAGGTCTGCACGGCCGGCTCGCGTCTGTTGGTGGAAAGCGCGGTGAAGGAGCGCTTCCTGCCGCTGGTGGTCGAGGCGCTGAAGGGCTGGAAGCCAGGTAATCCGCTGGACCCGGCGACCAATGTCGGAGCCCTGGTTGACACGCAGCAGCTGGATACCGTGCTCGGCTACATCGAAGCCGGCCGCAACGATGGCGCTCAGGTGCTTATCGGTGGCCAGCGGACACTGCAAGACACTGGCGGCCTTTACGTCGAGCCGACTATTTTCGATGGTGTCAGCAATGCAATGAAGATCGCCCGGGAGGAAATCTTCGGCCCGGTATTGTCGGTGATTACGTTCGACACGGCGGCAGAGGCCGTCGCGATCGCCAACGACACCCCGTACGGCCTTGCAGCGGCGGTGTGGACTGCCGATTTGTCCAAGGCCCATCTGACCGCCAAGGCGCTGCGGGCCGGCAGCGTCTGGGTCAATCAGTACGACGGCGGCGACATGACCGCGCCGTTCGGCGGCTTCAAGCAATCCGGCAACGGTCGCGACAAGTCACTGCATGCCTTCGACAAATACACCGAGCTGAAGGCAACCTGGATAAAGCTTTGAAGGGACAGCGGCAAGTCAAACCTGAAAGGTGTCGTCGACGGTCAGCTTGTGCGCCGAGCGGCTACCGGTGCGGCTGATCCCAAAAAGGGGTTAGCCGAGTTCAGCAATGCCGGCCAGACGACGCGGAGGCCTGCGAGCTTCAGCAGCGACGTCGGCGCTGCTCCGGCTCGAATTCGCGACAAGCGGTCGGCGCGCTGCGCGAATTCGTCAGTGTCGCCGAGGGCGTTTGGCAACCCGCTGCGTAGCACAGATTGGCGCTGTCATCGCTGCTCGGAATTCCAGATTTCTTGCAGTTGCGTCGCCAGTTGCAGGGGGTCGAATGGTTTCTGCAGTAGCTTGCGTACACCGAGCCGCTGCAGCTCGCCTGCATCGGCGGGTTCGTTCGGCTGTCCGGTCAGCAGCACTACCGGCGTCTGCCGTAGATCAATCTGCAGCGAGAGCTGACGCAGTAATTCGATGCCGCCCATCTGCGGCAGCATTACATCCAGCAGAATCATGTCAGGTGCGAAGCGCTGGGCCTGTTCCAGCGCTTCCAGGCCAGACGCGCAGCTGAGCACCTGGAAGCCACCAAGCTTCTCCAGGGCGATCCGCGTTACCACTCGAATGGACGGGACGTCTTCGACATGAAGGATCCGCTGCAATGGCTTCATGGCTGAGCCTCATGTAACGGATAGCAGGGCAGCTCGAACCAGAAACAGGCGCCTGCGCCAGGGGCCGAATCGAAACCGATCTGTCCGTCCATATGCTCGATCAACTCCTTGCTGATGGCCAGGCCAAGGCCGGTACCGCCTTGCTGGCGCGTATCCGAAGCGTCCGCCTGCGCAAACTTGCTGAATATCCGTTCGCGGAAGGTATCGGCAATCCCCGGCCCCTTGTCGCGAATGCTGACGCGGACTTTATGGGCATCGACCGTTTCGGCCCACAGCTCGACGGTCTCGCCAGGCGGCGAGTATTTGGCTGCGTTGGATAGCAGATTGCTCAATACTTGCTCCAGCCGCATCGTATCGACTCTGATCGACACCGAGGGGCAGCTGATCAGCTCGGTGGTGACCGAATAACTCTCGGCGTAACCCTGGTTGCTGCGCAGGGCCTGCTCCAGCAGAGGTTGCAGTGGCTGCAGCTGCAGCTCGAAACGCATCTTGCCAGCCGAGAGTTTGTCTATATCCAGCAGGTCATCGATCAGCGCGCTCAAGCGCTTGCTGTTCTGATGGGCAATATCCAGCAGCTCCTGCAGGTGCTCCGGTACTTCGCCGATCACCTCGCCGCAGATCAGCCCGAGCGAGGCGGTGATGGAGGTCAGCGGTGTGCGCAACTCATGGCTGACGGTGGAGACGAAATCCCGTTGCAGCGTCTCGATCTGCTTGCGCTCGGTGATGTCGTGCAGCACCACCACGGCACCGTTCTGCTGGCCGTTGGAGGCATACATCGGATCGGCATTGGCTGAGACGTGGCGGATCATGCCCTGGTTGACGATGGTCAGCTCCAGGTTGCGGATGCGCTCGCCACGCAAGGCACGCGTCAGCGGGACTTCCTCATAGGCCATCGGCGTCACACCGTCGGTCTGGCAGAGGTGATAGGCGGCCGGCCACTGTTCCGGCGTAAGGCGCTGCGCGTCGACGCCATGCCAGAGCCGGGCGGTGTGGTTGAACAGGGTGAGCTGGCCTTCCGAGTCGCAGGCGACGACAGCTTCGGACAGGGCTTCGAGCAGGCGTCGGTTCATTTCCTGCTGCTTGTCCAGTTCCAGCTGCTCGGCCTTGCGGTCGGTGATGTCGGTGACCAGCCCGTGCCAGAGTACCGACCCGTCCGCCTGACGCATCGGCGTGGCGCGTGCCTCGACCCATATCAAGCCCTTGCGGGGGTGATCGATACGGTGCTCGAAGTACCAGGGTGTGAGTGTCGAGGCGGCCTTGCCGATGCTTGTCAGCACGGGCTCGCGATCACAAGGATGAATGCGGTCGAAGACCGGGCCGATGCCTGGCGTCATCTCGGCCGCACTCAGCCCGTAGATATCCTCGACCCCCTCGCTAAGGTACGGGAAGGAGCTGGTTCCGTCGGGTCGCCAGCAGAACTGGAACAACATGCCGGGAACCTGTGCCGCGATCTGTTGCAGACGCAGCTGCAAGCGCTCCTGATGGGCCAGGTCATAGGCGCTGATAATGTAACCGCGCAGCAGCTCGCGTTCGTCGTGAATTGCCGACACATTCAGCAGTACCGGCACGCTCTCTCCGGTGCGGTGCAGCAGACGCCACTCGCGCATCTCGCGGCGACCTTCGAGCAATGGTGCGGTGAGCACGGCGAATCCCGGCTCGATGATCTCGCCCAGTTCGTCGCTGAGGATGCTCGCGCGACGGGCGAGGGCGTCCGGCGGAAACAATATCGAGGTCAGCGATTGATCGACCAGCATCTGCTCGGAATAGCCGAACAGGCGTTCGGCGGTCGGGTTGACGCCCGATATCCGCCCGTCGGCGGTGGTCAGCAGCATCGCGCTGCCGGCGCTGTTGATCAGGGCCTGCTGCAGCGCCGCCTGCTCGGCGTAGCGGTGGCCCTGCAGGCGCTCTTCGAACAGCCGCATGATCTGTCGGCTCAGATTCGCCAGGGCGTCGCGCTGCGCATCGCTGAGCTGGCGCGGCTGATGATCGATTACGCAGAGCGTGCCGAGGTTGTAGCCATCCGGCGAAGTCAGTGGCGTGCCGGCATAGAAGCGGATGCGAGGGGCGCCAGTCACCAGCGGATTTTGCTGAAAACGCTGATCCTGTTGTGCGTCGTTGACCTCGAAAATGCCCTGGCCTTCGATGGTATGGGTGCAGAACGAGATCTCCCGCGGGGTTTCGCTGACATCGAGGCCGAAGCGGCTCTTGAACCACTGGCGGTGATCATCAACCAGCGAGATCAGCGCAATCGGGGTGTCGCAGATATACGACGCCAGCTGAGTGAAGTCATCGAAGGCGGACTCGTCCGGTGTATCGAGGATTTCGTAGCGCAGCAGGGCGGCGAGCCGGGACAATTCGCGGGGAGGAGGGGAAGGCGCCGGCATCGATTTCGATGACTCCATCTGCTGACTGTCTCGTTGAGGTGGGGACGGCGGCTTAGGCGTCGCCGGCTTCCCAGATTGCTTGGATCCGGCTGGCCAGACGCATCGGATCGAACGGTTTGATGATCACGTCGCGTGCGCCGAGTTTGCGCAGATTTTCGAGCTCGCCGGGCTGAGCCTTGGCGGTCATGAAGACCACCGGCACCTGCGCCAGGTCGACCTGTTCGCCGAGCCGGGCGAGGGTTTCCGTACCGCCCATGCCCGGCATCATCACATCGAGCAGGATAAACTGCGGTGCGAACCATTCAACCTCTCCCAGTGCCTGCAGGCCGGACGAGCAGGACAGCACTTGATAACCTCCGATCGCTTCCAGCGCTACTTTGACGACCGCCTGGATGGACGGGTCGTCCTCGACATGCAGAATCCGTTTCAGCTCGGTCATGCGGGACCTCCGGCAGTGCTCCGGCACTTGAACAGCAGTTTGCCAGTTTGATGGTCGGCTGGCGCATTGCTCGGAAAAAAATTGCTTGGCGGGCACCAGCGCCCGGGGTTGCCAAGGTCGGCTGGCGATTCTGCGCTCCATTACCCTGGCGCGGGCGAGACGCCGTGCCATTTGGATCTGACGCTGAACAGAGGCAACTCCAATCAGCTTAGGCGTTTCGCTCAGCGTCTGCCGCCGGTCGGCTGGTCAGCATCGAAAACCATCCGCTGACGAACGCTGGCGAGCATGCGGCGAGCGCAGAGCTAGAGCGGCCCGCGACCAGGCGAGCGAGCGGTAAATTAGCCTGGTGCGCATCTGCGTACACCGGCGCCCATCGAAAAGTCGCGATGCTGCGACGGGCGGGCGCGCAATGTATCGTCAGGGGCAGATAATGGTCCGGCGCTGGCGCTGCCGGCCCGGGTTTTTCTTCGCTGCGAGGCTGCTACACATGTGGTACACCGGATTTCTCAACCTCTCGGCCTGGCAAGTGGTCGCGGCCACCTTGCTACTGACTCACGTGACGATTGTTGCGGTCACCGTTTATCTACATCGCTATTCCGCTCACCGTTCGCTTGAGCTGAATGCTGGGCTCAAACATTTCTTCCGTTTCTGGCTGTGGCTGACCACGGCGATGAACACCCGTGAATGGACGGCCATCCACCGCAAGCACCACGCTAAATGCGAAACGCCGGACGACCCGCATAGCCCGGTGCAGAAAGGGCTCGGCACGGTTCTGCGGCGCGGCGCCGAGCTGTACATGGAAGAAGCGAAGAACGAAGAAACCCTGCGCATCTATGGCAAAAACTGCCCGGATGACTGGATCGAGCGCAATCTGTATTCGCGCTTCCCCAATCTGGGTATCGTCCTGATGCTTGGCCTCGATCTGGCGCTGTTCGGTGTGATCGGCCTGACTGTCTGGGCGGTGCAGATGATCTGGATCCCGCTCTGGGCCGCCGGGGTGGTCAACGGGCTGGGACATGCCGTGGGTTATCGCAACTTCGAATGCCGGGATGCGGCGACCAACCTGGTGCCCTGGGGCATCCTCATTGGCGGCGAAGAGTTGCACAACAATCACCATACCTATCCGAACTCGGCCAAGCTGTCGGTGCGCAAGTGGGAGTTCGACATGGGCTGGGCCTGGATCAAGCTGTTCAGCCTGTTTGGCCTGGCGAAAGTGAATCGCACCGCGCCCATCGCCCACCGCGTCACGGCCAAGCGTCAGCTGGACATGGATAGCGCCATGGCGATTCTCAACAACCGCTTCCAGATCATGGCGCAGTACCGCAAGCTGGTGATCAAGCCGCTCGTGCGCCTGGAACTGGAGCGCGCCGATGCCTCGATGCGCCATCAGTTTCGCCGGGCCAAGCGGCTGCTGTCGCGTGAACCAAGCCTGCTGCAGGATGAGCAACAGGCGCGTATCGCGGTGATCCTGGAACAGAGCCAGTCGCTGCGCATCATTTACGAGCAGCGTCTGGCCTTGCAGCAGATATGGACCCGTACCAGCGCCAACGGCCATGACATGCTCGCCGCGATGAAACAATGGGTGCAGGAAGCCGAAGCCAGCGGTATCCAATCGCTGCGCGAGTTCGCCGAGCACCTGAGAACCTACTCGCTGAGGCCGGCCGTCGCCCACGCCTGACCTCCGATCGGCGCGTTTCACGATGGGCGCGCCGGCTGGAACTTTGCTCAGCCGGCGCTCTCTGAACTGCATTCTGGTGCTAACGCGACAGCAACCCCTAGTGGGCCTCCGCTGGTGCCGGCGCCATTTGGGAATGCAGGTATGAATGTGGTGAAGTCGCGAAGCGATACGGGGGTTGGCATTCTTCCCCCGACTGAGGCGCAAACCCTGTTGGCTCTCATGCACGCGCGCGGTGAGGTCGAGCGCCTGAGCGAGCGTGAACAGTTGTTCAGCACCCTGATGGGTGCGGTCAAGGCTGTGCTCTGGGCGTTTGATTGGAAGGCCCAGCAGATGATCTACGTCAGCCCGGCATACGAGCAGGTGTTTGGCCGCTCCGTCGCGTTGCTGCTGGCGGATTTCGGCGAATGGCGCAACAGCATCTACCCCGATGATCTGGAATACGCGCAGCGCAGCATGCTCGAGGTTCTGGACAAGGGCGCCGTCGAAGAGCGTGAGTACCGCATCATCCGTGCCGACGGGCAACTGCGCTGGCTCAGCGACAAGTGCTTCATCGCGGGCAGCGAGGATAGCTCGCGCGGGCCGATCATCGTCGGCATCGCCGAAGACATCACGGAAAAGAAGCAGCTCGAAGGTGAACTGCAGCGGCTGGCCACCACCGACGTGCTGACCCAGAGCAGCAACCGACGCTACTTCTTCGAATGCGCTCAGCGCGAGTTCGATCTGGCCCGGCAATACGCGAGTCCGCTGGCTTTTCAGCTGCTGGATATCGATGACTTCAAGCGAATCAACGACACCCATGGGCATCAGACGGGCGACCAGGTGCTGCAGCGCGTAGCCCAGTGCGGCTCATCGGTACTGCGTCGCGGCGATCTGTTCGGTCGCATTGGCGGTGAAGAATTCGCTTTGCTGCTACCCGGCTGCCAGCCTGACCTCGCTGAGCAGATCGCCGAACGGCTGCAGCGCGAGATTCAGCGACTGGTCTTCACCAGCCCAGACGGCCAGCGTTTCGGTGTCACCATCAGCCTCGGCGTGACCTATATCAGAGCCAGCGATCCGGATCTGAGCGCAATGTTCGCTCGTGCCGATGCGGCGATGTATACCGCCAAACGCCTGGGCAAGAATCAGGTGATCGTGTCCTGAGTGGCGCCTTGGGCTGGTACGGCGCCGCTCGCCGCGACCGATGGCCTATGCGAGCGCTGTCATTGCATGAACTGCTGGCCTAACGCTTCCATCTCTTGCTTGAACTCGTCGCATTTGGCCTGACGTTCAGACGCCGGGATGGCTGCCCATTTTGTTTTCGCCTCGCTTGCACCGGCGTTGAAGGCCTTGTCAAAAGCGGCCGTGTCCATACCGTTCTGGATCGACAGGGCTCTTTGCTTCTCTTTTTGCTCGGCCAGCTGTTCGTCTGAGGAGTCCCCGCAGACCTTGGCCGTCGTGTGCATGGAGCCGCCGAAGTTGGCCAGTTGGGTGTGCATGTTCGACATCATCGTTTGATGGCTCGGTTCCTGAGCCTGTCCGCTGAGGCTGATCAGCATGAGTACGCCGGCCATGGAAAGCGTTTGCAGCCCTGTTGCTAAAGACATGTTCGCTCCTGTTTCCTGTTTCCTGTTTCCTGTTTTATGTTCTGCGCTGTCGCTGCGCTTAGTGTTTTCATTGCCTTGTCAGTTCAGTTTCTGTGACCTCAACGCAGCATCTTGTGAACGGCAACCGCACCTTCAATGGCTTGGTCGTTGGTGATGCCCTGCATGCTCTCGACCTTCTGCAGCGCAATGCCTCCCGCCGCCGCGATAACAGTGACTCTGCCGACAACCACCTGCGGGCCGACGATGCCCAGCTGGGCAGCTGGATCCAACTGCTTGCTCGGGTCCACGACGAATCCGCCGATGTCCTCAACCCTGTGATCGTCATAGATCATCCCAATCTGCCGAAGCAGCTTCGCGTCCGATGGCTCCGGGTCCACGCTGATGCCGATCGACAAGCCGCCGCCCTTGACCATCTCGAACGCGTTGCCGGATTGCATTTCCTTGGATAGCCAGGTGCAGCTGATGCCGTAGACAGTCACATTGTCGTAGCGCCCGCCGTCTTCTTCGTCGACCAGCACCAGCCCGTCGATCATCGGCCCAAGCGTTGCGGCTATCCGGTTGCAGTCGGGAAGTTGTTCCAGGGTCGGCGGGACGTAGCCAGCGCTGGGATCGGCGCCGGGGTCGCCATCGTCATCGCAGCCGCTGGTGACAAGCGCAAGGGCCAGCAAAGCCGGCAGGGCAGAACGGGGCATCAGCACAGCAGCATGTTCCTGTTTAAGGTCAGGTGATCGGGGTGGCGACTGCCGTGCTGGCACCGCCGTCGTCTGAAAGCCTGAACTCTAGACCAGATCGGCTGCGCTTCAAGGAAGCGGGATCAGACAAAGCCCTAGGGCGCTTCGCGGTAGACGTCATCGAACCGAACGTTCATCCCGCCGCAATGGCTGTTGTCGGTCACGACCAGGTTACCTGCAACGTACTGCAAGGTGACGCTGCAGTCGTAGTCGTCATCGCCCTCTGCGATCTTCAGCAAATCGCCGGAAGGCCGTGCCTCGCCCGCGAATGCACCGACATGGACGATCCTCTCGCCATGGCTGTTGAGACCGCCATACCAGGTCGCGTCGCCTTCGGCGAAAAGCGGGCCGGCCGGCGAGGGACGGCTGATGACGATGCTGTTGCTGCCCGCAATCGGCACCCAGCGGCCAATCCAGTCGTCGGCCGTGGGTGTTTGTGAGGCTTCAATGTCGATGTGGCTTGCGGGCAGCCAGCCGACGAACTCGCGCTTCTCGGCAAAGTACCAGACGCAGGCCCAGCCATCCGCCTGGTTGCCGACAAGAAGCCTGTCACCATCCACAAGATAGGCTTTCTGCAGGCAGGACTCATCTTCGGGGCAGCCGGCGGCATCGTCTCTGAAGTGCACCCGCTGGCCGCTGTCAGCGACCAGTTCGGCCTGTTGCACCTGGCCTGCGAATGCCGGGAAGAAGCCGTTGCGGCACGAATAGGCCTCGATCGCCTGAACCGATGGCGCCAGCAACATGCACAGTAGAACGGCTCTGAAATGCATGCCCGGCGATCTCCTCTGATGGGTGCGCTACGCCGAAGGGCGGTTCGACGCGGCGGGCTGCTGCTGGGTGATGCAGTGGATATTGCCGCCGCCGAGCAGAATCTCGCGACCCGGTACCATGACGACCCGATGCTGTGGAAACACGCGGCTAAGAATAGCCTCTGCTTCGCTATCCAGTGGATCGCGGAATGACGGGGCGATGATGCCGCCGTTGACGATCAGGAAGTTCACGTAGCTGCCGGCCAGGCGGATCGAAGGATCACGCGGCTGGGTGCCGACCAGCGGCACGACACCGGCGCATTCTTCTTCGGTGGCGTGAAGCGGTCCTGGGATGGGCATCTTGTGTACCACCAGTTGTCGATCCCAGGCATCACGCGCCTGCTCCAGTACACTCATGGCGGCCTGGCAGCGCTCGTAATTCGGGTTGTCGCGGTCATCGGTCCAGGCCAGCAGGACCTCGCCTGGGCGAACGAAACAGCAGAAGTTGTCCACGTGCCCGTCGGTTTCGTCGTTGTACAGTCCGTATGGCAGCCAGATGACCTTATCGATCGCCAGATGATCGGCCAGCACCCGTTCGATCTCTTCGCGAGAAAGGTGCGGGTTGCGATTTCGGTTGAGCAGGCACTCTTCGGTGGTGATCAGCGTGCCTTCACCGTCGACATGAATCGAACCGCCTTCAAGGACGAAGCCCTCGGTGCGGTAGCGGTCGCAGCGCTCGATCTCGAGGATCTTGCGCGCCACTTCATCGTCGCGCTGCCAGTCCTCATAGAGCCCGCCGTTCAGTCCGCCCCAGGCGTTGAAGGTCCAATCGACGCCGCGCAGGCCGCCCTTGCCGTTGATCACGAAGGTCGGGCCGGTATCGCGTACCCAGGCATCGTCGCTACTGATTTCCACCACGCGGATACGCGGGTCGTCGAGTTGTTCCCGCGCAGCCACGTACTGCTCGGCGGTAGCACAGACCGTGACCGGCTCGAAGCGCGCTATGGCTTTGGCCACCGCGGTAAAGGCCGCTTGCGCCGGCGTGCCCTGGTCGCGCCAGTTGTCTGGGCGCTGCGGCCAGACCATCCAGGTCTGGCTATGCGGTGCCCACTCGGCTGGCATGTGATAGTCGTCGGCACGCGGCGTGGTGGTGAGGGTGGTCATCGGTCGTTTCCGTAGAGTGCGCTGCCTGTAGGCGCGAGCTTGATTGCCAATGCGGCGCTGCAGCTCGCGCTCCTACTGTAGGTCAAAGGTTTGATCAGGACTCCAGCGAGCCATCCAGCGTCTTGATTGGGCTATACAGATTCGGGCGACGGTCACGGAACACACCCCAGGCACTGCGAATGTGCTCAAGCTGATCGAGATCGAACTGGTGCACCAGCACGCCTTCACTGGTCTCGTCCATTTCCTCGACCTTGGCGCCAAACTGGTCGGCGATGAATGAGGAACCGTAGAAGGTGATGTCGTAGCCGTCCTGTTCTTCGGTGCCGATACGATTGCTCGCGATCAGCGGCATCAGGTTGGCGCCGGCATGGCCTTGCTGCACGCGCTGCCAGTGATCACGCGAGGTGATGTTCGGGTCGTGCGGCTCGCTGCCGATGGCCGTTGGATAGAACAGCAGTTCGGCACCCATCAGCGCCATGCTGCGCGCCGTCTCGGGGAACCACTGGTCCCAGCAGATGGCCACGCCGATCTTGGCGTAGCGGGTATTCCAGACCTTGAAGCCGGTGTCGCCCGGATTGAAGTAGTACTTCTCGTGGTAGCCGGGGCCGTCCGGGATGTGGCTCTTGCGATAGACGCCGAGTACTCTGCCGTCGGCATCGATGATGGCAATGGAATTGAAGCGGGCGCGGCCAGCCACCTCGAAGAAGCTGATCGGCAGCACAACCTGCAGCTCAGCGGCGACTTTCTGGAAATGCTGGATCGCCGGGTTCTCCTCGACGGAGCTGGCCAGTTGCAGATATTCGGGGTTCGGCTTTTGGCAGAAGTAGGGCGTCTCGAACAGCTCTTGGATCAGAATCACCTGCGCGCCCTTGGCAGCCGCTTCACGGACCAGCTTCTCGGCATTGGCAATGTTGGCTTGGCGATCCCAGGAGCAGGCCATCTGGGTGGCGGCGACGGTAACGGTGCGGGACATTGGAAAACCTCGCGAATGCTGGCGTGAGTGGGACCCTGTCTCGGGTGTTGCGAAATCTATTCGATAGTTATCCGGTTTTGAAGCGTTATTTCCGCCATTCCAGCTTTTAAGGCGGTAATTTACCGATAAGTATCGGTTATCCGTTTGGCTGCTCACGTTTGGGCAGGAAGGGCGGCAGGTAAAGCCCCAGGTACGCATCGAAGACGCGCATACCCTCTTCGGCCATTCGCGCAGTAATTCGACCATGCAAATGCACTGATCGTGCGTAAACCCGGTCGCCAAGCTCCAGCGCCAGGGCGAATACCTCGACATCGTCCGGCAGTGCGGGTAGATGGAAATGCCGTTCAAAAAGGACCTGCATCAGTTCGCCGAGTTCGGTGTCGTGCTGCCGGTCCGCCTGAGTCACTTCGGTCAGCCCATGCTGGGCGAGGATCAATTGGCGGGCTGCGGGGTCCGCCTCGTAGATGGCCAGCATGCGCCGCTCGATCAGCCGGGACAGGTCCTGCCAGCTGTTCAAGGCCAGGTGATCGACAGGTTGCTCAAGGCTTGAACGAAAAGCCGAATGCACATCGGCGGTCAAGGCTTCGAGAAGTGCTGGAACGTTGGCGAAGAAGTGATAGACCGAGGACGGTGGAATGCCGGCGCGTTCGGCGACGCTGTAGATCGAAAGCCCGACCACGCCTTGAGCAGCAAGCAGCTCGCGTGCGGCGCGGAGGATCTGCGCGATACGCGCCTGGCTGCTGGCGCGAGGCTTGCGGCTTGGCGTGGGGAGGGGCGAGCTGTCGGGTATTTTCATAGTCGCCTATTGGAAGCCACTTGGTTGCCTCGTGGCAAACAGGCAGGCCACCACGGCGTCGTATTCACGGCATGCGCGGCGAAGAGGCGTACCGTGGCCGAGTGGGGTCGGCACGCTTGAGCCAACCGCCGATTGCGCGGGACGACCTGCGCAACCGGGCTTCCGATCAAACGGTATGCAGGTACCAGTTGTATTCCAGATCGGAGATCGAGTGTTCGAACTCGGCCAGCTCACTCTCCTTGCAGGCAACGAAGATATCGATGTAGGTCGAGTCTATGTAGCGCGCCATGATCTCGCTGTCGTCCAGCTCGCGCAGCGCATCGCGTAGGTTGGTCGGCAGGCTTTGCTCGACCTGCTCGTAGGAGTTGCCTTCTATTGGTTCGTCCGGCGCGATCTTGTTGGTCAGCCCGTGATGGATGCCGGCCAGCACGCCGGCGAGCAGCAGGTACGGGTTGGCGTCCGCCCCGGCTACGCGATGTTCGATGCGCACGGCGTCGGGGCTGTCGGTTGGGACACGCAGCGCCACGGTGCGGTTATCCAGGCCCCAGCAAGGTGCGTTGGGAACATAGAACTGCGCGCCGAAACGGCGGTACGAATTGACGTTGGGGCAGAGGAAGGCCATCGACGCCGCCATGGTCTGCTGAATGCCGCCGATGGCATGGCGCAGCGTTTCGCTTTCCAGCGGATTGTCGGTGGCGAAGATATTGTTGCCATTCTTGTCGAGCAGCGAGATATGGACATGCAACCCGTTGCCGGCCTGGCCGGGGTAGGGCTTGGCCATAAAGGTGGTGTCCATCTCGTGGTCGTAGGCGATGTTCTTGATCAGTCGCTTGAGCAGCACCGCGTAGTCGCAGGCCTTGATCGGGTCGGCAACGTGGTGAAGGTTGACCTCGAATTGCGCCGGGGCGCTTTCCTTGACGATGGCATCGGCGGGAATGCCCTGTTCCTTGGCGCCTTCGAGGACGTCCTGCAGACAATCGACGTATTCATCGAGGTCATCGATCAGATAGACCTGGGTCGAGTGCGGGCGCTTGCCGGAAATTGGCGAGCGTGGCGGCTGTGGGCGACCGTTCACGTTCTCTTGGTCGATCAGGTAGAACTCCAGCTCGAACGCAGCGCAGACGGTCAGGCCCAGCGCATCGAACTTGCTGACCACCTGGCGCAGCACTTCGCGCGGATCGGCGAAAAATGGCGAGCCGTCGCGCTCATGCATGGTCATCAATAGCTGCGCGGTGGGGCGCTTTTGCCAGGGTTCATTGCTCAGGGTGTTGGGGATGGGGAAGCAGGTCCGGTCCGAATCACCGATGTCCATGCCCAGCCCGGTGCTTTCCACGGTGATGCCATTGATGTCGAGCGCGAACAGCGAAGCGGGGAGGTTGATGCCTTTTTCGTACACCCGATGCAGGCTGGCACGCTCGATGCGCTTGCCTCGCACGACACCGTTCATGTCTGCGATCAGCAGGTCGACGTATTGGACCTCCGGGTGTTCTTTCAGAAACGCGTTCGCTTCATTGAGCTGAACGGCACGCGGCGGCGGAAGCATGATGAAAACACCTTAATTGTTAAAAATTTCAATCAGCAAACAACATGTCTTGGAGTCAATCGGAAAGCCAACTCGCTGTCAATAGCGCCTCTGAATGCCCCAAGAGCGCCCACAGTGGGCGGTTCTGGGGCGGTACCGAAAAAAGCTGCGCGGCGCTGCGGTCGCTTTCGGAAGGTCGATCGGTCGGCTATTGTCTATAAAAATGAACAAGACTACTCTCCGACGAGCCCACCCTGGAAAGACGAGTATCCCATGCCTCGCGTGCCTTTGATCGGCGTTTCGGCCTGTACCAGGCAGATCGGCCACCACAGTTTCCACATTGCCGGCGACAAGTACCTGCGCGCGGCGGCTGTAGCCGGTATGCCGCTGGTCATCCCGGCGCTCGGCGACCTGATTGATCCCGCTGTTCTCCTTGATAGCGTAGACGGGCTGCTCTTTACCGGCTCGCCATCCAATGTCGAGCCGCACCATTACGGCGGCCCCGCCAGTGCCGAAGGCACGCCTCATGACCCATCGCGTGATCAGCTGACACTTCCTTTGATCCGCGCCGCGGTAGAAGCTGGCATACCGGTGTTTGGCGTTTGCCGTGGCTTTCAGGAAATGAACGTCGCCTTCGGCGGCAGCTTGCATCAGAAGGTTCATGAAGCCGGCCCCTTCGCCGATCACCGCGAGCGAGCGGACGATCCGGTCGAGGTGCAGTACGGCCTCAGTCACCCGGTGCATGTTCAGCCCGGAGGCTTGCTCGAACAGATCGGTCTTCCCGCTCAGATTGAGGTCAATTCGGTGCACGGTCAGGGCGTGGAGCGGCTTGGCCATGGCCTGCGCATCGAAGCGCTGGCACCGGATGGGTTGATCGAGGCGTTTTCCGTCGAGGGCGCGCGCAGCTTCGCCCTCGGCGTGCAGTGGCATCCGGAATGGAAGGTGCATCAGCACCCTTACTACCTGGCGTTGTTCGAGGGCTTTGCTCGCGCATGCCGGGAACGCGCAGGACGGCGCTGAGCGCGGGCCGGCACGGCGCTCGTTTCATTAATCTCTGAGGTCGTTATGTCCAGCAAGCTCGACCAGCTCACCGGCTGGCTGAAAGAACGCAAGATCACCGAGGTGGAATGCCTGATCAGCGATCTGACCGGGATCGCCCGCGGCAAGATTTCCCCCACCAACAAATTTCTCGACGAGAAGGGCATGCGCCTTCCTGAGAGTGTGCTGTTGCAGACCGTCACCGGCGATTACGTCGAGGATGACATCTACTACGAGCTGCTTGATCCCGCCGACATCGACATGTTCTGTCGCCCCGATCCAGACGCGGTATTTCTCGTGCCCTGGGCCATCGAACCCACCGCTCAGGTGATCCACGACACCTACGACAAGATGGGCAATCCCATCGAGATATCGCCGCGCAACATCCTCAAGCGTGTGCTGAAGATGTACGCCGCCAAGGGCTGGCAGCCGATCGTCGCGCCGGAGATGGAGTTCTACCTGACCAAGCGCTGCGAGGACCCCGATCTGCCTTTCCAGCCGCCCATCGGCCGCTCGGGTCGCCAGGAAACGGGTCGGCAGTCGTTTTCCATCGATGCGGCGAACGAATTCGACCCTCTGTTTGAAGATATGTACGACTGGTGCGAGGCCCAGGGGCTGGATCTGGATACCCTTATCCACGAAGAAGGCACCGCGCAGATGGAAATCAACTTCCGTCATGGCGAGGCGTTGCACCTGGCCGACCAGATACTGGTATTCAAGCGCACCATGCGCGAGGCCGCGCTCAAGCACAACGTCGCGGCGACCTTCATGGCCAAGCCGATGACGGGCGAGCCGGGCAGCGCCATGCACCTGCACCAGAGCGTGATCGACGAGACCGGACGCAACATCTTCTCCAACAGCGACGGCACCATGAGCCAGCTGTTCCTGCATCACGTCGGCGGCCTGCAAAAGTACATTCCCGAGCTGCTGCCGCTGTTCGCGCCGAACGTCAATTCGTTCCGTCGCTTCCTGCCCGACACATCGGCGCCGGTGAACGTCGAGTGGGGCGAAGAGAACCGCACCGTCGGCCTGCGCGTACCGGATTCCGACCCGCAGAACCGTCGTGTCGAGAACCGCCTGCCAGGTGCCGATGCCAATCCGTATCTCGCCATCGCTGCCAGCCTGCTATGTGGCTACATCGGCATGGTCGAGGAGCTGACGCCGAGCCAGCCCGTCAAGGGGCGAGGCTATGAACGCCGCAACCTGCGCCTGCCTTTGACCCTGGAGGCGGCGCTGGAGCGGATGGAGAACTGCCGCGAGCTGGAGAAATACCTGAGCCCGAAGTTCATCACCGGCTACGTCGCAGTCAAGCGTGCCGAGCAGGAGAACTACCACCGGGTGATCAGCTCCTGGGAGCGCGAGTTTCTGATGCTCTCGGTGTAACGCTGTAGGGTGGATCGCGCTTCATCGATCCACCATGGCCCCGTGGGGTGGATCGATTAGGCGTGATCTACCCCACGTTTGGCCGGAGGCTTCGGATGGACGAGCTTTTCATCCATCGAAAATCACGGATAAAAGAGGTGACTGATGAGCGATTCGCAAACCCTGCAATGGCAAGCCCTGAGCCGCGACCATCACCTGCCGCCGTTCACCGATTTCAAGGCGCTCAACGCCAAGGGCACGCGCATCATCACCCGCGGCGAGGGCGTCTATTTGTGGGACAGCGAAGGGCACAAGATCCTCGATGCCATGGCCGGGCTCTGGTGCGTGAACCTGGGTTACGGTCGTGAGGAGCTGGTCGAGGCGGCGACTCGCCAGATGCGCGAACTGCCCTACTACAACCTGTTCTTTCAAACCGCGCATCCGCCAGCGCTGGCATTGGCCCAGGCCATCGCCGAAATCGCCCCGGAAGGCATGAACCACGTGTTCTTCACCGGTTCCGGCTCGGAGGCCAACGACACTGTGCTGCGTATGGTGCGGCACTACTGGGCGATCAAGGGCCAGCCGGCGAAGAAGGTCGTCATCGGTCGCTGGAACGGCTACCACGGCTCGACCATTGCCGGTGCCAGCCTTGGCGGCATGAAGGCGATGCACGAGCAGGGCGATGGACCGATCCCAGGGATCGAGCATATCGACCAGCCCTACTGGTTCGGCGAGGGTGGTGATCTGGATCCGGACGAGTTCGGCACGCGCGTCGCCGAGCAACTCGAGCAGAAGATTCTCGAGGTGGGCGGAGACAAGGTCGCCGCCTTCATCGCCGAGCCGATCCAGGGCGCAGGTGGAGTGATCATTCCACCGGACAGCTATTGGCCAAAGATCCGCGAGATTCTCGCGCGTTACGACATTCTGTTCATCGCCGACGAAGTCATCTGCGGCTTCGGGCGCACCGGCGAGTGGTTCGGCAGTGACTACTACGGCAATGCGCCGGATCTGATGCCGATTGCCAAAGGCCTGACCTCGGGCTACCTGCCCATGGGCGGCGTGGTGGTGCGCGACGAAGTGGTGCACACCCTCAATGAGGGCGGCGAGTTCTACCACGGCTTCACCTATTCGGGGCATCCGGTGGCGGCCGCGGTGGCGCTGGAAAACATCCGCATCATGCGCGAAGAAAAAATCGTCGAGCGGGTCAAGAGCAAGACGGCACCTTATTTGCAGTCTCGCTGGCAGGAGCTGGTCGAGCATCCGCTGGTGGGTGAGGCGAGGGGCGTGGGCATGCTTGGCGCGCTGGAGCTGGTAAAGAACAAGAAGACCCGCGAGCGTTTTGCCGATCCAGGGGTGGGCATGCTCTGTCGTGAGCATTGCTTCCGTAACGGTCTGGTGATGCGCGCGGTGGGTGACACCATGATCATCTCGCCGCCTCTGGTGATAAACGAAGAGCAGATCGACGAGCTGATCGGCAAGGTTCGCCTGTGCCTGGATGCCACCGCCAAGGACGCGCTCGGCTGACCGAAAGGGTGCGAACGAAGGTGCTCAGCACCGCCAAGAGCTAATGTTACGAACGTGGGTGCGAACCGCGTTCGGGTTGTTGAAAAACGGACACCGACCTTGCCAGACTGCGCGCGTGCTTTGGCCAGACTACCGAGGGGTGTGTCGAAGCCGGCGCAACCGGTTGCTGCGAGGAAGCGGTGGGAGATGATGTTCATCTTTCCGACCTGTCCCTAGCCCGATACAGAACGACGACAACAGGAGCTGCACGGATGAAACCCTTTGCCAAAACCCTACTTGCCCTGACGCTGGCTGGCGCCGTAGCTGGCGCTGCGCAGGCCGAAGACAAGGTGCTGCACGTTTTCAACTGGTCCGATTACATCGCCGAAGACACTCTGGAAAACTTCACCAAGGAAACCGGCATCAAGGTGGTCTACGACGTCTTCGACAGCAACGAGGTGCTGGAAGCCAAGCTTCTTGCGGGCAGCTCGGGCTATGACGTGGTCGTGCCGTCCAACCCGTTCCTGGCCAAGCAGATCAAGGCCGGGGTATTCCAGAAACTCGACAAGAGCAAATTGCCGAACTGGGAAAACCTCGACAAGGATCTGCTCAAGGCGTTGGAACCGAGCGATCCGAGCAACCAGTACGCGGTTCCTTACATGTGGGGCACCATCGGCATCGGCTATAACCCCGAGAAGGTCAAGGCCGCGCTCGGCGAAGACGCCCCGGTGAATTCCTGGGATCTGGTGTTCAAGCCTGAAAACATGGAAAAGCTGAAATCCTGCGGCGTGTCTTTCCTCGACTCGCCGACAGAAATCATCCCGGCGGCGCTGCACTATCTCGGTTATGAACCGGACTCCACCAAGTCGGACGAGCTGAAAAAGGCCGAAGAGCTGTTCATGCAGATCCGCCCGCACGTGGCGTACTTCCATTCCTCCAAATATATTTCCGATCTGGCCAACGGCAACGTCTGCGTCGCCATCGGCTATTCGGGCGATGTGTACCAGGCCAAGGCGCGTGCCGAGGAAGCGGGCAACGCGGTCACGGTGAAGTACAACATTCCTCAGGAAGGCGCCGGCACCTTCTTCGACATGCTGGCCATTCCGGCCGACGCGAAGAATGTCGAGAGCGCGCATGTCTTCCTGAACTACCTGATGAAGCCCGAAGTGATGGCGTCGATCACCGACTACGTCCAGTTCCCCAACGGAAACGCGGCGGCGACGCCTCTCGTGGATGAGGCGATCCGAACCGATCCGGGCATCTATCCGAGCCAGGCTGTGCTGCAGAAGCTCTACACGTTCCCGGATCTCGATCCGAAAACCCAACGGACCATGACCCGCAGCTGGACCAAGATCAAGTCGGGTCGTTGATCGAGGCGCTCAGGCCCGCTCTTCGGAGCGGTCTGGCGATACGCCGGCGGGACAACCGCCGGCATTCTTATCGGGAGGATGGCATGCACGGAACCGCATTTCTGGCCGGCATTCTTCACGTGCAGTTTGTTTCTGGAGCATGGCCGCATCACCGGTTGCGTTCTTCCAGTTGATTTTTCGAGGTTTTTCCAATAAACAGCCCGCCTTTCGCCCGCTGCGGCAGGTGCGGTCTGTAACAAGAGGACAATCCCATGCACTCGACACTGAAGTCGCTCATCATCGCCGCTGCCGTTGGCGGCGCCGCTACCGCGCAGGCCGATACCGTTCACATTTACAACTGGTCTGACTACATCGGCGAAACCACGCTGGAAGAATTCGAGAAAGAGACCGGCATCAAGCCTGTCTATGATGTCTTCGACTCCAACGAAACCCTCGAGGGCAAACTCCTTGCCGGCCGCACGGGCTATGACGTGGTGGTGCCTTCCAATCACTTCCTAGGCAAGCAGATCCAGGCCGGGGCTTTCCAGAAACTGGACAAGAGCAAGCTGCCGAACTGGGAAAACCTTGACCCGGCGCTGCTCAAACAGCTGGAAAAGAACGATCCCGGCAATGCCTACGCTGCCCCTTATCTCTGGGGAACCAACGGCATTGGCTACAACGTCGAGAAGGTGACCGCCGCACTGGGGATCGAGAAGGTGGATTCCTGGGCGGTATTGTTCGAGCCAGAAAATGCCAAGAAGCTCGCCGGTTGCGGCATTGCTTTTCTGGACTCGGCCGACGAGATGATTCCGGCCATGCTCAACTATCTGGGCCTGGACCCCAACAGTGAGAACCCCGAAGATTACGCCTTGGCCGAAGCCAAGCTGCTGGAAGTGCGCCCGTACGTGCGGTACTTCCATTCGTCCAAGTACATTTCCGATCTGGCCAATGGCAATATCTGCATCGCCGCCGGTTTCTCGGGGGATGTCTTCCAGGCCGCTGCTCGCGCCGACGAGGCCGGCAAGGGCATCGACATCGCCTACTCGATTCCCAAGGAAGGCGGCAATCTCTGGTTCGACATGCTCGCCATCCCGGCGGACGCGCAGAATGTCGACGAAGCTCATGCATTCATCAACTACTTGCTGAAGCCGGACGTGATCGCGTCGGTCAGCGACTACGTGGGCTATGCCAACCCCAACCCGAAAGCCGATGAATTGATGGATCAGGAAGTGCGCAATGACCCCTCGGTCTACCCGCCGCAGGAAGTGCTGGATCGGCTGTATGTCTCCGCCGAGCTGTCGCAGAAGGTGTTGCGCTTGAAGACCCGTAGCTGGACCAAAGTGAAGTCCGGCCAGTAACGACGACGAAGTGGTGGGTGCATCGCGCCCACCCGATACTCCCGGCGCGCCGGGCCTATTTTTCCAATCGGGAGTTCGCGCATGGCAGTTGCCTCCAGCGCCTACAAAAAAGCCCTCACCGGTGAGAGCCAGAACAAGCAGGTGCTGCTGAAGATCGACCGCGTCACCAAGAAGTTCGATGAAACGGTGGCGGTCGATGATGTCTCGCTGAGTATCCATCAGGGCGAAATATTCGCGCTGCTCGGAGGCTCGGGCTCGGGCAAATCAACCTTGCTACGCATGCTGGCGGGCTTCGAACGGCCTACCGAAGGACGGATTTTCCTCGACGGTCAGGACATCACCGACATGCCGCCCTATGAGCGGCCGATCAACATGATGTTCCAGTCTTATGCCTTGTTTCCGCACATGAGCGTGGAGCAGAACATCGCCTTCGGCCTCAAGCAGGACGGATTGGCCAAGGCCGAGGTCGACGAACGAGTGAAGGAAATGCTCGGCCTGGTGCAGATGACCCAATATGCCAAGCGCAAGCCGCATCAGCTTTCCGGTGGTCAGCGGCAGCGGGTGGCGCTGGCGCGATCACTGGCCAAGCGCCCGAAGCTGCTGCTGCTCGATGAGCCCATGGGTGCCCTGGATAAGAAGCTGCGCTCGCAGATGCAGCTGGAGCTGGTGCAGATCATCGAGCGGGTCGGCGTGACCTGCGTGATGGTTACGCACGACCAGGAAGAGGCCATGACCATGGCCGAGCGCATCGCAATCATGCACCTGGGCTGGATCGCCCAGGTCGGCAGCCCGATGGATATCTACGAAACGCCGGCTAGTCGGCTGGTCTGCGAATTCATCGGCAACGTCAACCTGTTCGACGGCGAGTTGATCGAAGACTCCGAAGCCTATGCCGTGATCGCCTGCCCGCAATTGGAGCGGCCGATCTATGTCGGCCACGGCATCAGCACGCGGGCCCAGGATAAGCGCGTGACCTACGCCCTGCGCCCGGAAAAACTCCTCATGAGCCTGGAGAAGCCGGTGCTGGAGATGGCCGACTACAACTGGGTGCAGGGCGAGGTGCACGATATCGCTTACCTGGGCGGTCACTCGGTGTACTACATCAAGCTTGAGTCGGGGATGCTGCTGCAGGCCTTCGTCGCCAACGCCGAGCGCCACGTGAAATGGCCGACTTGGGAAGAACAGGTCTATCTGCACTGGCAGAGCGACAGCGGCGTGGTGCTGCAGGCATGAGCCGCTCGCGCTTGAACAGCGGGCGCCGACTGGTCATCGGCGTGCCCTTCCTGTGGCTGATGCTGTTCTTTCTGCTGCCATTCGCCATCGTGCTGAAGATCAGCTTTGCCGAAGCGGATGTGGCCATTCCGCCATACACGGATATCTTCGCCTACGCCGAGCAACAGCTGCAGGTGGTGATCAATCTTGGCAATTACATCTTCCTCAGCGAAGACGATCTGTATTGGGCCGCCTATGCCGGCTCGCTGAAAATTGCCTTCTTCAGCACCCTTCTGTGCCTGCTGATCGGCTACCCCATGGCGTACGCCATCGCCCGGGCGCGCAAGGATCTGCAGACCGTGCTGTTGTTGCTGATCATGATGCCGACCTGGACTGCGATCCTGATCCGCGTCTACGCCTGGATGGGCATCCTCAGCAGCAACGGTATTCTCAACGGCCTGCTCATGGGCCTGGGCCTGATCGACGAACCGCTGCGCATCCTCAACACCGATCTGGCTGTATACATCGGCGTGGTTTATTCCTACCTGCCGTTCATGATCCTGCCGCTCTACGCCAATCTGGTGAAGCACGACTTCAGCCTGCTCGAAGCCGCCTCGGACCTCGGTGCGCGCAACCTCACCAGCTTCTGGAAGATCACCGTGCCGCTGTCGAAGAACGGCATCATTGCTGGCTGTATGTTGGTGTTCATTCCGGTAGTAGGTGAGTTCGTCATCCCTGAACTGCTGGGCGGGCCCGAAACGCTGATGATCGGCAAGGTGCTCTGGCAGGAGTTCTTCAACAACCGTGACTGGCCAGTGGCGTCCGCACTTGCTGTGGTAATGCTGGCGATCCTGCTGGTGCCGATCATTCTGTTCAACCGCAACCAGGCCAAAGAACTTGAGGGCAAGCTATGACTCATCCAAGTAGCCGGCTGCCCTGTTCAACCGGCACGTCACCCACCAGCACGGCGAAAGAGTCGGGGGGCAAGCTATGAAGCGTCTGAGCTTTTCCAATCTCATCCTGGTGCTTGGGCTGCTGTTCATCTATCTGCCGATGGTGCTGCTGGTCATCTATTCGTTCAACGCGTCGCGGCTGGTGACGGTGTGGGGCGGCTGGTCGCTGAAGTGGTATATCGGCTTGCTGGACAACAGCCAGCTGATGGGCGCGGTGATGCGCTCGTTGGAGATTGCGTTGTATACCGCTGTGGCCGCGGTGGCGCTGGGGACCATGGCGGCGTTCGTGCTGACGCGGATTCCCAATTTCCGAGGCCGCACGTTGTTCGGCGGGTTGGTCACCGCGCCGCTGGTCATGCCTGAAGTGATCACCGGTCTATCGCTGCTGCTGTTGTTCGTCGCGATGGCACAACTGATCGGATGGCCGGCACAGCGGGGCATCGTGACCATCTGGATCGCGCATACCACCTTCTGCTCGGCTTATGTCGCGGTGGTCGTGATGGCGCGTCTGCGCGAGCTTGACCAATCCATCGAGGAAGCGGCAATGGACCTCGGTGCGCGGCCCTGGAAGGTGTTCTTTCTGATCACCATGCCGATGATCGCGCCATCGCTGGCGGCCGGTGGGATGCTTTCGTTCGCCCTGTCGCTGGACGATCTGGTCCTGGCCAGCTTCGTTTCCGGGCCGGGCTCGACCACCTTGCCAATGGAGATCTTCTCCGCCGTCAGGCTTGGCGTGAAGCCCGAGATCAACGCGGTGGCCAGTCTGATCCTGCTGGTGGTGTCGCTGGCGACTTTCCTCGCCTGGTACTTCAGCCGTCGTGCAGAGAAACGCAGGGTTCGCGCGATGCGCCAGGCCATGGATGAGGGCGCTCAGTCGAATTGGCGGCCGGCAGTCGACAATACGGTCGCGACGCCACCCTCGGCCCATAGCTGAGCTACCTGACCGCTCCCTGGCTGGCGGGGTTCCAGTCACAGAAACAGCCCACCGCGAGCGAATGCGTGGCGTTGACCTGACGATCCGCCAGCACCGCTTCGAGGATCGGCTCGATGAAGCTGTTGCTGGAGTTGCACACGGCGCCCTCGCTATAGGGGCCGACATAGACCAGGCGACCGCTCGTATCCCAGATACCCACGGCCGGGCTGGCTGGCAGGCTGTCTGCGCCGGGAAAAGCAGAAAGGGCGTGCAGGCCGGCCAGCTGTTCCGGCAGACGGCCCCGAGTGCCCGGCTTTTGCAGCGCATAAAAGCGCACACCTCGATCGCCGAAGCGCTGCACCAGTTCGGACAGGTGTTGCTGGTTGCCTGCGTTGCAGGGGCAGGCCGGATCCCAGAAATGCACGACGCGGATCGGCCCGTCGCCGGCCAGGGCTGAGGGCAGCGCCAGGTTCTCACCTGAAAACAACTGCGTACTTTCGCTTTCGAAGGGGCGCAGATAGCGCGCCTCGAACCACCAGAAAGCGGCCAGCATGGCGCCGCCCCACAGTAGCGCGACGAGCGCTGCTATCAGATATTTGCTGCGTAAGGACATGGAGGCGCTCTTCGATGGAGGCGTCAGCTTGCCACGTCGCGCTGCAGAGCTGAATATCTGTTCAACTTGAGCAAGAAAACCTGTCATGCCTTCGCAAATCGATCCCGACGCCCTCCGCGCACAGCTGAGGCCCCTCAGTCATGGAGCCGAGCTCACCGCTGACGCGCGCTTCTACCAGGCCTACTACGGCTTGGATCTGCCCCATCGCTTGGGTATCCAGCGGCGTATGGGCTGCTTTTCGGTGCACGGTTATCAGGTTGCCGCACAGGCGTGGTATCCCGAACAGCCGGTAGCGACGCTGCTGATCCTGCACGGCTATTACGACCATATGGGCCTTTACCGGCACGTCGTGGACTGGGGGCTGCACATGGGCTTCGCCGTGCTCGCCTGCGACCTGCCGGGGCATGGCCTGTCCAGCGGCCCGCGCGCCAGCATCAACGAATTCGATGAATATCAGGCAGTGCTGCACGGCCTGCTGCATGAGGCTGAAAGGCTGGAGCTGCCGCAGCCCTGGCACCTGTTGGGGCAGAGCACCGGGGCTGCGATCGTGCTCGATTATCTGCTCGGTCAGCCGGAGCACCCGCAACTGGGGCGCGGCATTCTGCTGGCGCCGCTGGTGCGGCCACGCGCCTGGGGCTGGTCGCGGTTCAGTTATGAAATGGTACGGCGCTTCGTCAAACAGATCCCTCGCCGCTTCAGCGAGAACTCGGGCGATCCGGCGTTTCTCCAGTTCATCCAGTCGGGCGATCCGCTGCAGCCGGACATTCTGCCGACTGCCTGGGTCGGCGCACTGTCACGGTGGATTCCCCGTATCGAGAATGCGCCGCGCAGTTCGCACAGCCCGATCATCATCCAGGGGGACGCTGACATGACCGTCGACTGGCAGCACAACCTTCCGGTACTCGAAGGCAAATTCACCACGCCGGAGATCCTCTGCCTCCCCGGCGCACGTCATCATCTGGTCAACGAGCGCGAAGCAATACGCCGCGAGTATTTCGATTTTCTCAGCGAGCGGCTGAAGTAGCCTCAAGCGCTTTATCCTCGGCGCCAGCCTGTGCCTGAATTTCACTGCTGCTCATGCCGACCGCAAGGCCGGCCCGCAGGGCTTCTAGCGCGGCCTGGTAGTAGTGCTGGCCGGCTTCCGATCGGGCGAAGTCGACGAACTCCTCCAGTTCGGCGTCGGAGAGGTCGCGATAGATGTACAGCAAGGTGTTGTCCAGGTCGCTCTCGACCTGCTGTTGCAAACGCTCGCGCTGGCTGTCGAGCAACCCCTGTGCCTGCCCGCCACCGAGCAGGCCGGGAATCATCTGACTGAGGCTATCGGCCGCGACCCCGGCGAGCGCCAGGCTGACCTCCGCACCGGCTTCAGCCGCCGGCAATGCCTGCGCCAGATGACGGATCAACAGTTGCCGATTGCTGCCGGCTTCCATGCGTGGCAAGCCATTCTCGTAGCGGGCCAGCTGCTCGCGGCGGCCAGCCAAGGTTTCTGCCGCGACGACCTTGTGACCCAGCGGTGACTGGAAGAAGTCGAGCGCTGGCTGCGGGTCCTGCAGATTATTGCGTAATGCCTGCTTGGCACGCTGGTCGATGGCGTTGACCGCGAAGCGCCGGTTGCTGTTGTTCACCAGCGCCTGATAAACCGCGGGCGGCAAGCTGCTCTTGTAGCGTTGCTGAGCGGCCGTCAGGGCATCGGAAAAGTTGGCGCGCTGCTCGGCCCAGCCTGCGGCCTCGTAGAGTTCATCGTAGCTATCGGCCAGCGTGTTCAGGCTGAAGGCGAGTAATACACAAGCAATAAGGGCGCGCATGGAAGCTCCTCTGTGGCGGGCGGTTTATTTTCGGCGTCGCGCCCCGGGCTTGTCGAGGAGCGAAAGCACTGCTGCTAGACTCAGCCGCTGTTTCCGGGCGGGCCCACCGAGGCCGCGGGGAAACGTTATCCGACCCATTGGAGTCACCTTCCTTGCCGTTCTCTATGATCATCGACGATCTCGCCGCGCGCGGCTGGTCGTTGCAGAGTTCCTTCCTGTCCAATGATGTGACCCAAGAGCTGGCCGACGAGTGCCGCAGACGTTATGCCGAGGGTGAGCTGTTACCCGCCGGTGTCGGTCGAGGCGAGGAACAGGCAGTGCGCGAAGGTATTCGTGGCGACCATATTCACTGGCTGGAAGAGGGACAGGCGGAGGTCTGCGATGCCTACCTGGCGCTGATGGACGGGTTGCGGCAGATGCTCAATCGCGAGCTGTTTCTTGGTCTGGAAGAGTTCGAGTGCCACTTCGCGCTCTATCCGCCCGGTGCCTTCTATCAGACCCATCTGGATCGTTTCCGCGATGACGACAGCCGCTGCGTCAGCGCCGTGCTCTACCTTAACCCGAACTGGCAGCCCGCCGATGGGGGTGAGCTGCGCATGCATTTCGCTGATGGATCGAGCCGGGACATCCCGCCGCAGGCCGGCGACCTGCTGATCTTTATGTCCGGTGATTTTCCCCATGAAGTGTTGGTCACCCGCAGCGATCGGATGTCGTTGACCGGCTGGTTTCGCCGGCGTCCGGTGGATGTGTTGGCGCTCTAAGACCGAAACGCTCTGGACACGCATAAAAAAGCCCGGCACTAAGGCCGGGCTAAAGAAAAAAGCATGTGCGGCGTTTATTACATCCCCAGCAGGTTAGGCAGGCCCAGGGAGATCGCCGGCACATAGGTAATGATCATCAGGAATGTCAGCAGCAAGGCCAGCCACGGCAGCACTGCGCGAATCACCTGAGTGACCGGCATACCGGTTACCGCCGAGGCGACGAACAGGTTCAGCCCCACTGGCGGAGTGATCAGGCCGATTTCCATATTGACCACCATGATGATGCCGAGGTGAATCGGGTCGATACCCAGCTGCACGGCGATCGGGAACAGGATCGGCGCCAGGATCAGGATGATCGCCGACGGCTCCATGAACGCACCGGCAATCAACAGCACGACGTTCACTACCAGCAGGAACATCCAGGGTTGCAGCCCAGCCTCGAGCACCATGGCGGTGATTTGTTGCGGAATCTGCTCAGTTGTCAGCACGTGTGCGAAGAGCATCGCGTTGGCGATGATGAACATCAGCATGATGGTGAGCTTGCCCGACTCCAGCAGCACCTTCGGGCAATCGCGAATGCTGATGTCCTTGTAGACGAACAGCGCGATAAAGGCCGAATACACCGCCGCAACCGCAGCCGCTTCGGTCGGGGTGAACATGCCGGAGTAAATTCCGCCGAGAATGATCACCATCAGCAGAAGGCCCCATACCGCCTTGCGTGCCGATGACAGCCACTCACGGAAGGTCGCCCGCGGCATCGCCGGCAGGTTCTTCTTCACGGCAATGATATAGATCGCCAGCATCAGCCCGACGCCCAGCAGAATGCCTGGCACCACACCGGCCATGAACAGCTTGCCCACCGAGGTTTCGGTAGCGGCGGCGTAGACGACCATGACGATAGAGGGCGGGATCAGAATGCCCAGGGTGCCGGCGTTACAGACGATGCCGGCGCCGAAGGCCTGAGGGTAGCCGGAGCGGACCATGCCGGCGATGGCGATGGAGCCGACCGCGGCGACGGTTGCCGGCGACGAACCCGAAAGTGCGGCGAACAGCATGCAAGCCATTACCGCACCGATGGCCAGGCCACCACGGATGTGGCCGACGGTGGCGTTGGCGAAGTCGATCAGACGTCGTGCCACACCGCCGGTGGTCATGAAGGCGCCAGCCAGCAGGAAGAACGGAATAGCCAGCAGGGTGTAGTGCTCGGACGTCTCGAACAGCTTGATCGCCAACGAAGTGACCGAGTCCGGGCTGAACAGCAGAATGGTCAACGAGCCGGCCAGGCCGAGCGAAACGGCCACCGGCACGCCGATGAACATCAGGGCGAACAGCGCCAGGAAGAGGAACAGGATAGTCATTTACTTCGGCTCCTCTTCACCGAGCTTGGCCGCTTCGGCAGCTTCGTCTGCCAGGCCCAGGCCGGTTTGCTCGTTGCGCAGGATGCGCACGAAAATCTCGACGAAACGGATAAAGACCAACGCGAACCCGATCGGCACGATCATGCCGATGTGCCATTGCTTGACACCGAAATGGCCAAGGTCTTCCGCGCCGATATTGGCGGTGAACAACGCCTGGATCCATTCGAAACTGGCCACGCTCATCAGGCCGGCATAACCCAGGCAGAACAGGCAGGCAACGATGCCGATGTAACGCTGTACCGGGCGCGACGCGAGCTTGACCAGCGCATCGACGCCGATATGGCCGGCGGTACGCACACCGTAGGCCAGGCCGGAGAAGATCAGCCAGGCGAACAGTGCTTTGGTCAGCGCGGTGCTCCAGGTCATCGCCTGGGCGAAGCCGATGACGAAATCGCCAATGGCGAAGAAGAAGTCTTCAGCTGCCGGAAAGGACTCGGCAAGGCTGTAGAAAACGGTGTAGAGGTTGTTCAGGACCACGTAAACGAAGGTCACCAGAGTCATGGCGGCCAGCAGAAAGGCGATGAAGCCCTCCTCGAAGTGGTCCCAGACGCGCCAGAGGGCGTTCATGGATGACATCTCCCGATGGAATGCATTGTGTGTCGACAGGCGTACGGAGCGTGCGCCATGAGCCGGCCTGGTAACCGGATGACAGAGCAGTGAAAAGGCCTGTTCTGGACAAGGCGAGAAAGGCGCTGATTCAGCTGCCGTCTTGGTCGCGATGTCGTTATGTTTTTTTCGCTGCGCTGTCGGTACTGCCTTGCTGAATGAAGGGAGCGAGGGTCACTCGCTCCCTTTCAGTCAGTACTTACTGAGCGTTGGACGCTTCAGCGGCCTTGATCAGGTCTGCACCGATTTCGTTCTCGAACTTCTTCCAGACCGGCTTCATGGCTTCGCGCCACTTGGCGCGCTCTTCCGGCGTCAGTACGAGGATTTCGGTGGTGCCCGCGGCCAGGATGTCGGCCTTGGCCTTCTGGTTCAGCGCGTCAGCCTGCTTGTTCACCTCAACGGTAACCTCGTCCAGGATGGTTTCCAGCTCGCCGCGAACGTCAGCCGGCAGGCCATTCCAGAACTTGGTGTTGGTGATCAGCATGTAGTCGAGCAGACCATGATCGGACTCGGTGATGTGCTTCTGCACTTCGTGCATCTTCTGCGAGTAGATGTTCGAGTAGGGGTTCTCGGCACCGTTGACCACGCCGGTCTGCAGGCCCTGGTACACCTCGGCGAAGCTCATCTTGCGCGGGTTGGCGCGCAGCGCCTTGAACTGCTCGTCCAGTACAGCGGATGCCTGTACGCGGAACTTCAGACCGCGCGCGTCTTTCGGCTCGCGCAGTTCCTTGTTGGCGGACAGCTGCTTCATACCGTTGTGCCAGTAGCCCAGGCCGGTGATGTTCTTGTCTTCCATGGAGCTCAGCAGGCTCTGGCCGGCTTCGCTCTGCTGGAAGCGGTCTACCGCCTGGATGTTGTCGAACAGGAACGGCAGGTCGAACACCTGAACGCCCTTGGAGTAGTGCTCGAACTTGGCCAGCGAAGGCGCGATCAGCTGCACGTCGCCCAGCAGCAGCGCTTCCATTTCCTTGCCGTCACCGAACAGGGAGGAGTTCGGGTAGACCTGAACTTCAACCTTGCCGGGCAGACGCTCTTCTACCAGCTTCTTGAACAGGTTGGCGCCCTGGCCTTTCGGCGTGTTGTCCGCAACCACGTGGGAGAACTTGATCAGGATCGGATCGGCAGCCTGGGCCAGGCCTGCGACACCCAGTGACAGAGCGCAGGCAAGCGCCGTGGCGGTCAGTTTGAACATTGTTGTTTTCCTCTTGTTGTGAATTGAGTCGTCGTTTCTCAACGGCGGCTCGGCTGTGGCCGGCAAGACAAGTCTAGGCGTCATCGAGGAAAAGTCGCGGCGCCCATGGGTAGACCTGTTTCACCAACTCGTGGATTAGCGAGAGCAAGTGCTGTGCCAGAAGACACATAGCCCGCCCTCGTGATGCCGGAGTTTACCGGTGTAGTGGCAGAATGCTGACGAATATTTCTCAACCAGCACGTCTAACCCGGAGCTTTCATTGATGACGGCTGGGTTAGGCCGCGCGCGTTATCTAGCCGGACAACTGTTGCAAAGGCGTGGCAAAAGCGCACAGCGGGGGAAAACCCGGTTCCCGATCATTGGCTCGTGGCGGAAATCCGCCAGCTATTCGCCGTCTTCCGGCGAGGTTCCGCCAGCTTCATTGAAAACCAGGCCGTGCTTGCGCAACTTGTCGTGGAGTGTCTTGCGGGGTAGGCCGAGAGCCTCTGCGACGCTGCGCAACGAGCCATGCGGCCGGGCCAGCTCGGCAGCGATCAGAGCCCGTTCGAAGGCGTCGACTTGCTCGTTGAGCGCGCTGCCGGCCGAAGCAGCTGTGCCGGCGGCGATCTGGCTCGGATCTTCGAGGCCCAGCTCGAGACCCAGGGCGAATCGCTCCGCGGTGTTCTGCAGTTCGCGCACGTTGCCCGGCCACGCATGCCGGAGCAGCTGCGCGCGCTGTTCCGGGCGTAGCTCGCGGATTGGCAGGCCGTGGCGGCTGGCAGCGGTTTCGGTGAAATGCTGAAACAGGAACAGCAAGTCCTCGCTGCGTTCGCGCAGCGGTGGGATGCGCAGCGGCGCCACGTTCAGCCGGTAGTAGAGGTCGGCACGGAAGCGGCCCTGGTCGGCAGCCTGGCGTAGATCCTCCTTGGTGGCGGCGATCACACGGATATCCAGCGCAATGGACTGGTTGCCGCCCAGGCGTTCGACGACCCGCTCCTGCAGCATGCGCAGCAGCTTGACTTGCACATCTAGGCTCATGCTTTCGATTTCATCGAGAAACAGGGTGCCGCCATTGGCGAACTCGAACTTGCCGATGCGACGTTTCTGCGCGCCGGTAAAGGCGCCCGCCTCGTGACCGAACAGCTCGCTTTCGACCACAGACTCGGCCAGCGCGCCGGCGTTGATGGCGACGAAGGGACCGGCGCGCCGACTGGACAGGTCATGCAGCGCGCGCGCCACGACCTCCTTACCGGCTCCGGTTTCGCCGAGGATCAGCACATCGGCCTGGGTGCCTGCGAGCGCGCCGATCTGTTCGCGCAAGCGCTGCATGGCTGGTGACTGGCCAAGCAGGCGCGTCGACAATTGCTGACGGTCGGCCAGCGCCAGGCGCAGGCTGCGGTTGTCGAGTACCAGCTGGCGCAACGCCAATGCGCGGCGCACGCTGTCGAGCAGCGCCTCGCTGGGAAAGGGTTTCTCGAGAAAGTCATAAGCGCCGGCGCGCATCGCCTGTACCGCCAGCTGGACGTCGCCATGGCCGGTGATTAGCAGAACCGGAAGCTCGCTGTCAGTCGCGTGCAACTGCTGCTGCAGCTCGAGACCGTCGAGCCCGGGCATACGAATATCGCTGACCACCACGCCGGGCCAGTCCGGCGTCAACAGCGCGGGCAGGCCGCGCGCATCGCCCAGGCTGAGCACCTTGAGCCCGGCGAGGTCAAGCGTCTGGCTCAGCGCCTTGCGCAGATGGGGGTCGTCATCGACCAGGACTACCTGAAACTGCGGGTCGATCTGGCTGGTCATGCTAGTCCTCGCTCGGAAAGGCGACGCCGGGGTCGGCGGATCGCAGGTAAAGACTGAGCTGGGCGCCGCCGTCGGGATGGTTGGCCATGGTCAGCTCGCCGTCCAGGGCCCGCGTCAGGGTATCGCAAATGGCCAGACCCAGCCCCAGGCCTTGGGCGCTGGTCTTGGTGGTGAAGAATGGCTCGCGGGCGCGTTGCAGCGCCGCGGCGGAAAAGCCCGGGCCATTGTCGCGCAGGGTCAGCAAGACGCCGTCTCCCTGACGTTCGGCGCGCAGCCAGATGCGCCGTACCGGTGGCCGCTCGTTGAGCGCGTCGAGCGCATTGGCCAGCAGGTTGGAGAGGATTTGCCGCAGCCGTGTTTCACCCGCCTGAACCCACAACGTCGCGTCCGGAAGGTCGCGAATCAGCTCGACGCCCATGGCCTGGCGACGCTTGGCCAGCAAGGCCAGCGCATCGTCCAGGGCCGGCTGTAGCGCCACCCGCTCCGGCGCGTGCCGATCCCGACGTGCAAAAGCGCGCAGGTGGGCGATGATCGACGCCATGCGTGCGGTCAGTTCGCTGATCAGTCGGAGATTGTCGCGGGCTTCTTCGTTGCGCTGTTGATCGAGCAGCACACCGGCATTGTCCGCATAACTGCGAATCGCCCCCAGCGGTTGATTGAGTTCGTGGCTGATGCTCGCCGACATGGTGCCCAGCGCCGACAGCTTGCCGGCTTGCAACAGTTCGTCCTGCGCACGGACCAGCTCCTGTTGGGCCTGCTCGCGTTCCAGTACTTCCTCCTTGAGCCGGCTGTTCAGCGCCTCCAGATCCTGCGTCCGTTCCTGCACGCGGCGCTCTAGCTGCTGCCGCGCCTTGGCATCCAGGGCGATGCGCTCCAGGTAGTGGCGGCGACGCTGCATCAACAACCCGAGCAGCAGCAATAACGCGGCGAGGGTGGCCGCACCGATCGCGACGACAGTCCGCACCGGTCGTTCGACCAGGCTGATCGGGGCGAGGATGCGTACCGTCCAGCCGGTTTCCTTGAGCTCTCGACTTTGGATCAGCCAGGCATCGATATCGAGCGTCAGATCTTGGGGCTCGAGCGTCGGGTAGGGCCGTTCGGACGCGATCTGCTCGCGTTCTTCGATATCCAGCGCCCGGCTTGCGCGGAATCGCCATTCCGGCTTGGAGGTGAGGATCACCACACCGAAATTGTCGGTCACCATGAGCTGCTCGGGCGTGTTGCCCCAGAGTGTCTCGGTGTAGTCCAGGTCCACCTTGACCACCAGCGCGCCGAGCACCTCGTCGCCGTCGCGCACGGCCGCGCCGAAGTAGTAGCCGCGTTTGCCAGAAGTAGTACCGAGGCCGAAGAAGCGACCCAGCTTGCCGGCCATGGCTTCCCTGAAATAGGGCCGGAAGGCGAAGTTGCGATTGACGAAGCTGTCCTCGTCGTTCCAGTTCGACGCCGCCAGGGTGTTGCCATCGGGTGCCATCAGGTAGATCACATCGGCGCCGGTTTCCTTGCGCAGTTGATCCAGCAGGCGATTGGCCTGGTCCTTGGCGGTAGGGCTGTCCGGCTGGCGCAGTGCCGTGCGCAGGGTCGGCAAGTCGCCGAGGATGCGTGGCAGCACCTCGTAGCGACGCAGCGAGCCGAGCAGGTTGGCCACGTAGAGGTCGAGCGTCTGGCGGTTCTGCTCGATCAGCTCATTGCTGTAATAACGTTCGGCCAGTTGCTGCAGCGGCCACAGCAGTGGCGCCAGCAGCAAAGCGACCAGGGCCAGATTGCGCCAACGTGGGCGACGAGGAGGTTCGAGTGGTGTCATGCAGATGCGCCTGTGATTCGGGCGGCATTATGCACCTTAAGCACAGGGCAGGGCGCCGCAGGCGCGGGCGGAATGGACGGCCGAGCCGATGCCCAGCGGCATTCAAATGCTTTGTGTGGCCTGAAGGCCTTCAATCGCCTGAAAGTTGCCTGTGTTGCCGAGGCATTGATGCAACGCGGTTTCCCAGTCCGGCAACTCGACGCCCCAGTCATGTTGCAAGCGTGCGCAGCTGAGCCGCGAATTGAGCGGACGCTGGGCAGCGGTGGGGTAGTCCGTGGACTGGATGGGTTCGAGCCGGGCCCGCAACAGACCTTGGCGTTCCAAATGTTGGGCAATGCTGCAGGCGAAGCCGTACCAGGACGTTTCGCCGCTGGCGGTCAGGTGGTACAGCCCGCTGGGGCCGCCGTTGCCCGTGCGCCACTTGCGCACCATCTCGGCGGTCACTGCGGCGATGGTGCCGGCCCAGGTTGGTGCGCCGACTTCGTCGTCAACTACCGACAGCGCGTCACGCTCCTGCAACAGGCGTTGCATGGTCAGGAGGAAATTACGACCGTGCAGCGAATAGACCCAGCTCGTACGTAGGATCAGATGCTGGCCGCCGACCGCCTGAATCGCCTGCTCGCCGGCCAGCTTGCTGGCGCCATATACGCTCAACGGGGCCGGTTGGTCCTCTTCGTGGTACGGCTCGCGCTTGCGCCCGTCGAAGACGTAATCGGTGGAGTAGTGAATCAGGGGTACGCCAAGCGCGGCCGCTTCTTCGGCCAGCACAGCAGGTCCGGTGGCGTTCACTGCAAAGGCCTGGTCGCGATTGTCCTGCGCCGGGTCGACGCCGTGTAGGCGGCGGCATTGATGATCAGGTCGGGGCGCAGCAGGCGAACTTGCTGGCGGATCTGCATCGGCTCGGCCAAGTCCAGCACCTTGTGGCCCAAAGCGAGCACCTTCCCTTCACCGGCAAGCGCCAGTTGCAGCTCCTGAGACAGTTGCCCCTTGCTACCGGTGATCAGGATTTTCATGCAAACAGCTCCGCTTCGCTGAGAACCTTTCCTGCCGCATCCTTCTGCGATAGCTGCGGCAGCTCCTGGAACGGCCACTCGATGCCGATCTGCGGATCGTTCCAGAGCAGTGAGCGCTCATGGGCTGGCGCGTAGTAGTCGGTGGTCTTGTAGAGGAACTCGGCACTTTCGCTGAGTACCACGAAACCGTGCGCAAAACCTTCAGGAATCCATAGCTGGCGCTGGTTTTGGGCGCTCAGACGGGTGCCGACCCAGCGACCGAAGCTGGGCGAGCTGCGGCGCAGATCCACCGCTACGTCGAACACCTCGCCGGCGACGACCCGTACCAACTTCCCCTGCGGCTGCTGGATTTGGTAGTGCAGCCCGCGCAGCACGCCGCGCTGGGACTTGGAGTGGTTGTCCTGAACAAAGGTCCGTTTGAGCCCGGTGGCCGCCTCGAAAGCCGCAGCGTTGAAGCTTTCGTAGAAAAAACCGCGCTCATCACCGAACACCTTGGGCTCGATGATCAGCACATCGGGAATGTCGGTTTCGATGACCTTCATGCGTCTTCACCCGCCAGCTTGAACAGGTACTGTCCGTAGCCGGTCTTGCCCAGCGCATCGGCACGGCGCAGTAGCTGCTCGCGGTCGATCCACTTGTTCTGGTAGGCGATCTCCTCCAGGCAGGCAACCTTGAGCCCTTGGCGGTGCTCGATGGTCTGCACGTACTGCGAGGCCTCAAGCAGGCTGTCATGGGTCCCGGTGTCGAGCCAGGCGAAGCCACGACCGAAGCGCTCGACGTTAAGGTCGCCACGCTTGAGGTAGGCGTTGTTGACGTCGGTGATCTCCAGCTCGCCGCGCGGTGACGGCTTGATCGACTTGGCGATCTCGACCACGTCGTTGTCGTAGAAGTACAAACCCGTTACCGCGTAGCTGGATTTCGGCTTGGCCGGCTTCTCTTCGATCGACAACGCCTTGCCGTTCTCGTCGAAATCGATCACGCCGAAACGCTCCGGATCCTTGACCCAGTAGCCGAAGACCGTGGCGCCTTTCTGCTGCGCCGAGGCACGCTGCAGCTTCTCGGTGAAATGCTGACCGTGGAAGATGTTATCGCCGAGGATCAGGCACACCGAGTCATCACCGATGAACTCCTCACCGATCAGAAAGGCCTGAGCCAGGCCGTCCGGTGACGGCTGTTCGGCGTAGCTGAAGTTCACTCCGAACTGGCTGCCGTCACCCAGCAGATTCTTGTACTGCGGCAAATCCTGCGGGGTGGATATCAGTAGGATGTCGCGAATCCCGGCGAGCATCAGCACCGAAATCGGGTAGTAAGCCATCGGCTTGTCGTAGATCGGCAGCAGCTGCTTGGATACGCCCAGGGTGATGGGGTGCAGACGAGTGCCAGAGCCTCCGGCGAGGATGATTCCTTTCATGCGTTCTCCAGCGCGCCAAGGCGCTCACGTTGATAGCTGCCATCCTGTACGCGACGGCACCATTCGAGGTTGTTGAGATACCACTGCACGGTCTTGCGCAGGCCGGTCTGGAAGGTTTCCTGCGGCACCCAGCCCAGCTCGCGCTCGATCTTGCTGGCGTCGATGGCGTAGCGCAGGTCGTGGCCCGGGCGGTCCTTGACGAAAGTGATCAGGTCCTCGAAGCGTGCCAGGCCTTCGGGTTTCTGCGGCGCCAGCTCTTCGAGCAGGGCGCAGATACCGCGTACGACGTCGATGTTCTTCTGCTCGTTGTGACCGCCGATGTTGTAGGTCTCGCCGACCTTGCCTTCGCTGACAACCTTGAACAGCGCGCGGGCGTGGTCCTCGACGTAGAGCCAGTCACGTACCTGGGCGCCGTCGCCATAGACCGGCAGCGGCTTGCCATCCAGCGCGTTGAGAATCACCAGCGGAATCAGCTTTTCCGGGAAATGGTAGGGCCCGTAGTTGTTCGAGCAATTGGTGATCAGCACTGGCAGGCCATAGGTACGCTGCCAGGCACGGACCAAATGGTCTGACGAAGCCTTGCTGGCCGAATAGGGCGAGCTGGGTGCGTAGGGCGTGGTCTCGGTGAACAGATCGTCGACACCGTGCAGATCGCCGTACACCTCATCGGTGGAAATATGGTGGAAGCGGAAGGCTTCACGGCGCTCGGTCGGCAGGGTCTGCCAGTAAGCGCGTGCCGCTTCGAGCAGCTGGTAGGTGCCGACGATGTTGGTCTGGATGAATTCGGCCGGGCCATCGATGGAGCGATCGACATGGGATTCGGCGGCCAGATGCATGATGGCGTCCGGCTGGAACTCCAGCAGCGCTTCGCTCACCCGCTCACGGTCGGCGATGTCTGCTTGTAGAAACTGATAGCGATCGCTGTTTTGCACGTCTGCCAGCGACTCCAGGTTGCCGGCGTAGGTCAGCTTGTCCAGATTCAGGACGCTGTGCTCGGTGTCTTTGATGAGGTGGCGGATCAGAGCAGAGCCGATGAATCCGGCTCCGCCGGTTACGAGAATGCGCATGATTGAAAGGCTTCCTTGGCGCGCTACAGAGCAACAGGCTCTTGGCATGTCGGCAGGATAGACCTGCCGAAAATACAAAAATTCCCAGCCGGGGCTGGAGTTGGTAAGACGCAGTGAACGGCCGGGCAGCTTTCAGCGGCACGACCGGCGTCGCTAGTCGCCTCAGGCGTTGCGGTGGCTTACGGCGTGCTGACGGTTTATTTGCCAGCGACCCATTCACACCGGTAGCAGCAGCCCTATGCACCGCGGTGCCCCCGTCTCTCTTGCTTTTCAGCCGTGCGTAAATGCGAACAGACTCAAGCCCACTGGACAAGGAGCGGTGGCGTAAGGGACGCGATTGGGTAATATCAGCGCGACATTATCGACAGGTAGCAATGGAATGCACACCCGCAATGAACAGCTTGCTGAATTGCTGAGCCTCACCACGCCCGGTTTTTCTGAACTGGCCGAGGCTCTGATCACGTTTTCCTTCGAACTCATGGCCAGTGAAGACCCGGCAGTACGGATCGCCAGCCGGCGGATGGTCTCGCGAATTGCCGAAATCCGCGCAGCATGCGGTCCGGTGCCCGCCGCACTCGACGGTGATGCGTCCGTACCGGGTGCTGACGACTGAATGAATACTCAAAAAACGTAGCGAGCGCCGGCAGTCCCTAATACAGCGACTTCCGCAGCCGGGACAGCGCCCCAAGAAAGAACACCGCGCCGATGGCCAACAGCGCCAGTAGCTGCGGCCAGACGATAAAGGCGCCGAACCCTTCCATCGCCGAGGTCGGGTGGATCAGTCCGGAAAACTGGATGGCCGGCAGCAGGGTGACGATGGTGGTGCCGAAGATGGCGTCGATCTGGCTGTTCAGATCGATGACATCAACAGTCCGAGCCCCGTGGCGCAGACGATGTAGAGCAGCGCGCCGAGGCAGAGCGTGAGCAGGCTGCCCTTGGTCGGAATGCCGAAGACGAATACCGCCAGCAGGGCGAGTGTTGCGAAATTGAACATGCCCAAACCGATATAGGGCAGCTGCGTGCCGAGCAGAAACTCCAGGCGGGTGGTTGGGGTGACGTAGAAATTGGTGATCGAACCCAGCTCCTTCTCGCGTACCACACCGAGTGCGGTGAGCATCGCCAGGATCATCAGCAGCAGCGGAATCATCGCCGGCGCCATGGCCGGCAGGCTTTGTCGGGGTTGTAGCGATAACGGATGGCCACGTCAGCTGGAGAGAGCTGTTTTGCCGAACAGCAGCGCCTCGCCCTCGCTGGCTGGCAGAAGACCCGTGAGCATCTTGATGGTGGTGGTCTTGCCGCAGCCGTTGGAGCCGAGAAAGTCGAAGATCTCGCCGCGCGGGATGCGAAAGTTGACCTGATCCACCGCAATGAAATCGCCGAAACGCATGGTCAAGCCATGGGCCTCGATCGCGATGCTGTCGCTGTGCAGCGGCGGCGGGATGAGCAATTCGTGGTGCTGGCTGCGCTTGGCTTCCGGCAGCAGGCGAATGAAGGCCTGTTCCAGCGAGTCGCTGTCGGTACGAGACAAGGAGTTCTGCCGGGCTGCCGGTGGCCAGCGCCGTGCCGGCGTCCATCGCCACAAAATGATCGAAGCGCTGGGCCTCGCCCATGTAAGCGGTAGCGACCAGCACGCTCATTTGCGGTCGTTCGCGGCGGATGCGTTCGATCAGCTCCCAGAACTGTGCCCGCGACAGCGGATCGACGCCGGTGGTGGGTTCGTCGAGGATCAGCAGGTCAGTCGTGGATCAGCGCACAGCAGAGCCCCAGTTTCTGTTTCATGCCGCCTGAGAGCTTGCTGGCGGGCCGGTCGATGAAGGGGCCGAGCCCGGTGCTACGAGTCAGTTCGGCGATGCGCCATTGCCGCTCCTGCGCATCTTGGCCGAACAGGCGCCCAAAGAATTCGAGGTTCTCGAAGGCCGTCAGCGTCGGATAGAGGTTCTTGCCAGCCCCTGCGGCATGTAGGCGATACGGGGGCAGACCCTGCGACGATGGCGGGAATCACCGATATCGGCGTGAATAGTCGCAAGCGTTGCGCTGACTCGTCATGGCAGCTTGCGGGCGTGGCTCAAGGTCCATTCGAGGATTTCGCCGCTGAGCCGGTCGCTGGCCTTGCCGAACGCCTCGACCACGCTTTCCACGCTCGGGTCGGCGCTGGGCTGGCGAACCTCGAACCGTCGGTTGGCCAGGGTGTGCTGGTCGTTACGATTGACCAGGCGCGCATCGAGGGTGATGACCACGACTGGCTTGTCGTCGATGTAGACGCTCTGGAAGGCGCGCAGATCGCTGTGCAGGCTGAGGTCGGCATAGAGATTCACGTCCTCGTTGCTCACCGAGGGCATGCGGCCATCGCGCTGGAACGCTTCGATCAAGCGATCGCGCAGCAGCACGGGCGCCGCATCGCTCCAGCGTGCGCCGCCATAAGCGCTGATCTGGTTGCCCTGCGGCACCACGGCGATGCGCGGGCTGGAGAGGATGCGACTGGCCTGCGGGGTATTGATGCGCAGCGCGTGTTGCAGTGCCGGCTCGCGGGCTTGCTGCGGCGATGTCGTGGTGGGCAGGAGATAAATTCGCAACGGCTCGGACTCCGGCAGTATCGAGCAGGCCGAGAGCGCGACGAGCAGTCCGAGCAGGACGAGGCGAGGCAGGGAATGAAGGCGAAGGTTCATGGGTTGAACTCCTGCAGTTTGTCTCGGCCGAGCAGGAAGCCGCTCGGGTTGTCTTCCAGGCGCTGGGTCACCCGGCGCAGGGCACCGAGGGTGGTGCGCAATTCGTTGATGGCCGGGCCCAGTTCGTTGAAGCCCTGCATACCGTTGTTCAGCGCGCCCTGGTTCTCCTCCAGCAGGGTATCCAGGCGTGCCGTGGTGCGATCCAGCGCGCTCATCGATTGCGCCGCGCTGTCGAGTACGCTGCGGCCCTGGTCGTCGAGCAGACCGTTGGCGTTGCGCGCCAGGCTCGACAACTCGCCCATGACGGTGTTGGCCTGCTGGCTCAGCTGATTGAACTGTTGCAGCGTCTGGGCCAGGTCGCCGCGCTGGTCCGAGAGCACGCTGGTGGCCTGCTCCAAATGTTCCAGGGTGCGGCTCAGGCGCGTGGTGTTTTCCTCGGAAAAGATCTGGTTGGCGCTGAGCAGCAGGTTGTTGATGTTGCTCATGAGATCCTCGCCGTTCTCCAGCAGCGCGCTGAGCGAGGAAGGATCGGCGACGATCAGTGGCGGGTCATCGGGGTCGCCTTCAAGGCGCGGGGCCTCCGGCGTACCGCCGTGCAGCTGGATGACCATGCTGCCGGTGATGTTGGCCAGCGCCAGACGCGCCTGGGTGTCGGTCTTGATCGGCGTGCCGCCGTAGACACGAATGCGCGCGCGGACCTTGCGCGGATCGTCCGGCTCCAGCCACAGCTGGGTCACATCGCCCACCTTGATGCCGCTGTATTCCACCGAGCTGCCGCTGGACAGCCCGCTCACGGCCTGGCTGAAGCCGATATCGTAGTAGCTGTATTCGCGGTCGATGCTGGATTTGCCTAGCCACAGCGCGAACAGCAGCGCGCAGCCGACCGCTACGACCGTGAACAGTCCGATCAAAACATGATGGGCACGGGTTTCCATGATCAGGGTGTCTCCAACATAAGCGCGGCATCATGCGCAGCGCGGCCACGAGGGCCATGGAAGTATTCGCGAATCCACTCATCGTCAGTGGCTGCGACGGCTTCGAGGGTGTCGACGACCAGTACGCGCTTCTGTGCCAGTACCGCGACGCGATCGCAAATGGTGTAGAGCGTGTCGAGGTCATGGGTGACCAGGAACACGCTGAAGCCCAGCGCATCGCGCAGAGTCAGTATCAGCTGGTCGAACGCTGCCGCGCCGATGGGGTCGAGGCCGGCGGTGGGCTCATCGAGAAACAGCACTTCCGGATCCAGCGCCAGGGCGCGGGCCAACGCCGCGCGCTTGACCATGCCGCCAGACAGCTCGTCGGGGTATTTGCAGGCCGCTTCCGGTGGCAGCCCGGCCAGCGCCAGCTTCTGCCGCGCCAGGTGTTCGGCGTCGGCGCGCTTGAGACCGATGTGCTCGATCAGCGGCAGGGCGACGTTTTCCTGCAGGTTCAGCGAGGTGAACAGTGCGCCGCGCTGGAACAGCACGCCGAAGCGTCGTTCCACTTCCGAGCGCCGCTGGGCGGGAAGCTTCAACAGGTTCTCGCCGAACACCTTGACGCTGCCGGCGTTCGGTCGGCGCAGGCCGACGATGCTGCGCAGCAGCACCGACTTGCCGGTGCCGGAGCCGCCGACCACGCCGAGGATTTCGCCGCGGCGGATATCCAGGTCGAGATTGACGTGCACCGCCTGTTTGCCGAAGCGATTGACCAGCCCGCTGACCTGGATCACAGGTTCTTTCATGCTCACCAGCCCATCTCCATGAAGAACAATGCGGCGACGGCGTCCAGCAGGATCACCATGAAAATCGACTGCACCACGCTGGAAGTGGTGTGCTCGCCCACTGACTGTGCGCTGCCGCTGGCCTTGAAGCCTTCAAGGCAGCCGATCACCGCGATCAGGAAGGCGAATATCGGTGCTTTGCCGATGCCGACCAGGAAGTGATTGAGCGGGATATCGCGCTGCAAAATGGTGAAGAACATCGCCGGCGAGATATCCAGCGCCAGCGAACAGACCACCAGCCCACCGACGATGCCGCTGATGATGCCGATGAAGGTCAGGATTGGCAGGGTGATCAACATCGCCAGCACCCGTGGCAGCACCAGCAGCTCGATGGGGCTGAGGCCGAGGGTGCGAATGGCGTCGATCTCCTCGTTGGATTTCATTGCCCCGATCTGTGCGGCAAAGGCGCTGGCGGTGCGGCCGGCGAGCAGGATCGCGGCCAGCAGCACACCGAATTCGCGCAGGAAGGAGAACGCCACCAGATTGACCGTATAGATGGTTGCGCCGAAGTCAGCCAACACCGTGGCGCCGAGAAAAGCCACCACGGCGCCGACCAGAAAGGTCAGCAGGGCAACGATCGGGATCGCATCCAGGCCGGTCTGCTCTATATGCGCGACCAGCGCGGTCACGCGCCAGCGCCGTGGGTTGAGGATGACGGTAAAGAGCGTCTGCAGGGTCAGGCCGATAAAGCCGAGCAGGGTGCGTTGCTGGTTCCAGACTCCTGAGACGGTGCGCCCCACGTGTGCCAGTACATCGGCCAGGCCGTTGGTTTCAGGTGCCTGTTCGGCTTCTGGTTGGTCCAGCGCGGCGGCGACGGTCGTCAGCAACGCTTGTCGTTCCGCCGGCAGCTGCGGCGCCCACTCCTGCAGGCGGGCCATTCGCGCCGGTCCGAGCAGTTCGACCAGCAAACCGGCGCCCGCCGTGTCCAGCTCGCCGATCGCATCGAGGTCGACCTGGTCGGCATCGGTGACCTGACGGCGAGCCCGCTCGACCTGACGGTGCAGGGTTGCGTAGTGTTTTAGCGTCCAGTCACCGCCGATCGCCAGGGTCGCGGCGGAGGTGTCGCTGTGTGGTTGCCGCTGTAAACTGCCGGGCGGCGAAATCGGGTGCGTCAAAGTGGTTTCCCATGTTTGCGAGGCGTAGGACGCCGGTGCCCGTACGCTGCGGCTTTTGACAGATCCTATCAGGTCGGACCCTGCGATCACGGTTCCGTTTAGCGTGGGCAGGTGATGCGCAAAGGGTACGGCCGGACGGCGAGTGCGCAATTTGTTACAGGCGGTCGCGAACTATCGACTCCGAACGGCCTCCATAGCGTGCGAGTCAGGCAACCCCGATCGATACGCAATGCCCGCGGGTTGCTATCTTACGCCGGCGGTTTGCCGACGCGCCTTTATATTCAGCCCGCTCGGGCCCTGCCAGCCCTTTATCCGTGCCCAATGCGAGAGTTTCCGTTTGCCTATGAATTACTTGCGTGCCCTGCCGTTCATCGTGGTTCTGGGGGTGATCCTGTTCAGCGGTTTGCGGCCCGAACCGGTGCCGCAGGTGTTCGATCAGCAGGACAAGCTGCACCATATGCTGGGTTTTGCCGCACTGGTCTTCACCTTGCGTCTGGCCTTTCCGCAGTGGCGTGTGATCTGGACCCTCGCCGCCTGTACCGGGGCGGCGCTGTTGATCGAGATTGGCCAAAGCTTCCTGCCCAATCGCTGGGCATCGATGGGCGACATGCTGGCCAATACGTTGGGCGTGCTGCTTGGCTGGGGCTGCTCGCACCTGGCGTATCTCTGGTACCTGCGACGCATCGGTGTCACCACCGACCGTGAAGCCCCCGATGCGGTCGCGCGTATCGAGAATCCCGCGCGTCCCTGAGTGCCCGCGGGCGTCAGCATCAAGGCGACGCCTGCCGGGCCAGGTGGTTGGCACGCCACGACATCAGCGCCGTGCAGAGCATGGCAAATACCGCACCGGCCGCTGCCAGGGCCATGTCCTTCTGCGGATCCCAGCGATCATGTTGCGCGGCGAGGAAGGTACGTCCGTCTTCGGCGCTAAGCGTCGCGGCACCGAACCACTCGATCAGCTCATAGACCGCCGAGGTCGAGAGGACGATGTCCACCGGCAGCAACAGGCTCCAGTAACCGGGCTTCAGGCCCAGGCGTATCAGCACTTCACGGATGGGGTAGGCCAGCAGCAACCCGTAACTGAGATGCGCCAGCCGGTCGAACTGATTGCGCTCCCAGCCAAGCGTCTGGTCCAGGCTTTCTCCCGTCATGGCTTGCCACCAGGCGTCGTACGGTACCTTGGCGTAGGTGTAATGCGCGCCCAGCTGATGGATGCACAGATAGAGGATGATCAGTGTCGCGGCGCTGCGCGAGGGCAGGTAGTGCCTGTGACCCAGTAGCAGAGCGACGGCCAGCGCGAGCACCAACAGGTTCTCCAGCACCCAGTCATGCCGGTCTTCCGGGGCGATGGCGAGGCCACCCCAGACCAGCAGAAACAGTATGAGCAGCGCCAGCAGATAGCGTCGATGGCTACGGTCGGCCTCCATTCTTTTCTCCGGCAGTTCGAGCGCTTGAGCATTCGACCGGCGCTGCGGCGAGAGAGTCCATCCAACTTTTCGGCCTCGAAGGCGGTCACACGAACTGGACCCTCAACGAGCCGGACCATGTGGCATCAGCGCAGTAACGACATCCAGCGGACACGGCAATGGCAGCGTGGCCTCGGCCTGTTGCCGATGGCATTGCTGGTCGCCTGTGATGGGCAGCAGTCGACGCTGAACCCCGCCGGGACCGGCGCCGAGAGCATCGCCACGCTGTTCTGGTGGATGTGCGCGGGCGGCGTGCTGATCTGGGCCGTGGTTATGGGCATCGCGCTCTACGCGACCCAGGCGCACCCGGAGGCACATGGCATTCGCAGCGCGCGCTGGTTGATTCTCGGCGGCGGCATCATCTTTCCTGTCGTGGTGCTGACCGGGCTGCTGACCTATGGGCTGATGCTGATGCCGTCGCTGCGTTCAACCACCGATATCGACCTGCGGGTGGATGTGTCCGGGGAACAATGGTGGTGGCGGGTGCGCTACCAGACCGATGCCGGTGAAACGGTGGAGCTGGCTAACGAGATTCGGTTACCGGTCGGCCAGCGGGTCGCCTTCAACCTGACCAGCCCGGACGTGATCCACTCGTTCTGGATTCCCTCGCTGGGTGGCAAGGTCGACATGATTCCCGGCCGCACCAATCAGCTGGTACTCGAGCCGACTCGCACCGGGACCTTTCGCGGCGCATGCGCCGAGTATTGCGGCACGTCCCACGCGCTGATGGCGTTCCCCGTGGTGGTGATGGAGCCGGCGGCCTTCAGTAGCTGGCTCGCCCGCCAGGCACAGCCGGCCCAGGCAGCTGAATCGGCATTGCAGCGCCAGGGCCAGCGGGCGTTTCTCAGCAACGGTTGCGGCGCCTGTCATCAGGTGCGCGGTACCGAGGCGGACGGCACGGTCGGCCCCGACCTGACACACGTCGGCAGCCGCTTGAGCCTCGCGGCCGGGACGCTGCCGGCCGATGTCGAGGCGTTCCGGCGCTGGATCGGGCATACCGGCGAAATCAAGCCGGGCGTGAAGATGCCGACCTTTGGCATGCTGCCAGATGACCAGCTGAACGCCATGGCGCATTACCTGAAGGGGCTGAAATGAGCGAGCCGATGGACTACCGCGACCCGCCGGAAGAGGCCCGCGCCAAGGCTCAGGCCGAACGCCTCGCCGCCGCCTGGAAGACGCCCACCGGTTGGCGCTACTGGTCGGCGGTGAACAACACCGAGGTCGGGCTCTGGTACACCGGCGTGTCGTTCCTGTTCTTTCTCTTCGCCGGCGTGCTGGCGATGCTGATCCGTGCGCAGCTGGCGGTGCCGGACAATGATCTGCTGTCGGCCGAAACCTATAACCAGGTGTTCACCCTGCACGGCTCGGTGATGATGTTTTTGTTTGGCGTGCCGATCTTCGAGGCTTTCTCGATTCTCATCCTGCCGCAGATGCTCGGGGCGCGGGATCTGCCGTTCCCCCGGCTTTCGGCGTACGGCTTCTGGTGTTTCATCATCGGTGGCGTGTTTGTCTGCGGCTCGATCTTCTTCGGCGTCGCGCCCCAGGGCGGTTGGTTCATGTACCCGCCGCTGACCACGACTTATCAGGATGGCCTCGGCGCGGATATCTGGCTGCTCGGGCTGTCGTTCATCGAGGTGTCGTCGATCGCGGCGGCGGTGGAGCTGATCGTCGGCGTGCTGAAAACGCGGCCGCCGGGCATGCGCATCAACCTGATCCCGCTGTACTCCTGGTACATCCTGGTGGTGGCGGGAATGATTCTATTCGCCTTTCCACCGCTGATCGCTGGCGACCTGCTGTTCGAGCTGGAACGCGCCTTTGACTGGCCGTTCTTCGATGCCAGCCGCGGCGGTGATCCGCTCCTGTGGCAGCACCTGTTCTGGATATTCGGCCATCCCGAGGTGTACATCATCTTCCTGCCGGCGGTGGCGCTGGTAGCGACCATCGTGCCCACCGCCGCTCAGCGGCCCATCGTCGGTTACAGCTTCATCGTGCTGGCCGCCGTGGGCACCGGTTTCATCAGCTTCGGGCTGTGGGTCCACCACATGTTCACCACCGGTATGCCGGCCATCTCGCTGGCGTTCTTCTCGGCTGCGTCCGAGGCGGTGGCGATTCCCACCGGCGTGCAGATCTTCTGCTTTCTGGCAACGGCGCTGGCAGGGCGCTTCGTCAAATCGGTGCCGATGCTGTTCGTCGCCGGCGCGCTGGCGATCTTCGTCCTCGGCGGTCTGACCGGGGTGATGGTGGCGCTGGCGCCGTTCGACTTCCAGGCCCACGACACCTACTTCATCGTCGCCCACCTGCACTACGTGCTGATCGGCGGCATGCTGTTCCCGGTGATCGCCGGGCTCTACTACTTCTTCCCGTTGGCGATGAGCAAGACGCTATCGGATCGCCTCGGACGCATCGCCTTCTGGCTGATGTTCATCGGCTTCAATATCGCCTTCCTGCCGATGCACTTCACCGGCTTGCTGGGCATGCCGCGGCGCGTCTACACCTATGCGCCGGACATGGGCTTCGATGTGCTCAACATGGTCTCCACTGTCGGGGCCTTCATCCTCGCCGCCGGCGTCGCGGTGCTGGTCTGGGACGTCTTGCGGCCCAAGGGCAAACAGCCCTACAGCAAGCGCAACCCGTGGAACGCCGGCACGCTGGAGTGGCTCGCCGAAATGCCCGGCATGCCCTGGGGGTCGCGTTCGATCCCGATCATCAAGAGCCGCTATCCGCTATGGGATCAACCCAACCTGATGCGCGACGTCGATGCAGGGCGCTTCTATCTGCCGGATGCCGAGGAGGGCAAGCGCGAGACGTTGATCAGCAGCATCATCGATGCCGAGCCGATCCAGTGCCTGCGCGTGCCGGGCCCGACCTTCCTGAGCATGTGGGCGGCGATCTTCACTGGCGGGCTGTTCATCTTCGCCACGTACAGCTGGTATGTCGCGGCCCTGGCAAGTGGTTTTCTGGCTCTGGTGACTATCCTCGTCTGGCTCTGGACGGGTACCGCGCTGATTCCGGAGAAACCGCGCAAGGACATCGGCCTGGATGTGTCGCTGCCGCTGTATGCCTCGGGCGCCAAATCGGTGGGCTGGTGGGCCACCTTCATCACCATGATCGGCGACATGAGCGCCTTCGCCAGCCTGGTCTTCGGCTACTTCTTCTTCTGGACGGTGCACGAGAACTTTCCGCCGGCCGATGCTGCGGGCCCGGGTGTGATGTGGCCGACGGCCGCCCTGGGCCTGATTCTCGCCTCCTGGGGCCTGACGCTGTTGGCCCGCCGCTGCAATCACCGCGACCAGGCGGCCGGCTTTTATGCCGCGCTGGGGCTGGCGGCCATTCTGACCTTGGCCGGTGCCTATTCGCTTTGGGCTGGACCGCATTTCAACGGTCTCGACCCGACCGAGAACGTCTACCCGGCGACAGTCTGGGTGTTGGTGCTCTGGTGCCTGCTGCATCTCGGTGTGGGGCTGATCATGCAACTGTACTGCCTGGCTCGCCGTGCGGCGGGACGGATGACGGCCGAGTACGACATCGACATTCGCAACGTCGCGCTCTACTGGCACTTCATGGCCATCACCCTGGTCGTGACCGTCGCGGTCATCGCCGGCTTCCCGGAGGTCGCATGAGCGAACAGCGCGAACCCAGGCCTGAGGACCAGCCGGAAGCCACGCCACAGGTGCGCGACACGCTGTGGTTGCTCGTCATCGGACCGGCAATCTGGGCCATGCACTTCCTGTTGTCGTACGTGGCGGCGGCCGTCTGGTGCGCCAAGATGGCGGGGCGCGCCGGTCCCCTGGGGGATCTGCGTGTCGCCATCGGCGTGCTCACGTTCGTGGCGCTGGCGGGTATCGCGCTGACCGGCTGGAGCGGCTGGCGTCGGCATACGTTCGGCAACGCGACGGCTCCGCATGATTTCGATACGGCTGCCGATCGCCATCGCTTTCTGGGCTTTTCGACGCTACTGCTGAGCGGCCTGAGCTTCGTCGCTACGGTATTCGTTGCGCTGTGCGTGGTCTTCATCGGGAGCTGCGAATGATCTGGCGGCCCTTGTCCTTGATGCTAGGACTGGCCACGCTGGCGGCGGTCTGGCTCGGCCCGCTGCCGGCGATGGCGGATCGTCTGTTCGTCGGCCACATGCTGATGCACGTGATGGTGGTGGCGGTGGCGGCGCCCTTGCTGGCAATCGGACTGGCCGGTGGCCGGCTGGACTTTTCCAGCCGAGTGCCGGTGCTGTTTTCACCGATCCTGGCCTCGGTGATCGAGCTGTTCGTCGTCTGGGCCTGGCACATGCCGGCACTGCACCATGCGGCGCGAACCTCCCAGGCCGCGCAAGTGCTGGAGCAGGGCAGCTACCTGTTCGTCGGGCTGCTGGTGTGGCTCGCAGCGTTCGGCGGAGTCAGGCATAGGCGCGCGCTCGCCGGTATCGCCGGGCTGCTGCTGACCTCCATGCACATGACGCTGCTCGGCGTGCTGTTGGCGATGTCCAGCCGTCCGCTATTCGAACACGCAGGTTCGGCGCTGTCGGGCCTCAGCCCGCTGGAGGATCAACAGCTGGGTGGCGTGATCATGCTGGTATTCGGCGGTACCGCCTACCTGCTCGGCGGGCTGTGTCTGCTCGGTGGACTTTTACAGGACAAGCGCGATGTCGTTTCGGTCAGCTAGGTCGTTGCTCTGCCGCGTGTCGATGCCGCTGCGTTGCTGGCTGCGCTGGCTGACCGGTGGTTCCTGGCGGCGCGTGGCGGCCGGCATCATGTTGCTGGCGGGGCTTGCTGGTGCGGGTGGCTTCCTGCTCATATCGCTGGGGCTGGTCTCGATCAGCGCCAGCTCCGGGCACTGGAAGGCGACTGGCTGGATGCTGCATTACGCCATGCGCCGCGCAGTCAGTACGCAGTCGATGGGCATCAAGGTGCCGCCCCTTGACGATCCTGTACTGGTGCTCAAGGGCGCCGGGCATTACGAGACAGGCTGCGTGTTCTGCCATGGCGCACCGGGGCGAGAGCGTTCGCTGATCGTGCGGCAGATGACCCCCGAGCCGCCGTTCCTGCCCCCGCGGATAGAGCGCTGGAAGCCGCGCGAGCTGTTCTGGATCGTCAAACATGGCGTCAAGTTCACCGCCATGCCGGCCTGGCCGGCAACGAAGCGGGAGGACGAGGTCTGGGCGATGGTGGCCTTCCTGCAGGCGCTGCCGGAAATGCCGGCCGAGCGCTACCAACGGCTTGCGCTGGGTGAGCGAGCCCGCGCCGGCAGCAAAGCGCTGACGCCTGATTCTCAGCGGCCCTTGCAGGACCCGCTGGGCCCGGTGTTGGACAACTGCAACCGCTGCCACGCGGCGGATGGCGGTGGGCGTGGGGAGGGCGCCTTTCCGCGACTGGCCGGCCAGAGTCAGGCTTACCTGCTTGGAACGCTGCAGGCCTATGCCGGTGGAAAACGCCACAGCGGCATCATGCAGCCGATTGCCGCCGGGCTCGAACCGCCCGTGCTGACCGCACTCGCCAAGCATTACGCCGAACTGCCCGTGCCTGTCCGGGCGGACAAGCCGGACGCATCGGCTGCCGCGCTCAAGCGCGGCCGCGCCCTGGCCGAACGCGGCGTGCCGGAACGGGGCGTGCCGTCCTGTGTTCATTGCCACGGGCCGAAGCGCTCGCCTCGCAATCCCATGTATCCGGACATCGCCGGCCAATACAGCGCTTATCTGAAGCTGCAACTGGAGCTGTTCACAGCGGGCAAGCGTGGCGGCAGTGAATACGCCCATGTCATGCACAGCGCCGCGCAGCGCCTCAAACCCGAGCAGATGCAGGAACTGGCGGACTACTACGCATCGCTTCCGGCAAAGGCGTCACCCGCCCTGGCCGAAGCGCCAGACGACCCATCATCGAGCCAGCGGAGGTAACGATGTTCGACAAGATCGTGGAAGTGGTTTCGGCGTTCGGCTACCTCGGCGTATTTGCGCTGATGTTGCTGGAAAACATCTTTCCGCCGATCCCCTCGGAGCTGATCATGCCGCTGGCCGGCTTTGTCGCGGCGCGCGGCGAGCTGAATTTTGCCGGAGTGATCGCCGTCGGTACGGCCGGCTCGGTGGTCGGCGCATTGCCTTGGTACTACGCCGGCGCCAAGCTCGGTCAGGCGCGCATGAAGCGCCTGGCCAAGCGCTGGGGGCACTGGCTGACGCTGTCACCGGAGGATATCGACAAGGCGAGCGGCTGGTTCGATCGGCATGGCAAGGGGGCGGTGTTCTTCGGCCGTCTGATGCCAGCGGTGCGCACCCTGATCTCGGTGCCGGCCGGCATCGTCGGTATGCCGATGGCGCTGTTTCTGATCTATTCGACGCTGGGTTCGCTGATCTGGACGGCGCTGCTGGCCCTGGCCGGTTTCGTCCTCGAATCGCAGTATGAAAAGGTCTCGCAGTACCTCGACCCGATCTCTACCGGCGTGGTGGTGCTGTTCGTCCTCTACTACCTGTATCGGCTGATCCGTCAACGCTTCGGCCGGCGCCACTGAGCCGGTGGCTGCGGAAGCCGCCAGGTCTGTTGCCACTTGTCCGTTGCTGGTGGGCTGAAGCCCACCCTACAAAACTGATTCGTCAGCTTCGCGCGGCGTGACTGAGCCGGTGGGCTAAAGCGGAACGCCGCCCGGCTCACCCGACAAACCGCGCAGGCCCGCGTGTAGGGTTCAGTTGTAGTCGACGTTCGGCAGGCTGCCGGGCTCAGGCGGCGCCGGCAGTGTGGTGCTGAGTCTGCCGGACACGCTCGCATTCATCGATCACGGCGAAGACCTTCTGCCACATCTGCTCGGACTGTTGCTTGAGCTGATCGGTGCGCGACTGGATTAGCGCCTTGATCCGGGCCGCGTCGTCGATCACCAGATCGATCTTGCGTTTGATCTCCGCCTCGTCGGTAGTGACTTGGACCAGGCCTTCCGGGAAGCCGTAGTCCTCGAACAGCATCTGGTACTTGTGGCTCCAGCCGGTGGCCAGGGCCGGCACGCCCTGGGACAGTGCGCTGACCAGGCCGTGGAAGCGACTGCCGAGCGTACCGCTGCAGGCGCCGAGGATGCCCTTGATCTCCAGCGCGCCGCTTTCCTGGACAATCGGGATGCCGCCGACGGCCGCCGACAGCTCATCGGCCAGGCGCTGATCGTCCTTGCCTTCATGCACCAGCACGAAAGGCTTGGCACCCTTTTCCAGCAGATAACGTGTGCAGCTGATCAGGAACGGCAGGTAGGCCTCGCGCGTCTTCTGGTCGGTCTTGTCGAGCATCCGGCAGTTGGGGACGATGCAGAAGCGGTTCTGCTCGACATTGAAGTTCGGCGGCAGCACGCCGGTGATCAAGTTGGTGAAGTCCGGCGACTGCTTGATTTTGGGCTGCTCGCCGACCAACTGGGTCAGGTGGTCGTATGAGACACGCTCACGGGGGAAGATCAGATCGACGTTCTCGACCACGGTCTTCATCGCCGCCTGGTTCTTCTCCGATTTGTACGGGCCCAGCGCCTGCGGCAACAGGATCACGCGGGTGCCGTTCTTCTTCCAGCGCTTGGTCGATTGCGCCAACTCGGCACAGGGATCCTCACCCCATTGATCGCTGTAGGCAAAGCCGGCGGCGTCGATGACCACGTCGACCTCTTTATCCAGCACCACGCCGTACATTTCACGAAGCGGGCGCGGAGCGAAATTGGCCAGCGTGCCCCACTGGATGCCGTAGCGCCACAGCCAGGCCTTGGGATAGAAGCCCAGCTGGACCAGCTTGCGGAACGGCTGTTCGGCCTTCTTCGGGGTTGGTGCCATGACGAAGGTAGCGTAGGGATACCGTGTCCTCAGCTTCTGCAGTGCCGCATGCAACATCAGCTCTGCGCCTTTATTGACGAAGCCTGCCTTTCTGATCTCGATAATCATCGCTTACCTCAGTTGAATACGATCAAGTCTTTCTCGGTCTTCTTGTCCGAATAGGGGATCCCTCCAGTTGGATCGGCATAACCCACCGCCAGCAGCATCACCGTGCGCTCGTGGTAGGCCAGGCCCAGTTTATTTGCCAGACGGCGCTCTTTTTCTTCGACGTCCGGCCAGTTGATCGAGCAGCTGGACAGGCCCAGGCTTTCCAGGGCCAGCATCAGCTGCATCGCTGCCAGCGAACCGTCGATATAGATCACATGGCGATCGCGCGCCTCCGGGTAGCAGCCGAGATCGCCCACCACCGCGATTACGCAGGGCAGGTTGTCGTGGAAACCCGCCGTGCCGCCAGCGCACTGGGCAACATCGGCCGCCTTGGCCGGGTCGTTGCTGACGTAAAAGCGAAACGGCTGGCGGTTGCAGGCCGAAGGCGCGAGGGCGGCTGCCCTGACCGCCTGTTCGATCAGCGCGTTGCTGACCGGTTTGTCCTGGTACCAGCGCACCGAGCGGCGGCGGCGAAACAGCAGCATCAGCTCGTCGTAGCTGACCGGGCACGGTGGCAGCTCGCTGTGCGGGTAGGGCACACAACGGCTGGCCTCATCGAGGTTCTGCGCGCCGGCAAAGGTTTGCTTGGCCGAGTCGATGCGCGGCGTGCTGCCGACCGCAGAGAAGTAGTCGGTGAGCACGTCGTTGGCCCAGCGCTGTTGGCCGTTGGCGACTCCGGCCTGGGCTGCATCAGCGAAGCAGCGCACGGTCGGGCCGATGTAGTCCTCGGCGAAGGTGGAACGCCGCGGGCGCATGATCAGCCCCTTCTCCAGGCGGTGCACGTTACGCCGCAGGAAGGCGTCGTTCTCGCCCTTGCTGCGCATCAGCCGGGCGAACTGCAGCCGCCCCAGCAGCACCGCGCGGTGCTCGCGGTCGAACTCGCGGCTGATCAGGCAGTAATAAATGGAAGACAGGAAGCCGTTGCTGGAAAACAGCCGGACCAGAGCTAGGCCGGTGTTGTCTCGGGTGGACTTGATCAGGTGCTTGACCGGCTCAGGCAGGGCTTTGGCGAGGGACTTGAGGCTCATCGGGCGGCTCCTACAGCGCTGAACGCATAGCGAAACGGGCTGAAAATGGATTTGGTCATCATGTAGAACACCGGCCGGGTCTTCTTATGCACCAGCAGCGCGGCGTAGGAGGCAATCGCATAGGAAATCAGGGTTGCCATGGCTGCACCCTCACCGCCGTAATGCGGGATCAGCAGCATGTTCAGCCCGATGTTGGCCAGCGCGCCGAGACCCTGAGTTATCAAGGAAAACATCAGCGCGCCCTCGATCAGAATCCAGCGGCTGAACGCCGCGCGCATAAAGATGAACACACCCGCCCAGATATGGATGGTGAGGATCGCGGCGGAGTTCTGGTACTCGGCGCCGAACAGCAGCGAAATCAGCGGCCCGGCGACGAGCGTCACCAGCAGCGCAACGGCGATGGCGAGGATGAACAGCACATCGAACAGCTGCTGGAAGCGCTGATTGAATCGCGCCGAGTCAGCGGCATGGAGCTTGATCAGCTTGGGGAAGAAGGATGCGACGATGGCGGTCGGCAGGAAGTACCAGGCTTCCGACAGCTGCGCGGCGACTGCATAGACGCCGACCTCCTCGGCGCCGACTATCCACTTGAGCATCACCTGATCGATCTTCATGTAGATCACGGCGAAGATCGAGCCGACATAGAGGATCCAGCCCTGGCTGAGCAGCTCCTTGGCCTTGGCGAAACTGGCTTTCCACTCCATCAGCGAGACGCTGGTGGTGCCCTTGTAGAGAATCGCCAGAATCACCGCAGCCATCACGAACTGCGCGGTATGGGCAAAGGCAAAGGCCATCACGCCGGCGCCGCTGAAGACCAACAGCAGCTTAATGCCGGCCGAGAGCACAATCGCGCTGGACTTGGCGATGGCCGGGTACTTGGCCTGAACCTGCGACTGAAACCAGTACTCCACCACGTCGAAGGTCTGGAAAAAAATCGCCGAGGCGACGATCAGCAGCATCCAGAACTCGGTGCCACCGACCTCTTCGAACAGCAGCGCGTAGATAGCGATCAGGGCGAACCCCAGCGTCATGCCGGTCAGTTTAAGAAGAAAGGTCGTGCCCAGGGTTTCCGGCACCTTGTCCGGTTTCTTCACGACCTCGCGCACCACCAGCCCGGCCAGTCCCATGTGTCCGGCGGAGGCGAAGATCGCCGTCATCGAAATCGCGTAGGAAAGGATGCCGAATTGTTCCGGCCCCAAATACCGCGCCAACAGAATCGCCGTAAGAAAACCCACACCGATGTGCAGCAACCGCTCCGCCATCATCCACGAGGCGTTGAAGAGATAGAGCTTGAGTTTGTCGAAGATGGTCTTAATCGCGGTCATCGAGTGGCCCGGCTCCTCAAGGCTGGCTCCGTGGTGGCAAGCATTGCCTTGCAGTTGCGCTGGAGTATGGCGACGCACAGCTGACCGCGATCTATTCGGTATGTTCCGGCCCGTTGGGAATAGGACATGTGTCGATGCGCTACCGGTAAACCGGCGCGGCGGAAGGCCATCAGACTGTCCAATGTGCCGGATCGCAGCGCTGGCGGGCGCTCCCTCGTGACATCACAGATGATGTCGCTCGTTCAGCTGCGCAGCGCGCCTCCGACCAGGTGCATTGGCCTCAGCCGACTATCGGCATCCGTCGTCCAGCCTCGGCGCGCTTAAGCTGATGGCCTTTTCATTCCAAAAGTGGAACTTTTGCCATCACGTCAGCTCTTAACCCTGCTGCCGTTGCTGGCCGGTCCGTGACCCGTTTCGACGCGTCATCGATCGCCTAGCACGGCGCCCAGCCCGCCACGTTTGGGCTGCGGTAAGGCTGCCGCGAAGGATCTCGCAAGCGCCAGGAACGGCGTAAGGAAATGCTGCTCGGAGCGGCCGAAGGGACAGGACTCAGCCCAACTCAGAAAAGCCCCGCATCGTTTGATGCGGGGCTTTTTTGTATGCATGCCCGGTCCTGAGCGAGGTTCACACCTACGCCTTGCTTATCGGTCCAGCGTCGAGTTGGAGCGAGCGGGGTAGAGCGATTGCGTTGAGCACGGCGAAGCGGGGTATTGATGGGACGAGCAAAAACGAAAAAGGCCCACCTTGCGGCGAGCCTAAATCGTTGTTTCATATGGTGCCGGCACCAAGAGTCGAACTCGGGACCTACTGATTACAAGTCAGTTGCTCTACCAGCTGAGCTATACCGGCTAAAAGATGGGCGCCATTATAGCGATTGCTCGCGGCGAGTAAACTGTTTGTTGCCAGTTGTTTGCATCGCTTCTTTCATGTGTTTGCGCGCTGGTCGTCGAGCTCGGCAATCAGCATCAGATTACGCGGCGTCAGCTCGGCTGAACAGAAGGTGCCCAGCCGTATCGTGTAATGGTTTTCGGCCAGAAACAGCGCGCGGTCGAGTACCAGCCAGAGTTCCAGCGGACGCCGGAACAGGCCGCGCAGCAGCTCCAGGTTGCGCACTTCGGCCAGGCGCTGCCAGCCGCGTCGCTCGAGTGCGAGCCAGTCCAGTGTCGGCGGTTCTGGTAGTTGCTTGATTGTTGCCAAGTCGCGGCAGTAGTCCTCGAAGCGCTTTTTCAGCCAGCTGCTCGGTAGCGACGGTGTCGGCAGGTAATCGTCCTCGCCGCGCAGGTCGCGCTGGAGGAGGTCGAAGGCCAGGCGCCAGGCCATCGAGTGGTCGCGTTGCCGGCGCTCGCGGGCGCCAGCGGTGACCGTTTCGCTGAGTGGCAGCCCCAGATCGTCGCGTGACAGCTTGAGGGCCGAGCCGGCGGCGAGTTGCGACAGGGGCCGATAGCGCTCGGTCTGGATGCGGTTGTAGCAGCAGGGCGCGACCGCCAGCTGGCGACAGCGCTGCGCAATGCTCAGGTCGATCAGGCGCACATGCAGATCACCGCAAGCGTGCAGCGCCACTGGGGTTACCGTCGGGCCGAGCTGTGCAGACGCGCCATTGCTCATTACGTCTTGCTGACGATGCGCCGCGTCGATGCCCAATCGCTCGCTGAGGCGGGTGCCGGCTGTGACCAGCGCCGGGTCGCGTTCGAGGCAGGTCAGCGCGCCGCCGCGGTTGGCCAAACGCCGCCCCAGGTGGCCTTTGCCGGCGCACCAGTCGAGCCAATGCCGTGGGCGGTCACTGAAGCTTAGCGCCGAGTCGAATGCCTGGATCTGCAGCCATTTGCGTCCGGGTACGTCGACCGACTGCCGAGCATCGGTGCTGGGGTTCGGTGCTGTGGGCAGCTCGTCCACGAGGCTCAGCGTCGCCGCTTGGGCGGCCAGCTGCGGGAACGGTGCGGGCGCCATGAGGCGTTCGGGATGGTTGTGTGCCGCTTCGGCTTGTTCCAGCGAGCGGTCACGCAGCCACCGAGCCAGCTCCGGATGATTCGCTTCCCAGGCCAGGCGCTGATGGGTAAAGGGCCGTGGGCGCCACAGCGGTTGATGCCGCAGCAGAAAAGCGTCGAGCTGCTGAAAGCGTTCGGCCAGTTGTGCGTAGCTGAGTGAGTCGGTGGGCATGGAGCGCTCGGGGTGTGCGGTTTCAGGCATATGATCGCGCCGAAACCCTTCGCCGAAAAGCGAGACGCCCGTCGAAACGGGCGTCTGCTTGGGCTATTTGCCGTAAATCTGCTCGGGTAGCCAGGTGACCAGCCCCGGGAACTGGTAGGCGATCACCAGCAGCAGGACTTGAATGAGGATGAACGGGATCACGCCTTTATAAATGGTGCTGGTAGGCACTGATTTAGGTGTCACGCCGCGCAGATAGAACAGGGCGAAACCGAAGGGCGGCGTTAGGAATGAAGTCTGCAAGTTCAGCGCGATCATCACGCCGAGCCACACCGGGTCCAGGCCCATGGCCAGCAGCACCGGGCCGACTATCGGCACCACCACGAAGGTGATTTCGATGAAGTCCAGGATGAAGCCCAGCAGGAAGATCACCACCATCACCAGGAAGAAGGCCCCGAGCACGCCTCCTGGCAGCTGAGCGAAGATGTCTTCGATCATCGCTTCCCCGCCGAAGCCGCGGAACACCAGCGAGAACAGCGAGGCGCCGATAAGGATCAGGAACACCATGGCGCTGATTTCGGTTGTGCCGTAAGCCACATCGCGCAGCTGGCCGAAATTGAGTTTGCCCTTGTAGAAGGCCAGGACCATCGCGCCCAGTGCACCCAGCGCAGCGGCCTCGGTAGGCGTCGCGTAGCCGGCCAGGATTGAGCCGAGCACGGCGCTGATCAGCAGCAGCGGTGGCACCAGCGCATTGATCAGCTTGCCCCACTCGATCGGGCCGAGCTCTTCTTGTGGCAGCGCCGGCAGCTTCTTCGGCTGAACGACCGCCACGGCGATGATGTAGAGAATGTACAGGCCGACCAACAGTAGGCCGGGTAGCAGGGCGCCGACAAACAGGTCACCAACCGAAACGGTCTTCGGCGAGAAGATGCCCAGTTTCAGCTGCGCCTGCTGATAGGCGCTGGACATCACGTCGCCCAGCAGCACAAGCACGATCGACGGCGGGATGATCTGGCCCAGGGTGCCGGTGGCCGCGAGCGTGCCGGTTGAGATGGCCGGGTCATAGCCGCGGCGAAGCATGGTCGGCAGTGCCAGCAGCCCCATGGTTACCACCGTGGCCCCGACGATACCGGTGCTGGCGGCCAGCAGCGCACCGACCACGCAGACAGAAATCGCCAGGCCACCGCGCAGGGTGCCGAACAGGCGCGACATGGATTCGAGCAGGTCTTCGGCCACTCGGCTCTTTTCCAGCATCACACCCATGAAGACGAACAGCGGCACAGCCAGCATCGTCTGGTTGTTCATGATGCCGAACAAGCGGTTCGGCAGCGCGCTCAGGTAGCCGCCGTCGAAGGTGCCAGTGAGCATGCCGATGCCGGCAAACAGCAGCGAGACGCCGCCAAGAGTGAATGCAACGGGGTAGCCGGCCATTAAGGCCACGCAGATGCTGACGAACAGCAGTATCGCCATCAATTCAACCATGCTTCACCTCCGGCGCGGGCAGGCGACCGGCGACGATGTAGGCGGCTTTGATGATTTCGGAAATGCCTTGCAGCACCAGGCCAACGACGAGCACCAAGATGATGCTCTTTTGCAGGTAAACGAATTTGAGGCCACCCGATTCGCTGGACGCCTCCAGCGTCGCCCAGGAATTGCCGACGTAATCCCAGCTGGCCCAGCCGAGAAACAGGCAGACGGGCAGAAGAAACAGCAGGGTTCCGAGCACTTCGACCAAGGCCTGGTAGCGAGCGCTGAATCTCTGATAGAAGATGTCGACGCGGACGTGCCCGTTGCGCTGTAGTACCCAGGCGGCGGCGCCCATGAAGACTAATGCGTGCGCGTAAAGGACGGCTTCCTGCAGCGCGGTTGCACCGATGCCGAACCCGTAACGCAGCACGACGACCACGGCGGTGCCCAGGACCAGAAACAGGGTTAGCCAGGCGCAGGCCTGTCCGAAGCGGGCGTTCACTGCATCGATCACCCTGGCGAGACCGAGCAGTGGAGGGGCATGTTTCGACATTGCAGATCCTTTATTGTTATGGCCCAGAAGGCCGGCGATTCTAGGCGGCTGCGCGACGGCGTCGCAACCGGCAGTACTACGTACGTAGTCGCCGTACGTAGTCATGATGCTTGAGTGACAGATAGCCATATGATAGCTAGAACCACCTGAGATCGGGATTCCGATATTTCAGCATTACAACAACAAGGAGTTACTCATGAAACGTCGTCAAATTCTGGCCGCTGCTGGCGTTGGCCTGGCTGCTACGGCTCTGGCCGGTTGCAACAAGGAAGCCGAGACTGCTGCGGCCAAACCCGAAGGCAGCGCTAGCACCGAGAAATTCAATTGGAAGATGGTCACCTCCTGGCCGAAGAATTTTCCTGGAGTGGGCGTCGGCGCGGAAAATTTCGCCAAGCTGGTCAACGAGATGAGCAAAGGCCGTCTGACGGTCAAGGTGTATGCCGCTGGTGAGCTGGTGCCGGCGCTGGAAGTATTTGATGCGGTGTCCCGTGGTACCGCCGAGATGGGTCATGGGGCTCCCTACTACTGGAAAGGCAAGGTTCCGGCCGCGCAGTTCTTCTGTGCGCTGCCGTTTGGCCCGAACGCTCAGGAAATGAACGCCTGGCTGCATCGCGGCGGTGGCATGGAGCTGTGGGAAGAGGTCTACAAGCCTTACGGCGTATTGCCGATGGCGTGTGGCGCGACCGGCGTGCAGACCGCTGGATGGTTCAACAAGGAGATCAACTCGGTCGACGACTTCAACGGCTTGAAGATGCGTACCCCGGGCCTGGGCGGCGAAGTGCTGACCAAGATGGGCGGTACCGTGGTCAACATGCCGGCCGGTGAGATTTTCACCGCGTTGCAGACCGGTGCCATCGATGCCACCGAGTGGATCGGCCCGTACAACGACTTGGCCCTGGGCCTGCACAAAGCGTCGAAGTACTACTACACGCCGGGCTGGCAAGAGCCGAACGTGACCTTCGAACTGGACGTTAACCTCAAGGCTTGGGAAACCCTGCCGGACGATCTGAAGGCCATCGTGCGCGCCGCCGCCCGCGCAATCAACGGCGATATGCTCGACGACTACAACGCCAAGAACATGGAAGCGATGGAGCAGCTGCGCGAGCAGGGCGTTGAAGTTCGCAGGCTGCCGGACGACGTGCTGGCTCGCCTGCAGGAAGTGGCGGCCGAAGTGGTGGATGCCTCCGCCGCGGCCGATCCGGTGGCGAAGAAGGTCTGGGATCAGCAGAGCGCCTATCTCAATCGCTTGTATGAATACGCCGAGCTGAACGAGAAGGACATCTACAACATTCGCGGCTGATCACCGCGAGCCGTCCGAAACGGAAACGCGCCCAGTCGGGCGGCGTTTTTTTTTTGCCTATCGGATCAGCTTTCCAGGGTCGCGCTCAGGCTGATCTGTGCGTTGAGGACCTTGGATACCGGGCAGCCTTCCTTCGCCTGATTGGCTATCTGCTGGAACTGATTTTCGTCTGCGCCGGGAACCTTGGCGTTCAGCGTCAGTGCGATGGCGGTGATCGAGAAACCCTCGCCCTGCTTGTCCAAGGTAACTTCAGCTTTCGTTTCTATGCGTTCGGCCGTCAAGCCGGCCTGGCCGAGCATCATCGACAGCGCCATGGAGAAACATCCGGCATGGGCCGCGCCGATGAGCTCTTCAGGGTTGGTGCCCGGTGCGTCTTCGAAACGGGTGTTGAAGCCGTAGGGGTTGTCTTTCAGCGCGCCGCTTTGGGTGCTGATGGTGCCTTTGCCGCTTTTCAGGTCACCTTGCCAAATGGCGGATGCGGTTTTTTTCATGGGTCCTCCGGATGCTGCGAGTGGATGAATGGCGGCGCTGATCGCCGCTTGGCTGCACGCGGAGCAATACGGCTGACCTTTCGGTCGGCCTGCTTCGTGGGCTATTGCTGTTCGGCTGCAAGAATCGCGTTCGCCAGCTGCATGTCAGTGGCGTGCAGCTGTGGTTGCTCACTGCGCAGCTTCAGGAGCATCGCTTCGAGATAGGGGCCACGGATGGCCCCATCGCTGGCCACGAAGCTGCCGGCGTCCTCGCGCGCGGCGGCGACCAGTTTGTCGTCGCGGAAGGTCATGTAGGTGGAGGCGGTCGTCGCGCCCGAGGAGAGAATCTGCCGGACGAAGCCGTTGTCCGCCATCGCCGTACCAAAAGGAATGCAGCTCAAGGTGATTGCCGCCAGCATTGTTCTGCGCATGATGGGTGCCTCCGCATGATCCTTCTTTAAAGAGTGCAGAGCGGTCGGCAGAGTTCCTCGGCGACGCTATCCGCTGCGTTCGATCAGCTCACGGACCTTGGTGGCGAGCTGATCGATGCTGAACGGCTTGGCCAGCATGTCCATACCGGGTGCGAGGAACTCTCCGCGAACTTCGGCATTCGGTGCATAGCCGGTGATGAACAGCACACGCAGATCCCGGCGGTGTTGGCGTGCGAGTTCGGCGAGTTGGCGGCCGTTGATTCCCGGCAGGCCGAAATCGCTAACCAGCAGATCGATACGCTGGTCGCTCTGCAGATAAGGCAGTGCGGTGCCGCTGTCGACCGCCTCGAGAACTTCGTAACCCAGCTCCTGCAGCACCTCGACCACCAGCATGCGTACGGCGGCTTCATCTTCCACCACCAGCACGGTTTCGTTGGTCCGCGCGCCGTGCACCGCTACCTCGGTGCTCGGGCTCTGCTCGAGCTGCGCCGTCTGTACTCGGTTGCGTGGCAGGAACAGGGTGATCAGCGTGCCCTGACCGGGCGTACTGTCGATGCGCACGTGGCCACCGGTTTGCTTGACGAAGCCATAGACCATCGACAATCCGAGGCCAGTGCCCTGGCCGATGGGTTTGGTGGTGAAGAACGGGTCGAAGGCCTTGGCGACCACGTCTGTCGGCATGCCGGACCCATTGTCGGCCACGCTGAGGGTGACGTAATCGCCCGGCTCGGGGCCGTCGGTTTGCGGGTCGCTGACCTGTACGCAACCGGTCTGAATGATCAGCCTGCCGCCATCGCTCATGGCGTCACGCGCGTTGATCACCAGATTGAGCAGGGCGTTTTCCAGCTGATGCGCATCGGTGTGGGCCACCCAGGGGTCTGGTTGCAGGTGGGTTTCAAATTCGATGTGCTCGGCCATCGTGCGGCGCAGCATGTCCTCCATCGACTGCACCAGCTCATTGACGTCCACCGGTTGTGGATCAAGCGACTGGCGTCGGGCGAAGGCCAGCAGGCGGTGGGTCAGGGCGGCGGCACGGTTGGCGGAACTGGTGGCCGCATCGACATAGCGGCCGAGATCGTTCACCCGCCCGCTGGCGACCCGGCGCTGAATCAAGTCGAGCGCGCCCAACACGCCGGTGAGCATGTTGTTGAAATCGTGGGCGAGGCCGCCGGTGAGCTGACCGATGGCTTCCATCTTCTGAGCATGGCGCAGGGTTTCCTCGGCGCGCTCGCGTTCGCCCATTTCCAGGTGCAACAGGTGGTTGATTTCGGCGAGTTCTCGGGTGCGCTCGGCGACCCGTCGTTCGAGATTGTCGTTCAGCTCGCGTAGCGCCTCTTCGGCCTCGACCTGTGCGGTGATATCGGTGTTGGTGCCGAACCAGCGGGTGACCTGGCCGAAATCGTCGCGAATGGGCACCGCACGCGAAAGGAACCAACGGTACTGTCCGCTCTTGCCGCGCAGCGGGAAGGTCTCTTCCCAGATCGAGCCGATGGCCACGGCGCGCTTCATCGACGCGCTGACGCGCTCATGGTGATCGGGGTGATGAACCGACCGCCAGCCGAGCGCGCGCATGGCCTCCAGCGTGGTTCCGGTGTAGTCGTACCAACGCTTGTTGTACCAGTAAATGCGGCCGGCAGGATCGGCCATCCAGGCGAACTGACTCATGTTGTCGGCGAGCGTGCGGAACTGCTCTTCGCTGGCACGTAGCGCGCGTTCGGCGCGCATCCGCTCGTCGGCGGTCCAGGCTCGGTCGGCGACTTCGCGGATAAAGGAGATGTCGTCCTCGGCCCATTGCCGCGGGTTGTCTTGCAAGAGGATCAGGGCGGCGATCAAACGCCCCTGGTCATGCAGCGGAACGCACACCAGGCTCTGAATCCGTCGCAGCCGCAGGCTCGAAGCCTGCCCGGCGGTGCGGGTGTCATGCAGGACGTCTTCGACCACGACCATTTCGTCGTTCTGCAGGTCGTAGACGAAGTCGCCGTAGTCGGCGAAGCACATGCGCTCGCTGTAGTCGCCCAGCGCCCCATCGCTCCAGTACCGCTCGATGGTGGCGTACTGGCCGCCGGGATCGACGGTCAGAAAGGCCGCGCGGGTCACGTTCAGGGTCGTGCCCAGCGCGCGCACCGCGGCGGTGACGATGGTGATGCTGTCCGGCTGCCCGCGCAGCAGGTCGCCCAGTTCCATCAATACCGATTGACGCTGCTCGGTGATCCTGCGCTCCTGTATCTGCTCTTCGAGCAGGGCGTTCATGCGCAGCAGCTTGAGCGCTGCGTTGCGCTCCTCGGTAATTTCCCGGGCGGTGCCGAGCAGGTGAATCCGGCCGTCGGCATCCAGCACGCGGCGGCCACGGTTGGTCAGCCAGCGGAACCGGTCATCGGTTTCGTTGTAGACCCGGTAGTCGAGATTCAGCTCACCACCGCGGACTCCTTCGAGCGCGTTGCGGAAGGCATCGAGCAGTGCGCGTCGATCGTCGGCATGGACCCGCGAGAGGAATTGATCGACAGACAGTGCCGGCTCGTCCGGCGCGATGCCCGCGAGTGTCTTGAGCTGTGCATCCCAGCGCAGGGTGTTGCGTTCGAAGTCGTATTCCCAGACGCCGATCGAGGCGATTTCATTGGCCAGGCTGACGCGTTGCTCGGCCTCCCGCAATGCGTTGCGCGCGCGTAGCCGGTCGGTGGCGGCACGGATGCGCTCGGCGACTTCGCGCACCAGCGAGATGTCGGCCTGGCTCCAGGGGCGCGATTGCCGGCTGGCGAACAGTAGGAAGGCGCAATGCTCGCTCTGTTCCAGCACTGGCACCAGCAGCAGGCTGTGGTAGCCGAGCTGATCATGCAATACGCGGCAGTTACCGCCGCAACCGGCCTGGTCAAGCGGGTCTTCGAACGGCACGATTTGGCCCTGCGAGAGGCACAGGCGCAGGTTGTGCGCGCACCCGCCAAGCTGGTGCAGATCGGCTCGCTCACGGTCGGCTTCCTGCGGCCACCTCTGGCTGACGATCAGGCAGCCGCGGTCGTCGAGATGACCGCTGGCGATGTGGTCGATGCCCATCAGCTGGGCCAGCCGCTCGGGCATCATCTCAAACAGTTCGATACGGCGATCGCCCTCCTGCAGGCGGTCGCTGAGCTCCAGCAGATAAGTCTGCTGTGCCTCGCCACGAGTTCGCTCGCTGATATCGGTAAAGGTACAGATGGCGCCCTGCAGCACGCCGTCCCGGTACAGTGGCGCGACCCGGTACTCCACCGGCAGGCTGGTGCCGTCCTGACGGAAGAACAGTTCATATTCGATATGAGCGGGCTCGCCGGTACGGGCGGTGCGCTGGATCGGGCAATCCTCGGGCGCGTAGGGTGAGCCGTCCGGGTGGCTGTGGTGCACGACCTGGTGCAACTGAAGGCCAAGTACCTGCTCTTTTCTGGAGAAGCCGAGCAGCGTGACGAACGCCTCGTTGCACAGGGTGACGACACCGCGCGTGTCGATGGAATAGAACCCTTCGCTGGCGGCGTCCAGCAGGCTGCGGGTGAACGCCTCGCTTTCCAGCCGCTCGGTCTCTGCGCAGCGCCGCTCGTGGACATCCTGGGCCACCAGTACCCAGTGCAGCAGGCTGCCGTCCTGGTCGTAGACCGGCGCGCCACAGCCCTGGAACCAGCGCGGGCAACCGTCTGCCGCGAGCAGGGGAACCTCGAAGCTGCCGGACTTGCCGCTTTTCAGCGCCGAGTTCCATTGGTTGAGTACCGCGTCTCGGTGGTCTGGCGCGACCGCATCGAGCCAGCCCCAACCGGCTGATTCGCTCGTAGACAGGCCGGTGAACTCACACCAGAAACGGTTGCAGAAGATCAGCGAACCACTGGCATCGCACTGCCAGATCACCTGCGGGCTGAGATCGACCAATGCTCTGTAGCGCTCTTCGGCCTCTCGGATCGAAGCCCGCTGATCGGCCCGCCCGGTCAGGTCGCGCAGGATCTTGATGAAGCCTTGCTGCAGGCCCTGCTCCTTGTTCAGCGGCATGAGCTGACCATCGGCCCAGAAGCGGCTGCCGTCCTTGCGCCGCTGCCATCGCTCGCCGCTCACCGAACCGTCTCTCGTTGCCGCCTCTCGCTCGGCTGCCGGCACGTCGCTGGCTGCGTCTTCTTCGGTAAAAAGACAGGTGATGGACCTGCCGGTGATTTCCTCTCGCGGCCAGCCGAACATTCGTTCGGCAACCAGGTTCCAGCTGGTAATGACGCCGTGAGGATCGGTCGTGAGGATGGCGTGGTCCAGCGCATCGTTGCCGGTGGGCGGGTGATGCGCGTGCTGCTCATGGGTGAGCTGCCGCTCCAGCAGCGCCACGACCTGGCGGGCCAGCGTCTGCAGGTGCGCCAGCTGCCGCTCCGATAGCTGTTGCGACTGGCTGTCCATGACGCACAACACGCCCAGCGGTACAGCCTCCGGGCTCTGCAATATGGGGGCGGCAAAGAAGCCGGTCGTCTCTGCACCAAGCGGATCATCGGCGGGAATGCCGATCACGAGGGGTTGCGGGCAGCTGATGGCTCGGGTGCAAAGCGCCAGATCTGGCGCCGCCCCGGGGCTACCGTCTACGTTCATGCAGGCCTTGACCCACAGGCCTTCCCTGTCGATGAGAACGATGGCCGCGCTGGCGCAGCCGCACAGATCGGCAGCGAGTCGCGCCAAATCATCAAAAGCCGCATCCGGCGTGCCATCGAAGATGCGGTAACGGCTCAACGAAGCCAGTCGGCCGGCTTCGGTACTCTTGTTCTTAGCGTTTTCTTCAATGTTCAAAACTTCTGCTCGGCTATCCATGGCGGCAATGATGAATGCTCAGCGGTGAAGCCCAAGCATCGGCACGTGACAGAGTTTCAGATAAGTCAGCTGGTGACTGTCTCCTGCGCAGGATACCCGGAGCAGTGTCGCTGCCAAGTAGACCTCGGTCTACGGGCGCCTTCCAGTGCCTTCGGTCTATTACGCGTATCTGTGCGCTAATCGCCCACGCCTTGTTGATCGCCGGTTGGCTTCACGGATTACCGGATGCCCAGCAACGCTCGCCGGTCGGCGGCCAACAGCGCGGCCAGCAAGTCGGCGTCTCGGCTATAGATATCCGGGCGGTAATGCGGTTGCCCGGCACTGTCCGCTTCGGCCGTCCAGTACGCCAGCAGTACCGGCGTCGGTTTGGCCAGATTGAACTCGTGGGTTCGGCCCGTTGCGAGCAACCGGTCGAAGCGTTCGCGCTCGCCGTCGGACAGCAGCAGATCGACCAGCTGCATGACCGACTCGACCCGGACGCAACCGGAGCTGAACGCCCGCTGTGAGCGGTCGAACAGGCCCTGGCTCGGCGTGTCGTGCAGGTAGATGGCGAAGGGGTTGGCGAAGCGGATGACCAGGCGCCCGAGCGGGTTGCCGGGTCCTTCGGCCTGACGCAGGAGAATCTTCCCGGGGTTGTCCCAGTCGATCTGTTCGGGGTCCAGCGTGTTGCCCTGATAGTCGAGCACCCGCATGTTCTGCTCGGCGAGATAGCTCAGGTCTTGGCGAATTCTAGGCAGCTTGTCTTCGCGCAGGATGGTCGGTGGCACCGTCCAGGTCGGATTGAGCGTAAGCCGCGTGACATTCGATTTGATCGCCGGGGTTTGCCGCGTATCGCGGCCGACCTGGCTACGGGCCTGCCACTGCGGGCGGTTGTCGCGGAAATAGATGACTTGCCCGCCGGCGATGTCGACCAGCAGCGAGCGCGCCTCGATATCGCGGGATAGCCAGCGGAACCGCTCGAGGTTGATTTTCAGCTGGCCCAGTCGGTCGCTCGGGCTGACGTTGAGAGCGGCCAGGGTCTCAGCGCCCAGGATGCCGTCGTCCTGTAACCCGTGCTGGGCTTGAAACGCCTTGATCGCCTGCTCGATCGGCTGGCTGTAGTCTGTCTCGATGCCGCCCGGAGCCCAGGCATCGAGTAGGTAGCCGTCGCTGATCAGTCGCTGGCGCAGCAGTGGGACCCGCGGGTCTGACATGCCGGGGCGCAAGGTCTGGCCGGCTGGGATAGGTAGCCATTGCCGGTGCGTCTCGGCACGTAGGCGGGAATGGGCCTTGCGCAGGTTGTGGTACTGCTCGAGCGCCGGGCGCGCCCTGTCGAAGGCCTGTTCAAGGCGCGCCAGTCCGTCATCGGCGTTTGCCAGCAATTGCTCGTCCGTCTGCTGTTGAACTGCGGCTGCGGGGCTGCGCCAGACCGGTTCCAGGCGATCCTGCGGCAGGCGCCCATGGCTCAGGTGCCGCAGCGCCAGCAGATACCCGTGGGTAGCGAGGATGTCGCTGCATTCGCGGTGCAGCGGCTCGGTGGTGGCGGTCTGCATCGCCTGACGAATCGCTTCGGAATGGTAGATGGCCGGGTTCAGTCCGTCATCGATCAGCCCGTTCAGTTGCGCGAGCAGCTTGTCGAGCTGCACGTAGGAGGTCCACAGCGGCTCGAACTGATGTCGGCGATAGAGTTCGGTCAGCTGCTGCAGAGTGCTTTCATCGATCGCCGTGAAGTGCGGCCCGCAGGCGCTGGGTAGTGTCTCCAGGGCGTTGCGGATGGGATTGGGTGGCTCATCGACGGGTTGCGCCAGCGCCAGTACGGGAGCCAACAACAGGGCGCTTACCAGACGGAATGCATGTTTTTTGTACAACGCTTCACTCCCGGCCATCCCACCGACTGCTAGACTCCGCCGCTGATCCGTTGCGGCTTCTGGGAAAACCAGACCCTTCCGGGCCACTACAAAATGATCTGTCAGACGAAGTGGGAGCCCCTTGGCTCTCGTCTGACCTGTTTCGCTGAGCCCGCTCGGGTCTGCAGCGAGTAAAGACGCCAGCCGAAAGGGACGTTCGGCCTTGGCGTCTGTGAGGTATATCTACACATGATGGTTTCGTTCCGACGCCTTTGTCTCGTGGCAGGCCTTTTCCTGTCAACGCCGCTACTGGCGGCCAACCCTACCTACCAGCCGATCGTAGACGACCTGTCCCCTCTAGCTCCGGCGCTGAATCCCGAAGTGCTCACGCACGCGGTAGCGGCCATGCAATGTGCCGTCAACAACGGCGCCAGCCCCGCACAGCGGTTGGCGGTGATCGACTTTTCGTTGCCGTCGTCGGAGCGTCGCCTCTGGATCTTTGACCTGAGACAGCGTCGATTGTTGCTGAAGGAGTTTGTCGCCCACGGGATGAAGTCCGGCGATAACCTCGCCACGCGCTTTTCCAACGTGCTGGGCAGTCATCAGTCGAGCATCGGTCTGTTCCGTACCGCCGAGAGCTACAGCGGCAAGCACGGCTACTCGTTGCGCATGGATGGCCTCGAGCCCGGCATTAACGATCTGGCTCGTGAGCGGGCGATCGTCATCCATCCGGCCGATTATGTGAATCCCGCCTGGATTGCGACTCAGGGCCGCATCGGCCGCAGCCAGGGTTGCCCCGCGGTGCGGCCGGAGGTGGCGCGTATGGTGGTCGATAGTCTGAAAGGCGGGCAGTTCATGTTTTCCTGGTACCCGGATCAGCAGTGGCTGCAGTCCTCGGCTTATCTGAACTGCGAGCCTGCGCGCGTGGCGGGGATACTGGCGGCGCGGCAGGGCTGACTTTACGGTAAGCAGGTGGGGTCGCGAACACAGCATCGTCTGGAGTAGGGTGGATCACGCTTTATCGATCCACCGGGCGATGTCTGGTGGATGCAAAAAGCGACATCCACCCCATGATTCGTCCAGCGTCCAGCGTCCAGCGTCCAGCGTCCAGCCCGGCCTATTTCTGCTCGCTTTGCGGCGTCACGCGCAGCACTTCTTCCAGCGTGGTCAGCCCCGCCGCGATCTTCTGCGCGCCGGACAGGCGCAGGCTGTGCATGCCGTCCTTGAAGGCTTGGCGGCGCAGGGCGATGAGATCGGTGTCGGCGGTGATCAGTGGCTTGATCGCGTCATTGAGCAGCATGATTTCGTAGACACCGGCGCGTCCGCGATAGCCGGTGTCGCGGCATTCGATGCAGCCCACGGCCTGTTGCGCATTGCCTGGTAGCGGGGCGTTCCAGGGCTTGGTCAGCGCCTGCCAGTCATCAGCATCCAGCTGCACCGGCGCTTTGCAATGCGGGCAGAGGGTACGCACCAGACGCTGCGCCATCACGCCGAGTAGCGTCGCGCGCAGCAGGTAGTGCGGTACGCCCAGTTCCAGTAATCGTGTGATGGCACTCGGCGCATCGTTGGTGTGCAGGGTAGACAGCACCAGGTGCCCGGTCAGCGCCGCCTGGATCGCCATCTCTGCGGTCTCCAGGTCACGAATCTCACCGACCATGATGATGTCCGGGTCCTGACGCATCAGCGCGCGCACGCCGCTGGCGAAGGTCAGGTCGATGTTGTGCTGCACCTGCATCTGGTTGAAGGCGCCTTCGATCATCTCGATCGGGTCTTCAATGGTGCAGACGTTCACTTCGGGCGTCGCCAGCTGCTTGAGTGTGGTGTAGAGCGTAGTGGTCTTGCCCGAGCCGGTGGGGCCAGTGACCAGGATGATGCCGTTGGGCTGGCCGGTCATGGTCTGCCAGCGACGCAGGTCCTCGGCGGAAAAGCCCAGCTGATCGAAACCCTTGAGCAGCACTTCCGGATCGAAGATTCGCATCACCATTTTTTCGCCGAAGGCAGTCGGCAGGGTCGACAGGCGCAGCTCCACCTCGCCGCCTTCCGGAGTTTTGGTCTTGACCCGGCCATCCTGCGGTTTGCGCTTTTCCGCGACGTTCATTCGCCCCAGCGTCTTCAACCGGCTGACCACCGCCATCGCCACCTGGGGCGGGAATTGGTAGACGTTGTGCAGCACGCCATCGATGCGAAAACGCACTGTGCCCTGTTCGCGTCGTGGCTCGATGTGAATGTCACTGGCGCGCTGATCGAAGGCGTACTGGAACAGCCAGTCGACGATGTTGATGATGTGCGAGTCGTTGGCATCCGGCTCCTGATCGCTGGCGCCGAGGTTCAGCAACTGCTCGAAGTTACCGGCTCCGCTGACCTTCTGATCCGTCGCCGTGGCGCCGCTGACCGACTTGGCCAATCGGTAGAATTCCACGGTGAAACGCTGCAGATCGACCGGGTTGGCCACCACCCGCTTGATCGGCCGCTTGAGTACGTGGGTCAGGTTGGCTTCCCAGCTTTTCACGAATGGCTGGCTGCTGGCGATGGTTACCGCCGAGCTGTCCACCGCCACCGCCAGGATCTTGTGGCGCTGGGCGAACGCATACGACATGAGCGGCGTGACCGCGGCGACATTGATCTTCAGCGGATCGATGCGCAGATAGGGCTGTCCGGCCTGCTCGGCGAGCCAGACGGTCAGGCTTTCCAGATCGAGCTTTTTGCCAGGCCGCGTCAGGTCGTCGAGCTGTTGTGCGCCGAGAAATTCCAGCGGATGCTGCTGGCTGTTCGCTGCGCTGCGCCTCAGGGTCATGCACTGCTCAGCGGTTTCCTGCTGCAGTCGCCCCTGGGCGACGAGATCACGCAGCAAATCGTTGAGGTCGAGAAAGCGGTCCTGGGTGGGCGAGTTCAACACGGACATGGGGCCCTTCGGTCATGGTAGAGACGAAAGCCAAGCTTGCCGCGAAACGCGCGCCCTGTCTGCCGGGAGGCTTCAACTTTGCGGCCTCGTCGGTGACGATCGACGGATGGCGGCGCCTCTGACCGACACGCCGATTACGACAATCAGCAGATCGGTAGGGTGAATGTCGCTTTTTACATCCACGCGGTGGCAGAACACCACACGGTGTATCGGAACGTCATGTAGGGTGGGCTTTAGCCCACCAGTCGGAGGACGGGTAGAGGTCATACGCAAATAGGGGTGTTTTTGCGCTAAAGCGGTGGGCTAAAGTGGAACGCCGCCCGGCCCACCCAACGCGGGTCTGCTTTTCCCCCACCCTACGCTTCGCACCAGTCTCGAGGCTTGGGCCTACTTTTTTGTCAGCAACTTCCAGGGCTTCAGCGTCCAGACCGTACGGGCCTGCTCAATGCGAGCATCGAGCAGCTCGTCGTTCAGCGGCTGCTGCGCCAGTGCATAGAGTTTGGCCAGTTCACCATAGAGACGGTCGACCTCCGGCAGCTCCAGCGTGGCGCGGGCCAGATGCAGCCAGACCAGCAGCCGTTCCATGCGTGGGCGCTGCTCGGCGAGGTCTTCGGGTTGCTGCTGGTAGCGCAGCAGCTGCAGCGCCTCGGCTTCCTCGCCCAGCAGACGTGGCAGCCAGTTACCCAGCTCGGCAGCACCCTGGCGGTTACCGCGGTTGTTGCGACCGACCGTCCAGCCACGCTGTAACAGCCACAGCGAGGCTTTCAGCGAGAACAGGCCCCAGCGCGGCTGGGCCAGCTCTGCAGCGAAATCACTGGGTGTGGACTGGCGGATGCTCTCGTCGTCCTGGCCGGCTTCGATGCGCGGGCGCCAATCCTGAATCAGCGCATCGAGCTGTTCACGCAGCTCACGGCTGGTGGCGCGCGGTGCAGCCTGACCGAGGCTGCCGAGCAGGGCGCGCAGTTCCACCAATTGCTGCAGCCATTCCCCGAGCAGCTTCCAGCGACCATTGAAGCGGTATTGCTCCGCCAGCCGCTGGCTGTTCCCCAGCAACTGCCAAGACAGCGCGGCAAAGGCGTCATCCAGCGGCATAGTCGCCTCGAGCGCGGGTGCCGGCAGGGTCAATGAATAGCTGTCAGCGTCGTACAAGCGGTAGCCGCGCTCGGCTTTGCTGATGTCGCAGGGCATCAGTGCCAGATCCGCAGCCAGCTCAGCAGCCAGCTCCAGCAGCGCCTCGGGGTCGCCCTGACGTAGTTCCAGCTCCAGCTCGCAGATTTCCTCGCTCTGCTTGCCTACCACCACCTTGCCCAAGTCCAGCGCCGCCTCGATGACCACCTTAGCCTTACCGCGCCCCCAGGCGATCTCGGCTTTTTCACGCACGAAATCGGTGGTGAAGATCGGCTTCAGTGTTTTTTTGTCCAGCTCGGCGAGGGCGGCTGGCCAACATTCATTGTCGAGTTTCTTCAGGTCCAGCTTGGCCTTGTCCAGGTACCAGTCCCACTCGTTGCGCTCGGATAGCCCGGCAACACTCTGACCACGGCTTTTAAGGGTTTGGATGAATTGCTCGCCATCACGGCGCAGGCGCAGCGCAACCTTGGCATGAGCAAGTTCGCGTTCGGGCGTGTCGAAATACTGATTGAACAGCTCGTGCCGCTGCCAGCCGCTCTTGTTGCGCTTTTTCAGCAGCGGGTGGTCGCGCAGCGCCGCGAGGGTTTCGCGACTGGCGCGCAGTTTGATTTCAGTTTCTTTCTGCATGATGCCGACGTGATGCCTATGTTTAAGTGTGACTAACGTCACGCGGTAGCGGCCCTTTGAGGTCATCCGTATACTTGCCGCCTTCTGAAATCGGGGTGCTCCCTATGCCAATGAATCCTTTCGCCAGCTTGTTCGGGCGCTCGCCAATCGGTCCGATGCAACAGCACATGGCCAAGTCCCACGAATGTGCCGCAAACCTGGTGCCGTTGTTCCAGGCGATTACGGCAGAAGATTGGGAGCGCGTCGAGCAGATCCAGCAAGAGATGGCCCGACTGGAAAACGAGGCCGACAAGCTCAAGAAAAGCGTTCGCCAGCATTTGCCTCAAAGCCTGTTTTTGCCGGTGCCGCGCTCGGATCTGCTGGAGCTGCTGAGTGTACAGGACAAAATTGCCAACCGCGCCAAGGACATCGCCGGGCTGATGTTGGGACGCTGCATGACCGTACCGCCGGCCATGCAGCCGGAAATGCTGGCCTTCGTGCAGCGCAGCGTGGATGCCAGCTGCCAGGCGCTGAAGGCGCTCAAGGAACTGGACTCCTTGCTCGAAACCGGCTTCAGCGGCCGCGAAGCCACGCTGGTTGAAAGCATGGTCGAAGAAATAGGCGAAATCGAGCGTGAAACCGACCGCATGCAGATCGCGGTGCGCCGAGCGCTGTTCAGGCTGGAAAAGGAATTGCCGCCGGTCGATGTGATGTTCCTTTACAAGATCATCGAATGGATAGGCGACGTCGCTGACCGCGCCGAGCGCGTCGGCAACCGTCTGGAACAACTGCTGGCGCGCTAAGCGCCGGCTTCCTTTACGGCTTCAACAGGTAATTTTTATGTCTTTTATCGCGGATTACGGCTTCGTACTCCTGATCCTTGCGTGCACGTTCGGCTTTTTCATGGCGTGGGGTGTCGGTGCCAACGACGTGGCCAATGCCATGGGCACCTCGGTGGGCTCCAAGGCGCTGACCATCAAGCAAGCCATCTTCGTGGCAATGGTGTTCGAATTCTGCGGCGCCTATCTGGCCGGCGGCGAAGTGACCGAAACGGTCAAGAGCGGCATCGTCGATGCTGCGTTAATCACGCCAGACCTGATGGTGCTGGGCATGATGTCGGCGCTTTTAGCCGCCGGCACCTGGTTGCTGATTGCCACCACCAAAGGTTGGCCGGTTTCCACCACCCACTCCATCGTTGGCGCGGTGATCGGCTTTGCCGCGGTCGGCATCTCGGTGGATGCCGTGCATTGGGATGCGGTGGGGCCGATCGTGGCGAGCTGGGTGGTCTCGCCAGTGCTCTCCGGGACTATCGCCTTCGGCATCTTCATCAGCGTGCAGAAGTTGATTATCGACACTGATAATCCTTTCCAGAACGCCAAGCGCTTCGTGCCGATGTATATGTTCCTGACCGGCTTCATGGTCGCCCTGGTCACCCTTTCCAAAGGACTCAAGCACATCGGCCTGGACCTAAGCGGCGGGCAGAGCTTTCTGCTGGCGGTAGCTGTGGGCGTACTAGTGATGCTGATCGGCATCCTCTTGTTGCGGCGGATCCAGGTGGACGTGGAAGCGGACAGGGCTTTCCACTTCTCCAGTGTGGAAAAAGTCTTCGCCGTGCTGATGATCTTCACCGCCTGTGCCATGGCCTTCGCTCACGGCTCCAACGACGTGGCCAACGCCGTCGGCCCGCTGGCCGCGATCGTCGGCGTGCTCGAGGGCGGTGCTGACGTAGCCATCGGCACGAAATCCACGGTGCCCGGCTGGGTGCTGCTGCTGGGGGCGGTGGGTATCGTTATCGGTCTGGCCACCTATGGCTACAAAGTCATCGCCACGATTGGCAAGCAGATCACCGAACTGACCCCGAGCCGTGGTTTCGCCGCTGAGTTGGCAGCTGCCAGCACCGTGGTCGGGGCTTCGGCCATCGGCCTGCCGGTTTCCACCACCCACACATTGGTGGGTGCTGTGCTGGGCGTGGGTCTTGCCCGCGGCATCGGTGCGCTAAACCTCGGTGTGATCGGCAAGATCTTCATGTCCTGGCTGATCACCTTGCCGGTAGGCGCCGCGCTAGCCGTGCTGTACTTCACCATCCTTCGGGCGATCTTCGTCTGACGTAACGGCCAATCCCGAACCGCCGCGGCAGTTTTTCCCGAACGGGAGAACTGCCGCGGCGCGTTTCATGTTTCACTGAGCGCCCTCGTCCCCGTCTTTCAGGAGGCTGTCGGTGCCCATTCCCTCGTTCAGAGACCAGTTTGCCGCACTTATTGCTGCGCCTTCGGTGAGCTGCACCCAGGCCCACTGGGACCAGACGAATCGTCCAGTCATCGATCTCCTCGCCAGCTGGCTGAACGATCTCGGCTTCGCCTGCGAAACGCAGGAAATCTCCCCCGGCAAATTCAATCTGCTCGCCAGTTACGGCACCGGGCCGGGCGGCCTGGTGCTGGCGGGGCACAGCGACACCGTGCCCTTCGACGCCGAACTGTGGACGGCCGACCCGCTACGGCTGCGCGAAGCCGACGACCGCTGGTACGGCCTCGGCAGCTGCGACATGAAAGGCTTCTTCGCGCTGATCATCGAAGCCGTGCTGCCCTTGCTCGATCAGCCGTTCAAGCAGCCGCTGCTGATTCTCGCCACCTGCGACGAGGAGAGCTCCATGTCCGGCGCTCGCGCGCTGGCCGAGGCGGGCCGGCCGCTTGGGCGCGCTGCGGTGATCGGTGAGCCGACGGGGCTGCGGCCGGTGCGCCTGCACAAGGGGATCATGATGGAGGGCATCGAGATACATGGGCAAAGCGGCCATTCCTCCAATCCGGATTTCGGTCACAGCGCGCTGGAGGCCATGCATGGCGTGATGGGCGAGCTGATGACGCTGCGCCGCGAGTGGCAGAACCAATACAACAACCCGTTGTTCGACGTTCCACAGCCGACCCTCAACCTGGGTTGTATCCACGGCGGCGACAATCCCAACCGGATCTGTGGCCAGTGCTCGCTGGAGTACGATCTGCGCCCGCTGCCGGGCATGGAACCGGCGCAATTACGCGAGGTTATCGCCCTGCGGTTGCGTCCGGTGGCCGAAAGGCATCAGGTAAAGATCGATCTGACGCCGTTGTTTCCCAGCGTGCCGGCCTTCGATCAGCCCGCCGAGAGCGAACTGGTCAAACTGGCCGAGCGGTTGACTGGCCATGCTGCCGAGGCGGTAGCCTTCTCCACCGAAGCGCCTTATCTTCAGCAGCTTGGCTGCGAGACGCTAGTGCTCGGTCCGGGCGACATCGCCTGTGCTCACCAGCCGGACGAGTATCTGGATCTCGACAGAATCGAACCCACCGTGAGGCTGTTGCGCGGAATGATCGAACACTACTGCCTGCAACCGGCGAGCCGAGGATAGGAGCAGGTTCGGCGATCCTGAATCGCAGCCCGAACCTGCTCCCTGCCTCTCACGTACTCGACCCGGCTTCCGGACTGAAAAGCGGTTATCTAAGGCTTTTGCAATGCACAACTACGTCACCTGGCTCCGCGACTCATCGCCCTACATCAACTCGCACCGCGACCGCACCTTCGTGGTCATGTTGCCTGGCGATGCCCTGGAGCATTCGAATTTCCCCAATATCGTCCATGACCTGGTGCTGTTGCACAGCCTCGGCGTGCGCCTGGTACTGGTGTTCGGCTCGCGTCCGCAGATCGAGGCGCGGCTGACCGCTCGCGGCATCGAGCCGCGCTTCCACCGCGACCTGCGCATCACCGACTCGGCGACGCTGGAATGCGTGATCGACGCGGTCGGCCATATGCGCATCGCGCTGGAGGCACGGTTGTCGATGGACATGGCCTCCTCGCCAATGCAGGGTGCTCGGTTGCGCGTCGCCAGCGGCAATTTCGTCACCGCGCGCCCGATAGGCGTGCTCGACGGCGTCGATTTCCACCACACCGGCGAGGTGCGTCGGGTCGATCGCAAGGGCATCGGCCGGCTACTGGACGAACGCACCATCGTGCTGCTCTCGCCGCTGGGCTATTCGCCGACAGGGGAAATCTTCAACATCGCCTGCGAAGACATCGCGACCCGCGCGGCTATTGACCTGCAGGCCGACAAGCTGGTGCTCTACGGTGCCGAGCGCGGACTGCGCGACGAGCTGGGCAAGCTGGTGCGCGAGCTGCGCCCGCAGCAGATCCCGGCCTATGTGGAGCGGCTAGGCAGCAGCTACCAGGGCGAGCTGCTCGACGCGGCGGCGCAAGCCTGCAAGGGCGGCGTGCGGCGCAGCCATGTGATCAGCTATGCCGAGGACGGCTCGCTGCTCAACGAACTGTTCACCCGCGATGGCGGTGACGGCACGCTGGTGACGCAGGAGCAGTTCGAGCAGTTGCGTGAGGCGACCATCGAGGACGTTGGCGGGCTGATCGATCTGATCACACCGCTCGAGGAGCAGGGCATTCTGGTGCGGCGTTCACGCGAAGTACTGGAACGCGAGGTGGAGCAATTCACCATTGTCGAGCGCGATGGACTGATCATCGCCTGCGCCGCGCTGTATCCGATCGCCGACTCCGATTCCGGCGAGCTGGCCTGCCTGGCGGTGAACCCCGAGTACCGCCACGGGGGGCGCGGCGACGAGTTGCTCGAGCGCATCGAGGCGCGGGCGCGCAAGCTGGGGCTGAAGACTCTGTTCGTGCTCACCACCCGCACGGCGCATTGGTTCCGCGAACGGGGCTTCGAACCCAGCGGGGTGGAGCGATTGCCAGCGGCGCGGGCTTCGCTCTACAACTTCCAGCGCAACTCGAAGATCTTCGAGAAGGCGCTTTGAAACCGGGTGGCGGGCGCGATGCCCGCCACTGCTTCGTCAGTGCAACGGCAGCTGTAAGGTGCCGCGCAGGCTGATAGCCCTGAGCCGCCTGGAACAGCTCAGGGAATACGTCGAACCGTGGCGCGTGGGGTCGGGTTATCGAGCAGTTCCGGCAGCGTAGGATCGCCGCTGACGGCGCCGGCGACCGGGGCGGCGATCGCACTGTTGGTCAGCAGGACCAGACCGACCAGCAGGCCGATGGTCGCCGCCATCGCCAGGGTGCCCCTTCGGGCCGATATCAACATGTCGAGCAAGGACATAGTGCACCTCTCTTTTTATTGTTCTGGTGGCCAACCCAGGCGGCCGGGATTCCGTCGCCTGGGAAGGACAAGAACTTAGAGTGGTGCACTGGCGGAAGTTTTCCCGGCTCGCACGGGCTGGCGGCGTTACGGCACCGTCTGCGGGGTGCTAGAGCGCCTATGGCGCCCTATAACTGTCAGTGATGAGGTGTTGTAGGCGCTGAGCATGCGCAGCGATACGGCAGCAGCTTCAGGCGCTAAGGCTGCGCTGGTACTCGGCGACGAAACTGTCGAAGTCCAGCTCATCGCTCGCTTCCATCACGTCCTGCTGCGCCAGGGACTCGCGTGCAGCCTCATCGAAGAAATGAGCGTCGGCCTCCGACAACGACTGATCGCGGAAGTAGGCGGCATGGCTGCGGGTCTGGCGCAGGGCGAACTGACTGAAGCTTTCGCCGCTGCTTCGCAGCTCGTGCAGGACGCGTGCAGAAGGGGTCAGGCTGCTGTCGTCAATCTTCGCCTGCTGGACGGCCAGGGCCTGAGCGTGATGCTCGCCGCCATGGCTGCGGTCCAGCAGGGCTGCCACTTGGCCGATCTCACCGATCAATTCGCTGGCCCAGGCCTGCAGCGTGACGTTTTCGCCGCAGCGCCGCAGTTCCAGCGCCGGCTTGCGGCCTTCCTTGACCACCTTGAGGAAGTTGTCGTTGCTGGCGCTGCATTCACCAGCGGCCAGGCAGGGGCTCTGCTGAAGCGCGCAGAACAGCAGGAAGGCATCGAGGAAGCGGGCTTCAGTGACGTCGATTCCCAGCGGCAGGAAGGGGTTGATGTCCAGGCAGCGTACTTCGATGTACTGGATGCCGCGCGCGCGCAGGGCGTGCAGCGGTCGCTCGCCGGTGGCGCTGACACGCTTGGGGCGGATGTTCGAGTAGTACTCGTTTTCGATCTGCAGCACGTTGGTGTTGAGCTGCTGCCAGTTTCCGTTTGCATCCTTGATGCCCAGCGCGGCGTACTCGGGGTACGGCGTCGAGACGGCCTTGTGCAGACTGCTGGTGTAGCTCGGCAGATCGTCGTAGCAGGGCGTCAGGCCGGCCTGAGCGTTGCTCTGGTAGCCCAGATCGCTCATGCGCAAGCTGGTCGCCCAGGGCAGATACAGGGTGTCGTCGTCGAGTTGCTCGAGTTGGTGCGACCGGCCGCGCATGAAACTCGCATCCAGTGCCGGTGAGGCGCCGAACAGGTACATCAGCAGCCAGCTGTAGCGGCGGAAGTTGCGGATCAGCGCGATATAGCGCCAGGACTGATAGTCCTGCTGCGGGCGGTCGTCGCCCTCGTCCGCCTGGAGTACCGGCCACAACGTCTCCGGCAAGGAGAAGTTGTAGTGAATACCCGCGATGCACTGCATGGTCTTGCCGTAGCGCAGCGCGAGGCCTTGGCGGTACACATACTTGAGCCGGCCGATATTGGAGCTGCCGTATTCGGCGATGGGAATCTGCGACTCTTCCGGCAGGTGGCCAGGCATCGACGGGCTCCAGAGAAACTCAGCACCGAGCTTGCTGTAGGTGTAGCGATGAATCGCGTCCAGCTCGGCCAGTGTTCTCTGCGGGTCGGTTTCGGTGCCGGTAATGAACTCCAGCAGCGCCTCGGAATAATCAGTCGTGATCTTCGGATGCGTCAGCGCCGAGCCCAGCGCGCGGGGATGCGGCGTCAGCGCCAGTTTGCCCTGGCCGTCGACGCGCAGGCATTCGCGCTCTATCCCGTGCAGGCATTGCGAGAGCAGCGGAAGGTTGGGGTGCTCGGCCAGCAATGCCAGGCGGTGGGAGAGGAGGTCGCTCAAGTTTGAATTCCTTCACGCATCAGTCGGCACAATATGGGGCGGCAAGCGACAAGCTTCAAGCTGCAAGAGAGGGCTCGGTGTGCTTACTTGGCGCTCGTAGCGTGCTGCTTGCCGCTTTCAGAGGCAGGCGAAAGTCGATTGCGCCTTGGCCACCAGCTTTTCGCCCTGGTGGACTTCGGCTTCGAGCACCTGAGTGCGGCGCCCGCCATGGACCACCCAGGCGCGGCAGAGCAGTTCGCCGTCGGTCACCGGACGGATGTAGTTGACCTTGCATTCGAGGGTCACGCTGTTCGGTGAACCATCGCCCAGGCTGTGGCTGGCCTGACCCATGGCCGTATCGATCAGCGAGAACAACGCGCCGCCGTGCAGCTTGCCGTGCAGGTTCCGCAGGCCGTCATGCATGTTCAGGCTGAGGATGGCTTCGCCGCCTTCCGCCTTGAGAATTTCGAGGCCCAGCAGGCGCCCGAAGGCGCTGCTGCTGCCGATCGCTTCGACTTTCACACTCACGGCCTACTTCCTCAGACTCTTGGCGTTGGCGAACAGCGCGGCCATGGCGTTGTTGGCCGGCGCCGGTTTGGTTTCCGGCTTGGCCGGCTTGCGCTCGCCGCGCGCCTGGCTGCCACGGTTGTTGCCACCGCCGCGCATGTTGTCAGCCTTCTCGCCAGGCGTGTCGCTCATGCGCATGGACAGACCGACGCGCTTGCGTGGGATGTCCACTTCCATGACCTTGACCTTGACGATATCGCCAGCCTTGACCACTTCGTAGGGATCCTTGACGAACTTCTCCGACAGCGCCGAGATGTGCACCAGGCCATCCTGGTGCACGCCGATGTCGACGAAGGCGCCGAAGTTGGTCACGTTGGTCACCACACCTTCGAGCACCATACCGGGCGTCAGGTCGCTGAGCTTTTCGACGCCTTCCTGGAACTCGGCGGTCTTGAACTCGGGGCGCGGGTCGCGACCGGGTTTTTCCAATTCCTGCAGGATGTCGCTGACGGTGACCAGGCCGAAGCTTTCGTCGGTGAACTGCTTGGGGTCCAGGCGTTTGAGAAACGTCGAGTCGCCGATCAGCGAACGGATATCGCGGCCGGTGTCCTGGGCGATGCGCTTGACGAGTGGGTAGGTCTCGGGGTGAACGGCCGAGGCGTCCAGCGGGTTCGCACCATTCATCACGCGGAGGAAGCCGGCCGCCTGCTCAAAGGTCTTATCGCCCAGGCGCGGCACCTTCTTCAATTCGTTGCGGGCCTTGAACGCGCCGTTGGCGTCGCGGTAGGCCACGATGTTCTGTGCCAGGGTGGTGTTCAGGCCGGAAATCCGCGCCAGCAGCGCCACCGAGGCGGTGTTGACGTCGACGCCGACGGCGTTCACGCAATCCTCGACCACTGCATCGAGCGAGCGGGCCAGCTTGAGCTGGGACACGTCGTGCTGGTACTGACCCACGCCGATGGCCTTGGGCTCGATCTTCACCAGCTCGGCCAGTGGATCCTGCAGGCGGCGTGCGATGGACACGGCGCCGCGGATCGAGACGTCAAGATCCGGAAATTCCTTGGCCGCCAGTTCGGAGGCCGAATACACCGATGCGCCGGCTTCGGACACCATCACCTTGGTCAGCTTGAGGCCCGGCACCTGCTTGATCAGGTCGGCGGCGAGCTTATCGGTCTCGCGGCTGGCCGTGCCGTTGCCGATGGCGATCAGATCGACGGCATGCTTGGCGCAGAGCTTGGCCAGCACGGCGAGGGTGCCGTCCCAGTCGTTGCGCGGGGCGTGCGGATAGACCGTGGCGGTATCGAGCAGCTTGCCGGTGGCATCGACTACCGCCACTTTACAACCGGTACGCAGGCCCGGATCGAGCCCGAGGGTGGCACGCGGGCCGGCCGGTGCGGCGAGCAACAGGTCGTGCATGTTGCGTGCGAAGACGCCGATGGCATCATCCTCGGCCTTGTCGCGCAGCTCGCCGAGCAGATCGGTTTCCAAGTGGGTGTAGAGCTTGACCTTCCAGGTCCAGCGCACCACCTCGCCGAGCCACTTGTCCGCCGCGCGACCACGATTGGCGATGCCGAAGCGCTCGCCGATCATCACTTCGCCCGGGTGCATGGTGCCGGGTGCTTCGTCGCCAACCTTCAAGCTGACGCTGAGCACGCCTTCGTTGCGTCCGCGAAAGATCGCCAGTGCGCGGTGCGAAGGCGCGCTCTTGAGCGGCTCGTCGTGCTCGAAATAATCGCTGAACTTGGCCCCTTCGGTTTCCTTGCCCGGCACCATGCGTGCGCTCAGGGTGGCGTTATGGGTAAGGAAGTCGCGCAGTTTGGCCAGCAGATCGGCGTCTTCGGCGAAGCGTTCCATGAGAATGTACTTGGCGCCTTCGAGTACCGCCTTGGTATCGGCAAAACCTTTCTCGGCATCGACGAAGCGCGCGGCCTCGCTTTCCGGGTTCAGCTCCGGATCGGCGAAGATCGCATCAGCCAGCTCGCCAAGACCGGCTTCCAGGGCGATCTGGCCCTTGGTGCGGCGCTTCTGCTTGTAGGGCAGGTAGAGGTCTTCCAGGCGGGTCTTGGTGTCAGCGAGATCGATCTCGCGTTTCAGCTCGGGCGTCAGCTTGCCCTGTTCCTCGATGCTGGCGAGGATCGACGCGCGACGGTCATCCAGCTCGCGCATATAGCGCAGGCGCTCTTCGAGCAGGCGCAGCTGGGTGTCGTCCAGGCTGCCGGTGACTTCCTTGCGGTAACGGGCGATGAAGGGAACGGTGGAGCCTTCGTCGAGCAGCGCCACGGTGGCGGCAACCTGTTGCGGGCGCACGCCCAGTTCTGCGGCGATGCGGGAATTGATGCTGTCCATGAACCTACCTGGGTCAGTCAAACCATGCAGGCCGTGCCTGCGCGAAAGGGCGCGATTATAAGGGCAGCAGAGCGTTTGAGATCGGAAGCCGGACGAAAAACCCGAGCCAGGCGCCCCGACTCATTCTTTTGGGCCTCGGCTAGGCGCCGCAAAATCTGCTAACAATGGCTGTCAGTTGCGTTTACATGACTGCGCGCATAATGCGCCGTCGATCATTCCGGGAGTTCTCATGAGCAGCACCGCACCTGCCAGCGAAGGCGAAAAGATCCTGATTGTTGACGATGACGCCCGTTTGCGGCGTCTTCTCGAGCGCTTTCTCGACGAGCAAGGCTATCGCGTGCGAACAGTGGAGAATGCTGAACAGATGGATCGTCTGCTCAGCCGCGAGCTGTTCCATCTGGTCGTGCTGGACCTGATGATGCCGGGCGAGGACGGACTGTCCGCCTGCAATCGACTGCGCACCAGTGGCAACCAGATCCCGATCATCATGCTCACCGCCAAGGGCGATGAGGCCAGCCGGATTCAGGGCCTGGAGCAAGGCGCTGATGATTACCTGGCCAAGCCCTTCAACCCTCGCGAGCTGCTGGCGCGGATCCGTGCGGTGCTGCGTCGCCAGGCGCCGCAGGTCCCGGGCGCACCGGGCAGCGAAGACCAGACGGTAACCTTCGGCGATTACGAGTTGTTTCTGGGAACCCGCGAACTGAAGAAGGGCGATCAGATTCACATGCTCACAACCGGGGAATTCGCCGTGCTCAAGGCGCTGGTTCAGCACGCCCGCGAGCCGCTGACCCGAGACAAGCTGATGAACCTGGCCCGCGGCCGGGAGTGGGATGCCCTGGAGCGCTCCATCGACGTGCAGATTTCCCGCCTGCGCCGCCTGATCGAGCCGGACCCGTCCAAGCCGCGCTACATCCAGACCGTCTGGGGCGTGGGCTACGTCTTCGTACCTGATGGCAACAAATAGCAGCCGACACATGCGCGCGGCGCTAAACCGGATTGGAATGCAGTGCTTTTCTCGGTCCGCACCAGCGGGTGGCTCACGGATCTCGTAGTGAGTCGCCAGCCTCGTAGGGTGGGCTTCAGCCAATTACTCCGGCTCGACCCGGTTGGCTAAAGCGGAGCAGCGCCTGATCCAGTCTTCACGTTGAAATCCCACGTCGCTGGCCTTTTGGTACAGCCTCCCGCGGTCTAAATCGGCTTTTTTATGAAAACCCCGCTCTGGTTCCCGCAAAGCTTCTTCGCCCGCACCCTGTGGATGGTGCTGATCGTCGTGTTGTTCTCCAAGGTACTGATGTTGGTGTACCTGATGATGAACGAAGACGTCATGGTCGATCGACAGTACAGCCACGGCGCGGCGCTGACACTGCGAGCGTACTGGGCAGCCGACGAGCAAAACCGCGAGCGCATCGCCGAAGCCGCCGGGCTGCAGCGGGTCACCGCCGAGGAGGTGCCGCCCAGCGAATACCACTGGCCCTATACCGAAATCTTCCAGCGGCAGATGCAGGCCGAACTCGGTGAAGATACCGAGGTACGAGTGCGTATCCAGCCCGAGACGGCGATCTGGGTGCGGGCGCCGAGCCTGGGCTCGGACTGGCTGCAGGTGCCGCTCTATGCGTATCCGTTGCGTGGGCAGCGGATCTGGAGCGTGTTGGGTTGGTTCCTCGGGATCGGTCTGCTGTCCACCGCGGCCGCCTGGATCTTCGTCAGCCAGCTCAACCTGCCACTCAAGCGTCTGGTTTACGCGGCCAGACAGATCGGCAAGGGCCGCCGTGTGCGGCTGCCCATCAGCGACACGCCGAGTGAAATGACCGAGGTCTACCGCGCGTTCAATCAGATGGCTGAAGATGTCGAGCAGGCCGGGCGTGAGCGCGAACTGATGCTCGCCGGTGTCTCCCATGATCTGCGCACGCCGCTGACCCGTCTGCGCCTGTCGCTGGAGCTGATGACCAGCGATTCCGAGCTCACCGAGGACATGGTGCGCGATATCGAGGACATGAATGCGATCCTCGATCAGTTCCTCGCCTTTGTTCGCGACGGCAGCGACGAGCCGGTGGAAAGCGTCGACCTCGGCGAGCTGGTGCGAGAGGTCGTGGCGCCCTACAACCAGTTCGGTGAAACCGTGCGCCTGTGTGTCGAGCCGATGCCGCCGCTGGCCCTGCGCCGGGTATCGATCAAGCGCCTGCTGGTCAACTTGATCGAAAATGCCCTGCGCTACGGTGGTCATGGCGTGGAAGTCGCCGCCTACGTTTCCGGCGACGGTAGCGCGCCCTATGTGGTGCTCAGCGTACTCGACCGTGGCGCCGGCATCGATCCGGGCGAGCTCGGTGAGATATTCAACCCCTTCATCCGCGGTGACCGCGCTCGCGGCGGCCAGGGCGCAGGCCTGGGCCTGGCCATCGTCAAACGCATCGCCTCGCAGCACGGTGGCATCGTCGAGCTGCGAAACCGCGACGGTGGTGGGCTGGAGGCGCGAGTGAGCTTGCCATTGGGGTTGTTGCTGCCAAGGGTGCGGTAAAGCTATTGAACAGCTGCTTGAAGCAGCCGCAGCGGACGGCCAGGCTCAAGCTGAAAACGTCTAGCGCTTGAGGTTTGAAGCCTGACGTTATCGCTGTCCAGCTCCGCTTAACCCTTTCCCTTGGTTCGCGTCAGATGCGGGCCGGCATTCTTTTCCAAGTACTGGATGATCAGCCCGGCGACGTCCTTGCCGGTGGTTTCCTCGATGCCGGCCAGGCCCGGTGAGGAGTTCACTTCCATCACCAGCGGACGTGATTGGATCGCAGGATATCGACACCGGCCACGCTCAGGCCCATGACTTTCGCCGCGCGGATGGCGGTCATGCGCTCCTCAGGGGTGATCTTGATCAGGCTGGCGGTACCGCCGCGGTGCAGGTTGGAGCGAAATTCACCGGGCTTTGCCTGACGCTTCATCGCGGCGATGACCTTGTCGCCAACCACGAAGCAGCGGATGTCCGCGCCGCCGGCTTCCTTGATGTATTCCTGAACCATGATGTCCTGCTTCAGACCCATGAACGCTTCGATCACCGACTCGGCGGCGGTGGCGGTTTCGCACATGACCACGCCGATACCCTGAGTCCCCTCCAGCACCTTGATGACTAGGGGCGCGCCGTTGACCATTCGGATGAGGTCGGCGATGTCATCCGGCGAGTGGGCGAAACCGGTCACCGGCAGGCCGATGCCGCGGCGCGCCAGTAGCTGCAGCGAGCGCAGCTTGTCGCGCGAGCGGGCGATGGCCACCGATTCGTTGAGCGGGAACACCCCCTGCATTTCGAACTGACGCAGGACCGCGCAGCCGTAGAAGGTGACGGAGGCGCCGATCCGCGGAATGACGGCGTCGAAGCCTTCCAGGGGACGGCCGCGGTAGTGAATCTGCGGCTTGTGACTGGCGATGTTCATGTACGCGCGCAGCGTATCGATCACAACCACTTCATGGCCGCGCTGTTGGCCGGCCTCCACTAAGCGGCGGGTCGAATACAAACGTGGATTGCGCGACAGCACGGCGATTTTCATTGGGCACCGGGAGAGGTAAGGGTCTGGGGTTTTTCCTGCACGTAAGTGCGCGCAGGGTCGACCAGCCATTTGCCGTCCATCAGGGCTTTTGATCCCAACAGCAGGCGATAGCGCATGGTCTTGCGACAGGTAAGGGTGAATTCCACGGGCCACAGATGAGTGCCCAGCGCCAGCAGTGTGCGTACCACATAGCGGGTCTGCACATGGCCGTTGGAGCTTTTGATCGTCTTGCGTGCAATTACCGGCGCCTCGCAGCGATGACGCCGCTGCACCAGGGTGCCCAGGTGAGCGGTAAAACGAACCCAGCGTTTGCCGCCGCGCTCGAATTCGCTGATATCGGTGGCATGCAATGCGGACGTACTGGCGCCGGTATCGATTTTGGCGCGCAGGCCGACCACGCCGAGCTCAGGCAGGGCGATCCATTCGCGCAAACCGATGACTGTCTGGGGGTCGGGGCTGTTCAACAAAAGCGTATCCAGTAGATTTCCGCGCATTCTAGACGGGGTGCATGACAACCGCATCTACCTGTACGACTCTATGACAACACGACGGTTGATTGAGTTGAGCGATGAGCGAAAAAGACGACGACAAAGTCCGGTTGGACAAGTGGTTATGGGCCGCGCGCTTCTTCAAGACGCGAGCGCTGGCGAAGGCCGCCATCGAAGGCGGCAAGGTGCATTGTCGCGGTGAGCGCTGCAAGCCGAGCAAGGAGCCGAAACTCGGCGAAGAGCTGGTGATTCGCGCCGGTTTCGACGAGCGCACGGTGGTGATTCGAGCGTTGTCTGCTGTGCGCCGAGGCGCGCCGGAGGCACAGTTGCTCTACGAGGAAACTGCTGAAAGCCTGGCACGTCGCGAGAACGCTGCGGCGATGCGCAAGGCCGGAACTCTGGGCGTGGAAACCGACGGCAAACCGAGCAAGAAGCAGCGTCGAGCGTTGCAGCGCTTTCGCTCGGACGCGGGCTGAGCAGCGGCAGTTGGACCGCTGCCACTTTCGACCTAGAATGCGGTCCCTTCTTTCAGGCGCCGAGCGTGATGGTCGAGTCGATGAACTCGGCATCTGCGCAGCGGCACCGGCCCTCAATCTGCTCTGGTTATGCTAATGCTCGATTCCGATTACACCCAGCGATTCCTCTTCGATGACACCGACGTGCGTGGCGAGTGGGTCGGGCTCGAGCGCAGCTACGCCGAGGTCTTGGCCAAGCACGACTACCCGGAGCCGGTTGCGCAGCTGCTTGGCGAACTGCTCGCGGCGGCGGGGCTGCTGGTCGGCACGCTGAAATTCGATGGCCTGATGGTGTTGCAGGCGCGCTCATCCGGAGCGGTGCCGCTGTTGATGGTCGAATGCTCGAGCAACCGCGAGGTGCGCGGCATCGCCCGTTATCACGAAGAGCAGCTGACCCCGGGCGCCACCCTGGCCGAGCTGATGCCCGAGGGCGTGCTTGCCATGACCATCGACCCGACCAATGGCCAGCGCTACCAGGGCATCGTCGCGCTGGACGGCGCCAATCTGGCGGACAGCCTGTCGAGCTATTTCGCCTCGTCCGAGCAGCTGCCGACGCGCTTCTGGCTTGCCGCCGATGGTCGCCGTGCCTGCGGCATGCTGCTGCAGCAGCTGCCGGCCGATCGCATCCGTGACGGCGAGGCGCGTGAGGCCAGCTGGCAGCATCTGCGCACGCTGGCCGATACCCTGTCGGCCGAGGAATTGCTCGGCCTGGACACCCAAACCGTCTTGCACCGCCTCTATCACGAGGAACAGGTGCGGCTGTTCGAACCGCGTCCGATCAGCTTCCGCTGCAGCTGCTCCCGTGAGCGTTCGGCCAACGCGATCGCCAGCCTGGGCCAGCACGACGCCGAGTTATTGCTTGGTGAGCAGGGTGGTGCGATCACCATCGACTGCCAGTTCTGCAATCACAGCTACCGCTTCGATGCCGCAGACGTCGCCCAGCTGTTCGCCGGTGCGGGTATCGAAGGTCCCTCTGGCACTCGACACTGACCCGATATTAAAGGTCTCGGGGCGCTAGGAACCTTTTCGCCATCACGGGCTCATACCCAGCGCAGCGTCATTTCTGTCATAATCGCGCGCACTTTTTTTCGGTGTAGCCCACTCTACGGAGGGCTACAACAGCATGGAGGAATCGGCCCAGAGCCGACGGGGAACTCATGACGCAAGCCAATAACACCGTGTATACCGATATCAGCACCGCTCAACTGATCGAAGAAGCCATCAAACGCGGTGAGGGTGAATTGGCCGCCAATGGTGCGCTCGTCGTGAAAACTGGCCACCGGACCGGTCGTTCGCCAGCTGATCGCTATATCGTCGAAGAGCCCAGCACTCAGGATTCCATCGCCTGGGGCCCGATCAACCGTCCGTTCCCGGCCGAGAAGTTCGATACCCTGTGGGATCGCGTCGAGACCTTCAACAAGGCTCAGGATCATTTCGTTTCCCACGTCCATGTAGGCTCGTCCGAAGGTCACTACCTACCGGTGAAGATGTCCACCGCAACGGCCTGGCAGAACCTCTTTGGCCGCCAACTGTTCATCAACCCGGCGCAGTACAACCCCGCGAGCAAAGACCAGTGGCAGGTTCTCAACGTCGCCAACTTCGAGTGTGTGCCCGAGCGCGACGGCACCAACTCCGACGGTTGCGTGATCATCAACTTCGCCCAGAAGAAGGTCCTTATCGCGGGCATGCGTTACGCCGGTGAAATGAAGAAGGCGATGTTCTCGGTGCAGAACTACCTGCTGCCCGAAGCCGACGTGTTGCCGATGCATTGCGCCGCCAACATCGGCGAAGAAGGCGACGTCACGCTGTTCTTCGGTCTGTCGGGTACCGGCAAGACCACCCTGTCGGCCGACGAATCGCGCTACCTGATCGGCGATGACGAGCATGGCTGGGGCACCGGCGTGGTGTTCAACATCGAAGGCGGTTGCTACGCCAAGTGCATCGACCTGTCCGAGAAGAACGAGCCGGTAATCTGGAAAGCCATCCAGTTCGGCACCGTGCTGGAAAACGTCGTGCTGAGCGACGAGCGCATCGCCGATTACACCGACGACAGCCTGACCCAGAACAGCCGCGCCGCCTATCCGCTGGAGTACGTCGAGAAGCGTTCCGAGAAGAACCTCGGCGGTGAGCCGAACGCCGTAATCTTCCTCACCTGTGATCTGACTGGCGTGCTGCCCCCGGTATCGATCCTGAACAACGAACAGGCCGCGTACCACTTCCTGTCGGGCTACACCGCATTGGTGGGTTCCACCGAAATGGGTTCCGGTAGCGGTATCAAGTCGACCTTTTCCACCTGCTTCGGCGCACCTTTCTTCCCGCGTCCGGCCGGTGTCTACGCCGAGTTGCTGATCAAGCGCATCCAGGCGTTCGGCTCCAAGGTCTATCTGGTCAACACCGGCTGGACCGGCGGTGGCTACGGTGTCGGCAAGCGCTTCAACATTCCAACGACCCGTGCGGTGATCGCCGCGATCCAGAGCGGTGCGCTGGTGGGTGCCGAAACCGAGCATCTACCAATCATCAACCTGGACGTGCCAAAAGCCGTCGAGGGCGTCGATACCCAGTTGCTCAACCCGCGTAACACTTGGGCGGACCAGAACGCCTACGACGAAGCGGCCAAGGAGCTGGCGAACAAGTTCATCGACAACTTCAAGAAGTTCGATGTATCCGAGGCCATCAAGGGCGCCGGTCCACAGCTCTAATACCAGCTGTATCGAAACAGCCGCCTGCGGGCGGCTTTTTCGTGGGCGACCGCTTTTTCGGTCGACGTGCTGCCAGGTAATGGATCGACGCGGCTGATGAATAACATCGATGAACGCGCATGGATTCGATCAGTTCAGGCGCATAGGATGGCGTCCACGATTTTTACCAAGCGGAGCCACCTCATGCAGATCGAAGAAGCCATCCAGACCCGCCGCGCCGTGAAGGCCTATGACACCAGCTTCAAGCTCAGTCGCGAAGAGAAGGACGAGCTGCTGCAGATGGCGCTGCTGGCGCCTTCCGCCTTCAACCTGCAGCATGTGCGCCTCGTCGAAGTCAGCGATCCGGCGCTGCGCGCGCAGATACGCGAGGTGGGCTGGAACCAGGCGCAGATGACTGACGCCTCGATGCTGGTGGTGGTCTGCGCGCAGCTGGACAGCTGGGAAAAGAATGTTCGCCGTGTCTGGGAAGGCGCACCGAACGAAGTGCAGGACTACATGGCCGGCGCCATCGATAACTACTACCGCGGCAAGCCGCAGGTACAGCGGGATGAAGCCATGCGCAGCTGTGGCCTGATGGCGCAGACGTTGATGCTCGCCGCGCGCGGCAAGGGCCTGGATTCCTGCCCCATGGATGGTTTCGATTTCGATGCGGTTGGCAAGCTGATCAATCTGCCGGACAACCACGCCATCGCCATGATGGTCGCGGTGGGCAAGCGTACCGTCGAGCCGAAGCCGCGAGTCGGCAAACTACCGTTGGATGAAGTGATCATTCGCGACCGGTTCTGATCGAGGTTGCCGAGGGACGTGCAATGCGTCCCTTCCGCGGGCCAGACGTGCACCGATCGCGCTCGAGCCGATCGGCTGCTGCTCTATAGCGGTACGGCCGGCTGGTCCGCCAGCTCGCGCCGAGAGGCATGCCGCGTCCCTATTCGCTTTCCAGACGGCTGACCGCGCTCCGGTGACCGCTTTGCAGTACCGTCTCCCTCCTTTTGCTACCTTCTGGCGCTCAGTCAAAGGAGTGACTCACGATGATCGAACAAACCCTCAAACAGACGTTTGGCTATGACGGCTTCCGCCCAGGCCAGGAGCAGGCCATTCGCGCCGTGGTGGCCGGGCGCTCGGCGGCGGCAATCTTTCCCACTGGATCGGGAAAATCCCTGTGCTACCAGCTGCCGGCGCTGCTGTTGCCGCACCTCACGCTGGTCGTCTCGCCGCTGTTGGCGCTGATGCAGGACCAGCTGGCATTCCTGCACCGACACGGAGTCGCCGCCGCCAGCATCGATTCGGCGCAGAGCCGCGAGCAGCTCAGCGAAACCATGAGCCGCGCCAAGTCCGGCGAACTGAAGATTCTGATGATCTCGGTGGAGCGTCTGAAGAACGAGCGCTTCCGCACCTTCATCGCCCAGGTGCCGATTTCTCTGCTAGTGGTGGACGAGGCGCACTGTATTTCGGAGTGGGGCCACAATTTCCGCCCGGACTACCTCAAGCTTCCCGACTACCAACGCCAGTTCAACATCCCCCAGGTGCTGCTGCTGACCGCCACGGCGACACCCCCGGTCATTACCGATATGCAGGCCAAGTTCGCCATCGACGCAGGGGACGTGGTAACCACGGGCTTCTATCGCGCCAACCTGAATCTGCTGATCGAGCCGGTTGCCGGCATGAACAAGCAGCGCCGGCTGGTGGAATGGCTGGCGGACAAGACCGGGCAGCCGACCATCGTCTACGTCACCCAGCAGAAGACGGCCGAACAGGTCGCCGAACATCTGGCGCAGCGCGGCTTTCCGGCGAGCGCCTATCACGCCGGGATGAACCATGAGCTGCGTGAATCGATACAGCGGCGCTTCATGACCGGCGAGCTGAACTGCATCGTCGCCACGATCGCCTTCGGCATGGGGATCGACAAATCCGACATCCGCAACGTGGTGCACTACGACCTGCCGAAATCGGTGGAGAACTACAGCCAGGAGATCGGTCGCGCCGGTCGCGACGGTCGGCCATCCGACTGCTTGGTGCTAGCCAACCGTGACAGCCTCAACGTGTTGCAGAACTTCGTCTATGGCGATACGCCGGAGCGCGAAGGCATCCGCTGCGTACTCGACGAGTTGTTGCAGTCAGCCTCGAATGGGCAATGGGAGCTGATGCTCAATCAGCTCTCCGATCAGAGCAACATCCGCCAGTTGCCGCTGAAAACGCTGCTGGTGCAGCTGGAGCTGCGCGGCATCATCGCGCCTCGCTTCGCTTATTTCGCAGAGTATCGCTTCAAGTACCTGCTCGAACCCGAAATGCTGCTTTCGAAATTCGAAGGCGAGCGACGGCAATTCGTCGAAGCTATCGTGCACACCTCGGCGCGCGCGAGAACCTGGTGCACGCTGGATTTCGATGCGCTCTATCAGCAGCACGGCGCCGATCGCGCACGGGTGGTCAAGGCGCTGGACTATTTTCAGGAGAAGGGCTGGATCGAGCTGGAGAGCAAGCAGATGACCGAGGTCTACGCGCTGCTGAATTCGGGCTTCGACCCGCAGCTGCTAAGCGGCGAGCTGCACGCCTATTTCAAGCAACACGAAACGAGTGAGATCACTCGCATCAACAATATGCTCGGGTTGTTTGAATCCGATGAGTGCCTCAGCCAGCGTCTGGCTGCCTATTTCGGCGATGCGCAAGCACCACAGCAGTGCAGGCATTGCTCGGTATGCCAGGGGCGAGTCGCACAACTGCCCGAGCCGCCTGCACTGACGCCTTTGAATGAACAGGACATGGTGGCTCGTTGCGTCCAGTTCAATCAACGTTATCGACAGCTCAAGGACCGCGCGCCCAGCACCGAATGCCTGACGCGTTTCCTCTGCGGCATCAGCGTGCCGGTGTTCACCAAGCTCAAGGCTCGCAGTATTCCAGGATTCGCGTCGCTGGAAGCCTATCCCTACGCCGAGGTGCGTGAGCGGGTCGTGACGGCACGAGAGAGCCGCTAGCACGGCCGCAGCCCTTGGCCTGTTCAGGCTCTGGATGGAAGCCGGGGACGTTGCGTGGCGCTCCGCCAAGTCACAACGCCTGGCGTACACCCTCGTCTTCACCCCACAACAGTTTGCCGAGGCCGGTGTCGGCGGGCAGCAGGAGCAGGCTGAGGATGAAGACCAACAACAGGCCCAACACATAGGCCAGGCTGATTAGCCTGTGGCGTCGATGCCGCTGCGCCTTGGGCCGCCAGGCGGCTTGCTCCGTGCGCTCTCGCGGGTTGGACGGCGACTGCTTGGTGGGCTTGGGCGAGTGATTGGACATGCTGTCTCGATCTGTTGCGAGCCTGCGACGCTTCTCTGGACGCGATGCAATGGGCGGTAGCCATACGGCTGCGCGAAGTAGAACCGAAATGGAGGCCTTTTGCCAGTACGCCGTGTCGACACGCTGCATTGCCCGTTGCGTAGCGCCCTCTGCACCTGCACCTGCACCTGCACCTGCACAGCGGCATGTTGGCTTCATCTGAAACAAACGGAAAAGCTCTGCCAGGGCGATGCGCCGAAGAGTCGGATGAAGTCGACCATACTCAAGCGTCGCTGTGCCACCGACCTGGAGAACCCGTCCATGCAGACGCGCCGCCAGCTGCTTCACCGTACCGCCTTATTGGCGGCGATAACTGCCCTTGGGTCTCTGGTCCCGGGCGCTGCCAAGGCAGCGGAGCCACTGCGCCTGCGCAAGATTCCGCCCACTGGCGAATGGCTCCCGGTGATCGGGCTGGGCACTTCGCGCACGCATGACATCCCTCTCGATGATCCCGAAATGCAGGACTTGCTCAAGGTGTTGCGGGTCTTCGTCGAAGGTGGCGCCCGCCTGATCGACACCGCTCCGAGCTATGGCAATGCCGACCGGGTGGTGGGTGAGCTGGTCCAACGACAGACGGCGCGCGGGCAGGTCTTTCTCGCCACCAAGGTATCCGCCACCGGACGCGAACGTGGCCTGGAGCAGATCGAGGACAGCTTCGGGGCTCTACAGACCGATGTCATCGACCTGATCCAAGTGCATAACCTGCAGGACACCCGCACACAACTTGGCCTGCTACGCGAGCTGAAGGAGCAAGGCCGCGTTCGCTACATCGGGGTGACACACTATGTCGAATCCGCGCACGACCGGCTGCTCGAGGTGCTCAAGCAGGAGCCCGTCGACTTTGTTCAGTTCAACTATTCGGTCAGCGAGCGCAACGCCGAGAAGCGCCTGTTGCCGTACTGCGCCGATAACGGCATCGCCACGCTTATCAACCGCCCCTTCACCCGGGGCAGTTTGCTATCGCGGGTCAAGAACACACCGCTGCCAGCCTGGGCGGCCGAGATCGACGCCAGTTCCTGGGCGCAGCTGCTGCTCAAATTCATCCTCGCCGAGCCCGCGGTCACCACGGTGATTCCTGCGACCTCCAATCCGCGATACATGCTCGACAACATCATGGCCGGGCAGGGCCGTTTACCGGATGAACGTCAGCGGCGACTGATCGTCGAGGCGTTTCGCTGACGCGCATTGCAATGCCGTCGAGGATGAATGACCACCCGCACACCGGACATGCCTTTGTGCGCTCGAATGCTGCCGACAATCAGGGTAGCTTCAGGCCGCCGGCTGCCCTGTGCAGGCCGCGCAGGTGCTGGCCGATCTGCGCCAGGTTGGCTTCGATGCTCTCCAACTCCCGCCGGCGCTCGTCACCCAGCAGCAGTCGAACCTCAGCGTTCAATGCCTCGGTGAGCTGGCTCAGGCGCGCTTGGCGCTGGCTGCTTTCCTGCTCTAGGCGTTGCCACTCGTTGGCCTGCGGCAGGCCGTAGCCGACGCCATCGAGCAGCTCGGCCGGACGGCTGAGATAACCGCTGTTGGCGAGAATGTCCTGCAGGGTTTCGTCAGCCTTGGCCAGGCTGGTATCGCCGCGCTGGCGGTCGCCCAGATAACGCTTCTTGAGCTCCTCCTGAGCCAGCAGCAGATGTCGGCGCAACGCTGCTTGCTCCACCAGCAGCAGGGCGGCGCTGGCGCGCAGATCGGCTTTGTCGATCCATGGACGGCGCGCCTCGGCGTCGAGCGCCAGCCATTGCTCGACATCTTCCTGCGGCAGGCCGAGACGGTCGCGAAGCACGGCGAACATCGCCTGGTAGCGATCGCGGTAGGAGTCGAAGCGATAGCCCAGCCGCAGCGCTTCGCGGGGATCGTCGAGCACGCTGGCATCGGCCAGGCCGCGGTTGATCAGCATTGCCAGCAAGCCGCTGGGCAAGATGCTATCCAGTGCCGTCAGCTCGGGGCGGGCCGTGCCGCTGCGCAGCAGTTTGAGCGTTTCCACCGCGCAGTTGTTGGACAGGAAGTAGTAGTTGCCGTCATAGCTCCAGTGCATCTCCGCGCTGCGCTCGACCAGCCTGTCGATTTCGTCGCGCTGCAGCTTGAGCGGAATCGAGGCGAGGCTGCGCAGCTCGACCTTGGTGTACTCGTCGATGACCTGGCCCAGTGGCAGAACGAACAGTCGCGAGGGGTAGACGCCGGTCAGGCCGTCCCAGCTGGACAGTTGCACGTCTCCGACGAAGGCGCGAAAGGACAGCACCAGATGATGGTCCAGATCCAGCCGGCAACTCGGCCCACGTGGGCGGCCCGGCGCGCAAATCACCAGACGTAGCATGCTATGGCCCCAGCGGCTGACCCAGGCATCGTTGGCTTCGGCGAACAGGTAATCGACCTCATAAACCCGCTGTGGATCAAGTTTGACCAGGGGCGTGCGGGCGAAATCATGGCCGGCGTTGAGAATCGGCAGACCGGCAACGCAGTCGTCCACGTTAGACGGCTGCCAGCCGAAATGCTCGCGGAAGTAACGGTGCAGCGACGGACGCCGGCAGGCATAGCTGGGGTCCAGGAGAAAATACTCCAGGTTCACCGCGACGAATTCCAGCGGGTTGGTCAGCTCATAGGCGTCCGGACTCCGGGCAGCCTGGGCATTGCTGACCTCACGCTCGCCTCGCTGGCCGACGCGCTGGGGCCAGCCGGCGAGATCGAGCAGGCGCGGGTCGTCGCTGAGGGTGAAGCGGCGTTCGGTCTGACCGCGGCAGCTGTCCGGCAACCCAACCAGGCCGAGGCTGGCGGCTCGCTGGCTGCAGAAGGCGAGCTGGCGGTGGTTCTCTGGCGACCAGAGCCGAGACCGGTCGTAGAGGTGTCCCACTTCGTGAATCAGCGTCGCCAACAGCTCGCGGCGAACGCTGCCATGCGGACGGCTCGTGAGCGTGCTCGTCGCGGAGCCATCGGTCAGTGCCGGGAGCAGACGCCGGTTGAGCAACAGAACATTGCCGCCGGCGCTGCCATAGACATCATGGGTCAAACCATCATGCCAGCGAACGTGGACTTCACGGTCGAGCCGCTGGATGACTCGCGGCGGCAGGGCGGCAACGGCTTCGTCCAGCAGCTGCTGGCTGGCCGCGCGTTCGGCCTGCTGCAGGTCGCTAGCGTCCAGCGTCAGGCGCAGGTCGGCCTGACAAAGGTTGGCGAGCGTGGTGAGCGCAACGGCTACCCACCAGGCGCGAGGCGATTTCACTGGGCGAGGATGGTTTCAGCCAGCACCCGATCACTGGCGCCGCGAGCATCTGGAAACTCGTTACGCAGACTGGCGAAGGCCGCTTCCAGGCGAGCGCCACGAATTTCGCCACCACTGGCGACGAACCCGGCAGCCTCGTCACGGGCTTCGCTGACGACCTTCATGTCGCTGATGCGGCTGGTGACGTCGGAAGTGAAGTTAATGCTGCGGTCCAGCGCGTTGACCACGATGTTGCTGGTGGCAACCAGCGTTTGTGCCTGGGCGCCACCGGCGAGCAGGGTCAGTGCGAGCGGCACGGCAAACAGCTTCAGTTTCATGTGAGAACTCGTAAAGAGGGATGGGCTATTGGACGAGGATGGCTGCGGCCAGTTCCAGGTCGCTTGCGGCCAGTTGCGGCTGATGCTCGTGCAGCCAGCGCAGGGCCGCCTCCAGCCGCGCGCCACGGATTTGGCCCTGGCTGGCGACGAAACGGGCCGCGTCATCGCGCGAGTCGAGGATCAGCTTGTTATTGAACGGGGCGCTGGTCACCTGACTGGCGACATAGGTGGAGGCAACGGAGCCGGCGATGGTGGTGTCGAATGCCTGGACGCTACCGCAGAAGCAGCAGCTGGCGAGTACAAGGTAAAGCGAACGCATGTAAATCCTGGAGCTGAACAATCAGCCGCCAAGGCTAGCGAAACGCCAGCCCCAGGGCCAGCGTTGCGCTTGATGAAGCCTGCAGATCAGAGTGTCAGGATAGCGCTGGCCAGTTCGAGATCGCTGGCGTGCAGCTGCGGCGCCTGGGTGCGAATGTGAACAAGCGCTGCCTCCAGCTGTGCACCGCGCGCTTCGCCATTAGACGCAACGAAGCGGGCGGCATCGTCGCGCGCATCGCGTACCAGCTTGTTGTCGCCCAGATTCGAGGTGATGTCGGAGGTGCCTTCGACAGTGTTGACCAGCGAGGCGCCGATGGCGTCGATGGTGCCGGTGATGCTTCCGGCCGATGCGCTACCGGCGGCCAGGCAGGCCGCAGCGGCAACGGACATTAGAAATTTGTTCATGGACTTCTCCCAGTGCTAGACGCGGCTACCTGCCGACTTCGGTTCGACCGTCGGACCGGCGATGCCGTTCAGCTTAGGTCTCGCGGTCCCGGCTGGGAAGCACAACGTCAACGCCAGAAGGGTTTGCCCACCTCGGCCATTCGCTCGCTGCGGCTGACACCGATGTCTGACAGCTGATGGTCGTCCAGTGTCGCCAGCTGGCGACGTGTGCGAGACCGCTGACGCCATAGCCGTACTACCTGAACCAATCGGCCCAGCGATAGCCGGCCGGTGCCGAGCGTGAGCGTGCGTGGCAGTACGCGTTCCATCTGCCTCTCCTTCCCGTCGGTTCGCGGGGATGGGTTATGGGCAGATAGGGTCGCGCGCCGGGCTGTTGCGTAACAGTCACAGGGGCTATGGATTGTGCCGGTTCAGTTGCGGTCGACGGCAAACTGTACCGCTATTGCGCCTGGCAAACTGTTCGGCGCTGTTCGGTCTTCAGCGTATGGCGGACGAAGGGCTGAGCATCTCGATCGGACGAATCTCGAAGTCGCGGGTCAGGAAGTCCATGCGCTGTGTATGGAAGCGCTGCATGTGTGGCAGCGCGCTATGCGCGTGCAAATGCTCGGCCGACTGCCAGACCTCATAGAAGATGAACAGCGTCGAGTCCTCGCGGTCGCGCAGCATGTGGTACTCGATGCAGCCGTCTTCGGCCCGGCTTGCATCAACGTAGCGGCTGAACAGCGCTTCGAACTCGGCGGACTTTTCCGGCCGGGTGTAGGCGTATAGGAGGAAGGCATAGCGTTCGCTCATAACGTGGCTCCTGCGGATTGATGCATGCAGCCTAAGGCATGAACGAGCCTGGCATTCGTGACTTGAAGTCAAATCGCTTTTGCCTGAGGCGCTCTGTTTTGCCGCGATGAAGATCGTTAGGCTGCTCGCCATTCTCACTTGCTGGATGCGACGCCCCATGAAAAAAGTCCTGCTGTTGAACGGCGCTAAGCAGTTCGCTCATTCCGATGGGCGCTACAACACCACCTTGCACGAGGCTGCACTGAGCTTCCTCGACCGCGCCGAGTTCGATGTCAAGCAAACCCAGATCGATGCGGGATATGACCTTGCCGAGGAAGTCGCCAAGTTTCTCTGGGCCGACGTGATCATCTACCAGATGCCCGGCTGGTGGATGGGCGCCCCCTGGACCGTGAAGAAGTACCTCGACGAGGTGTTCACCGAAGGGCATGGCAGTCTCTACGCCAACGACGGTCGCACGCGCTCCGATGCGTCGCAGAAGTACGGCAGCGGCGGTTTGTTGCAGGGCAAGCAGTACATGGTCTCGGCGACCTGGAATGCACCGCAGCAGGCTTTCGACGACCCGACCGATTTCTTCGAAGGCAAGGGCGTCGATGCGGTGTATTTCCCTTTTCACAAGGCCAACGAGTTCCTCGGCATGAGCGGCCTGCCGACCTTTCTCTGCGTCGACGTGATGAAGCGGCCTTCGATCGAGGCCGATATCCAGCGCTACGAAGCGCATCTAGCGCAGGTCTTCGGTTTCTAGCGTCTAGAAAAACAAAACCCCTCGCGGCGATGCCGGAGGGGTTCTGGTGGCGCAGGGTGCGGTTATTCCACAGCTTTGACCATGTCCTCGACGACCTTCTTGGCATCGCCGAAGACCATCATGGTCTTGTCCATGTAGAACAGCTCGTTGTCCAGGCCGGCATAGCCGCTGGCCATGGAGCGCTTGTTGACGATGACCGTCTTAGCTTTGTACGCCTCGAGGATCGGCATGCCGGCGATAGGCGACTTTGGATCGTTCTTCGCCGCCGGGTTGACCACGTCATTGGCGCCGAGCACCAGCACCACGTCGGCCTGGCCGAACTCGGAGTTGATGTCGTCCATCTCGAAGACCATCTCGTACGGCACCTCGGCCTCGGCCAGCAGCACGTTCATGTGCCCGGGCATGCGGCCGGCAACCGGGTGGATCGCGTACTTCACGGTCACGCCCATATGCGTCAGCTTCTCGGCCAACTCCATCAGCGCGTGCTGCGCGCGGGCCACCGCCAGACCATAGCCGGGGACGATGATTACGGTGTCAGCGTTCGACAGGAGGAAGGCGGCGTCATCGCTGGAGCCGGATTTGACCGGGCGCTGTTCCTTGCTGCCCGTCGCGGGGCCAGCATCGGCATCGCCACCAAAGCCGCCGAGGATGACGTTGAAGAACGAGCGGTTCATCGCCTTGCACATGATGTAGGAAAGGATCGCGCCGCTCGAGCCCACCAGCGAGCCGGCGATGATCAGCATCGAGTTGTTCAGCGAGAAGCCGATCCCGGCCGCCGCCCAGCCCGAATAGCTGTTGAGCATCGAGACCACCACCGGCATGTCGGCGCCGCCGATGGGGATGATGATCAGCACGCCGATGACGAAGGCCAGCGCCACCAGAATCATGAACGCAGTGAAGTTGCCGCTGAAGGTATAGATCAGGCCCAGTACCAGAATCGCCACGCCAACGGCGAGGTTGATTTTGTGCTGGTTAGGAAACGAGACAGGCGCGCCCTGGAACAGGCGGAACTTGTACTTGCCCGACAGCTTGCCGAAGGCGATCACCGAACCGGAGAAGGTGATGGCGCCGATGGCTGCACCAAGGAACAGCTCCAGGCGGTTACCGGCCGGGATCGGGTAACCGATGGCCTGGACGATGCCCAGCGACTGCGGCTCGAGCACTGCGGCGATAGCGATGAACACTGCTGCCAGGCCGATCATGCTGTGCATGAAGGCGACCAGCTCGGGCATCTTGGTCATTTCGACGCGCTTGGCCATCAGCGTGCCGATGGTGCCGCCAATCAGCAGGCCGAGGACGATGAAGCCGAGGCCGCTCCAGGGGCTGGCGCTCTCGGCCAGCTGTGAGCCGAGCTTGAACACCAGGAACACCGTGGTAACCACGGCGATGCCCATACCGATCATGCCGAACAGGTTGCCGCGACGTGAGGTGGTGGGGTGCGACAGGCCTTTGAGGGCCTGGATGAAGCTCACCGAAGCGATGAGGTAGAGCAGGGTAATCAGGTTCATGCTCATGGCTTGGACTCCGCCTTAGCGCTGCCCGCAACGGAAGCGCGCTCCTTCTTCTTGAACATTTCCAGCATGCGGCGGGTTACCAGGAAGCCGCCGAAGACATTCACGGCAGCCAGCGTCACCGCCAGGGTGCCCATCAGCTTGCCCATCGGGGTGACCGTTAGCGCGGCGGCCAGCATGGCACCGACGATGACGATTGCCGAAATCGCGTTGGTGACCGCCATCAGGGGGGTGTGCAGCGCGGGGGTGACGTTCCAAACCACGTGGTAGCCGACGTAGATCGCCAGCACAAAGATGATCAGGTTGTAGATGCCATCAGAAATCATGTCCATGTTCAGGCTCCCTTATCCGTTGGTGCGCACGACTTGGCCGTCACGGCACATCAGGCACGCGGCGACGATGTCGTCTTCGAGATTGAGCTGGAATCGGGCTTCGCCATCGATCACCAGCTTGAGGAAGTCCAGCAGGTTGCGTGCGTATAGCGCCGAGGCATCCGCCGGCACGAGGGTCGCCAGGTTGGTGTAGCCAACCAAGGTCACGCCGTGCTTGACCACCACCTGATCGGCTTCGGTCAATGGACAGTTACCGCCTTGGGAGGCGGCGAGGTCGATGACCACCGAGCCGGGCTTCATCTGCTGCACGGTTTCTTGCTGCAGCAGCGTCGGCGCCTTGCGGCCCGGAATCAGCGCGGTGGTAATGATAATGTCGGCCTGCTTGGCACGCTCGTGCACGGCCTGAGCCTGACGGGCCATCCAGCTTGCCGGCATCGGCCGGGCGTAGCCGCCGACGCCTTCGGCGCATTCGCGCTCTTCATCGGTCTCGCACGGCACGTCGACGAACTTGGCGCCAAGGGACTCGATCTGCTCCTTCACCGCAGGACGTACGTCAGAGGCTTCGATCACCGCACCCAGGCGCTTGGCCGTGGCGATGGCTTGCAGGCCGGCAACACCGGCGCCGAGTATCAGAACGCGAGCGGCCTTCACCGTACCGGCTGCGGTCATCAGCATCGGCATGAAGCGCGGATACTGGTTGGCGGCGACCATGACCGCCTTGTAGCCGGCGATGTTGGCCTGGGAGGAGAGCACGTCGAGGCTCTGCGCACGCGACGTGCGCGGTGCCGCTTCCAGGGCAAACGCGGTGATGCCGCGTTGCGCCATGCGTGCGATGTTTTCATTGTCGAAGGGGTTGAGCATCCCTACCAAGACCGTGCCTGGCTGCATCTGTGCCAGCTCGGTTTCGCTCGGTGCGTTTACCTTCAGCAGGATCTCTGCTGCGAACGCCGCGGCGGCATCGGCGATGGTTGCGCCTGCCGCTTCATAGGCACTGTCCGGGACACTGGCCTGTACGCCAGCCCCGCTCTGCACCGTCACCTGATGCCCTTGGCCGATCAGCTTCTTGATGGTTTCCGGTGTCGCGGCAACGCGCGTTTCACCGGGCCTGGTTTCGAGAGGAACGCCAATGTGCATTGTTCTTGTTCTCCTGCTTGATCGTAACCAGCGAGCTGCTCGGTCACCCGGCTTGGCATCGCTGGTGGTACTTTTCGCCCAACCACTGCGGATGGTGGTCGAGTGTGGATCGGCTAACGGCTCCCTGCAGCTGGTGTTAAATCCGCAGAGGCGCGGCATTCTGCAATCGCCTGAAAAATCAAACAACTGTTTTAATCAAGACTCGCTTATGTCGCTACGTTCACAACCTGACCGGTTGGTTGCTTCGGATGGCTGCAGACAGCGCGGGTATTGGCTTCGACCTTCGTCTAAGGTTCCATACCAAGTTATGCGCGGCGCAATCATGAATGACAGACCATAGACGGTGTATTCCCCGGCGGACTTGTCTGTATGCGACCTTGGTGCTGGTCGGCGCGCAGAATGTCCAAAAAACCGGGCAAAGGTTTGCAATGTCATGCATTCCTTGTAGTCAAAAGCCGATGGTTGCGCCGGCTTCGGGCTGCCGACGTTCTTCGATTGCATTACACGCGAGAAATTCAGCATGGCCGAACTGGACGTGAACGAAATGACAACGCTGCTCGAGGAGCCAGTCCAGCGGCGCCTGCCGTTTGCCTTCGCTCGGCGTCATGGCGTGATACTGCTGGACCGCCCCGAAGGCTTGCGCCTGTGCGTGCGCGAGGGCGCGCCGCTGACCGCTCTGCAGGAGGCGCAGCGTGTCGCTGGTGGCCCGCTGGCGATGCAGTGGCTGGCCCAGGATGACTTCGAGCAAGCCTTGAGCGCCGCCTACCAGCACGATTCCTCGGCGGCGATGCTCATGGTCGAAGGGTTGGGCGACGAGATGGACCTGCACAGCCTGGCCGACCAGATCCAGGAAACCGAAGACCTGCTCGAACAGGAAGACGATGCGCCGATCATTCGCCTGATCAATGCGATTCTCGGCGAGGCGATCAAGGAAAACGCTTCGGATATCCATGTGGAAACCTTCGAAAAGCGATTGGTGATTCGCTTCCGCATCGACGGCATCCTGCGCGAAGTGGTGCAACCCAAGCGCGAACTGGCGGCATTGCTGGTGTCGCGAATCAAGGTCATGGCGCGGCTGGACATCGCGGAGAAGCGCGTCCCCCAGGACGGCCGGATTTCACTGCGGGTCGGCGGTCGCGAGGTCGACATCCGCGTCTCGACGCTGCCGTCGGCCAATGGTGAACGCGTGGTCTTGCGGCTGCTCGACAAGCAGGCCGGTCGGCTCACCCTTCGCCACCTTGGCATGAGTGACCGTGATCGCAAGGTGATGGAACAGGCGGTGCAGAAGCCTCATGGGATCATTCTGGTCACCGGCCCGACCGGGTCCGGTAAGACGACCACGCTGTATGCCAGTCTGGTCACGCTCAACGACCGCACGCGCAATATCCTCACCGTCGAAGACCCGATCGAATACAACCTCGAAGGCATCGGCCAGACCCAGGTCAATACCAAGGTCGATATGACCTTCGCCCGTGGCCTTCGCGCCATCCTGCGTCAGGATCCGGACGTGGTGATGGTCGGCGAGATCCGTGATCAGGAAACCGCCGACATGGCTGTGCAGGCGTCGCTCACCGGTCACCTGGTGCTCTCGACCCTGCACACCAACAGCGCCATCGGTGCGGTGACACGCCTGGTGGACATGGGCGTCGAGCCATTCCTGATTTCATCGTCGCTGCTCGGCGTGCTGGCCCAACGCCTCGTCCGCGTGCTGTGTAATGACTGCAAACGCGCCTATGTCGCCGACGAAGCCGAATGCGCGCTGTTCGGTCTCGATCCGAGCGAGGCGCCGACCCTGTATCACGCCGAGGGATGTGACGTTTGCCGCCAGCTGGGTTATCGCGGGCGGACCGGCATCTACGAGCTGGTGATGTTCGATGACACCCTGCGCAGCATGATCCATACCCGCGCAGCCGAACAGGATATGGTCCGCCATGCTCGCCGGCTGGGCCCGAGTATCCGTGAGGACGGCTTGCGCAAGGTACGTGAAGGCGTGACCACCATCGAAGAAGTGTTGCGCGTGACCCGCGAGGAATAAGCGCATGAGTTGTACCGGCAGAAGGATCGCTACCCTGGCCATGACCGCCTTTGAATACCGCTTCGTTGTTGCTGACCACGGCAATCCAGCCGTCTCCATGATGTGGTCTTCCCAGGTTGGGGCCGCGCTGTGGCGGCCGACACGAATGGCTGAAGGCTGATGGCGGCATTCGAATACATCGCCCTCGATCCCCGAGGTCGTGAGCAGAAGGGCCTGATCGAGGCTGACAGCCCGCGGCAGGCGCGTCAGCTGCTGCGCGAGAAGCAGTGGTCGCCGCTGGAGGTCAAGCAGGCCAAGGCCAAGGAAGACAGCGGTGGCGGCGGCTTCGCCTTCGGTCGCGGACTGTCGGCGCGGGATCTGGCATTGGTGACCCGCCAGCTCGCCACGTTGGTGCAGGCCGCGTTGCCCATCGAGGAAGCCCTGCGCGCCGCCGCGGCGCAATCGACGTCGCAGAAGATCAAATCGATGCTGCTGGCCGTGCGGGCGCGCGTGATGGAAGGCCACAGTCTGGCTGGCTCGTTGCGCGAATACCCGTCCGCCTTTCCCGAGTTGTATCGCGCGACCGTCGCGGCCGGGGAGCATGCTGGCCACCTCGGATTGGTGCTCGATCAGCTGGCCGACTACACCGATCAGCGCCAGCAGTCGCGGCAGAAGATTCAGCTGGCGCTGCTGTATCCGGTGATCCTGCTGGTGGCGTCGCTGGCCATCGTGGTGCTGCTGCTGGGCTACGTGGTGCCGGACGTGGTCAAGGTCTTCGTCAACACCGGCCAGCAACTGCCAGCGCTGACCACCGGGCTCATTGCGGTGAGCGAGGCGGTACAGCGCTGGGGCTGGTTGATGTTCATCGGCATCGTCGCCGCTGCATTGGCCATGCGCCAGGCGCTGCGTGACGACAAGATCAAGCGTCGCTGGCATGCGTTCATCCTGCGTATTCCGCTGGTAGGGCGGCTGGCGCGGGCGACCAACACCGCGCGTTTCGCCTCGACCCTGGCGATCCTTACCCGCAGCGGTGTGCCGTTGGTGGATGCGCTGGGGATTGCCGCGGCGGTGATCGCCAACCTGCGCATTCGCGACAAGGTCATCGAGGCGGCGCAGCGGGTGCGCGAAGGCGGCAGCTTGACCCGCGCATTGGACGCCACCGGTGAGTTCCCACCGATGATGCTGCACATGATCGCCAGCGGCGAGAAGTCCGGCGAGCTCGACCAGATGCTCGCCCGCACCGCGCGCAATCAGGAAAACGACCTGGCCGCGCAGATCTCGCTGTTGGTGGGTCTTTTCGAGCCCTTCATGCTGGTGTTCATGGGGGCTGTGGTATTGGTGATCGTCCTGGCGATCCTGCTGCCGATTCTTTCTCTCAATCAACTGGTGGGCTAGTAAGCATGACCTTGAACGAACGCAAGCAAAGGGGCTTTACCCTCATCGAAATCATGGTGGTGGTGGTGATCCTCGGGATCCTCGCCGCGCTCGTGGTGCCGCAAGTGATGAACCGCCCAGACCAGGCCAAGGTGACCGTGGCCAAGGGGGACATCAAGGCGATCAGCGCCGCCCTCGACATGTACAAGCTGGACAACTATTCCTACCCCAGCACCCAGCAGGGCCTGGATGCGCTGGTGGAAAAGCCCGGTGGCAACCCGCAGCCGAAGAACTGGAACCGCGACGGCTATCTCAAGCGCGTGCCGAAGGACCCTTGGGGCAACGAGTACCAGTATCTGTCGCCGGGCACCCAGGGCCAGTTCGATCTGTATTCCTATGGCGCCGATGGCAAGCAGGGCGGGTCCGACCTGAACGCGGATATCGGTAACTGGGACCTCTGATCGATGCCTCGGGCGCGCCGGGAGGGCGGCTTCACGCTGATCGAACTGCTGGTAGTGATCGTAATCCTCGGCAGTCTGGTGGGCTTGGCGGTGCTCTCGATGGGCAGCTCGAGTTCGTCTCGTGAGGTGCGTGACGAAGCGCAGCGACTGGCGACACTGATCAGCCTGATGGCCGATGAAGCCGTACTCGACAGCCGTGAATACGGCCTGCTGGTCAGCCGCGACGGCTACCGGGTAATGCACTACGACGAGGCCGATGCGCGCTGGCGCGATGCCGGAGACGGGAAGGCGCACCAAGCGCCGGAATGGATGCAGCTGGAGCTGGAGCTCGATGGCGCGCCACTGAAGCTGGTGGCGCCGGTCAAGCGCGAGGACGACCCCATCGGCCTTTCCGATGACGATGACCGCAAACGCCGCCGTGCGCCCCGCGTTCAGCCACAGCTGTTGATCCTGTCGAGCGGTGAGCTTTCACCATTCACCCTGACCTTCTCCGACGAACGACCGGGCGGCACCGGCTGGGTGGTCTCCAGCGATGGCTTCAGCATGCCCCGTGCAGAGCCGCAGGAAGCGCGCCGATGAGTCGCGACCGGCCCCGTTCAAGCGGATTCACCTTGCTCGAAGTACTGGTGGCATTGGCGATCTTCGCCATCGTCGCCGCGGTGGTGCTGACTGCGGCCGGGCGCAGCGTAAACAACGCCGGGCGGTTGGAGGCATTGACGCTGGCCGGTTGGATCGCCGACAACCGCCTCACCGAACTGCAATTGCAGCAGCCGGCACCGAGCATTGGCCGCCAGGACCTGAAGCTGGAGTTCGGTGGTCGCCAGTGGCAGACGCTCAGCGAAGTGGAAACCAGTGGAACACCTGGGCTGTTGCGCATCCAGGTCTGGGTAGCAGCGGCCGATTCGCGCCGAGACAAGGATGGCTCCATCGAAGAGCGTGCCGTGACCAGCCTCACCGGCTTCGTCGGGGTTGACCCGTGATGCGTCGCGTTGTGGCCGGCTTTACCTTGCTGGAGCTGCTGATCGCCATCGCCCTGTTCGCGCTGCTGGGGCTGGCAACCTACCGCATGCTCGAGGCCGTGCTGCGCAGCGACGAAGTGGTGCGGGCCCAGGAAACCCAGCTGCGCCAGCTCGGCCGCGCCGTATGGCGCTTGGAACGGGACCTGATGCAAGCGGTGCCGCGACCGGTGCGAGATGGTTACGGTGATGAGCAGAACGCCTTTGTCGGTCAGCTCGCCGGCTTCGAGGGCGGTGCGGCGTTGGAGCTGACCCGCAGCGGCTGGCGCAACCCCACCGGGATGCGCCGGGCCAACCTGCAGCGGGTGCGCTGGCGCCTCGCCGGAGACACGCTGGAGCGGCTTTACTGGATCGTGCTGGACCGGGATCTGGACAGCGAGCCACGGGTGCAGCAGGTACTCGATGACGTTATCGAGCTGCGCCTGCGTTATCTCGATGCGGAAAACAGCTGGCACGAAGAATGGCCGCCGTTCGAGTTCGGCCGGGGCGATCCGGAGGAGCAGGCGCGCCGGTTGCCGGTCGCCGTCGAGGTGTCGTTCGATCATCAGCGTTACGGCACCATCACCCGGCTGCTGCGTCTGCCGGATGGCCCGACACCGGCGCCGCAGTTCATCCAACCGGATTCGCAGGGCGTTCCTGAGCCGGTGACCGAGGATGAACTGCAATGAGGGCCCAGCGCGGCGTCGCGCTGATTACCGTGCTGCTGGTGGTGGCCATCGTCACGGTCGTCTGTGCCGGCATGATTGCCCGTCAGCAACTGTCGATTCGCGGTACCGCCAACCAGGCGCAGGCACGCCAGGCTTGGCACTACGCGCTGGGTGGAGAAGCGCTGGCGCAGTCGATGCTGCGCCGCGATCTGCAGACGTCCGGTAACGGCACCGACCAACCCGCCGTCGATCATCTGCTCGAACCCTGGGCACTGCCGCAGCCGGCCTATGACCTCGACGAGGGGCAGGGCCAGGTGCAGATCCGTATCGAAGACCTGGCCGGGCGCTTCAACCTCAACAGTCTGGTCCAACAGCAGCAGCCAAATGCCGCGGCGCTGGCGCAGTTCCGGCGGCTGCTGCTGCGCCTGCAGATCAGCGAACCTTATGCCGAGCGCCTGCTCGATTGGCTGGACAGCGACCAGCAGCCCAGTGGCGAACATGGCGCCGAAGACAATGCCTATCTGCTGCTCGATCCCCCCTACCGCACCGCGGGACGGCGTCTTGAGGATCTGTCGGAGCTGCGCTTGCTGCTCGATATGCGCGACGAGGATTTCCAGCGCCTGGCGCCCTTTGTCGCCGCGCTGCCGGCGGACACTCCGTTGAACGTCAATACGGCCAGTGCCATGGTGCTGTCGAGTCTCGCCGACAGCCTCAGCCTGAGTGCCGCCCAAGCGCTGGTGCAGGCGCGACCGGCAGGCGGGTTTCGCGATGTTGCGGCTTTCATGGCGCAACCCGCGCTTGGCGGTGTCCAATTACAGGGCACCAGCGTGGCGGTGACGAGTCAGTTCTTCCAGGCCATCAGCGAGGTGCGTCTGGCTGATCGCCGACTGGCTCTGGTGAGCCAGTTGCGACGTGAGGAAGACGGCGAAGTCCGTGTCCTTCAGCGAAACCTGGGGCAACCGCCACGGCTGCCGCGCCAAACCACCGATGGAGAGCGATAGCTGATGGACTGTCTGTTTCTGCCTGCTGATTGCGGCCCCCGGCTCGACGCCGACACCCAGGCCTACTGGTTGCCGGGCGAGGGCGAAGGTGGCTGGATGCCGCTGGCGAGGTGTGCCGAGCAGGCCCCGGCGGCGGTCACCCTGGTACTGCCGGCCGAGGTCTGCAGTTCAGTCGCGGTCAACCTGCCGACGCGCAAGGCGCGCTGGGTCAACCAGGCGATGGCCTATGCGGTGGAAGAGCTGCTGGCCGAAAACGTCGATGATCTACATCTGACCCATGGCGATGCGCTGGAAGACGGGCGTCGACGGGTCATCGCCATTCGCCGACAGCTGCTGGCGGACTGGTTGGAAGATCTGCAGGCGCTGGGGCTGACCATCGTTGCCATCCATGTCGATGCCGATCTACTGCCGCGTGACGGTACCCAGCTGTTGTTCATCGATGGGCGCGCGTTGCTCGGCGGCGCCCCGGAAGCCCGGCTCGCCTTCGACAGCAGCCAGTGGCCGCACCTGGCCGCGCAATGCCCGGCGCCTCATCATGGCCATGGCACGCTGGAAGAAGCCCCTAGGCCGCTGGATGATTACCAGCGGCTGGACGATCCATACCGCTTCCTCGCGTCGGGGCGTGCCGCTGCGCTGAATCTGGCCCAGGGCGACTTCGCCGTACGGGCCGCCGGCAGCGGACTAGGCCCGTGGAAGCCGGCGTTGGCGGTGCTCGTGTTGGTGCTGGCGGTGCAGTTGATCTTCAATCTGGTCCAGGCGTGGTCTCTGGAGCGTCAGGCCGAACGCTATGCCGACGCCAGCCGCGCCCTCTACAGCGAGCTGTTTCCCGAGGATCGGCGCATTGTCAACCTGCGTGCACAGTTCGACGAGCACATTGGCCAGCGCGCAGGAGGCTCGGCCGGGTTCATGCGGCTGCTGGACGAGGTGGCCCTGGCGATGGCCGAAGGGCTTCCCGTGTCGATCAGTCAGCTGGACTACAACCAGGCCCGTGGCGACCTGGCCCTGCAGGTGCGCGCTAGCGATTTCGCAGCGTTGGAACAGCTGCGTCAGCGTCTGGGCGAGACCGGTGAAAGTGTTCAGCTGGGCTCTGCCAGTCGGGACGGCGATGCCGTCAGCGCGCGCGTCGTGATAGGAGGTCAAGGATGAATCTGAGACAGCAAATGCGCGTACGCCTGGCGGAATCCCCGTTGTGGATGCGCTGGCAGCGCCTGCAGCCGCGTGAGCGGCTGTCACTGACCCTGCTAGGGGCCTTCCTGCTGGTGGTGCTTTTCTATGTGCTGCTCTGGCAGCCGGCCCAGCAGCGCGTGCGTGATGCACAGGCCTATTTTCAGCAGGAGCGCGAGCTGCATGCCTATCTGGAGCAGAACACCGAACTGGCCCGGCAGATGTCCCGTAACAACCCGGTATCGCTGGCACCCGAGCAGTTGCAGGGGCTGGTGACGCAGAGCGCACAGCAGAGCGGTCTGACCATCGAAAGCTTCGACATCGGCAATGACGGCAGCGTGCAGGTGAGCTTGCCCGGCGCGTCCTACGCCACGCTGTTGCGCTGGTTCGATGAGCTGCAGGCGGCAGGCGCTAGCCTGGCGGAGGTCAGCATCACGCAGGTCGGTGAGGGGCTGGTGGATGCTCGGGTGAGCTTCCGCGCGAGCGCGTAGCACCCGCGGGGTTGGCATGAAGCAGCGCGGCGACCGGCGCTGTATCGGATCAATGCGGCGGCTGAATCTGCATCGCCAAGGCACGTAGCGCCGCTTCGGCATCGAGCACCTTGTTGACCACATCGTCGGCTTTCTCGCGGCTCAGCCCGAGGCGATCGAACAGCTCCTGAGGAATCTCACTGTAGGGGCCGGAGCCGATGCCGCGGTTGCGCAGCAGGCGTATCGCGAGGCAGACCAGATTGGCATGAGCGGCATGCTCGCCCTGGTAGTGCGGGTCATGCTGGAAACGCAGCGCTGTGGACAGCTCATCCGGCATCCCCCAATAGCGCATCAGCCAGGCGCCGATCTGCTCGCGGGTAATACCGAGCAGATGCTGTTCGATGATGCTGTGGTTCAGGTGTGGATTGACCTCCAGGTGGCGGCAGATCAGTGAAAAATGTGGTGGGAACACGTGCGCCAACACCAGATAGCCGAAGTTGTGCAGCAGGCCCGCCAGATAGCTGAGTCCGGCCTCGGGGCGCTGAGTACGGGGAATGGCGCGGTTCAGGCCTTCGATCACCGCCGCGGTGTAGATCGACTGCTGCCAGTACGGCGTCGCCTGCTGCGGCTGGTCCTTGGGCAGGCTCAGCGTCTTGCCCAGCGCCAGGCCCAGCGCCAGATTGATCACCAGATCGAAACCAAGCACCCGCACGATGGCATCTTCCACCGAGCGGATTTTGCCTGGTGCGGCGTAGTACGGCGAGGCGGCCCAGCTGACTACTTGCGCGGCCAGCGCCGGGTCGGTTTCGACGACACCGGTAATGTCGTCCACCGTGGCGTCCGGGTTGACGCGCAACTTGATGATCTTCTGCGCCGTCTGGGCCAGCGGCGGAATCTCGATGGTTTCTTCCAGACGTTTCTGGATGCGCCGAGCGGTAAAGCTCTGCACTGCCTGGGTGATTTCGGCGCTGTCGTGTTCGGGGCGGTTGAGGTTGGGTCGGATGGCGCTCAGAGGAATAGCGAACTGGCCGGCGCCGGCCTTGCTGAGCAGCGTCTTGAAGTCATTGCTCGCCATCGCCAGGAGGATGCCGGGCTGACCGGATTCGACCAGTAGTTCCGGTTGCTGCAACAGGCGCTCTTCATAGAGACACGGCGAACTGGTCAGCGGTGGCAGGCCGGGCAGCACCTTGAGATCGTGCTTGGTCAGCATACGCATCAGCCGTTCGGGCTTGACCGCTACCAGCTGGCGCCCGGTCAGTTCGACCAGGCGCGGCAGGTCGAGCAGATGGTCGCGGGGATGGAGTACCAGCAGCGCACCGATGGCGTCATCAACCAGAACGGCCTGCACACGCTGGGCCGGATCCAGATCCGAGCGGTCTTCGCAGGTGCGGTAGGGCAACGCCAGTTTGTCCAGCAACTGGACAATCATTGGCGGTAGCGAGATGTCGTTGTCGCTTGCGGCAGCCGTATTCATAACAGATCCGTGTTTATTCCCGATTGGCGCAGTATAGCCTTGGGTTTAGTGCGGTTTGATTTTACCGACGAGCGTCAAACCTGCCCGTATTGCTGGCCGTGACGCAGCCAGCGCTCCAGTAGCGGGCTGACATGTTGCGGCCAGCGCGCCAGCAGAGCCTGCGCCGCGTCGCGCACCGAAGGCAGCAGATCGGCGTCGCGCATCAGGTCGGCGACCTTGAATTGCAGCAGGCCGGTCTGCCGGGTGCCCAGCATTTCGCCGGGGCCACGTAGCTCCAGATCCTTCTCGGCGATGATGAAACCATCGCAGGTTTCGCGCATGATCCCCAGCCGTTCGCGGCCGATCTGCGAAAGAGGCGGGTGATAGAGCAACACGCAATGGCTGGCTGCGCTGCCCCGGCCGACCCGCCCGCGCAGCTGGTGCAGCTGAGCGAGGCCCAGGCGCTCGGGGTTCTCGATGATCATCAAGCTGGCGTTGGGCACGTCGACGCCCACTTCGATCACCGTGGTCGCTACCAACAGTTGCAGCCGGCCTTCCTTGAACTCGGCCATCACCGCGGCTTTTTCGGTTGGCTTCATGCGGCCATGAATCAACCCGACGTTGAGTCCGCCGAGCGCCGCTGATAAATCCTCGAAGGTGGTTTCGGCAGCCTGACAGGTGAGCTCCTCGGACTCTTCGATCAGCGTGCAAACCCAATAGGCCTGGCGTCCTTCATTGCAGGCCGAGCGCACCCGCTCGATGACTTCCGGACGACGGCTGTCGGCCACCAGCACGGTGTTCACCGGGGTACGGCCGGGCGGCAACTCGTCCAGGATCGAGGTATCCAGATCGGCATAGGCGCTCATCGCCAGGGTCCGCGGAATGGGCGTGGCGGTCATGATCAGCTGGTGCGGACACAACCGGCCATCGACGCCCTTACGGCGCAGGGCCAGGCGCTGCTGCACGCCGAAGCGGTGTTGCTCGTCGATGATTACCAATGCCAGACGCTTGAATCGCACCTCATCCTGGAACAGCGCGTGGGTGCCGACCACCATCGGGCAGCCGTCGGCGATGCGCTCCAGTGCCGCGGTGCGGGCCTTGCCTTTGAGCTTGCCGGCCAGCCAGGCGACCTCGATGCCCAGCGGCTCGAGCCATTTGCAGAAGGTGATGAAGTGCTGCTCGGCGAGAATCTCGGTCGGCGCCATCAGCGCCACCTGATAACCAGCTTCCAGCGCCTGCAGCGCGGCCAGCGCAGCGACCACGGTTTTGCCAGCACCGACATCGCCTTGCACCAGGCGCAGCATCGGCTCGTCCTGGGCGAGGTCATAGGCGATTTCGGCGCCGACCCGCTGCTGCGCGCCGGTGGGCTGGAAGCCGAGGTTATGCAGATAACGCTGCGGCAGGCTGCGCGCCGGTGGCAACGGTGGCGCATGTTGTGCTCGAACGCTCTCGCGCAGCCGTTGCAGCGACAATTGATGGGTCAGCAGCTCCTCGAACGCCAGGCGATGCTGCGCCCAGTGACGGCCTTCGGCGAGTTCTTCGAGATCGGCGTCCGGCGGCGGTCGGTGCAGGTAACGGATGGCTTCGTCCAGGGGCGCCAGTCGATAGTCACGCGCGAGCTCGTCGGGCAACCAGTCGGGCAGGCTGTGCGGGCCGAGCCGGGCCAGCGCCTGTTGGGTGAGCTGCCGCAGCCGCTGCTGGGTCAGGCCTTCGGTGGTTGGATAGATGGGGGTGAGCGTCTGCTCCACGGCAACCGTTTCGCTGTCACTGAGCGCGCGGTATTCCGGATGATAGATTTCCAGCCCCGAGGCGCCGGGCCTGGCCTCTCCGTAGCAGCGCAGCTGGGTGCCGCGCTTGAGGCCTTCCTTCTGTGCCTGGCTGAAATGATAGAAACGCAGGCTGAGGCTGCCGCTGCCATCGTGCAGGCGCACCAGCAGGCTGCGGCGTCGACCCATGACCACATCGGCACCGGTCACCGTGCCTTCGACCACCGCATCCTGGCCCGGCCGTAGCGCACCGATCGGCACGATGCGGGTGCGATCCTGATAGCGCAGGGGCAAATGGAACAGCAGGTCCTGCAGGGTTTCCAGGCCGACCTTGGCGAGCTTTTCGGCCAGTGCCGCGCCAACGCCCTTGAGTGCGGTGACCGGGACCGCCGCCAGCTCGCTCATGGGTTCACGCGTTCGCAGCAGGCGGTTTGGCGACCGAGCACAGGCGGATGGAGTCGGCCAGCACCTCGATTGCCTTCGGACGCGGGAAGCTCGCGCGCCAGGCGATCGCCACGGTGCGGAACGGCACCGGTGCGGTCAGCGGACGAATGTCCAACACGCCGGGAGAGTAGTGATGGCTGTCGACCGCCGACAGCGGCAGTATCGATACACCAAGACCGGAGGCGACCATGTGGCGGATGGTTTCCAGCGACGAAGATTCAACCGTGGTGTGGCTCGGGGCCTCGCCCTTGCGAGTGGTCGGGCAGGCTTCGAGCACCTGATCGCGGAAGCAGTGACCTTCACCGAGCAGCAGCAGGCTCTTGTCGTTGAGCATCTCGGTGTCGATGGTTTCTTTCTGGGCCCACGGATGGTTGGCCGGCATCAGCACATAGAACGGCTCGTCATACAGCGGCAGCGTCAGCACGTCGGCTTCCTGGAACGGCAGGGCGATGATGATCGCGTCCAGCTCGCCGGTGCGCAGCTTGTCGCGCAGCACGTGGGTGAAGTTTTCCTCGATATACAGCGGCATGTCCGGCGCCACGCGATGCAGCTGCGGGATCAGATGCGGAAACATGTACGGGCCGACGGTATAGATGGCACCGACCTTGAGCGGCGCCGCCAGCTGATTCTTGCCCGCCTGGGCCAGCTCGCGAATGCTTTGCGCCTGCTCGAGCACCTTCTGTGCCTGGGTGACGATGCCTTCACCGACCGGCGTCAGTCGGACCGCGCTTTTGGTCCGCTCGAAAATCAGCACGCCGAGCTCGTCCTCGAGCTTTTTTACTCCCACCGAGAGGGTTGGCTGGCTGACGTGACAACGCTCGGCGGCGCGGCCGAAATGTTGTTCCTGGGCGAGCGTGACGATGTAGCGCAGTTCGGTCAGTGTCATAGCGAGTTTCCATCAGGGTGCGGGCTAGCATAGCCTTTGCTCGAGTTCGAACCAACTGGACAGCGCCCGTTCATGGCGAGCTGATCAGCGGCAAAACTCACCGGGCAGCGGTACACTCCAGTAAGGCGGGCCGATTGAGTGACCCGCAATGGTTACGGAGCAACCGCCATGGCAACTCGTCCCTCTGTAATGATCGCCGGCTGCGGCGATGTCGGCATCCGTCTCGGGCTGCAGCTGAGCCGGACGGGCTGGACCGTTTACGGCCTGCGTCGCCAGGCAGCGGGTCTGCCGGTACCGATCTTACCGGTCAAGGGTGATCTGTCCGCGAGCGAAGTGCCGCGCAGCTGGCCCAACGGTACGCTGGACTATCTGGTATACGCCGCATCGGCCAGTCAGCATGACGAAGCGGGGTACCGTACCGCCTATGTCGATGGGTTGCGCAATGCCCTCGGCTGGCTACAGCAGCGCGGGCAGCAACCCAAACGGCTGTTTTTTCTTTCCAGCACCGGCGTCTACGCGCAGAACGACGGGGAGTGGATCGACGAGACCTCTCCCACCGAGCCCACCGGCTATACCGGTCAGGTGATGCTGGAGGCCGAGCAGCTGGCACTGGATAGCGGCATTCCGGCCACACGGGTGCGTATGGCCGGGCTCTATGACCCCGCGCGACCCTGGATGCAGAATCAGGTCCGTGCCGGCCTGCGTGTCGACCGCGAACCTCCCCAATACAGCAACCGCGTGCACCGTGACGATGCCGCAGCGCTGCTGGCTTGCCTGCTGCAGACCGATCTGAATGGAGGCGATCTGGAGGATTGCTATCTGGGGGTCGACGATGATCCGGCCCCGCTGCATGAAGTCATCGACTGGCTCCGTGAGCGGCTCGGGGTGACCCATTGGGCCGAGCAGACGATGACCCGCCGCGCCGGCAGCAAACGTTGCAGCAATGCCCGCGCCCGTGCCCTGGGCTGGACGCCGCAGTATGCAAGCTATCGCAACGGCTACGCCTCTATCCGCCCCGGCAAAGGCTAAGCGCAAAGGGGGCGCCGTGAGACGTTAGCAGGCGGTCCGTGACTATCTTTGTGCTTCTGTAGGAGCCAGCAGCTAGCGATCCGTGCTCAGCCATGCTCCGTGTTGGCGCCAGCGCCGGTTCGCGAGCAAGCTCGCTCCTACGAACAGCGTGACGTGCCGATAATGCATCTCCGCGTTAGGCCGATATAACGTCTCAATCCAGCGCCATTTATCGCAGTTCGTCGGCGATTCCGCCTCATTGCGCTGGATTCAGGCAACTCTGCCGCAGCCGCGCTTACTAAAAATCTGATAGTGCGCACGCCGTAGCTCTGCCGCATGGCAGCAATCGGACCAGGAGCAGCTGCCGCCTCGCGGCGAAATATCAGGAAGAACCACCACGGCGGCGTTCCAGACACCCGACCAGGAGATTTTTCCATGAGAGCGCTTCGCTGGCACGGCAAGCACGATATCCGCTGCGATAACCACGTCCCGGACCCCTCAATCGAAGACCCGCGCGACGCCATCATCAAGGTCAGCTCCTGCGCCATCTGCGGCTCGGACCTTCATCTCTACGACGGCTTCATGCCGGGCATGAAGCACGGCGACATCGTCGGTCACGAGTTCATGGGCGAGGTCATGGAAGTCGGCTCCGCCAACCATAAACTCAAGGTCGGCGACCGTGTGGTGGTGCCCTTCACCATCGTCTGTGGCGAATGCGACCAGTGTCGGCGCGGCAACTTCTCGGTGTGCGAGCGCACCAACCGTAACAAGGACATCGCTGACAAGGTCTTCGGCCACACCACCGCCGGCCTGTACGGCTACACCCACCTTACCGGCGGCTATGCCGGCGGTCAGGCGGAATACGTGCGCGTACCCTATGCGGATGTCGGCCCGGTCGTTATCCCGAACGGGCTTACCGATGAGCAGGTATTGTTCCTTGGCGACATCCTGCCGACTGGCTGGCAGGCGGCGGCCCAGTGCGACATCCAACCCACCGACACTGTCGCTATCTGGGGCGCCGGCCCGGTCGGCCAGTTCGCCATTCGCAGCGCGGTCATGATGGGCGCCGAGCAGGTGGTCTGCATCGACAACGTGCCCGAGCGGCTGTCCATGGCCCGCGCCGGTGGCGCCATCACCATCAACTTCGATGAGGAAAGCGTGCTCGAGCGGCTCAAGGAGCTGACCCGTGGCAAGGGGCCGGAGAAGTGCATCGACTCGGTCGGTATGGAAGCGCACGCGGCGCGCTCCATCGACTCCATGTACGACCGCGCCAAGCAGGCGTTGATGCTGGAAACCGATCGTCCCCACGTACTGCGCGAGATGATTTACGTCTGCCGGCGGCCGGGATCATTTCCATTCCGGGCGTCTATGGTGGGCTGATCGACAAGATTCCCTTCGGCGCGGCAATGAATAAAGGCTTGACCTTCCGCATGGGCCAGACCCACGTCAACCGCTGGACCGACGACCTGCTCAAACGCATCCAGGAAGGCCAGATCGACCCATCCTTCGTCATCACTCACAGCGTCAGCCTTGAGCAGGGGCCCGAGATGTACAAGACCTTCCGCGACAAGCAGGACGGTTGCATCAAGGTAGTTCTCAAACCCTGAGTCAGACCCTGTGAACACCACCGCGCTCGGCCATGCTGCGTTGAAGACAGGCTAATAAAGAGCCCACTTGCGGCTCGTAAACTCCGCTTTTAGCCTGTCTTCGCCTCGCCTGACCTTCGCTCGCTACGTTTTCACAGGGTTCGCTGATGCAGTTGTCTCGCTATTCAGACGGCTTCCTGAGGAGAGATTCATGAGCGTTCCACATCGAGTAACCCATACCAATCATTCCGCCCGTTCACTGGCGCGTAGCCTCGGCTGGTTCAGCATCGGGCTGGGCGTTGCGCAGCTGGCCATGCCCGGCAGGCTGGCGCGGTTTCTTGGCGTGCCCGGGCATGAGGGGCTGATTCGCGCCTGCGGCGCCCGCGAAGTGGCGACCGGTATCGGCCTGTTGCTGAGCGATGATCCCAAACCCTGGATCTACGGCCGCATCGGCGGTGATGTGCTGGATCTGGCTGGGCTCGGCATGAGCATCGAAAACGGCACCGAGCAGGTGAACGCCGCCATCGCTGCGGGCGCTGTGGCAGGCATCACCGCGCTGGACCTGTCCTGCGCCAACGGCCTTTCCGCTGAAAGCGAGTGGGTGACCGAATGGGATTACAGTGATCGCAGCGGTTTCCCACAGGGGCCTGATGCGATGCGCGGGCGAGTCGAGGCCGAGTTTGCCGCAGCGCGCGCCGAACCTAACGGTTACAGCCCATCGACCATGCTGCACTGAGGTTTGGTAATGGCTGCGAAGTGCGGCGCCGAAGCTACCCGAAGCCGAAGCCGAGGCTCGCCTCGCTTAGGAGTGCGGGTGACGTTGGGTTGATATCGGATTGGCAAGTCTGATTCTGTTTGGCTGGCTTGAAAGGGAAATGTTCAGGCCAGCCGCTACAGCCGTCTTATCAGCCCTGTATCACCCCTCACTTCCTAATAACCCGCGAAGAACCATTCTTTGCTAAGGTTTGCCGTCGGCCATTGGCCGCACACCTTCCCGCGCCGCCAGCCCGTTGTCGGCGAGCCTGCCGATGAGAAACCATGTCCGCTGTCGTCAACGTCGTCCTACCGGTTTTTGCGCTGATTCTTCTGGGTTATCTCTGCCGACGCACCGGCCGCATGGGGCCGAATGGCGCCTCCGAATTGAATCGTTTCGTCGTCTGGCTAGGGCTGCCTGCGCTGTTGTTCAGCGTGGTTGCCACCTCCACCTGGGAGCAGCTCTGGCAGCCGGGTTTCATCACCGCGTTTGCCGTTGGCTGCCTTGGCGTGTTCGGTTTCACCCTGGTCTATCGACTGGTGCAGAAGCAGCCGCTGGCCGACGCTAGCCTCGATGCGCTCGGCGCGTCATACGCCAACACCGGCTACGTCGGCATTCCCCTGACCATGCTGGTGCTCGGTGACGAGGCGCTGCAGCCGGCCATGGTGGCGTCGATCATCGTCGTCTGCGTGCTGTTCGCCATTGCCCTGGCCTGCGTGGAGACCGGTCTGCATGCCGGTCAGGGCTTCAGCCGCACGCTGGGCAAGGTCAGCGCCGCGCTGTTGCGTAACCCGCTCGTGGTGGCGCCTGTGCTCGGTGGCTTCTGGGCCGCGAGTGGATGGGCTCTACCGGTTCCGCTGGCGACCTTGCTCAGCTTGCTCGGCGCGGCGGCGGCACCTTGCGCATTGGTGTCGTTGGGATTGTTTCTCGCCCAGCCGCAGCCAGGCGGCAAGGTCGCGGGCGTCTGGCCGCTGGTGGCTTTGAAGCTGGTGGCTCAGCCGCTGATCACTTGGTACCTGGCGTTTCAGGTATTCGAGCTGCCGACCCTCTGGGCCTATTCGGCGCTGCTGCTGAGCGCACTGCCCACCGGCACCGGGCCCTACATGCTTGCCGAGTTCTATGGCCGAGAGGCCTCGCGGGTGTCGCGCGTAGTGCTGTACTCGACGCTGGGCTCATTGATCACCCTATCGATCTGCCTGGTGCTGCTGCCGGTTTAGCGTGAAAAACCGCGAAGCGCTTTCCACGCGGTGTCCCGGTATCGCACCGCACAGCGCTTCAATCCGCCGGCCGGGTCACTTCCAGCACCACCGCGGCGATCCGATCGCACTCGGTATAGGCACCTTCGAGCAGTTCTTCGCCGAACACATCCGGGTCGACTTCGCGGTAGGTCCATTGCAGGCCTCGGCCCTCCAGACGCTGGCGGACTTCGCGGAGGAACGGGTCCTGATTGCCCACCATCGCCACGCCGGTGTAGAGCAGCAGCGTGCCGCTTGGAGCCAGGCGTTCCACCGCGCTGTCGAGGATTGCCAATGACAACCCGGCACCCAGCGGACCGCCGCCGTGGCGATAGGCACGCTCGCCCGGGTCGACTAGATAGGGCGGGTTGGCCAGGATCAAATCGAATTCGCCCTCGACACTGTTGAGCAGATCGCTGTGCCGGGCCACCAGGTTGTCAGCGCCCGCCAAGGCCGCGTTGATGCGCGTCAGGCGCAGCGCCGACGCATTGATATCCACGGCCAATACTTCAGCCTGTGGCCGCGCCAGCGCAGTGAGGATGGCGCCGGCACCGGAGCCGCAGCCAACATCCACGACGCGGCCGATATGCCCTGGATGATTGTTCAGGTGCGCCTGGATGGCATGGGCGAAACGGTAGGTGTCCGGGCCGAAGAACACCGCGTCGGGTGCATCGGTGGGGTAGGCCGAATGCACAAACAGTTGCCCGTCGAGACTCGACAGCCGCACCCGGCTACGCCAGCGCGAGCCACAGGGGACGAGCACGCCGGCCTGGTCCATCAGGCTGAAGATCGCGGGGGGTAGTAGCTCGTGCTGAAAGGGCCGGCTCCAGCCGAAGACCCCCGACAGGTCTTTGGCCAGCGCATTTTCGACGCGGCTGTTGACGCGTTCGTGGGTGAGTGGCGTGGGTGTGATGAAGTGATAGCCGCGCTCGTGGAGCGCCTGAGCCAAGTGCAGCAGCGCGCGGTCCTGGGCTGATTCCGTTGTCATGTGCTTCCGTTTCCCTGGCGAGCGTTCGCCTTCGTCAGTTGAAGAGTCCGGTAAAAATTCGAGTGGCCAGCAGACCGGCGGCGCTGTGGTGGCGGGTCGGCGCCAGCAAGGGCAGCAGATGGCGCATGCGTGCCTCGCGAGTCGGCAGTTGCGCCAGTTGTTGTTCGAGCAGCTGGGCTTCCTGATCGAAGTCGCTGATGGCCTGTTCCGGGCTGTGCACCAGAGCGGGCCTGGAGCGCTCGCTCGACGTTAGCCGACGACCGCTGAACTGGCCCTGGCGCTGCGCCAATGCGGGATGCGGCTTGCCGCGGGTTGGGGCCTGTTCGGCCAGCCAATCGCCGGCGATCCAGTCGTGAATCAGTTGCTGCTCGTGGGCGCTGAAAACGCCGAACATGGGCGCCTGTTCGCCGGTGATCAGTTGCCAGAAGCGGCTGTGCTGCGGGTCTTCGTGACGCTTGATCCAGCTGCGCTGCTGCAGGGTATCGAGGAACTGCGGAATCAGCGCCGGCTCGGCCAGCCACTGATTCACGGTGCGGCCATCGAAACGGCAATAGTCCGAATGCACGAACTGGCCGACGCTCGACTTCTTCTCCAGTACACGCAGCACTTCCTGCTCCGGGTCGAACCCGGCAATCACCGAAAGCGTACTGGCGCCCAGGTCGTTGAGGCGGTAGCCGTTGATGACCCGGCGATAGAAGGCCTCGCTGTCGCCAACCTGCGGCCAGGCATCCAGCAGGCCCTGTATGGCTTTCTTGGCATGGCCGTTGTCGGCGTTGTCGACGGTCACATGCAGCGTGAAATAGTAGGGGTCGATGCCCAGCTCGGTGAGCTCATAGGAACTGATCAGCAGGTGCAGCGGCAGTTGTTCGTAGCCCAGGTTGAATCCGATCACCTCCGGCAGGAACTGTTCGGCGTGCTCGGCCAAGGCCAGCTGAATCGCGCCCTGGACGAAGTTGTCGTCCTCCAGGTTCTGCCAGTCGTCGCAGCCTTGGCTGGCAAGCAGCTTGCGATAGAGCACCACATGGTTCTTTTCCGGCAGGCCTTCGCCGAGTTCTTCCAGGTACGTCTGGATCAGTGCGGCGAAACGGGCATCATCCCAGCGCTGCAGCAATCCGTAGAGCCAGGCGCCGTCGACCAGTTTGGTCGGCGCCACCCCGCGCAGGAAATGCAGGGCGTGGGCCTTGCTGGAGAAATAACGGCGCGGCGCACCGGCACGGCGCTCGTCGAGGTAGGTCTGGTACTGGCCGCCGATCTTTGCGGTATGGCTGCCGAGCCAATCGCCTAGCTCAGCCGGATCCTGCGGCAAATCGCAGGGCAGTGCTGCTGCGGCTTCCAGCTGGCTGTTGAGGTAGTCCGCCGCGCTGGTGCGGGCGCTATCGCTACCCGGTGCATCGAGCAGAGCGAAGTAAAGCGACCGGGAGGGTGCCGCTGTCTCTGCGACGGGGGCGATATCTACGGGCAGGCTTCGAGTCAATTGCATAGGTTCACACGACGGCAGTTGGGGAAGTCCCCAGATGGTTTTTTGGCTGTCGCCCTGCGGGTAAGTTCAGCGCGCCTGCCGAATGGCCGGTCATCTGCGGGCACGATTTCCGTGCAACTTCCAGGATGGCGCGTCTTCCTAACTACAGGGCACAGAGCCGTGCCCGATCAATCAGACGGAGGTCCCATGAATCCATCCGAGCGTGGCGAGGAAAATCTCGAAACCATCAAGGACCGCAACGAAGAGCGCACAGACCGGGCGAGCGGTACCAGCAACGGCGAAGCGGCTGGCGGCGATCGCAACGACGTGCCGGGAGGCGCCTACAACGTGCCGCCGGGCATGGCAGATGAAGTCAGCGAAGAAGACGCACTGAAGCATCGCAAGCCGCAAAATCCCGAGCGCTAGCGCCGCGTGCGCAGTGGTTCGGGTGCTGCTTCGCGGCGCTGAAAAATAGTGCGTTCAGCCCTTAAGTTTCGTCGCGTTCTGGTCGCCTGCTGCCTGTAAGCACACCGCCAGCCGCCGTGCCGGGAGGACGCTCCCGGCCGCCGGAGGCGACCAAAGGACTGCCAGAGCCTCGCCATGCGCCAACACAGCCGCCTTACCTTTCGCCATCTCAGCCGTATCCAGGTAACCAACCGTCTCAGTGGCGATCCCATGGGCTACGTTGGCGACCTGTCCATCGGCGGTCTGCGGTTGGTGGCCAAGCAGCCCCTGTCCATTGGCGGCTGCTACGAAATGCGCCTGCACGTGCCGGATCACGGCGAGCGGCTGCGCGAGATCGACGTGGTGGTGATCTGCCAGTGGGTGCGCAAGGATTCGCGTCGCGATTCGTTCGAAATGGGCTTCGCCCTCGACCGGCCCAGCCCGTCGTTCGTCGAGATGGTGGCGCAGCTGCTGCCGAGACGGCGCTGACTCAGGGGCCGCGAAGACCTCTAGCAAGGCGTTGAAAAACGCAGTCTTGCCAACGCAGGTAGGTTTTCGACGGTCTGCTAGCGGTTGACCACCTTCGCCGGCAACGCGACGACCAAGAGCGAGCCGAGTACCAGACAGCCAGCGAAGAACCACAACGCACCGCCGCTCTTGCCGGTGATGTCCAGCGCCAGCCCGATCAGGGTGTTGCTTACCAGGCCGGCGATGTTCGCCAGCGAGCAGGCGAGGGCGAAGCCGGTCGCCGCGGCGGTTCCGGTGAGAAAGGTCGCCGGCAGGCTGAAGAACACCGGCACCGCACCGATGATGGCCGCCTGGGCAATGGAAAACATCAGCACGGTTGCCACCACGCTATCGGTGACCGCAGTGCTCGCAGCCATGGCGGCGGCGCCAATCCAGAATGGCAGGATGATGTGCCAGCGGCGTTCGCGGAAACGATCCGAGCTGGCGCCGAGGGCGAGCATGCCGAACACCGCGGCGATGCTCGGCAGCGCCGTCAGCAAGCCGATATCGGACGCATCGACCACGCCGGCGTTGCGAATGAAGGTCGGCAACCAGAAGCCCATGGCATAGGCGCTGAGCAGAATCGCAAAATCGATGCCGCCAAGCATCCAGACCTTCAGATTGAAGAAGCCCTGGCAAAAGCTTTCCCCGCTCTCCGGACTCTGCGCCTCGTCCACCGTCAGGTCGCGCAACACTCGGCCCTGCTCGGCCAGATCCAACCATTCGGCCTGTTTCGGCCCCTCTGGCAGCAGGCGCAGGGCCAGCAATCCGAGCAGCACGCTGGGAATCCCTTCAAGCAGAAACAGCCACTGCCAACCGCGCAACCCCCGTACCTGATCGAAAGCGTCGAGGATCCAACCCGATAACGGTGCACCGATCACGCTGGACAGCGGCAGACCGATCATGAACAGCGCGATGATCCGACCACGCCGGTAGGTCGGGAACCACAGCGTCAGGTAATAGAGCACGCCCGGGAGGAACCCCGCCTCGGCGACCCCCAGCAGAAGGCGCACCAGATAGAACTGCCCTGGCGTGGTGACCAGCATGGTGCAGGCCGAGAGCACGCCCCAGCTAATCATGATCCGCGCGATCCAGACCCGCGCGCCGACGCGCTTGAGGATAAGGTTGCTGGGCACTTCGAAGAGGATGTAGCCGACGAAGAACAGCCCTGCGCCAAGGCCGAATGCCGCTTCGCTGAGCTGCAGCTGGTCGGCCATCTGCAGCTTGGCAAAGCCGACGTTGATGCGGTCCAGATAGGCGGCCAGGTAACAGAAGCAGAGAAACGGAATCAGCCGCCAGGCGATCTTGCGGTACAGGCGATGGCTGTCAGCCTCTTTGCTCGGATTAACGGTATCTGGCGCGGGCGCCTGAGACATCGGTCGTCTCCGTCGGCTATTGGGTGGTCGGCGCGAGGCTCGATATCGTCACGAAGAAGCGTTCTGTGATCGAAGCTTCTGCGGTTAGCAGTCCGTTAAAAACCTAGGCGAGGCAGACAAGACAAGGCAAAAGGGCCGAGGAAGCGGGCCGGGCTCGCGATCGAGGTTACTGTAGTAAATGAGCATTTCGGGGGCCTTCAACATAAGGTTGCCAACGCTGGTAGTTTTTCAACAGCCTGTTAGCACTTCGACCCGGCTGGCGCGGCTGATTGTTCCTCTTGGCGCCCTCGGTGTGACGGGCGGAATGCTGGCCAGCTGAACGCCAAGCGGTATGCGCCGCCCAATATTCGATGCGAACTCAGCCTGCCGCGACCTGTCGCACCTGTTCCAGCGGCGCTCTCCGGCGCGCCGCGCCTTGTGGTCGGCAAGCAAACGCAACCCAAAGGAGACGAGCATGAATTCACAGTGGATCGACATTCGCGCGCAGGATGGCAACAGCTTCAAGGGCTACCTGGCTTTGCCCCCGGCCGGGCATGGCCCCGGCATCGTGCTGATCCAGGAAATCTTCGGGGTCAACGACCACATCCAGGCTGTCGCTGACCAGTACGCGCTCGATGGCTACGTGGTGCTGGCACCGGATCTGTTCTGGCGCAGCGAGCCGGGGGTCAAGCTCGGCTACGACGAATCCGATTGGGAGCGCGCATTCGGCTTGATGCAGGCGCTGGATTTCGACCTGGCCGTCGATGACCTGCGCCGCACCGCCGAAACGCTGCGTGGGCGCGACGACTGCAACGGTCGCGTAGCTTCGGTGGGTTACTGCATGGGCGGTGTGCTGTCATTCCTGAGCGCGGCCAATGCGGGAGTCGATGCCGCCGTTTGTTACTACCCCGGCAGCATCGAAAAGCGCTTAGGCCAGGCCGATCGAATCCAATGTCCGACCCTGTTCCACTTCGCTGAAGAAGACGAGCACATCGACAGCGACGCGGTAGCCGCCGTGCAGCAGAAGATGGCCCAGGTCGGCGGGGCGCAGATCGAGACCTACCCAGGCGTCGACCACGGTTTCAACTGCTGGGCGCGGCCGATGTACAACCAGAATGCTGCGGCACTGGCTCATGGGCGGTCGTTGGTGTTCCTGGCTGAGAATCTCTAAACAGTCCAGTCGCTCGTGTTTGTCCTGTAGGCGCTGCAGGAGAAGGCCCTGCTCTGCGATCTGCGGCTAGAAAGGGCCGTGTTCGCGAGCAAGCTTGCTCCTACATAAACAGCCCGCTCGGGGGCAAGCTCCGCACGTGTAGGGGCCAGCTTGCTGGCGAACCGGGAAACCCTCTGGGTCGGGCGACTGCTACGGGCGCGGCTGCTGCATTGTCATTGATGATTTTTCGCGACCAAGGTCGCTCCTACAGGAGCAGCCTGCGCCGTGCGAACTCCGAACCCGTAGGAGCCAGCTTGCTGTCGATCCCCGGTCTTCCGAGTTGCAGGGTTCGCTTGCAGCCGGCCAGGGCCGGGACCGGTTAACCCAGCGTGCCGAGAATGTTCACGCCGACCCGATCCGGTATCTCGTTCTGCGACAGTACGTGCAGGCCGGGGCTGAACACCCGCGCGTAGCGCGACAGCAATGGGCGCAGCTGCGGCATCACGGTAAGGATCGGTGGGTGGCCGTCCTTGCGCAGCTTTTCCTTTACCACCGGCATGCTGTTCTGCAGTTGGTTGAGCAGGCTTGGCTCCACCGGGATGTTGTCCAGGCTGACCTGACCGGCCTGCTGGGCGATGGCCAGGGCGTTGAGCAGCGTGTTTTCCAGCGCATTTTCCAGTACGAACACCGCCAGTTCGCGACGATCGCCGGCAATCATCGAAACGATGCTGCGGCGTAGTGCGTAGCGCACGTCCGCGGCCAACAGCACCGGGTCCTTGGTGGTTTCACTGCATTCGAGCAGGGTGCTGGCGATGGTTTCGATGTCGCGCAGCGGCACTTCCTCCAGCAGTAGCTGGCGGTAGACGCGCATCTGCTGGGTATAGGTTAGTGCGTTCTTCAGGCTTTCAGCGAGCTTCGGTGCCTGCAGCGTCAGGCGCTGCATCAGGTGCTCGACGTCGTCGTGCTTGAACAGGTCCGGCAGGTGCTCGCGCACCACCTTGTTCAGGTGCGTGGCGACCACGCTGGCGCAGTCGATCACCTGATAGCCGAGGTTCAGCGCGCGCGGTTTGTCCGATGGTTGAATCCACACCACCTGCATGCGATAGGCCGGATCGGTGCCGAGGATGCCGTCGATCTCGCCGTACAGCTCAGGCGAGGGGATCGCCATCAGGCGGTCGGCGTGCAGTTCGGCACGTCGATCTTCTCGCCATTGATGTAGATGTCATATTGCGAAGCCTTGAGCCGCAGGCTGTCGCGGATCTGTACTTCCGGCAGCAGGAAGCCCAGGTGTTCTGAAAGCGTCTGACGCACGCCGCGCACCCGCGCCGGCAGTGGCGCACCGGAGGCTTCGTTGACCAGCCCGACCAGTTTGTAGCCGAGGGAAATGGACAGCCGCTCGACCATCGGAATGTCTTCCCAGGCCAGCGATTGTGCCTTTTCCTTGTCCATCGCCTGACCGATGGCCTGAATTTCCTTGAGATCGGCACCGGCAGCAGGCGGCTCGTGCAGCGATACCCGCCAGCCGATGAAGCCGATCAGTGCGGCAAAGCCAATGAAGGCCAGGTGCGGCATACCCGGCACCATGCCGAGCACGAACAATATGCCAGCCACGGTGTACAGCGAGGCCGGGTTGGCCAACAGCTGTCGCTGCACCTGGCTGGTAATGTCGCTGGACTCGTTGATCCGGGTGACGATGATCGCCGCCGCGGTGGACAAGAGCAGCGCCGGTATCTGTGCGACCAGACCGTCACCGATGGTCAGCAGGGCGTATTGCTTGAAGGCTTCGCCGGCTGCCAGATCATGGACGAACACGCCGATGGCGAAGCCACCGAATAGGTTGATCAGCAGGATCAGGATGCCGGCGATGGCATCGCCGCGAACGAACTTCGAGGCACCGTCCATTGCACCGTAGAAGTCGGCTTCCTTGGCCACTTCCTGGCGCCGCGCCTTGGCGTCTTCGTTGGTTAGCAGGCCGGCGTTGAGGTCGGCATCGATGGCCATCTGCTTGCCCGGCAGGGCGTCCAGGGTGAAGCGCGCAGTGACTTCGGAGATGCGCTCACCACCCTTGGTGATGACGATGAAGTTGATGATCATCAGGATGATGAACACCACCAGGCCGACGATGAAGTTGCCGCCGATCACCACCTCACCGAAGGCTTCGATCACCTTGCCCGCGGCGCCCGTGCCAGTATGACCTTCGAGCAGCACCACCCGCGTGGAGGCGACGTTGAGCGTCAGGCGCATCAGCGTGGTGATCAGGATCACCGTCGGAAACAGCGAGAAATCCAGCGGACTCTTCGACGACACACTGACCAGCAGTACCAGGATCGACATGGCAATGTTGAAGGTGAACAGCACGTCCAGCAGCTGCGGCGGCAGCGGCAGGATGATCATCGCCAGGATCGACAGGATGATCAGCGGGATCCCAATGCGTCCGCTGCTGAATGTCGGCGTCAGTTTCTGAATCAGGCTCATGATCGGGCTCGGTTGAACAGTTCTTCGGGAATATGGATGTCACTGGCCAGCTTGGGCTTGGCCCGCCGGCCCTGTTTCCAGGCCTTGAGCTGGAGAATGTAGGTCAGCACATGGGCCACCGCGGTGTAGAGCGGCGCCGGAATCTGCTGATTGACCTGCGTACTGAAGTAGATCGCCCGCGCCAGAGGCGGCAGTTCGACCACTTCCAGGCCATTGGCCTGGGCCAGCTTGCGGATATACAGCGCCGTCTCATCAACGCCACGGGCGATAACAAAGGGTGTTTCGGCCTTCTTCGGGTCGTACTTGAGCGCCACCGCGTAATGCGTCGGGTTGACGATCACCACGTCGGCATCCTTTATCACCCGGCTGATCTGGCGCTGGGCCAGCTGGCGTTGCAGCTGCTTGATACGCGCCTTCACCTCGGGGCGGCCTTCCTGGTTCTTGTGCTCTTCCTTGCGCTCCTGCTTGGTCATGCGCATTTTTTTCAGGAAAAAGAAGCGCTGCAGCGGAATGTCGATGAACGAGAACAGCACGAACACTAGCAGCAGCGAGATCGCCAGGTCGAAGGTCAGCGAGAAGGCGCTGCCGATGGCGTTGCTGATATCGCTGCGCTGCAGCGCGATCAGCTTCGGTGCGGCGTAATACAGCTGGCCGACGGCAATGCCCAGCAGCGCGCTGATCTTCAACAGCGACTTGAGCAGCTCGGTCCAGTTCTGCGCGCCGACCATCCTTCCCAGCCCGGTGATGGGATTGAGTTTGCTGAACTTGGGCGCGAAGTTCTTCGAGGCGAACACCCAGCCACCCGGTACCAGCGCGAAAGCGATGACCAGGATCGGCGTGATCAGCAACGGCAGCAGCACGCTGATAAACACCAGCAGGTTGTGCGTGAGGATCAGCTGCAGGTCGTCGACGCTCATCTCGCTCTGATGAAAGTTGATGTACGAGTAGCTGAACGCCTGTTGCATGCCGTCGAAGAAAAAGCCGATGCTGAACTTGAGCACCAGCAGCGTGGCCAGCAGCGAGACGGTTGTGGCGACGTCCTTGGAGCGGGTGACCTGGCCATCGTCGCGACTCTTCTTGAGTTTCTGCTCGGAGGCCTCTTCGGTTTTTTCCTGGCTGCTGTTCTGCTCAGACATCGCGCCCGCTCCGCAGAATCTCGCCGATGTTGCCCAGCAGCTCGCGCGTCAGGTGCAGATAGGCTTCCGACAGGTTCGGCACGGTCAGGTAGATCAGCACCAGCCCGGCGATGATCGCCATGGGGAAGCCCAGGGAGAACAGGTTCATCGCCGGCGAGATGCGGTTGAGCAGGCCGAAGCAGAACTGAACCAGGGTCATGCAGAAGACGATCGGCAGGGCGATCAACAGCGCCGCGGAAATCACCCAGCTCAGCGACAGGGCGATGGTCTGCAGGCCATCGAAATGGATGCCGCTGCCGATCGGCCAGAGGACGAAGCTCTGGTAGATGATGGTGACGATCACCAGATGCCCGTCGGTGGCGAAAAACAGCAGCGCCAGCAGGATGAAATACAGCTGATAGATGATCGACGCCGACGAGACGCCGTTCATGGGATCGTTGAACACCGCCATGGACAGGCCCAGCTGCGTCGAGACGATGTCGCCGATCAGCGTGAACACGGTGAACACCAGCATCAGCGCCAGACCCAGCAGCAAGCCCATGGCGATCTGTTCGAACGCCGTGAGAAGGCCCTTGAGCGACAGCGGGTCGATCGGTGCCGTTGCCGGTAGCGCGGCGGTGAGCACCACGGTCAGGGCAATGGCCAGCAGCACCCGAACCCGCACGCTAAGCGACTTGTGGCTGAACATCGGCGCGAGGCTGAACACGGCCATGATCCGGCAGAACGGCCACCAGTAACCGAGCAGCGACTGCAGGTACTGACCGACCTGCATGATGGGTTCGTTGCCCACGGCTAACCGACCAGCCGCCCGGCTTGGGTGAAGGTCTCGATGAACAGATCGCTCAGCGTGCTCAGAATCCAGTGCCCGGCGAAGACCAGCATGCCGAGGGTGATCAACAGGCGCGGCAGGAAGCTCAGCATCTGCTCGTTGATCTGCGTCGCCGCCTGGAAAATGCTGACCAACAGACCGCCGAGCAGGCTCGGTACCACCAGCACGCAGACCACCAGCACGATGATATGGATCGCGTTGGAGATGATGTTGACGGCGGTGTCGGGGGTCAGCATGGGAGCACCTGGGAGGTGAAGGCGGTTTTGCAGTTCAGAGCCGCAGCGAGTCTGTGCAGGAGCGAGCTTGCTCGCGAAGCTTTTACGCTTCCGGTGCTACATCCAATTGGCGGAGTTGCCCGAAGCATGGGTTTCGCCCTGCTGGGCGACTCACTTTTTTCAAAACGCGAAAAAAGTAAGCAAAAACGCTTGCCCCTGCATCGGGGTCTCGCTGCGCTCGACTTCCCTCATTCCATCGCTCTCCGAGGGTCGCCGCGCAAGGGCCATCCATGGCCCTTCACGGCTCTCGCGGCATCCATGCCGCTCGTCCCTCTACGCAGCGACTCCAATCGGCCCTCTGAAAGGGGCGATTCGGTGGCGTCTGATGGCCTGTGCAACGAAGCGGAAGTAGGACCTAAACGTAGGGTGGGTAACGCGAAGCTTACCCACCGCTTTCCTCGTGCAAGGTTTGATGTCCATCGCGATGCCAATTGCGGTGGAAAATGCTTCGCAGTTTTCCACCCTACGGAGCAAGCAGGCTGGCGAAGCGCTTTGTTGCTGTCGCTGTTTAAAAACTTCCAGACGAGAAAAAGTGACGCGCCGCGCAAGGCGCAACCTGTAGTCCCAGCGAGGAAAGCGCGGCGTCATACGAAAATGCACGCGCCAGCAAAACTTCGCGAGCAAGCTCGCTCCTACCGAAGCGGTTCGTAAAGTCGGCGGCGCGACGATGTGCATTCATCTCTCGCACCACCTAAAACGGCTGCACGCTGGTCGTCAGCGTACCCATCAACAACGCCCAGCCATCCACCAGCACGAAGACCATCAGCTTGAACGGCAGCGAGATCATCATCGGCGACAGCATCATCATGCCCATCGCCATGAGCACGCTGGCCACCACCAGGTCGATCACCAGAAACGGCACGAAGATCATGAAACCCAGCTGGAAGGCAGTCTTCAGCTCGCTCAGCACGAAGGCAGGCAGCAGCAGGGAAAAGTCCAGATCCTCGAGGTTCTCGGGGATTTCCTCGCCGGCCAGCGAGACCATGGTCTCCAGCGACGTCTTGTTGGTCTGCGCCAGCATAAAGCCGGAAAGGCTGCCCTTGGAGACTTCCAGCGCCTGCTCCAGGCTGATCTCATCGTTCTGGAACGGCTCGAAGGCGGCGCTGTGGATTTCCTGCCACACCGGGCGCATCACCAGCAGCGTGACAATCAGCGCGATGCCGATCAGCACCTGGTTGGGCGGGCTCTGCTGCAGGCCGATGGCCTGGCGCAGGATCGCCAGCACGATGATGAAGCGGGTGAAGCAGGTCATCATCATCAGCATCGCCGGCAGGAAGCCGAGCAGCGTCATGATGATCAGGATCTGCAGCTTTATGCTGAATTCCTGACCGTTCTCGGTATCGTTCAGGTTGAACAGGGTAATCTCGCCACCGGCGGCCTGAGCCATCAGCGGAAACAGGCCGATCAGCATCAGGCAGAGCAGTAACAACCCACGACGCAGTTTCATTGCGTCAGCGCATCCAGGCTGGTGCCGGACAGCTCGACGATGCGCAGGCCATAGCTGCCGTTCATCACGACCACTTCGGCCTTCGCGAACAGGGTGCCATTGACCTTAACGTCCAGCGGCTCGCCGGCCACTTTGTCGAGCACGATGACACTGCTGGTGTCGCACTCCATCAGCTCCTTCAGCGAGATCTCCGCCGAGGCCACTTCCAGGGTGACGTTCACCGGAATCTTGCCGAAGAAGCTCAGGTCCTGGCGGGGTGCTTGGGGCTGGGCGGTGGGCGCAACGGTGGGCTCTTCGGCCGCGTCGAGGCTCAGGTCGCCCTCGTTGATGAGGTTCTCGAATTCGTTGTCGGACAGTTGACCGGTCATTGGGATTTCACGCTTTCAAGTGAAGTGAGGAACAAGGCGCCGTCTTCTTCGAAGACAGTCCCCCGGAATAGCTTCTGCTGGTTGATGCGCACTTCGTAACGGTCCAGCGGGCGCACCATCAGAATGTCGTTGAGCTGCAGCCCGAGTACCTGCGACAGCGGCATCTGAACCGAGGCGACCACGCAGTCCAGGCGTACCGGCAGATGCTTGATGTGATCGACCGGGTTGCCACTCAGCCGAGCCGGCAGCGGGCCGGCCAGGCGACTGGTAAGTTCATCGACCAGATCGGTGTCCAGATGAATGAAAACGGACGAGCGGCTGTTGGTCAGGTGGCTGATGTATTCGAACTCGGCCACATACTCCCAGCTGGTTTCTTCATAGTCGTTTTCATAACGCTCGAGCTCGCCGAAAGTATCACCGGACAATATCGAGCGCGCGAATATATAAGTCAGGTCCAGTCCCAGCCGATTACGCATCCGTTGCTCGGAAGTGCTGATCGGTGGTGTTTCCTGGCTGGGCACTATCGTGCCACCGTAATAGCACTCGAGCGCTTCGGTGAGCAGGGCGCGGTCAATGGAGAAACCGACTTTTCCCATCGGCGAGCGATAAATGCAGTCCGGCGCCTTTTTATTGGCCTCCTGCACTTCCACTTTGCTCAACTCGAGGCTGATCCGGTAATTGCGCAGGAAGTAGTCACCAATCAAACGTGGATTCTTGTTGGTGGTTTCCTTGATGAACTGCGGAATCTTGTGGTGATGTCGCCCAAGCTTCTGCGGTTTCAATACAGTCAGGCTTTGGGCGGGCACGCCATGATGGACTTTGGAATTGCCAGACATGTGTGAACGGTATGTCCTGGTTCTTGCGCGGTCGGTCAAAGCCTGCAGCGCGGTATAAGCAGAAGGTTGTTTGGCCAGGGCGGTTTTTGCATGACCTGAGATCGCAGGCACGGCTCTAGCGTGCCGCCAGTCTAGGCATAGGCGCGAGGAAGGATTAAATCAATAGGTGTCAAATGATCTTTTTTGAGATCGTTTGATGAGGACTGATTTAATTTTAGCGGAACTGATTGGGCGGTTCCGGGCGAGCTTGTTAACGTGCGCGCAATTGTTTCGGGGCGGTCGGCTGTCGATACTCATCTCGTTCGGCGAGTTGGACAGACAGGGCGACGAAAGTTCCGAAAAGCTTAAATATTTTTTTTAGCGAAATCCGGCGTTGTGCTCGAACGGCGTATCAGCGCCAAGGTGGTCCCATTGAAAAGTGTCAGTCATGCAATGAACTACTCATGCGAAGAGCTTTTTGCTCCAGCGCCGGCGCGCAAGAAAATCGTCATTGTCGGTAATGCCGCCGAGGCCGGCTGCGAATTCCTCAACACCGGTTTGCGCAAGGAAGGCTGTGCAGTCTTTTCTTATGCCGGTCTTAACGATCTGGATAACGCCGCGCTGAAAGACGCCTCGCTGGTTTTTGTATTCATCGGTGGCGTGGCAGAACAAGCCTTATATGCGCAGGTTGATTCGCTGATGCGACGTGGCCGCAATATAAGCGTTATTCCGGTCGTGCAATATGCGGATCAGCAGAAGGCCGCCGCATTACTTGAATTGGGTTGTGTCGATTATCTGTTGTCGCCATTCAGCGAGAGTCAGCTCAGCGCCCTGCTGCGCCGCCAGGAGTTCGCCGATGCCGCTCAGGAAAGCTTCGTTTCCTGCTCCCAGGCCGGCCGCCGTTTGCTGGCCATGGCCCAGCGCGTCTCGCTGACCCGCGCACCGATTCTAATCACCGGCGAGACCGGGACCGGCAAGGAGCTGATGGCGCGCTACATCCATCGTTTCTCCGCCAGTGCCGATGCGCCCTTCATTGCGGTTAACTGCGCGGCCATCCCCGAGCAGATGCTCGAATCCATCCTTTTCGGTCACGAGAAGGGCGCCTTTACCGGTGCGGTGGCGGCCCAGCCGGGCAAGTTCGAGCTGGCCAACGGCGGCACGCTGCTGCTCGACGAGATCGGCGAACTGCCGCTGGGTCTGCAGGCCAAACTGTTGCGGGTGCTGCAGGAGCAACGCGTGGAGCGCCTCGGTGGGCGCAAGGAGATCGAACTCAACGTACGCATCATCGCGGCGACCAACCGCGACCTGCAGCGTGAGGTAGCCGAAGGGCGCTTCCGTTCCGACCTGATGTTCCGTCTCGACGTGTTGCCGCTGCACATCAGCCCGCTGCGCGAGCGCAAGGATGACGTACTGCCGCTGGCCCGCCGTTTCGTTGCCAAGTACGCGCCGCAGGACGCCGGTGAAGAGCTGTTCACTGCCGAGGCCTGCCGCGCACTGTTGCAGCACGACTGGCCGGGCAACGCCCGTGAGCTGGAAAACACCGTGCAGCGTGCATTGGTGCTGCGCAACGGCTTGTTCATCCAGCCCCAGGATCTGGGTCTGGCGACGCCGGCACAGGCCGAAGTCCGGATGGAAAAGCCGCAGGTGCTGTCCGCCGAAACCGGCAAGGCCGCACTTCGCGCCAGCGGCAAGTGGGCCGAGTACCAGCATGTGATCGACACCATTCGCAAGTTCGACGGGCACAAGTCCAAGGCCGCAGCCAGCCTCGGCATGACTTCGCGCGCCTTGCGCTATCGCCTCAATGCCATGCGTGAGCAAGGCATCGAGCTGAATTTCTGATTTCAGACACTTTTTTGATTGCGGATACAGGGGAGAGCCAGCGATGAGTTCAATCATGCAGGTGCAGCAGGATTTGCTGGGCCGGATGCAGCAGCTCGCGGAGGTTGCCGGGAGCCCGGCGATCAAACCGGCGAGCGAGGCGGCCCCCGATGCGGGAGGCCTGTTCATGGCCGCGATGCGTTCGGTGGATACCCAGCAGCATCAGGCGAGCGCGGCGATGGCGGCGGTCGACAGCGGCAAGAGCGATGACCTGGTCGGCGCGATGATCGACAGCCAGAAGGCCAGCGTGTCGTTCTCAGCGTTGCTGCAGGTGCGCAACAAACTGACCACGGCGTTCGACGACGTCATGAGAATGCCGCTTTGATCGGGCGTGAGAGCTAAGCCGTGTTTGAAAAACTGAAAAGCAGGATGCCAGCAGGTGGCCTCCAACTCGACCCGCGTGTGACGCTCGCCGGAATGGCGGTGATTGCTGCTGCGCTGGCCGTGGCCGTGGCCTTCTACCTGTGGCGCGACAACGGCTCGTTCCGCCCGCTGCACGGTGCCGGTGAGTCCTTCCCGGTCGCCGAAGTGATGCAGGTGCTCGACGGCGAGGCGGTGCAGTACCGCATCCACCCGCAAAGCGGGCAGATCCTGGTGCGCGAGGATCAGCTCTCCCGTGCGCGCATGCTGCTCGCCGCCAAGGGTGTGAAGGTGGCGCTGCCGGCCGGCTATGAGCTGTTCGACAAGGAAGAGCCGCTGGGCACCAGCCAGTTCGTGCAGGACGTGCGTCTCAAGCGCAGCCTGGAAGGCGAGCTGGCTCGTACCGTGATGTCGCTCAAGGGCGTTCAACATGCGCGCGTGCACCTGGCGCAGGAAGAGAACAGCTCCTTCGTGATCAGCAAGCGCGCGCCAACCAAGGCGTCGGTGATGTTGCAGCTGGAGCCCGGCTACAAGCTGGGCGCCGATCAGGTCGGCGCCATCATCAATCTGGTCGCCGGCAGTGTGCCCAACCTCAAGCCCGAAGATGTCGGCGTGGTCGATCAGTACGGTGCGCTGCTGTCGCGTGGGCTGAATGTTGGCGGTGGTCCGGCGCAGAACTGGCAGGCCGTCGAGGATTACCAGCAGAAAGCCGTTGCCAATATCGAGGAAGTGCTGGCGCCGGTGCTGGGCAATGGCAACTACCGCATCAGCGTTGCCGCCGATATCGATTTCAGCCAGAAGGAAGAAACCGTCCAGTCGTTCGGCGAAACCCCGCGGCTGCGTCGCGAGGTGCTGAGCAACGAAAGCGCGCTGGATCAACTCGCGCTGGGCATTCCCGGTTCGCTGGCCAACCGTCCGGTAGCTCCTGCGCAGGAAGGCGAGGAGCCGGCACCGGTCAACGGTGAGACCAAGGGCGCCACCTCGCTGCGCGAGGAGTCGACCCGGCAGCTGGATTACGACCAGAGTGTGATCCACGTGAAGCACGCTGGCTTCACCCTGCGCCAGCAAAGCGTGGCGGTGGTGCTGAACGCCGGTGCCGCGCCTGAGGGTGGCTGGAGTAATGAGGCTCGCGCTGAACTCGAAGCCATGGTGCGCAGCGCGGTGGGCTTCCAGCAGGCGCGTGGTGACCTGCTAACGCTCAGCGTGCTGCCGTTCGCCACCGTGGAAACCGTCGCGCAAGAGGTGCCCTGGTGGGAGAACAGCCAGGTGCACGCCTTGGCCAAGCTGGGCGTAGCCGGTCTGATCGCGCTGTTGCTGTTGCTGATCGTGGTGCGCCCCGCCGTGCGCAGCCTGACCCAGCGCAACGTCCCGGCTGAGCCTGAGGCGGTCGCGCTGGAAAGCGCCTTGCCGGCAATGCCGGCGTCGACTCCGATCGAAACCGAGATGCGAGCGGCCCTGGCCAGCCCGCGGACCAGCGGCGATGGCATACACATATTCGGCGAGCTCAACCCGCTGTCAGAGATTCGCCTGCCGGCGCCCGGTTCGGGCCTGGAGCTACAGATCGAGCACCTGCAAATGCTCGCCAAGAACGACCCGGAGCGTGTTTCGGAAGTCATCAAGCACTGGATAGGCCGCAATGAAAGAGAACTCAACCCAGCCAGCTGAGTCGGCTACCGGCTCGAGCAAGGAGATCAAACCGCGTCCGGTACAGCTGCGCTCGGTGAGCTCGCTGGATCAGGCGGCCATCCTCATGCTGAGCATGGGTGATGACATCTCCGCCGGCATCCTGCGCAACTTTTCCCGCGAGGAAATCATCAGCATCAGCCAGGCCATGGCGCGCCTGTCCAACGTCAAGCAGCCGATGGTGTCCGACGTGATCAGCCGTTTCTTCGACGATTACAAGGAGCAGAGCAGCATCAAGGGCGCGTCGCGCACCTACTTGTCGGGCATGCTCGGCAAGGCGCTGGGTGGCGACATCACCCGTTCGCTGCTCGATTCGATCTATGGCGAGGAGATCCGCGCCAAGATGGCCAAAATGGAATGGCTCGATCCGAAGCAGTTCGCGGCGCTGATCGCCAAGGAGCACGCGCAGATGCAGGCCGTGTTCCTCGCGTTCCTGCCGCCGGGCATGGCCACCGATGTGCTCGAGTGCATGCCGGCCGAGCGCCAGGACGAGCTGCTTTACCGCATCGCCAACCTCAACGAGGTCAACAGTGACGTGATCGCCGAGCTGGAGCAGCTGATCGATCGCAGCCTCCAGGTGCTCTCGAGTCAGGGCTCGCAGGTGCGCGGCGTCAAGCAGGCGGCGGACATCATGAACCGCTTCAAGGGCAACCGTGACCAGATGTTCGAGCTGTTGCGCGCCCATAACGAAGAGCTGGTCAGCAAGATCGAGGATGAAATGTATGACTTCTTCATCCTCTCGCGGCAGAACCAGGACGTGCTGCAGACCCTGCTGGAAGTGATCCCGCTGGAAGAGTGGGTGGTCGCGCTCAAGGGCGCCGAGCCGGAGCTGGTGCGGGCGATTCAGGGCGCGATGCCCAAGCGTCAGGCTCAGCAGATGGAATCGATCAATCGTCGCCAGGGCCCGGTGCCGCTGTCGCGGGTCGAGCAGGTGCGCAAGGACATCATGGCGGTGGTCCGCGAGATGTCGGCCGATGGCGACCTGCAGGTTCAGTTGTTCCGCGAACAGACGGTTGAGTAAGCGCCGATGAGCATCAAGATCATCAAGGGCGAAGGCCGCTCCTGGCGCCCGTTCCGCTTTCCGCCGCGGGTCAGAACCGCGGCAGAGCTGGCCGACAGTGCTGCCGGTGACCCGGCAGCGCTGCAGCGCGCCGTCGCCGATGGCTTTCAGGAAGGCATCGACAAGGGTTACGAACAGGGTCTGGAGCAGGGCCGTGAAGCCGGTCACCGTGAAGGCTTCGAGCGTGGGGTGGAGGATGGCAAGGCGATCGGCCGAGAAGAGGGCCGCGCCCTGGGTCGCCAGGCTTTCGACCAGGCGGCCCGGCCGATGGACGATCTGGTCGAGCGCTTCGAGCGCTTTCGGCAGGAATTTGAACAAGCGCGTCGTGAGCAGCTGCTCGAGCTGGTGCAGAAGGTCTCCAAGCAGGTGATCCGCTGCGAGCTGACCCTGCATCCGACGCAATTGCTGTCTCTGGCCGAGGATGCCCTGGCAGCCATGCCCGGCGATCAGGACGATGTGCGCATCCTGCTCAACCCCGAAGAATGCAACCGGATCAAGGAGTTGGCGCCCGAACGCGCCGCTGCATGGCGTTTGGTGCCGGACGACAAACTCGCCCTCGGCGAATGCCGTGTGATCACCGCCGAATCGGAAGCCGACATCGGCTGTCAGCAGCGTCTGGATTCGTGCATGGATACGCTGGCCGAACACATCAGGGCAGAGGGCTGATATGTCCCTGCGCGAGAGCTTCCGGCTCGACGAGGCATTGCGCTCGCTGGATACGGTGCAGCTGGCCAAGGTCAGCGGTCGGCTGGTGCGGGTGTCCGGCATGCTGCTGGAAAGCCTCGGCTGTCAACGCATGACAGGGCAGCGCTGCTTCGTCGAACAGGGCGACGGCAGCATGCTCGAAGCGCAGGTTGTGGGCTTCAATCGCGACATCACCTATTTGATGCCCTTCAAGAAACCCGTCGGGTTGACCTCCGGCTCCCGCGTGTTCCCAGCGCCGGACGACGCCAAGCTGCACATCGACGAATCCTGGTTGGGGCGGGTAGTCAACGGTCTCGGCGAGCCGCTGGACGAAATGGGCAAGCTCAGCGGGCGTGACCCGCTGCCCACCGAGCTGCCCTCGGTCAACCCGCTCAAGCGCAAGCCGGTAAGCGAACCGCTGGACGTCGGGGTGCGGGCGATCAATGCCATGCTCACGCTCGGCAAGGGCCAGCGCGTCGGCCTGTTCGCCGGTTCCGGCGTCGGTAAGAGCGTGCTGCTGGGCATGATTACGCGGCAGACCAAGGCCGACGTCGTAGTGGTCGGGCTGATCGGCGAGCGCGGCCGCGAAGTGCAGGAGTTCCTGCTGCATTCGCTGGGCGAAGAAGGCTTGAAAAAAGCCGTGGTGGTGGTCGCGCCGGCCAATGAATCGCCGCTGATGCGCCTCAAGGCCACCGAGCTGTGTCACAGCATCGCCGCCTATTTTCGCGACCAGGGCAACGATGTGCTGCTGCTGGTCGATTCGCTGACCCGCTATGCCATGGCCCAGCGCGAGATCGCCCTGGCGCTGGGTGAGCCGCCGGCGACCAAGGGCTATCCGCCGTCGGTGTTCGGCATGCTGCCGGAACTGGTGGAAAGCGCCGGCAACGGCGCCAATGACAATGGCAGCCTCAGCGCGCTGTATACGGTGCTCGCCGAAGGCGACGACCAGCAGGACCCGATCGTCGATTGCGCGCGGGCGATTCTCGACGGCCATATCGTGCTGTCGCGGCGCCTGGCCGATGCCGGCCATTACCCGGCCATCGACATTTGCGCCTCGGTCAGCCGCTGCATGAGCCAGGTCAGCCAGCCGCCGCACCTGGGCGCTGCGCGCCAGCTCAAAGAGTTCTACAGCACCTACGAGAAGATCAGGGAGCTGATCCCGCTGGGTGGTTACAGCCCGGGTGCGGACATCAAGACCGATCGCGCCGTGCAGCTGGCGCCCACTATCGAGCGCTTCCTGCGCCAGGAAGTGGGCGAAGCGGCGGAGCTCGAAACCAGCCTCACCATCCTGCAGAGCATCATCAGGAAACCATGAAGCAGCAGATCGAAACGCTCACGCGCCTGGCCAGCCTGCGCGGCAACCGGGTCAAGCAGATGCTCGGCCAAGTTCAGTATCAGCAGAACCTCTGCCAGCGCTATCGCAACAACATTGCTGGCTTGAGCCGTCTCTGTGGCTTTAGCGTGCCGATGAATACCCCGCTGCAGCGCGACAACCAGCAGCGCTACAAGGCCACGCTGTACAAGATGGTCGAACTGCAGCGCCGTGAACTGGCCGTGGCCGAGCAGGCCTTAGGACGCATCCAGCAGGAGTTGATGCAGGCCATGCGCAGCGAGAAGGTTGTCGAGCATGTGATCGACGCGAAGATGCAGCAGTGGCAACAACTGCTGGCCGCGCAGGAGCAGAAGATTCAGGATGGTTTGGCGGCGCAGAGCTGGTGGCGGAACCGGATCGCCTAGGAGCATCGGTCGCTTCGGCCCGGCATTGTAGGCGCCCGCTTGCTGGCGATCATGGGCTTGCGCCACGGCGGATCGCCAGCAAGAGCTCGGCGACGAGGACCCGCCCCGTACCACTCGTCCGTGCGTTTGCAAAAAAGATTTAAGTTATCCGCCCGAGCGGTCGCTTGTTAGGCAGTAACCACCGAGTTGGAACGAAAATCATGGAAATCAGCCGGCACTTCAAGCCCGCCTCCGTCACCCCTACCGAGCTCGCCTCGGTTCGTCAGGCCTCCGCCCGTCCCGCTGCCCAGCCGGCGGCCCGTCAGGCCGAAAGCCTGCCGTTGGAGCAGATGCACGAAGCCTTGCGCGCCATGCCCGAGGTCGATCTGGATCGCGTCGCGGCGATCAAGCAGGCCCTGCAGCGCGGCGAGATCAGCACCAATCCGGGCGAGCTGGCGGGCAGTATGCTCAGCTATCACCGCGGGAATGATGCGTGAACCAGCGTGACAAGCTGCTGACGGTTGTCGATGACGATCTGCAGCAGGACTGTGGCGACTACCTCGCCCTTCGCGAACTGATGCAGGCGCTCTACGGTCACCTGCTGGAGCGCGACGTCCCGGAGATCGATCGCATCAATTTGCAGATCACCGTTCGCGTCGAAGCCATCGCCGCGCGGGCACAGCGCCGCAGCAAGGTGCTGGCTGCCTTCCGCCTCGAGCCGACCGGTGTCGGCATGCGCCGCCTGCTCTCCAGCTGCTCGGGTGAGCGCGGCGAATCGTTGCAACAGCACTGGCAGCAGGTCGGCGACCTCGCCATGCAATGCCAGCAGTTCAACGAACGCAACGGCAAACTGCTCGCCATGCACCACGACATTCTGCAACAGCTGCTTGCTGGCGGTCAGGACGCACGGCTCTATTCGCCGCAGGCGTACTGAGGCAAAAAAAGCGCCCCCGTACTCTTATGAAAATGCTCAGGCCTGTGGGTCGCCAGCAAGCTGGCGCCTACGGGGGCGGCTGTCGCATCCGCCTGTTCTGACATCAATCCGCACGCCGCCCGGCAGGTTTGGCACTGATCATCGAAGCACGCACTGCTTTTCGTAGGCGCCAGCTCGCTGGCGATCGAGGTTTGCAGGCGCAACTCTGTCTGGGCACCACTTCGCCTTTCTGGCGAAGAATTAATCCTTTTCGGTCGCCGCTTTAACTAGCGCGCCTCTGACGTCGCCTTTACAGAGAGATGCTCCGCCATCGGCACAGGCGGAAACGGCCTTTCCCCGTTTCCTCGTCACGTCGCGTTGCGGAAGCCTTTTTTCTGCATGGTTGCCGTCGAATGCCCCTATACGGGCTTTCCCGACCTGGCATCCATTTTGCTCTACCAAACATAAGAGGGGATGGTGATGGCTATAAATTCCGATTACGTACAGCAGATGTCGACGCAGTTGGCCACCTACGAAGTTCAGTCTTCGATGGATCGGCTTAACCGCAACGAGCTGCGCTACCAAACGCAGCGTGACGCGTTGAGCGCGCTGCGCACTGCCCTGAGTACGTTCAAATCGGCGGTCACTAAGCTCAACGGCGGTAGTTCGAGCATGCTGGTCAACAGCGCGACCTTCAGCAAAGACGGTTATGCCACTGCGACTGTCGGCACCACGGCGCAGCCCGGCAGCTACGATTTCTTCACCGAACAGCTGGCCAGTGCCCATCAAGTCGCGCTGAACGGGCTCACCTCGGCCGACATCGGCACAGGGACGCTCACACTCGGCCAGGCAGGCGCTTCGTTCGACATCGACCTGAGCACCATCGACAGCGATGGCGATGGCAGCAACTCGCTGGACGAGCTGGCGGCGGCTATCAACAACCATGCGGCCAACACTGGCACGCAGGCGACCCTGGTGCGCAGCAATGGGGAAGTCTCGCTAGTGCTGTCCAGTGAGGCGAGCGGCGCGGCCAACGCGATTACCGTAAGCAGCACGGGCACCAGTGCCGGGCTGGACGCCTCCATCACCAATATGCTCGAACTGACCAAGGCACAGGATGCCAAGGTGCGTCTCGGTGGTGAGACCGGCATGCTGCTGACCAATTCCAGCAATACCTTCGACAATGTGATCGAGGGCGTCAGCGTGACGTTCACCAAGACCCATGCAGCCGGCGAGCAGCCGTTGAACATGGTGATTGGTCAGGACAAGACCGCGACCAAGACCCAGGCACAAACCTTCGTCGATTCGTTCAACGCGCTGATGACCAGCTTCGACAGCCTGACCGCCAGCGGCAACGAAACCGCGAAGCGCGGCCCGCTGGCTGGCGATTCCAGCGTGCGCTCCATCGAGAGCCGTCTCAACGGCCTGCTGCGGACCGATTTCGGTGGCAACAGCCTGATCGACTTCGGCATCAGTTCCGACCGCAACGGCAAGCTGGTCATCGACGCCAAGCGCTTTGACGCTGCCGTGGCAGCCGACCCGGCAGGCTTCGAGGCGCTGTTCACCGGCAAAGACAACCTGCTCGACAGTATCGACAAGACCGTCACCAGCTACACCAGCACGACTAACGGCATGCTGAAGAACCGCATGGACTCGCTGGATATGAGCCTGCGCCGTGTCGACGAGCAGTTCGAAAACCTGCAACAACAGTACGACACGCACTACAGCCGCTACCTCAAGCAGTTCACCTCCATGATGCAGACCATGCAGACCATGGAACAGACCTACGGATTGTTCGGATGAGCACTTATCTCCAAAACGACAGTTACGACAGCTACCGCTCGGTAGATCTGGAGGCCCGCGCGGCCTCCGCTTCGCCTTACGAGCTGGTGCTGGTGCTGATGGATGGCCTGCTTGACGAGCTGGCCCGTGCCCGTGGCCATATCGAGCACAAGCGTTATCAGCAGAAGGGCGCTTCCCTGGAGAAGTGCATGAACATCCTCAACGGTCTCAATGGCGCCCTCGATGAAGAGGGCGGCGGCGAAGTCGTACAGGGGTTGGCGCGCCTCTACGAGTACTGCATCTACCGCCTTTCCGACGTCAGCGTGACGCTGTCGCTCGAAGGGCTGGATGAAGTGGGCAACCTGCTCGGCATTCTCCGCGAAGGCTGGGAGGGCGTCAGTGCCGCCCGTAAGTGATTGCGACCGCCTGACCGCGCTGCACGAGCAGTTGCAGCAGGCGTTGCAGGCCAGCGACTGGAACGCCGTGGCGAAGGTGGACGGTGATATTCGCCGCTGCCTCGAAGCGCTGCCTCGGCAGCACGAGCTCGACGAGTCAACGCTTGCCGCCAAGCAGCTACTCAAGCAGCTCCATGGCGAAGGTGTGCAAGCCTGCGCCGATGAATGTGAGCGTCTGCGCCTGCTGCTGTTACACCACCTCGAGTACGCCGAAGGGCGTGCCGCCTACCAGCGCATTGACATGTTCCAAGCCGGAGAGAGGGGATGATCCAGTCGATTTCAGCCACGCGCGCAGCCGGCGCAAGCGCCGAGTCCGCGCTGCCAACGCCGGTACGCGCTGCCAACGGCGGCCAGCCCGCCGCTGGCCGACAGCTGACAGGCGACACCATGCGTGGTTTCGGTGAGCGCATGCAGCTTGCATCCAGCGAAAGCGAGGCTCTGCCGGGCGGGCTGCCTGCGGCCTTGTTGCAAGGCGCACTGCCGGCCCCGGCAGCCGAGCAGGGACAGGTCATGCAGCTGGGCGGCACCGCCACCCAGGGCGCCGAGGCCCCGCAAGAGCTGACCCCCGAACAATGGCTGCTGGGCATGATCGATCAGCAGCTGGCCGAAATTCAGGCCCGTGATGCGGGGCGACTGGGTGCGACATCTGATCCGGTCCCGCAGGCGCTGCCAGAAGCTGTCGTACCGCCGGCGGAGGAACTGCTCGCCTGGTTGCCAGGGCAAGCCCCGGTTGCTGATCAGCCGTTCGAGAACACACAGGCCGAGCGGCTGCAAGCTCTGATGACAGGTAGCTTTCAGCGCCAAGTCGCCGAAGCGAACCGGGTCATGCCGGCCATGCCGAAACCCACCGTCGAGGTGAGCCTGGCACTGCCCGCAGTCGCACCAGCGCTGGCCGAGGCCTTGCCGACAGCCTCGCTGGAGCCGCTGCTGAGCGCGGCCGAGCCGCTGGAAGCCGGGGAGCCGCTGACCAGCACGGTCGAGCGTGGGCAGACGACGCCGGCCCAGGCGGCTGATCGTGCGCTGAAGCTGCAGGCGCCGGAGGCCAAATGGGGCGAGCAGATGCTGCATGCACTGCGTGAGAACGTCGATCTGCAGATCCAGCAGAAGATCCAGAGCGCCACCATCCGCCTCGATCCGCCAGAGCTGGGCAGCATGGAAATCATGCTCAGCCATGAGTCGGGCCGGCTGAACGTTCAGCTGACCGCGGCGAACATCGACGTGGCGCGCCTGCTGCAACAGACCAGCGATCGCCTGCGCCAGGAACTGGTGGGCCAGCATTTCGTACAGGTCAACGTGCAAGTGGGCGCCGACAGCGGCGGCCAGCAGGGCCAGCAGCGCCAGCGCACGGCGCTGGCCGGTGAGGAGTTGCCTTTGGCGGCGCGGCCGCACGACCAGGAACAGAGCCGGGAGAGCGGTCGCCCCCGGGATGTATTGATCACGGTTTGACCTGATTCAACCTAATTAGCCAATTGTGAGTGTGTTATGTCGACGCCCCGTCTTGTCCTGCTGATGCTACTGCTCAACGTCCTGACCGTTGCCGGTGGCGTTGGTGTCAGTTACTGGCTGCTCAAGCCCGGCCTGGAAGGCACCGCCTCTGAAGAGGTCGCGGCGGCTGAACCGACCGAACCCTCGGAGTACGAGTTCTTCCCGGTAGAGAAGGTCATCGTCAGCGTGCGCGGGGACGGTCGTGAGCATTACTTCGTGCTGGACCTCGCCTTGCAGGCTGACGCGTCTGATGAGCCTAAGAAATTCGAACAGGCCGAACCTATCGTGCGTAACTCGGTGGTGGGCTACCTGTCGTCGATGTCATTCGAAGAATTGCGTGGATTGAAGATCAGCGATCTGCAGGAGCGTCTTGAAACCGTCCTGTTCGCCGACTTTGCCAGCAAGAACGCAGCGGTGCCGTTCAAGCACGTGCTGGTCAACAAGCTGATCGTGCAGTAAAGGCCCCGCCATGAGCGCCACTTGCCCCATCGACTACTACGGCGCCACGCCGGCTGCCCCATCGGTGTTCGCACCGGCGGTCGAGCAGCGCTGGCTGATGCAGTATCTGCCGCTGGTCAAACGTATCGTCCGGCAGCTTTCCCTACAGGCCAACCAGGTCCTCGATCGCGAGGACATGGAGCAGATCGGCATGATGGGACTGCTCGAGGGGCTGCGGCGCTATGGCGAGCCGGATGAGCAGTTCGGTAAGTTCGCCTCCCTGCGCATTCGGGGTGCGATCCTTGACGAATTACGCCGTCAGGATTGGCGTCCGCGCCAGGTTCGGCAGCAGGCGCACAAGGTACGCGATGCGATTCGTGACCTGTCGCGCCAGCTAGGCCACGAGCCCAGCGACGAAGAAATCAAGGCGCACACCGGGCTGGGCGAAAAGGATTACCAGGACTTCCTCTGGGCCGACTCATCCGAAGCCATCGAAAGCCTCGATGAGTTGTTGCAGAGCGGCCACGAGCATTTTCCCGACACCACCGAGCTGTTCGAGGAGCGCCTGATCAAGGAACGCGTGCTGGAACAGGCGCTGGCGCGGCTGGACGAACGCGAGCGGCTGGTGCTGACGCTGTATTACCAGCACGAATTGAGTTTGAAAGAGATTGCCCTGGTGCTGGAAGTCAGCGATGCCCGGGTCTGCCAGCTGAGCAAACAGGCGATTGGTAAGGCCTGTCGCTTCCTAACCGAGAAGAGTCAGTAACGTCATGCAGAAAGTAATAGGTGCATTCATCATCATTGGCGCCGTGCTTGGCGGCTACGCCATGGCGAATGGCGACATGCGCATGCTCTGGCAGCCGGCCGAGGTGGTCATCATCCTAGGTGCCGCACTCGGCAGCCTGGTGGTGGGCAACCCCAAGGAAGTGCTGATCGAGATGCTGCACCAGATCAAGGGCGTCTTCGCCTATCAGCGTCGCGGTGAGGAGTTCCAGCGCCAGCTGCTGATGCTGCTCTATGAGCTGCTGGAAATGGTCGATGTCGGTGGTCTCAAGGTACTCGATTCGCATATCGAGGAGCCGGAGCAGAGCGATCTTTTCGTCCGCTACCCGCTGATCCTGCAAGAACGTAACCTGATGGCATTCATCGCCGACAACTTCCGGCTGATGGCCATGGGCAAGATTACCGCCCACGAACTGGAAGGGTTCCTCGAACAGGAGCTCGAAGCCATGGAGCACGCTTTGCTGCAGCCGGCGCGTTCCCTTCACAAGATCGGTGAGGCCATGCCCGGCTTCGGTATTCTCGCCGCGATCATGGGCATCATCATCACCATGGGCAGCATCGGCGGCAGCGTTGCGGAAATTGGCGCCCACGTGGCGGCGGCCCTGGTTGGCACCTTCCTCGGCATCTTCTTCTGCTATTGCCTGATGGATCCGCTGTCCAACGCCATGAGCCAGCGGATCAAGACCGAGCTGTCAGCCCTGGAATGCGTGCGCACAACCTTGGTGGCGCATGTTGCCGGCAAGCCTACACTGCTGGCGGTCGACGCCGGTCGCAAGTTGATCGAACAGGACGTCAAACCCGCCTTCCGTCAGCTGGAAAAATGGGTGACCCTGTATGAGGAAGAAAGGGACGCCGCATGAAAAGCAGGGGCAAGGGCGGCGCCGGAGGCGAGCACGAGATCATCATCAAGCGCCGTAGCAAGAAGGGCCACGGCGACGAGCATGGCGGTGCCTGGAAGGTGGCCTTTGCCGACTTCACCCTGGCGATGATGGCGCTGTTCATGGTGCTCTGGATCATCCAGCCGCAAATGGAGAAATCCAACCCGTCGTACGGCGAGATGGAAAGCAATCCGCTGGTCGATGGCGGCGCGGGGATCTTCGACGGCACCAGCCGGTCGCCGCTGGAACTCGACGGGATGCCGGTGCGTCCGCCTCAGGCCGAAAACACAGAGGATAGCGAGTCGAAGCGCGAGCAAGACGGCAGCCACAATTATGGTTCGACCGAGGAGCTGAAGAAGCTTGCCGACCTGATGCGCGAGGTCGCCAGCGAAGTCGACGCTCTGGCCAACCTCGAAGTGGATGTGGTCCCGCAGGGGCTGCGCATTCTGATCAAGGACGACCAGCAACGCTTCATGTTCCAGCGCGGCAGTGCCACGCTCAACCCGCACTTTCAGAAGCTGCTGGGCGTACTCGCCGGCGTCCTGGAAAAAGTGGACAACAAGCTGATCATCAGCGGCCATACCGATGGCACGCCCTATCGGCAGAAGAACGGCTACAACAACTGGAATCTCTCCGGCGATCGCGCTCTGCGCGCGCGCAATGCCCTGGTCGATGCCGGTCTGGCCGAACGCTCGGTTCTGCAGGTGACTGCGCAGGCCGATGTCATGCCGCTGCACCCCGAAGACCCTCAGAACGGCGCCAACCGCCGGGTGGAAATCCTGCTGCTGACCGCCTCGGCCGAAGCATTGTACAAAGAGCTGTTCGGCGACAGCTACGGCCAGGTGCGCTTCTCCGAAAGTGGGGCGAGCTATAACGGAAAGGGCAGCTAAGGTCGGGCGGCTGCGCTACGTGGGCCATCGGCGGGTGCACCCGCCCTACTGATCTTTGGCAGCGGTTCGCGAGCAAGCTCGCTCCTAAAGAACAGGCCGATGCCTAGCCCGGCATCCGGAACAGCATTTCGGGTTGGGTCCAGCAGATATGCCGTTCGTAGGAGCCAGCTTGCTGGCGAATGGGCATTTGCACAGACCGGCTCCTTGGAGTTCGCTGCACCTCGTTCGCGAGCAAGCTCGCTCCTACAAGGCGGGTAATGGGCAGGCGCTGCAACAGGAAGAACGCTTCGGTTGGTTCAGCGACATGCCGTTTGTAGGAGCCAGCTTGCTGGCGAAGTGGCGGCGCGGGGACTGGATCATGCGAGCGCCGTTACTGGTTCAGGCGCTGATGTTCACGGCTAGGCATGGGGTGGGTTGCCGCGCCTATATCGCGATTCCGGCCTGCGCCGCTATCAGGCGCATCGCAACCGCTGGCAGCGGTGTGCGTTAGCCGCGGTGAGGGTGATCGTCGGCGCAATAGACCTGCTGGGTTTCGACACCGTATAGGCAGGCGCCGACCTGTTCGAGCGTAATCCGGGCGCCCTTGTGAGAGCCGTAGAACAGGTTGAACATCAGCTCGTCGTCCAGCTGGTCCTGCGGTCCCAGCCCATGAACCTGGCCTTCTTCCACCACCAGCGATGCCCGGCCCAGCAGATCCGTCTCCAGCCGCCCAGACGCCTCGACGATTGCCGGCGAGTTGCGAGTCATCGAGTAGAAACGTCCCTTGTTGAAGACCAGGCTCTGACTGACTTTGACCGCTGTACCGTCGCTCAGCAGGACATGCCCGCTAGAGCTGTAGCGGCCATCGAGTTTGGACGACGTGTTGCCGGTGGTGCCCATCGCCACGAAAGCCCACAGCAGCAGCGCGGCGGGTGCCATCACTCGCAACATGTGCTTGCCTACCGCACCGGTTTCGTTTTGGCTGTTCATTGCAGGCACCCTTGTAGATGGTCGCTGGGAATCGTCTGGATCTGGCTCTTGTGAACCTTCAACCAATTGACCCCGCCGTCGCCCTGCAGGCAACGAATCTCATAGAAACCTGGGGACATATTGACGATCAATCGGGTCGACTCGGGGCTCATATCACTCATCGTATCGACCAGCAGTCGTGTTTCCTTAACCAGCGAATCGAGCATCCGCTGACTCTTTTCCACATAGAGCACCTCGAAACCGTCCAGATCGAGTTTCTGGGTGAAGGCGGGCGTTGGCGCGCTGGCCAGGCGGAAACCGAGCGTCGCCAGCGCCAGCAAAACCATCATGCCGGTGCCGGCAAGAGCAGCGACCTGCCATGAACGAGCGCGCCCTGCTGGCTTGGCCACGCTTTGCGCTGCCGTCGTCCTGGGTGCAGGCAGTTCCATCAGCAGGGTGGCCGGCGCCTCGGGGGGCACGGCAACGGCTTCAGGCGCCTCGGCGATCGGCGGTGCTGCTTCGTCGACCATCAGGTATTGCGGGTTGAACAGATAGCCCCGCCGCGGCAACGTCTGGATGATCTGGTTGCGGCTGTCGAACAGAGCCTGGCGCAGGGTGTAGATCTGCTGGTTGAGACTGCCCTGGCCGACAATTCGGCCTTCCCAGGCGTAAGCCATCAACTCATCACGGGACACGACTTCGCCGGGGACTTGCAGCAGGCGTTCTAGTACGCGGCTGCCGGAAAAACCAAGGTCCAGCCTCTCCTCATTCTCTTCATGTTTTTGCACGAGCTGGTAGAGCGCGGGCTCGAAACGAGCCGCACAACCGTCTCGGCCGGTTTTCAATAGGGGGCAGATGAGGGCATCGATGGCCGAAGGGGTCAGAGATGAAGTCATGAGCGCCTGATTCGAAGAAGGAAGATGAGTTTCCGGTGTGATGAGGTTGGCAATCCGGACGGCGGCATATTGGCGTCGTTTTTTTGATACTACAAGCCGATTGCTACAGGAATATGCCGAACGGGCATCTGCCAGCCCCTTGCCAGGAGGCCTGCCTATGGGCATATATGCCGTGCGAAACGACACTTTGAGGGATTAATCAGGCATATCTTGTGTGCGGGCTATTCTGGCGAGCGCTTCGCCGTTGGTCGGAAGCAAAACTTCCCTCGCCCGGAAAACGAAAAAGCCCCGAACCAGTCGGGGCTTCTCGAGGCCGGTCGTTGCGACCGGCGGTACTGCGTGCGGCTTAGCCCAGCAGGCTCATGACCATGCCTGGCATCTGGCCGGCTTGCTTGAGCATGGAGATGCCCGACTGCATGAGCATGGAGTTCTTGCTCATGTTGGCGCTTTCCATGGCGAAGTCAGCGTCCATGATCCGGCCTTTGGCCATCTCGGTGTTGTCCTTCATGTTGGCCAGGTTGTTGCTGGTGTGGCTCAGTCGGTTGATAGTGGCACCGAATTCAGCGCGGACCGCGCTTACGTTATTCAGCGCAGTTTCTAACGCATCGATCGCGGTGCCCGAGGTACCTGCATCGGTGAACAACTGGCCAGCAAGGGTCCCGTCAGTCCCGTTCACTTCCGCAGCCACAGCTGTGAGATCGACCGTGAGGTTCATGGTTTCCGCGCTCGAAGCTCCAATTTGGAACGTCACACCAGTGGCCTGGGCAAACTTGCCATCGGTGCCTTCGAAGAGAAGTTCTCCCGCGTATTTAGTCTTGTCGTAGATGCTGCCTAGCTCTTCTGCAAGCGCGTCGAACTCTCCCTGCAAGGCCGTACGGTCTTCTGCACTATTTGTGTCGTTCGCGGCCTGTGTGGCGAGATCCTTCATGCGCTGCATGATGTCCGTCATCTCGTTAAAGGCACCTTCTGCGGTTTGCAGCATCGAGGTGGCGTCCCCGACGTTGCGCATGGCAACGCCCATACCACGGCTCTGTGCGTTCAGGCGAGTGGCGATCTGCAGGCCGGCGGCGTCGTCGGCAGCGGAGTTGATGCGCAGGCCGGTACCCAGGCGCTGCTGGTTGGTGGCCAGAGCGTTGTTCGACTTGTTCAGCGCGGTGTTGGTGGTCAGAGCGGAGTAGTTAGTGTGAATGGACAGAGCCATGATGATCATCCTTCGTGCGATTGGGCTGTTAGGAGCTGGCTTGACTGCCTGCTGAAAAGGTAAGGCGACAGCACCTGGCGAAGGATTAAATCCTGACGTCAAATATTTTTGTGATCTGCCTGTAGGCGGCGCGCCCCGCTCAGAACGCGCGTCTATTAAACCGCGAAATAAAAGATTCGCCAGGGCGGGCCTTCTACGACAACTCACTAAAGCCACAGTCAGTGGACCGTTGCGTAAGCCTCGGCCGCTCCGCTTCGGTGGGAGGCGCGCCCCGCGGCGAAGGCGAACTCTCTGCCGGCTAAAGGCTAAAAAGCTTCGCCCCGGGGCGGGCCTCCCACAAAAGCATGGCAGAAGCTTCGCCCCGGGGTGGGCTTCCCACAAAAGCAGAGGAGGAACTGCGTCCCGCCCCGTGTGCATGAGCGAAACTCGCGATGGTTTCGCGGTTGGCAGTGCTTTAGAACGTACTCGTCACAATCCCTTCTTCTATCACCTTTGCATCGATCACCTTGCCGCTGCGTGTGTTGCGCACACGAATGACTTCGCCGGGCTGGCCGTCGCCCAGGGCTTCGCCGGAGGCGGAGGCTTCGATGCCGTCGTTGCTGGCAACGATCTTCACCGGCTCCCCGCGTTTGACGGCCATGGCCTGCTCCAACAGCGATGGCGTGATGGTCTGGCCGGCGCGGATACGACGTTTGGCGGCCATGCCGATGACTTCATCCAGGCGGTTGTAATAACCGCGCCGGGCCTTGGCGATGTTGATGCGCTCCAGCCGGATATCGCTTTCACGAATCGTCTGGCCACGGTCGATGATCCCCTCGGCGTGCACCGCGGGCAGGAACACATGCGCCTGCGCGGTGGCGTTCAGCGACCAGCCGGGTGTGTCCGGGCAGTTGACCTCCAATTGCTGGCGCTCCATGGCCGAGGGCGCATCGCCGGTGGCGCGTATCTGCAGGACGCCCGCGCAGAGCGGCAGGTTGGCGGTGCTCGCCGGCAGGTTGGCTTCGTAGCGCAGCTGCATGCCCTGCCAGCCTTGGCGCGCCGCCTGCTGTTCGAGCATGGCGCGCACGTGATTTTCCAGCGCCTGTTGCACCTGTGCTGTGGCGTCCGCGTGCGCCTGAGCAACAACGGTCAGCATCAGCACGGCTGTGACGCACCAAGCGGAAACGGCTTTTCCGCTTCGCTTGCGAAAGGCCTTTCGATGCGGAAGGAGGAACTCTGATGTGGCGCTGCGCTTGATGGAATTACTCATGTAAAACAGCCAGTTACCTGCGTTCGATGGTTCGGCACGGATTCTGCAAACACTCCCGCAAAGCTGCGGGCTGTCGTTCGGTCCGCTCATGCTGCAAAGGTATCGGTGAATGAGTATACGGATTGATGACGCCCTCGGCGTCCACGAACGCGCGCTGGGTTTGCGCATGCAACGCAGCGAGATTCTCGCGGCGAACCTGGCCAACGAAGACACCCCCGGCTTCCAGGCCCGGGACATTGATTTCCGCAAGGAAATGCAGCGACTGGAGAGCACTACGTCGCCGCGCATGAGCTTGGCCGGTACTGATCCGAGCCTGCTGTTCCGTGTGCCCAGCCAGGCCTCGCAGGACGGTAACACCGTCGAGTTGTCGACCGAGCAGGCGCAGTTCTCGCGCAATTCCATGGATTTCCAGACCAGCCTGACCTTCGTCACGATGAAATTTCGTGGCTTGAAGCAGGCCATCGAGGGACGTTGACGTCATGTCATTCGATTCGATCTACCGCATCGCCGGCTCGGCCATGAACGCGCAGACCGTGCGCCTCAATACCGTGGCGAGCAACCTGGCCAACACCGATTCGGCGGCCAACAACGCCGCCGACGTCTACCAGGCGCGCAAGCCGATGTTCGCCGCCGTGTACGAGAACAACTCGCTGACCCGGGGCGTGGGCCTCGGCGGTGCCCATGTACAGGTGCTCGATGTGGTCACCTCCGGCGCCGAACCCAAGCGCCGTTACGAACCAGGCAATCCGCTGGCTGACGGTAACGGCTACGTCTACTACCCCGACATCAACGAGATCGAAGAGATGACCGACATGATGTCGGCCACACGCAGTTTCGAGACCGGCGTCGAGGTGCTCAACCGCGTGAAAAGCATGCAGCAGAGCCTGCTCAGACTTGGGGATTCCTGATGACTACAGTCAATGCGAGCCAGGGCAGCGGCTTGTCCGGTAGCGGCACAGAGCAGATCAAGCAAGCGGTGAACGTCAGCGATGCCACGCAGATGGAGAACAACTTCATCAGCCTGATGGTCGCGCAGATCAAGTATCAGGACCCGACCAAGCCGGTCGACAGCACCGAGTTCCTCAATCAATTCTCGGCAATGTCGCAGGTCAAGAGCATGGAAAACCTGGCGACCCTGGCGCAGAACAATCTGGTGCTGACCGACAACCTGCAGACGCTGACCGCCGCAGGCCTGGTCGGCCAGCAGGTGAGCGTGGCGGTGGAGTCCCTGGACCTCAGCGGGCAGACCGTCAGCGGTCAGTTCGATTTGACCCATGCCTCGACCCGCACCGCGTTGCTGTTGACCGATTCCAACGGCACGCAGACACGTATCGAGCTGGGCGCGCAGTCCGCCGGTAAGGTCCCCTTCGTGATCGATCCGGCCAAGCATGGCCTGCGCGACGGTCAATACAGCGTCAGCATCGAATCGGAAAACGGCGAATTCCCGCAGGTGGAAGTCGCCGGCCAGGTCTCCAACGTGCGCGTCAGTGCCGAGGGGCCGGTGCTTCAGGTTCAGGGCGTCGGTTCGGTGCCCTTCTACAACATTCTTGAATTCGCCCAGGCCGACGCTGGGCTGCTCGGCGGCTGAGCCTCGCGGTTCGCCAGTCCTCATTTCAACTTTACGTATCGAGATCAGCCCATGAGCTTCAATATCGCCCTGACCGGCCTGTCCGCCGTCAACGAACAACTCAACACCATCGGCAACAACATCGCTAACTCCGGCACCGTCGGCTTCAAGTCTTCGCGCACCGATTTCGGCAGCCTCTATGCCGAGACCCAGGCGATGGGGGTCGAGGTCATCGGCACCACCCAGAGCATCAGTCAGGGCGGTGCGCTGACCACCACCAACCGCAACCTGGACCTGGCGATCTCCGGCGGTGGCTTCTTCGTCACCCGCGCCAGCAATGGCGATGTTGCCTACACCCGCGCCGGGATGTTCGGTACCGACAAGAACAGCTACCTGACCAACAGCCTGGGTCAGCGTCTGCAGGGCTACCCCACCGATGCGGCAGGCAATCTGCAGACCGGTGTGATCGGTGACTTGCAGATGAAAGCCGGCGGCTTGCCCGCAAAGGCCACCGATGAGCTGAGCTTCGTTGCCAACCTCGACGCCAACCAGGCAGTGCCCGCCGTGGCCTTCGATCCGCAGGTCGCCGACAGCTACAACTCCACCTACACCACCAAGGTGTTCGATTCCCAGGGCAAAGAACACACCCTGACCCAGTACTTCGCCAAGACCGCCGATAACAGCTGGGATGCTCATTACTACGTAGATGGCGCGCCTCTTGAGTCGGCGCCAGGCACGCCTCATGTGCAAAATATAGCCTTCAATACGGACGGATCGCTTCAAGGTCCGATCGCTCCGGTAGCGCTGGCCGCGACCCTTGGCGGCGGCGTCGATCCGTTGAATATCCAGCTCGATTACAGTGGTACCAGCCAGTACGGCTCTCAATTCAACGTCACCGGCAACCGCGCCACTGGCTACGCTGCGGGCGAGCAGACCGGGATGAGCGTGGAGAAGGACGGCAAGGTCTACGCCAGCTTCTCCAACGGCGAGCGTCTGCTCCAGGGCCAAGTGATACTGGCCAGCTTCGTCAATCCGGAAGGGTTGAAGAACATCAGTGGCACCGCCTGGACCGAAACCGCTGCCTCGGGCGTGGCGTTGGTCGGTGCGCCGGGTGTTGGCCAGCTCGGCAGCCTCTCGGCCGGCGCGCTGGAGAGCTCCAACGTCGACCTGACTCAACAGCTGGTAGGCCTGATGGAAGGCCAGCGTAACTACCAGGCCAACACCCAGGTCATTTCCACCAACAAGGAACTGACCCAGGTCCTGTTCAACGCGCTCTGAGGCTGATCCATGGATCGTTTGGGATACACCGCGATGACCGCCGCCAGCCGCACGATGATGTCGCTGCAGGTGCGTTCGAACAACCTCGCCAACGTCAATACACCGGGCTTTCGCGCCGACATGGAGCGTGCCCAGGCGGTAGAGGTCGAGGGTTACGGCTACGACAGCCGGCACATGGCCGTGGTGCAGAACAACGGCGTCAATATGGCTGCAGGTCCGCTGATGGCCACTGGTCGTGAGCTGGATTTCGCCGTCAAGGGCCCCGGCCTGATCGTCCTGCAGGACGGCGAAGGCGAGGCCTACACCCGCCAGGGCAGCATGCAGATCGACGCCGAAGGCCGCCTGACCCTCAATGGCCGCGCCGTGATGGGCGAGGGTGGGCCGATCGAGCTGCCCGAGCATGACCGCGTCGAGATCGGCAACGACGGCACCGTCTCGATCATGGCGCCCGGCGACTGGATGATGGCCGAAGTGGACCGAATCCGCCTGGTCGACGTGGCAGCGGCTGATCTGATGAAGAACGAGGCCGGCCTGCTGGTGACACGCAACGGTGAACCCGCTGCACCCAGCGAAGACGTACGCCTGGCCAGCGGCTTTCTCGAGTCGAGCAACGTCTCGGCGATCGACGAGCTGGCCTCGACCATGAGCCTGAATCGCCTGTTCGAAACCCAGGTAAAAATGATGAAAGCCGCCGAGGACCTCTCCGACGCCGGCAACCGAATGATCCGCGGCAGCTGATCGGGAGATAACGCATGAATTCCGCACTTTGGGTCAGCAAGACCGGTCTGGCCGCCCAGGACACCGCCATGGCGACCGTCGCCAACAACCTGGCGAACGTCAACACCAATGGCTTCAAGAGCGACCGCGCCGTCTTCGAAGATCTGTTCTACAGCATCGAGAAGCAGCCCGGCGCACAGGCGGACGAGATCAACACCGTGCCGTCCGGCATCCAGCTGGGCAGCGGCGTGCGCGTCGCCGGTACGCAGAAAGTCTTCACCGAAGGCAGCATCCAGACCACCGGCCAGCCGATGGACCTGGCGATCGTCGGCCGCGGCTTCTTCCAGGTCGAATCGCCCAACGGCGACATTCTGTACACCGAGAACGGTCAATTCCAGCTCAACGCCGAAGGCGTGATGGTCAACGCCCAAGGCCTGCCGCTGGCACCCGCCATCGAAGTGCCGCAGGGCAGCACCGGCTTCACCGTCGGTGCCGATGGCATCGTCACTGCAGTGCTGGCGGGCGACACCCTGCCGTCCGAGCTGGGGCAGATCACGCTGGTCAACTTCACCAATCCGGGCGGTCTGGAAGCGCTGGGCGGTAACCTCTATCGCGAAACGGTCGCCAGCGGTGAAGCCGTGGAAGGCGTGCCGGGCGAAGAAGGCCTCGGCCAGCTCAAGCAGGGCGTACTTGAAGGCTCCAACGTGCAGGTGGTCGAGGCCATGGTGGCGATGATCGCCATCCAGCGCGCCTACGAGGCCAACGCCAAGGTGCTTGACGCCGCGTCCGGCATGCAGCAGTTCCTCAACCAGACCGTCTGAGTGCTGACGATGCGTATTTCGATCCTGCTCGCCGCGCTGCTCCTGCTCGGCGGCTGCGCCAGCTTCAACGAGATGCTGCCCGAAGAGTCTTCGACCGAGTATGAGCCGCTGGAGCTGGACTACAGCTTGCCGCCGACCACCGGTGGCGGCTTGTTCCGCTCCGGTTACAGCGGCTCGCTGGTCAGCGACAACCGTGCGGTGCGGGTTGGCGACATCCTCACCGTAGTGCTGGACGAATCCACCCAGTCGAGCAAGAGCGCCGGGACCAGCTTCGGCAAAGAATCCAGCGTCGGCATCGGCATTCCCACGGTGCTCGGCAAGGCCTACCCCGATGTCGAAACCTCGGCCGGTGCCGAGCGCGACTTCAAGGGCTCGGCCAAGAGTTCACAGCAGAACACCCTGCGCGGCTCTATCGCCGTGACCGTGCATCGCGTGCTGCCCAACGGCACCTTGCTGATCAAGGGTGAAAAAACCCTGCGTCTGAACCAGGGTGATGAGTTCATTCGCCTCGCGGGGCTGGTACGGGTCGACGATATCAACCGCTACAACCAGGTGTCTTCGCAGAGTGTGGCCAACGCCAAGATTTCCTACGCCGGGCGCGGTGTACTCAACGACAGCAACTCGGCCGGCTGGCTGACGCGCTTCTTCGCCTCGCCGCTGTTCCCTCTTTAAGTGAAGCCTTGAAATGACTAGCCCGATGCGATCCCTGAAGCTGTTTTTCGCCGCCGTCGCGCTGTGCTGGCAACTGCCGACGCAGGCCGTGCCACTGATGGACCTGGTGGATGTCGAAGGTATCCGCGGCAACCAGCTGATCGGCTATGGCCTGGTGGTCGGCCTGGACGGCACTGGTGACAAGAATCAGGTGAAGTTCACCAACCAGTCGGTGGTCAACATGATCAAGCAGTTCGGCGTGAACCTGCCGCCGAACGTCGACCCGAAGCTGAAAAACGTCGCCGCAGTGACCATTACCGCCACGGTGCCGCCATCCTACAGCGCCGGTCAGAGCGTGGACGTCACGGTGTCATCGCTGGGTGATGCCAAGAGCCTGCGCGGCGGCCAGCTGCTGATGACCCCGCTGCAGGGCGTGGACGGTGAGGTCTATGCGCTCGCCCAAGGCGCGGTGATCGTCGGCGGTGTCAATGCCGAGGGAGCCAGCGGCTCCAAGGTGGCGATCAACACCTCGAACAGCGGCCTGATCCCTAACGGCGCCACCATCGAGCGGATGATTCCCAGCGACTTTACCGAGCGTCCGGACGTGATGCTCAACGTACGCCAGCCAAGCTTCCAGACGGTGACTCGGGTGGTCGATGCCGTCGACGCCTACTTCGGCAAGGGCACCGCTACCGCACTCAACGCGACCAAGATTTCGATTCGCGCGCCGGTTACCAGTACCCAGCGCATGAGCTTCATGGCCATGCTCGAACGTCTGGACGTGGAGGAGGGTCGCACCCGGCCGAAGGTGGTGTTCAACAGCCGCACCGGCACCGTGGTCGTCGGCCAGGGCGTGCGGGTGAAGGCCGCCGCGGTCGCTCATGGCAGCCTGACCGTGACCATCAGCGAGCGCCCGCAGGTTAGCCAGCCGAACGCCTTTGCTGGCGGCGAAACCGTGGTCACGCCGCAGTCGGACGTCGCGATCGAGCAGGACCGTAAGGCCATGTTCAAGTGGCCCGAAGGCGCCAGCCTGGAAAGCATCATCAGCACCATCAACAGTCTCGGCGCTACCCCCGACGATGTGATGAGCATCCTGCAGTCGCTGGAGCGTGCCGGCGCGCTGAATGCCGAACTGATCGTGATGTAAGACCGGGCTGGCGATCCAGTTGTTGTTAACGAAGCAGGCCCGACGCGCGGCAGATTTTGAACAGGTTCCATGACGACCATGAGCATCGTTTCCCTCCCCCAGCACCTCAACACCCTGCGTAACCGCGCCGACGGCCCGACCGCGGCGCGGCGCCAGCAGTTGGAAGTCGTCGCCGAGCAGTTCGAGGCGATGTTCCTGCAGCAGATCCTCAAGCAGATGCGCAAGGCCGGCGACGTCCTTGGCGCTGGCAACCCCATGCGCAGCCGCGAGCTGGACACCATGCGCGACTTCTACGACGAAGTGCTGGCCGACACCCTGGCCGGCAAGCGGCAGACCGGGATCGCCGACATGCTGGTGCAGCAGCTGAGCGGCGAGGCATCAGGCACGGTGCCTGCGCCCACTGCCCTGGCCGGGCATACCGGTAGCGGGCTGCAGGGCGGCGGGCTGCATGCGCTGCGCGGCACCTGGCAGCGCGGTGTCGATGCGCTCGACAGCGCCTGGGAGAGCGGCAAGGCCGGCTTCAAGTCGCTGGTCGATAGTGTGATCAAACACGAATCCAGCGGCAACATCGCCGCCGTATCGCCCAAGGGCGCGCGTGGCTTGATGCAGCTCATGCCCGGCACCGCGCGGGACATGGCCGCCGAGCTGGGCCTGCCATTCAGCGAGGCGCGGCTGACCAGTGATGCCGAGTACAACAAGCGCCTGGGCAGCGCCTACCTAAACAAGATGCTCGACCGCTACGACGGCCATCAGGCCTTGGCGCTGGCCGCCTATAACGCTGGCCCTGGCAAGGTCGACGAGTGGCTCAAGATCCACGGCGACCCGCGCAAGGGTGAAGTCGGCACCGGCGCCTGGGTACAAAAAATCCCCTACGCGGAAACCCGTAACTACACCCGCAATATCCTTAACGACCTGCGTGCTGAAGCATCGAAGCCGGTCGAGCCGCGGGCGCAGATCCAGCCGCTGAGCGATCCTCTGCCGCCGACACTTAATTCCGCTGCCGATGCGGTCGCTCTATCCACTCAGCACCATCGTGTTGTCGGCGGCGGCCATCTGTCCGTGGCGTTCGCGCAACCGATCCGGATCGAGTCGAAGGAAGTCGTGTCGTGAGTATTTTGGGTCAAATTGGCTACAGCGGCGTTCGCGCCTCGCAGATCGCCCTGTCGGCGACCGGGCAGAACATTGCCAACGTCAACACCCCGGGCTTCAGTCGCCTGGCGGCAGAACAGCGCTCGCTCGGCGGGCAGGGCGTGTTGAGCGCCGGCGGTGGCGTGCAGGTCAGCTCCATCCGTCGCTTGTCCAACGACTTCCAGAACCAGCAGCTCTGGCGCGCCAGCACCGACAAGAACTACTTCAATACCAATCAGCAGTATCTGACGGCCCTCGAAGGGCTGATCGACAGCGAAGGCTCCAGCGTCAGCGTCGGCCTGGATAATTTCTTCGCCGCGCTCAGTGAAGCCAGCTCGACCCCGGAATCCATTGCCCTGCGCCAGCAGATCATCGGGGAATCGAAGCAGCTGGCGCAGCGTTTCAACGGTCTGGGCAGCAACATCGGCATTCAGCTGAACGCGCTGCAGGGCCAGCGCGTGGCGATGACCAGCGAAATAAACGGGCTGTCCGGCAACATCGCCGAGCTCAATGCGCAGATCCGCGAGATGGAATCATCCGGGCGCGACACGGCGACCCTGCGCGACTACCGCGAGAATCTGGTCAAGGACCTCAGCCAGTACGCCGGTATCCGTGTGCAGGAAGCGCCGGATGGCACCCTCAGCGTGTCGCTCGCCAACGGCCAGCCGCTGGTGGCTGGCGCCACCGCCGGGCAGCTGAAGATCAATGAGAATGTCGCTGGCGAGCAGGAGATGACGCTGGTCTTCGCCAAGACCACGTTTCCCCTGAATCAGAAAGGCCTCGGGGGTTCGCTCGGCAGCCTCTATGACATGGAATACGGCTCGCTGCGTCCGGCCCTGCAGGATTTGCACGACATGGCCGAAGCCATCGCGACCATCGTCAACGACACCCTCGCTGGCGGCTTCGATCTCAACGGTAATGCGGGCCAGCCGTTGTTCACTCACAACCCTGGCAGTACTAGCGCCATGCTCGAGGTCAAGCCGTTAGGCGCCGTTGAACTGGCGTTCTCTTCGGCAGCGGGCGAAGTGGGTAACAACAGGAATCTGCTCGAGCTGCTCGACCTGAAGTCGAAAGGCATCGATGTCGCCGGCAATACCGTTCCGCTCAACGACGCCTATGCCGGTCTGGTCGGCCGTGTCGCCAGCGCCAGCCGACAGAATCAGGCGGACCTCAGCGCTGCCAGCACGGTGGCCGAGCAGGCACAGGCCCAGCGCGACAGCGTCAGCGCCGTCAACCTGGACGAAGAAGCGGTCAACCTGATGGCGTACGAGCAGGCCTATCAGGCCAACATGAAGGTCATCAGCACTTCCAATGATCTGTTCAACGCCGTACTGGCGATGTTCTGAACCGGCACTGGCCGATTCGACTGACGAGTAAAGACCCATGCGCATCTCCAACGCCCAGATCACCGCCATGATGCACGGCTCGATGAACACCAGCTCCGAGAAGCTCGGCAAGCTGATGCAGCAGATGGCTACCGGCGAGCGCATGCTGCTGCCATCGGATGACCCGATTTCCGCCGTACGCGTGCTGCGCATCCAGCGCGAGGAAGCCAGCCTCACGCAGTACCGCACCAACATCGCCAACGTGTCCGGCAACCTGTCCAAGCAGGAGGCCAACCTCAAGGCTACCTCGGACACCATGCTCAACGTGCGCGACCTGCTGCTGTGGGCCGCCAATGGCAGCAACACCAGCGAAGACCTGGCAGCCATCGCCAACGAAATGGGCAATCTGGAAAAGACCATCCTCGGTTTCGCCAACGTGCGCGATGAGGAAGGTCGTTATCTGTTTTCCGGCACCCTTAGCGATCGGCCGGCGATCACCTTCGATGCCGCTACCCAGAGCTACCAGCTGACCGGAAATGACCAATACCGCCAGGCGGCAGTCGCCAACGGCGTACTGGTCGAGGAGAATGTCACCGCCGCGCAGGTCTTCGGTGGCGGCGTCGGCATGCTCAATGACCTCAACGCGCTGGTGAAGATGCTCGCCGACCCGGCCCTCGATGCCAATGACCCTGCGGTGCAGGCAAGGATCGGCGCCACCCTGAACAGCCTCGATGCGACCCACAGCGACCTGCTCGGCGCGGTCTCGGAGCTTGGCGGGCGGCAGAACACCCTGACGTTGCTGTCGAGCAGCAACGAGGACGTGTCGCTGGTGAACCAGAAGATCGAAGGCGAGCTGTCGCAGCTTGACTACGCGGGTGCCAGCATCGACCTGAACAACTATCAGCTGTCGCTGCAGGCGACGCAGAAGACCTATTTGAAGATCAACGGGCTGTCGCTGTTCGGCATGCTCTGACCGAGGTAGCGTGAATGAAGATTGGCAAGCAGCTCCCCGCTGTTTCCGCAATCAACCCGCAGGAGCGCCGTGAGGCGTTGCTACGGGATGCGCCTGCGCCGCTGCGTACGGGTGTGCCAGGCGACACCCTGCCGGCCGAGACCACCACCAGCAAGACCACCGGTTTCAGCCTGCAGCTCAACCAGCAGCTGTCATCGATGCAGTCGGCCGACAGCTACCTGGGTGACCTGCAGACGCGTCTGTCGCAGCTCAAGCTCAACCTGAGTCGCCAGATAAGCTCGCCTCAGCCCGACGGCGAGCAAGCCATTCAACAGTCGGTTCAGCAGATTGGCGAGTTGCTCAAGGAGCGCAGCAAGCGTTCCGGTAACTCGCTGGACGCCAACCTCAAGCTGCGCCTGACCGAGCCGGTGCGCAGCCGTTTCAGCCTGCAGGGGCTGGAGTCGCTGGACAAGATCCGCCAATCCGGTCGCGAGACGCTGCTGTTCAGCGGCGGCCGCCAGTTGGCCGAGCCGGTGGCGGTGGTACTCGATGACGAGATGAGCGACGAGCAGATTCTGCGCCGCTTCAACGGCAGTCTTGGCCAGGCCGGCATTCGTGCCGAGCTGGATCAGCACGGCGAACTGAAGTTTTCCGCCCGCGAGGGTGATTGGCAGAAGCTCAAGGACCAACTGGCGGTGCAGGGCGAAGGAAAACTGTTCGAGAAGGGCAAGTACGTGCGCGTGCAGAGCCAGGACGAACAGCTGCTGAGTTTTCCCAACGAGCTGCAGCTGGATTCCTTCCGTGAGCTGCGACGCCTGCTCGATTCGGTGGTCGCCGGGCTCGACAAGGTCACTTCGCTGCGCGAGCAGCTGAGCAACCGCCAGCAGGAGATCCGCGAATTCCTCGCCCGTCAGGCGCACGCCGACGAAAAGCAGTGGGCCATGGACTTTTCCCGCTCGGTGTTCAATCTGATGCAGCGCAGCCCCTCCAGCTACGCCGCCGTCACTCAGACCGTGGTGGCGCAGGCCACCATCAGCCGCTTCGCGGTGGTCAGCCTGTTGTCTTGATCAGCCTTCACCGGTCTTGCGTCGATCAAAGTCCGCTGCGATCGATGAACTTCACATCCGATGGCCGGCCCATTGGCAGCGTCTGCAGGGTATCGCCCAGCAGGCCGCTGTCGGGATCGCGCTGCAGCACCACCAGCGCGTCGCTCTTCTGATTGGCGATGAGCATGAAACGCCCGCTCGGATCGATGGCGAACTCTCGCGGCTCCCGGCCTTCGCTGGAGCGCTGCTGAATCTCGCGCAGGTTGGCGTTCTCCTCGATGGCATACACCATGATCCGGTTCTTCTCGGCGCGATCGCTGACATAGAGAAAACGGCCGTCGGCCGACGGATGTATGGCGCCCGGCGAGTGCAGGGTGGTGTCGCTACCCGTCGCCAGATCGACCAATTGGCGCTGCACCAGGCTGCCGTCGACATGATCGAAGCGCGCCACCTGGGCGCTGAGCTCCAGCGTGGCGTAAGCCTGCAGCCCGTCCGGGCTGAACACCAAATGGCGCGGGCCGCTGCCGTCCGGCAGGCTGATGAAGGCCGGATCAGCCGGGGACAGCGGGCGTTCGGCGTTGGTCGGGTCATAGCGATAAACGAAGATCTTGTCGGCACCCAGATCGCTGACAAACAACGTCTTGCCATTCGGCGACATCACCGCCGAGTGCACGTGGGCCGATTGCTGTCGTTCGGGGTGCACTTCGCTGGCCTTGTGCGCGGCGATCTGCGTGACCGGCATGAGCGTTCCGTCCTTGGCCGTCGGCATCACCGCCAGGCTGCCGCCGGGGTTGACACTGGAGCCGTAGTTGGAGACGAACAGATAACGCCCATCGCGGCTCTGGCTGAGGTGCGTGGGCTCATCGCCAAGCGTGATCTGTTGCGCCAGGGGTGACAGCTGTCCGCTGGATGGCGCAATGATGAACGCACTCACCCGGCCCACTGGATCGGACTGGCCTGGGCCGTTTTCGTTGGCGGCATAGAGTCGGTTGCGGTTCAGGTCCAGCGTCAGCCAGGATGGGTTGTCGGAACGCACCATCTGCAACGGCTGAGGCTCTATCTGGCCGCGCTCAGGGTCGAACTGCATCCGATAGATCCCTTCACTGCCGCCTTCGCTGGTATAAGTGCCGACCAATATTTGCTGCATCGGTGCTGCCACTCCCGTGATGCTGAAAGCCAAGAGTGCCGCGGCGAGGCCGAGGCGTGTTTGCAATAGACCGTACATAGGTGGATACCCGTATCGCTATCAGTGTCGGCCGAAGTAAGGCCTATGCTTGTTGAACACAGCGACCTGCCAGGGTTCTGATCATTTGATACCGATGGGCTCGCCGCACCGAACCCCCTGGAATGACGCAAGGTCTATCCGCAGCCGATGCGGCGATAAATCCGGTCCTCCGACGTAACATTACCCATTGGCATCGAACCCAAGCACCTATCAGCGTGGCTCTCTTTTATGGAACATCTGTTACCCGCACGGCTCAACGAACTGCAAGGCCTTACCGCCTCGCTGGCCGAGTCGCATATCGCCCCGCTGGCCGCGCAGGTTGATCAGAAATGCGAATGGCCAGCGCACTCGATGAAGGCACTGGGCGAAGCCGGACTGCTTGGGCTGCAAGTGCCGGCGGCGCTGGGTGGTCACGGCCAGGGCCTGCTCGGGTTGAGCGTCATCACCGAAACGATCGGCAGGGTATGTCCGTCCTCGGCGCTGTGCTTCGGCATGCACTGCGTCGGCACGGCGGTAATTGCCGCCAAGGCCACACCCTATCAACAAGATCACTACCTGCGCGCCATTGCCGAAGGCCGCCACATCACCACGTTGGCGCTTTCGGAACATGGTTCGGGCGCGCATCTGTACTTGCCGGAAACCCGGATTGCGACGGACGGAAAGCACTTCCTTGTCAGCGGCACCAAGCAATTCGTTACAAACGGCGGTCATGCCGATTCCTACGTGGTGTCGACGGTGGCCAGCGGCGAAAGCGACGAATCCGGCGACTTCAGTTGCCTGGTTATAGATCGCGACAGCCAGGGCATGGATTGGCTGGATGCCTGGGAAGGCTTTGGCATGCGTGGCAACTCTTCTCGGCCGTTGCGCCTGGATCAGGTGCCCGTACCGATGGAAAACCTGCTGGGCGAAGAGGGTGATCAGGTCTGGTACGTGTTCGAAGTGGTCGCGCCATTTTTCTTGATGGCCATGGCGGGCACCTACCTGGGTGTGGCCCAGTCGGCACTGGACGCCGCAGGCGAGCACTTGCGTGCACGGCGCTATTCGCATTCGGGCGAGGCGTTGCGCGATGTCGAGGCATTGCAGATTCGCTACGCCGAAATGTGGATGGAGCTCGAGAAAACCCGGGCATTGATCCGCGAGGCGGCCCGCCGGGGTGACATGGGCGATCCCGATGCGCTGCCCTTCATCCTGTCGTGCAAGGCGGCCGCAGGCGAAACCGCGGTAACGCTCGCGAACGAGGCGATGACCATCTGTGGTGGCGCTGCGTATCGTGACAACAGCCGGGTTGCGCAAATCCTGCGAGACGCCCGCGCCGCGCATGTCATGACGCCGACCACCGATCTGCTGAAACTATGGGCCGGCCGCAGCCTGCTCGGTCTGCCGCTGCTTTGAGTGCGCCCGTGGATAGCCAGTCGATAATCCTGATCGTTGCGCAAGATACAGCCAGTGCGGCGCAACGGCTGGTCGAGGATGTTGCCGTTTCGCAGCAGCTGCAGCTGACTACGATCGATCAAGCGCAGCTCACCGGTAATCCGCCTGGGCCGTTGGCCACCCTTGCAGAGCCGCCGCTGTTGCTACTGGCGCCAGGCCTCCGCCGGCCGCTGGCCGTGGCCCGGGCCATACGTGGCCAGTGGCGGAGCTGCGAACTCATCTTTCTCTGTCCGGTGGGCGGTATCGAGCCGCTGCGGCGCGAGTTTGGCGTGGCCCCGCTGATTGGCTCGCACTGGTCCATCGTGGAACTCAGCCAGCCTCTGCTGACCCGGCAGATAAGCCAGACGCTCGCGGCGACTCAGCGTCGGCGCCGGTTGCGCACCACACTCGACCTGGCCAACGCAGCGCTCGGTGCGCCACGCGCTGCGGTCGAAACCAGCCATCAGCGCCGGCTGAATGCCAGTTACTACCTGCACAACTTCATCGATGCGGCGAGGGATGCCATCGTCGGATTCGATAGTTCGTTGCAGGTGCTCTACTGGAGTGCGGGCGCTGAAGAGCTGTTCCGGCTGCCGGTCCGCGAGGCCGAGCGGCTCAGCGCCGAGCAACTGCCGTTCTGGTCCCCGGCGCTGCACTCGATCGTTCAGCAAGTGCTGGCTGGCACCGTCTCGCGCCCGCTGGAGTGCCCATGTTTGCTGGACGGGACCGAGGGTACGCTGGAAATCCTGCCCTCCGCCGTGCGTGATGGGAATCAACAGGTCATCGGCGTGTCGCTGACGATACGTGACATCTCCGCCTTGGCCGCTGAGCGCCGCGCCAATGAACAACGGGGGCGCGAGATAACCGAGGAGCGCCAGCACCTGCATCGTCTGTTCGACCAGGCGCCAGGCTTTATCGCCATTACTCAGGGTCCGCAACACATAGTGGAAATCGCCAACCGCGCCTTCCAACAGCTGGTCGGCCAGCGCGACGTGATCGGCAAACCGGCATTAGTGGTCTTCCCGCAAACCGAGGGGCGTGATCTTGACGGCCTGTTGGAGCAGATCTACGCGACCAAGCGGCCCTACCTGGGCCGGGCAATCCCTGTTCTGGTCAGCCGTCCGGATAGCGACGGGGCGCAACGGCGTTTCGTCGACTTCATCTTTCAACCGATCTTGACCGATCAGGAAGAAGTGACCGGAATTTTCTGCCAGGGCCATGATGTGACGCAGCAGATCCTCGCCCAGCAGGCGCTGCAGCGGTCCCAGGACAATCTGCTGGAACTGGTGAACGAGCGCACCCGCGAGCTTGAGCAGAGCCGCCAGGCCTTGTACCAATCGCAGAAGCTGGAGGCGATCGGCAAGCTGACCGGTGGCGTGGCGCATGACTTCAACAACGTGCTTCAGGTGATTGCCGGCAATCTTCAGCTAATGCGGCCAATGCTTGCGGGGGTACCGCTCGGATCGGCGCGCCTGGATGCGGCTGCACAGGCGGTCGACCGCGGGGCCAAGCTGGCGGCCGAACTGCTGGCCTTTGCGCGGCGCCAGCCGCTGCGGCCGATGCCAACCAATCTGGGACGCCTGTTGCGCAGCATGGACGAGCTGTTGCGTCAGGCGCTGGGCGAGCGGGTGGAAATCGAAACGGTGGTCTCCGGTGGTCTCTGGACCACGATGGTCGACCCGCACCAGCTCGAGAATGTCCTGCTCAACCTGGCGATCAACGCCCGCGACGCCATGCGTGAGGGCGGAAAGCTGACGCTCGAACTCTGCAACGCCATGCTCGACGAGCACTACGCGCAAACCCAGATCGATGTCGCGCCAGGTCAGTACGTGCTGCTGGCGGTCTCCGACACGGGCTCCGGCATGACCGAACAGACCCTCGAGCGGGCCTTCGAGCCGTTCTATACCACCAAGCCGGAAGGCGAGGGGACGGGGCTAGGTCTGAGCATGGCGTATGGTTTTGCCAAACAGAGCGGCGGTCATATCCGCATCTACAGCGAGCTGGGCAGCGGCACCACGGTCAAGCTGTACCTGCCGCGTACCGAGCAGCCCGAGGTGGTTGCCGTTGCGTCGCCGATCGGGGTGGCGGAGGGCGGGGACGAGACGATCCTGGTGGTCGAGGACGACCTTGCCGTACAGGCGACCGTCATCGAACTGCTGTCCGGTCTCGGTTATCGGGTGTTGCGTGCCAACGATGCACAAAGCGCACTGAGCATCCTGCAGAGCGGCATAGCGATCGACCTGCTGTTCACCGACGTGGTCATGCCGGGCAAACTCAGCAGTACCGAGCTGGCGCGGCAGGCAAAGCTGCTGTTGCCCGGTATTGCGGTGCTGTTCACGTCCGGCTACACCCGGAACGCGATCGTCCATGGCGGCAAGCTGGATGCCGGGGTCGAATTGCTGAGCAAGCCGTATCGACAGGAGGACCTGGCACGCAAGGTTCGCCAGCTACTGGGCGCGCGTGACGATCCGCAGGTATCGGCAACCTCCGCTCGTCGCCATGCGCTGGTGGTCGAAGACCAGCTGCCACTGCTCGAACTGACCTGCGAAATGCTCGACGAGCTGGATATCGCGACGGTTGGCGTGCCCTCCGCCGAAGAGGCTTCGCGGGCATTGGCCGAGCGGCACTTCGATTATTTGTTGGTGGACGTCAACCTGCCTGGGATGTCCGGTCCCGAGTTTGCCGCGCTGGCGCTAGAGGCGCACCCCGGGCTGCGCGTGGTGTTCATGTCGGGAGACGGCGTGATCGAAACGGAGCTACCCGCTCGCTCGTTGCCAAAGCCCTACTCCTTCGAGCAACTCGAAGCGATTCTCGCCGACTGATCCCCATCGTTGCGCCCACGTCGGGAGCTGGACGCAATTTATTTTGCGATACCTGTCGATTCTGCATCCGGTGACTCGACTAGCAGGTAACCACCCGCTCCTTCGAGGGATGCAGCGATGCGTTATCTGTGTCTGGTCTATCTGGATGAAAACGCTCTGGCGGGCCTGCCGCCCCGGGCGCAGGCCGCGCTGGATGCCGAATGCCGCGATTACCGCGAGGGGCTGCAGCGCAGCGGACGGCTGATCATCGGCGAAGCGCTGCAATCGGAACTCAGCGCCACCACCGTACGCGTACAAGGTGATCACGTCTCGCTGCGCGATGGGCCGGTTGCCGTCGGTCGCGAGCAACCCTTCGCCATCTACCTGTTCGAGGCGTCCGACCTCAATGACGCCATCCTGCTGGCTTCGCGCATCCCGCCGGTCCGCCTGGGTTGTGCCGAAGTACGGGCGCTGCATCCGCGCGCGCCGCCCTGATCCCGTCCATCTGTTTCGGAAAACGCTTCGCTTTCACCGCTCCGCCCATCCAATCCATGAGGAAACGAACATGAACACTGCAAGCGATACTCAAAATGGAGAAGCTCGTATCCGTGAGCTGACCGCCGAATTCCAACAGGCGGTCAGCGTCAAGGATCTCGACCGGATCATGTCCCAGTACGCGCCCGATGTGGTGGCCTTCGATGCGGTCGGCGCGCTGCAGTTCAAAGGCATCGAGGCCTATCGCGCCCACTGGCAACGCTGCTTCGACTTCTGCCAGGGTGAGGGTTTCTTCGAGACCCAGGACGTCAGCATCACCGCCAGCGGCGACCTCGCGTTCAGTCATTCGCTGAGCCATTGCGGAGGGACCAACGACAAGGGCGAGATGCAGACAGCCTGGATGCGCGGTACCCGTTGCTGGCGTCTGCAGGGTGGCGACTGGAAGGTCGTACACGAGCACTTCTCGATGCCTTTCGATATGGAAAGCGGCCAGGCTTGTTTCGGCCTCGAGCCCTGAGACTGAACGCCACCCACAGCCCGATAGCTGGCACGTCGCAAGGCCCTCGTGCTTTCGCCGCCAGCTGCTAAGGTTGTCTGTCGCCATGGACGTGATGGAGAACTGTATGAAATACCTTTGCCTCGTCTATTACGACGAACAACGCGTAGATGCCATGACCGATGAGCAGTGGGTCGCGCTCGTCGATCAGTGCATCGCCAACGGTGAGCGCCTGCGTGAAAGCGGGCATTTCATCGCCGGAGAGCCGCTGCAGTCGGTGCGCACCGCCAAGACCGTGAGGGTGCGTGAGGGCGCGGTGTCGGTGGTCGATGGCCCCTTCGCCGAAACCCGGGAGCAACTGGCGGGTTTCTATCTACTGGAGGCGGCCGATTTCGACGAGGCGGTGCAGCTGGCGGCGAAGATCCCGCCGGCCGCCCTCGGCAGTATCGAGGTTCGCCCGCTGCGCCAGCTGCCTGATCGTTGATCCGTCGAGACGCGCTTGCGTGACGGCCACTTCAGGCGGAGACGCCGCGGGCCAGCGGGCTATCGAGGCCATCTACCGCAAGGAGTCGCGGCGCGTGCTGGCAACCCTGATTCGCCTGCTCGGCGACTTCGATCTGGCCGAAGAGGCGTTGCACGACGCCTTTTACGCCGCCGTACGGCAATGGCCACGCGATGGGATACCGGCCAGTCCGCGCGCCTGGCTGGTATCGGCGGGACGCTTCAAGGCCATCGACGGCCTGCGTCGAAGGGCACGTTTCAATGCCTCGCTGAGCCTGCTGGCCGATCAGTTGGACACCGCCGAGGAACCGGACTGGGACCGCGACGACCTTGAAGACGATCGCCTACGGCTGGTATTTACCTGCTGCCACCCGGCTTTGCCGGCCGATGCGCAGGTGGCGCTGACCCTGCGCGAAGTCTGCGACCTGAAGACTGAGGAGATCGCCCGCGCCTTTCTCGTGTCGCCCAGCACCATTGCCCAGCGCATCGTGCGCGCCAAGCAGAAGATCCGTGATGCGGCGATCCCTTATCGCGTGCCGTCCCGTGATGAGTTGCCGTCGCGCCTGGATAACGTGCTTCGAGTGATCTACCTGGTATTCAACGAGGGCTACTCGGCCTCCAGCGGCGCCGAGCTGACCCGGGCGGATCTGAGCGCCGAGGCGATCCGCTTGGCTCGGCTGCTGCTGGAGCTGTTGCCTGATCCCGAGCTGATGGGGTTGCTGGCGCTAATGCTGTTGCACGATGCCCGCCGCGCCGCGCGCACCGATGGCTCCGGCGAGTTGGTGCGCCTTGACGAGCAGGATCGCAGCCTCTGGAACCGAGCGCAGATCGAAGAAGGCTCGGCGCTGGTGCAGCGTGCCCTGGGCTCGCGGCGTTTTGGTCCCTATACGTTGCAGGCCGCGATCGTCGCCGTGCATGCCGAGGCGCCCAGCGCGGCGCAGACCGACTGGGCGCAGATTGTCGGGCTCTACGACGTCCTGTTGCGGGTCAGCCCTTCGTCGGTCATCGAGCTGAACCGCGCGGTGGCGATCGCCATGCACGAGGGGCCGGAAGCGGGCCTGGCGCTGATCGATGATTTATTGGCCCGCGGGCTGCTGCACGATTATCACCTTCTGCATTCGGCTCGCGCCGATTTCTGCCGCCGCCTTGGCCGCCTGGACGAGGCACGAGCCGCCTATCGGAGGGCACTGCAGCTGGCGCAGCTAGAGCCGGAGCGGCGTTTTCTGCAGCAACGGCTGGATGAGTTGAATGGAGCGGATTGAGGAGTCGAACGACGTTCATACGCAGGGTGGAAACGATCAACAATCCCTGTAGGGTGGCTTCAGCCCACCGTGCCGTTGCCTGATGCGGGGCGGGGCGGGGAAGCGTTCGCGAGCAAGCTCGCTCCTACAATGCCGACAACTCCCATCCTCCGTGGGCGAGTTATCGATAGTCGATTCCGTAGGGTGGGCTTCAGCCCACCAATTGCTCTGCCCCATCCTCATTGGCGTTTCGTCCGTGCGCGTCGCCAAACTCCGGTGGGCTGACCGTGAAGCGGTGCGCGCCACGCCGTGATCAGGTGTCGCCACCCGCCGGCAGGTAGTCGCTGCGACTTAATCCGTGGCGCTGCATCTTTTCGTTCAGGGTGCGGCGCGGCAGCTGTAGCTGGTTCATCACTTCGGTGATGTTGCCTTTGTGCTGTTGCAACGTGTTGTGCAGGCACTGCGCCTCGAAAGCTTCCATCTGTTCGGCCAGCGAAGCGGCGGCGGCAGGGCTGGCTGTGGCGCTCACACTCGTGGATGGAGGGGGCGTCAGGCTCAGTGCGTGACGTTCGGCGGCGTTGATCAGCTCGCGGACGTTGCCCGGCCAGTCATGGCTGAGCAGCTGCGCCAGCTCGGTGGGGCTGGCAGGTATGGGGTCGCGGCCGTGGCGCTGCGCTGCCTGGTTGACGAAGTGATCGAACAGCAGCGGAATGTCCTCGCGACGATCACGCAGCGGCGGAATATGCAGCTCGGCGACGTTCAGGCGATACAGCAGGTCTTCGCGGAAACGCCCGCCACGCACCTCTTCGAGCAGGTCCGGCTTGGCCGCGCTGATCACCCGTAGATCGACCTCGATGCTGCGGTTCGAGCCTAGGCGTTCCAGGGTTCTTTCCTGCAGCACGCGCAGCAGCTTGACCTGCTGCGCCAGTGGCATGCTCTCGATCTCATCGAGGAACAGCGTGCCGCCATGGGCATGCTCGATTCGGCCGATGCGTTTGCCCTGCGCGCCGGTGAAGGCGCCGCTCTCGTGGCCGAACAGTTCGCTCTCAAAGATGGTTTCGGGGATGGCGGCGCAGTTCAGCGCGACAAAGGGGTTGCGGGCACGCGGGCTGAAGTCATGCAGGCAGCGCGCAACCTGTTCCTTGCCACTGCCAGTGTCGCCGCGGATCAGTACATTGACATCGGTGCCGGCCAGCTCCAGCACCTGACGCCGGAGGTGTTCCATGGCCCGCGAGACGCCCAGCAGCATCGACTCGATGCGCCCCTTGCGAGTGAATTGCTCGCGCAGCTGGCGGTTTTCGCAGACCAGCCGACGCTTTTCCTGGGCGCGGCGCACGCTGTCGAGTAGGCGCTCCGGGGTGAAGGGTTTCTCGATGAAGTCGTAGGCGCCCTGATGCAGCGCCTGCACCGCCATCGGCACGTCGCCATGGCCGGTGACCATGATCACCGGCAGCTCTGGATCCAATGCCACGAGCCGCTCCAGCAAGCCGAGGCCGTCCAGATCAGGCATGCGCACATCGCTGATCAGCACGCCGGCGAAGTCCCGGTCAATCAGCGCCAGTGCCTGTTGAGCGCTGGCACAGGTGCGCACACTGAAGCCGGAGAGCTCCAGCCACTGCTGAACTGCCTGGCGTATCGCTGCTTCGTCGTCGATGAAGATGACCTGACCGCTCATGTCTCACTCCTTCTGCCTGCTGTCAGTCTACTCGTCAACATGCTGTTCGGCTGCCGGCAGATGCAGTACGAACACCGCCCCAAGGGCATCGTTGTACACCTCCAGATCGCCGCCAAGGTCGCGCACGATGCCGTAGGAAACCGCCAATCCCAAGCCGAGGCCCTGGCCGACCGGTTTGGTAGTGAAGAAGGGCTCGAAAACTTGGTCCAGATGCTCGCTGGCGATGCCGCCGCCGCTGTCGGCGACGCTCAGCGTCCAGCTCTGGCGGTCGCGATGGCAGTCGACGCGCAGTTGACGGATCTGACAGCCCTGCATGGCGTCGAGCGCGTTGGTCAGCAGGTTGATCAGTACCTGTTCCAGTCGGATGGCGTCGCCGCTGACCCAGGCATCGGCCGGCATCTGACGCAACACCTCGACGCCGTCGCTGCGGATCCGTGGGCCGAGCAGCTGTAATGCCTGCTCCAGAACATCGGCCAGGTTCAAGCGCTGGCGCAGCCCCGCAGGGCTCTTGCGAGCAAAGGTTTTCAGGTGACTGGTCAGCGCCGCCATCCGTTCGAGCAAACCTTCGACCTGGCCGAGGCCTTCACGCACAGCCTCGGTGCGGCCGTTGTCGAGCAGCAGCCGCTGGCTGGCCAACTGCATGCGGAGGGCGGTCAGTGGCTGGTTGATCTCGTGGGCCAGTGCGGCGGACATCTGCCCCAGCGCTGCCATGCGCGCGGCGTGCACCAGCTCGTCCTGGGCGGTATGCAGTTCACGAGTGCGCGCTTCCACCAGACGCTCCAGTTCGCTGCGATTGCGCTGCTCGGCACGGCGTGTCTTGCGCCGCTGGGCCAGGTAAAGCAGCAGAAACGCCAGCGTCATCCATACGCCAGCAGCCGCCAGGCGATAGCTGCGCACATTGGCAGCGATCAGCTGCGGTTCCTGTAGCAGATGCAGCGTCCAGTTCTCTTCCGGCAGCTGCAACCGCTGCCAGAGGTAGTTGCGGTGGCCATCCGGGCCGTCCACCTGACGCCGCTCGCTGTCTTCGGCGATGTGCTGCAGGGTGTGATTCGGCAAGGGTTGGAGATTCTGCTCGGCGTAGCGTCGGGCGGCGATCAGACGATCGCGTACCTCGTCGCTGAGCGGACGCAGATAGCGGAAGCGCCAGGCGGGGCGGTTGGTGAGGATGACGATATCCAGCGAATCGGTAATCAGCAGGATGCCCGATTGTCCGACCCACTCGCGCTGCATGTCTTCGAGTTCAAGCTTGACCACCAGCACACCGATCACCTCGCCGGCGCTGTTTTTCACCGAACTGGAAAGGAAGTAGCCGGGGATGCCGGTGGTCACGCCGACAGCGAAGTAGCGCCCGGAGTCGTTCGCCAGCGCATCGAGGAAATACGGACGGAAGGCGTAGTTGTTACCGACGAAACTGGTCCAGTCGCGCCAGTTGCTCGCCGCAAGGGTTTCGCCGTTGCGGTTCAGCAGATAGAGCACCGAAGAGCCCGCCGCCTGATTCTGCTGCTCCAGACGCTGGTTCAGCTGTTCGCGCAGGGTCTGATCGTCCGGATTGCTCAGCAGCTCCTGAATGTCGCTATCGAGCGCCAGCAACGCCGGCACCGAGCGAAAGCGTTCGACCTGGGTATGAATTGCCTGGGCATACAGTTCGAGCTGCCCACGTGCTTCCTGGCTGCGCTCGACCCAGGCACGCTGCTCGGCGATGCGTCCGGCCCCGTACATGCTCAGCACCAGCCCAACGATGATCAGCAGGACGATGAGAACGACACGGAGGCGGCTGGAAAGGGCAGGCATGGCGGGCTCGCTATGAGGATTTCGCATGGTAAGCCAAAGTGCCCACATGATGGCTTTCGTGTCGTAATCGGCGGCCGGGCGGGTGCGGGTCGCGGAAGCCGGTCGGTTTCGGTATCCTTGCCGGCCCTTTCGGCGCGCCCGACCGCCGAGGCCTCCATGAGAGACGAAATCCATGACCTGGCTGCCTAGTCCGCCATAGCGCAACATCCCTCTACATATGATTGCGACCGCCTGTCATGGGTGCGGTCGTGCGCCGCGCCTTATGCGCGTGGATGCCCCCATACTCGAATTTGAAACTAGCCTCGTACCAGCCGCGTACCGTTTCGGCCCGCAGGTTGTGCTTTTGCTCTGGATACGCTGATGCTCCATACGATCAAACAAAACTGGTTTTGCAACATCCGTGGCGACGTGCTCGCCGGACTCGTCGTTGCCCTGGCGCTGATTCCGGAGGCGATCGCCTTCTCGATCATCGCCGGGGTCGATCCGCGGGTCGGCCTCTACGCCTCCTTCTGCATCGCGGTAGTGATCGCCTTCGTCGGTGGCCGTCCGGGCATGATTTCCGCCGCTACCGGTGCCATGGCGCTGCTGATGGTGACGCTGGTGCGCGAGCACGGCCTGCAATACCTGTTGGCCGCGACCCTACTCTGCGGCCTGCTGCAAATCGGCGCCGGCTACCTGCGCCTTGGTTTGCTGATGCGCTTCGTCTCGCGCTCGGTGGTCACCGGCTTCGTCAACGCGCTGGCGATCCTGATCTTCATGGCGCAGCTGCCGGAGCTGACGAATGTCACCTGGCACGTCTATGCCATGACCGCTGTCGGCCTGGGCATCATCTACCTGTTTCCCTATGTGCCGACGCTCGGCCGCATCATTCCGTCGCCGTTGGTCTGCATCCTGACGCTGACGGCTGTGGCCATCTACCTCGGCCTGGATATCCGCACCGTTGCTGACATGGGCGACCTGCCCGACACGCTTCCAGTCTTCCTCTGGCCCGAAGTGCCGCTGACCTTCGAAACCCTGGCGATCATCTTCCCGTACTCCGCTGCGCTAGCTGTGGTGGGCCTGCTGGAATCGCTGATGACCGCCACCATTGTCGACGACTTGACCGACACCAGCAGCGACAAGAACCGCGAGTGCAAGGGCCAGGGCATCGCCAATATCGTCTCCGGCCTGTTCGGCGGCATGGCCGGCTGCGCGATGATCGGCCAGTCTGTGATCAACGTGAAATCCGGCGGCCGCACGCGGCTGTCGACGCTGATCGCCGGTGTCGTATTGCTGTTGATGGTGGTGTTTCTCAGTGACTGGGTCGGGCAGATTCCGATGGCTGCGCTGGTGGCCGTCATGATCATGGTATCCATCGGTACGTTCAGCTGGGATTCGCTGCGCAATCTCAGGCACTACCCGCTCTCCACCAATATCGTCATGGTGGTGACCGTGGTGGTGGTCGTCTTTACCCATAACCTGGCGTACGGCGTTTTGGCCGGCGTGTTGCTGGCTGCGATGTTCTTCGCCAATAAGGTCGGGCACTACCTGCATATCGGCTCGGAGCTGGATGACGAAGGCAATCAGCGCACCTACCGCGTGGTCGGGCAGGTATTCTTCAGCTCATCGGACAAGTTCACCGCCGCCTTCGACTTCAAGGAAGCCATCGCAAAGGTCATCATCGACCTCAACCAGGCGCATTTCTGGGACATCACCGCAGTTGCGGCACTGGACAAGGTGGTCGTCAAGCTCCGTCGAGAGGGCACCGAGGTCGAAGTGTTGGGTCTGAATGAAGCCAGCGCGACCATCGTCGACCGCTTCGGTGTGCACGACAAACCCGATGACATCGGCAAGCTCATGAGCCACTGATCAGGAGAACGACAATGAACCAAGTATTGGCTTGCATCGACGGCTCCCCGCAGGCTTCGGCCGTTTGCGATTGCGCGGCCTGGGCCAGCCGGCAGTTGGATGCGCCACTGACCCTGTTGCATGTGCTCGACCAGCAGCAGTACCCGGCGACCGGCAACCTCAGCGGCATAATCGGCCTCGGCAGCCGTGAATACCTGCTCGAGGAACTGGCCGCTCTGGACGAAAAGCGCAGCAAGCTGGCGCTCGAAGAAGGACGAATGATGCTCGACGCTGCCCGGCAGCGTGTGATTACCGCGGGCGTGGAGCAACCGGAGGTGCGCCAGCGCCACGGCGATCTGGTCGAAACGTTGCACGACCTCGAACCGGACACCCGCCTACTGGTGATCGGCAAGCAGGGCGAGGACAGCGGCAATGACTTTCAGCTCATCGGCAGCCAGCTGGAGAGCGTAATTCGCACCATGCACCGGCCGATCCTGGTCATCCCGGCCAACTTCAGCGTGCCGACCAGCGTCATGCTGGCCTTCGATGGCAGCGAGACTACGCGCAAGGGCGTCGAGATGCTGGCCTCCAGTCCGCTGGTCAAAGGCATACCGATTCACCTGGTGATGGTGGGTGCAGACTCCAGCGACAGTCGCGTGCCGCTGGAGTCTGCGCGTGATGCATTGGCTGCTGGCGGCTTCGAGGTGCATATCGCGATCCGTGCCGGTGAGGTCGAACCGACGCTACATGCCTACCAGGCTGAGCACGGTATCGACCTGCTGGTGATGGGCGCCTACGGCCATTCGCGGATTCGTCAGTTCCTGGTCGGCAGCACCACCACCAATATGATCCGCACGACCACTACGCCGTTGCTGTTGTTGCGCTGATTTACCACGCTCAGGGCGCGCCCAGGCAAGCGCGCCGGTTGCCCCGTTGGGTCAGCGGTAGATATCTGCCCGTGACCAGGGCAGCTCATGGGAGCCGTCCGGCAAGGGCTTGCTCGCCAGAATCTGGTGCAGGTTGATCCAGTTGCGGCGGAAGCCATAGGCGCAGCCGGCCAGATAGACCCGCCAGATGCGCAACGCGCGCTCTGGCACCAGCTGCTGGGCCTCGGCCAGGTTCGATTCCAGTCGTTCGCTCCAGAACTGCAGCGTGCGCGCGTAATGCAGGCGCAGGCTCTCCACGTCGACGATTTCAAGCCCCGATTCGCTGATGCACGCGCCGATCTTCACCAGATGCGGCAATTCACCGTGCGGGAAGACGTAGCGATCGATGAACTCGCCCGCGCCGTGAGCCACCGGCCGACCATCGATATACCGCGAGGTGATGCCATGGTTGAGCGCCAGGCCGCCCGGCCTCAGCACATCCGACAGTTGCTGGCAGTACAGCGGCATGTTGGCGTGCCCGACGTGCTCGAACATGCCGACACTGACCACCTTGTCGAACTGACCGTCCTTGGGCAGATCACGGTAATCCATGAGCTCCAGCTTAACCTGACCTTCGAGCCCTTCGGCGGCGACGCGCTCGCGGCCGAGTTTCAGCTGCTCCGTGCTGAGGGTGATGCCGAACACCTGCGCGCCATATTCGCGCGCAGCAAAGCGTGCCAGGCCGCCCCAGCCGCAGCCAACGTCGAGCAGGCGATCGCCAGGTTTCAGCCGTAGTTTGCGACACAGGTGGCGCAGCTTGGCTTGTTGGGCCTGATCGAGATCTTCCGTACCGGTTTCGAAGTAACCGCAGGAATAGACCATGTCCCGGTCGAGCCAGAGCTGATAGAACTCGTTGGACAGATCGTAGTGGTAGGAAATGGCCTCGGCATCGGTGGCCTTGTCGTGTGCCTGGCGAACCGGCAATGATGCATGCGCCTCGCCCAACGCACGGGTGATTTCGTCGCCAATACGGATGACTTCTTCAAGCGGGCCATGCAGATCGATCCGCCCTTCGACATAGGCGCCGCCCAGCAGCGCAAGGCTGGGGTGGGCCAGCTGCGGAATCAGGTTAGGGTCCTTGATCTCCAGCGTCACGCTGGGCGCAGGGCCAATGTCGATCTGGTTGCCGTCCCATAGCCGCAGGCGCAACGGTAATTCCAACTCTCGAAGGGCCGGAAGCAATGTTGCCAACATGCTCATTCTCCTCTGTCAAGCGTGCTGGAAAGGCTAGACCAAGAATCGGCTGTTGAGGCTAGTTGAAAGATAGTTTTTGTCTATCGGTCAGATGGACACGCTCAGGTAAGCGTTTTGGTTGTGAAGCAGTCAGGCATGAGTTCATGCGAGGTGATCGCCCGGAAAGCCGGGCGGTCAGGAAATGGCGGAAGGCAGTGGGAGTCGAACCCACCCGGGAACGGCTGCCGCCCCCAACCGGGTTTGAAGCCCGGCCGCACCACCGGGTGCGATTGCCTTCCTCTTTGATCTATAACGCTTTTTTCTAGCTTAGCTGATGCTCGGACAAGGGAGTGTCGAAGAAGTGTCGAAATTCCCGAGCGGGGCCGAATGCCAGTACGTCTTGTAGGTGATCAGGGGCGAGGTGAGCGTACCGCATAGTCATGGCCAATGACGAATGCCCCAGGATCTTCTGCAAGGTAAGTATGTTCCCGCCGTTCGCGATGAAGTGTGACGCGAAGGTGTGCCGTAGAACATGCGACTTCTGGCCTGCTGGCAGATTGAGGCCAGCACGAGCAACGGCCTCGTCAAATCGATCACGGCAATTGCTAAACGCGCCATGTTCTCGAAGATGAGCACGAATGCGGTCTGCCAACTTCGGATCGATGGGCACGATACGTCGCCGCTTCGACTTGGTGTTCACGAACTGGAGCGATCCATCGGCAACCCGACTCAACGTGAGCCCCTGAGCCTCACCCCATCGACAACCTGTAACAAGGCAGATCATCGCGATCAGCTCGACGTGTGGATGCCTCATGTTCCGCATCACACCGAAAAGCTGATCGATCTGACGGGTGTCGAGGTAGGACAATTCACGCTCTTGCACTCGAATCGCACGGAGTAGGGCAAGCGGGTTCTGGTAGTCGATCTCACCGAGACGGCGCAGCTCATTGAACATAGCCCGCAGATAAGACAATTCGTTGTTCAGAGTTTTCGGGCTGATTCCTGATGCAATACGTCTGGCCCGATATTCAGCGAAATCGGTAGCAGTTAGCGTGATGGCTATAGGGTTCTTTAGGCGTTCCACCATCCGATCCATGATGACGCGGCGTCCCGCATAATCTGAGAGCGACCCTCCGTGCAGGCGACCCCAACAATCCACCAGTTCAGACAGGCGACGACGATCCGTCGGTTTCGGTGACCATGTCGGACTGTCGATTAGCTTTGATCGACACGTCGCTTCGAACCGCTGGGCTTCGCCCTTGGTCTTGAACGTTTTGCGGAACCGCTTGCCCTTGATCGGCTCAACATCGACCCGCCAGCGGCCATCAGGCAGTGCGAGGATTGCCATCAGACAGCACGCCCCCATCGCACGTGGCGTTCCTGCAATAGGTTCTTGATGTGGATGTACAGATCCCGTTCCGTCATGTCTTTGGACGCATAGTGATCGCGAATAACTGGCCAACATTCCCACTCGCGCAGCCGCTCAAACGCCTTTTTTGCGCCCACCCGCTCCCTTGCCAGCAGGCTTACGAAGTTTCCCAGAAATAGCTCCACGTTCTTGCCGGAAAAGCCTCGAGAGGTTTTGTAGTAGCGCTTGTATTCCGTCTCATCGACCAGGGAGTCCACTGGGAGATCGACGCGGGCATCTTCTCGCAGTAGCGTCCAGATCGGCTCGAAATAACCAGGGCGGGCAAGCAACTTGAATTGGCTCAGGCCATAGCGCCATAGGCCTTCCAGATGGGCCGAGAAGGTGTCGAAGGAGTCCGTGTCTATGGATTGGCCAGTCTTCACGTCCACCGAGCCGCTGGCGAATTGCTGGATGACCGAATGGTGATAACGCAGCTCGACGCGCCATACATCCTGGGTCGGGTCGTAGTTGGCCGGGTCTTTGGCATCGAACGAGTCCCGGCGACGCCAGACGCTTTCCCAGTAGTCGAGCTTGTCATGAGCACGGGCTTGAAGGGTCTTGTTGTAGATGCCGAGCTGTACGCCACCCGCAGAGCCAAACAGAAAGGACTGGCCTTTGCCGTAGGTCGCCGCTTCCATGGTCCATTGGATTTCCTTGATGCCCGAGATATCGCGGTTGGCGCGTGCGCGGCAGTGCATGCGGGCCGTCAGGTCGGCGGGAGGCGTCCAACCTTGCAGATCCAGGGCGAGGTGGACGGCACACTGGTTGCGCTCCCGGTGCGTCATCACGGCGGCTGCGTAGTAGTCCATACGCTCTTGCAAACGCTCAGGCGACAGCGCGTCGATCGCATGCGGTGACACCTCGATTTTCAGGTGCGGGCCGATCTGCTCCAGCTTCGCGTTGAAATTCTTGATCAGCAGGATGAACCCAAGGTCAGCGTTCTGGAGCTTGTACTGGTAGCCCGAGTCTCGACCAACACGTCCCGAATGCCAGATCTCGCCAGCGAACTCGACCATCGCGCCCGGTTTCTCAAACAGCGCCATGACCTCGGGGCGGATCAGTCCACGGTAGAGCTGGCGGACTGTATCGACGCCGCAACGCAGCAACCGGATTTTCGACAGATCGGTGATCGCAGCAGTACCAGGATCAACGAACAACCGTCCGCGTTTGGTCGGGTTGCCCGTTATATGGTCCAGTCTCGCTTGGTCTTTAACGCTCATTCTTGAATCCCCAACAATGTCCACTAACGGACGGTTTCAACTGGTTTTATCTGACGTGCTACAGGGACGTCAGCGCGCGCAGCACGCCGGCTCGTGCCTCGCCGTGCGTGCCAGGGGCACGCTGACGGTCTTCACCACAGGAACTCACCCTTCACATACGGAACATGCGTAAAACGCGTGCCCTGGGGTTCGCTTTGTTCCTGGCGCGGCTGTGCTGCCAGCTGCGGTGCCGGTAGCTGGTTGTTCCGATTCTGGTCTTGCATCGAGCCTCGGTCGGGCTTCGTCGGGTCGAAGTAGCCGTTCTGCACAACCGTCATGCAGAACTCGAACGACACCTGTAGCAACGTGCCTTGCTGGGTGTTGCAGCGGCACCCGGTCAGCCCGTCATCGGTATCGCCAATGCTCATACGCCGTCGGTTACGGCTGATGAGCGCTCGGTCGTTAGTGGCGATGCAGACGGGCTTGGGAAAGGATTGCGGGGTGTTCAGCTGGTCATAGATCGGCGCTGAGCCGGGCACATCGCGAATCCGAGGCACACGCGACCCGAGATATTGCTCAAGGGTTTGCGGCTGTTCCTGGCCCTGCCCACCGATGGGGTTGATGAAGGAGCCGACGACGCTTTTTGCCTGATCAACCATGCTTTCAGATTCAATCGGCGCGCCGATCTGGTCTGCCGCTTCCGGCGCGGTCTTTTCCTCCTCATAGCGCGCATAAGCGCGATACACGAGGAAGCCGGCCCCGATGATTACCGCCGCGGCCAGGAGGAACTTGGTCGGCACCTTGGCCTGAAAATGGTGCTTGGCGTTGGTGCTGGTGTAGGCGCCGAAGTACTTCTTATCCAGCCGCAGCGACTTCTTGTCGGCGTCCTTGAAACTGGATTTCACCTCGACCTTTTCCACCACCACTTCCGACTCGAAGCGCAGCAGTTGGGAGGACTTGAATACCCGCCAGTAGTGAATGTGCGAGTTGCACAACCGGCGAAGGTGAACATCGAGGTAGCGCGGGTCCTGTGTGACCAGATGCACTTCATGGCCCTGGTGACGCATGGTCTCGAAGCGGGTGATGTGCTCGGGTGGCCGCGCCCGAGGATCGCGAGAGCCAAACCAGCCTTGGGCCTCATCGACCACAATGATCGCGTCGGCCGGCAGCTCGAACCACTTCTCCGGATCTTCAAACACGAACCAGCTCGCCTTGAGCTGTTCGGGTTTGAGGCCGTTGATGTTGTGGTAATAGACAACGCGCCCTTGGGCGTGGGCGCTCTGGTCGACTTCCCGAATGGTGTTGAGGGTCTTGCCGTGCCCCGGCTTGCCCGTGCGGATGATGAGCATGGGATCAGGCCGTGAAGGTGGTGACGTTGCCGAGCTTGGTGCGGCGGTCGGCTAGCTTGTCGATACCTGACAGCACCAGGCGCGTGGTGATGGCGGCGAAGTACATATTGAACGCGACATCAATCTTCGCCAGCCCCAGGATCAGCTGAATCGACTGGGCGACGTTGCCCATGTTGGCGAGCATGTAGTCCTTCGCTTCACCGATCACGAAGTTGATTCCGAGGTAACTAACCATACCGATACCGAGCACCCGCAAGACCATCATCACCAGCGGTTTTACGATCATCACGGCGAGCATGGCGAGGTAGTAAAAATGCATCAGGCACCTCCAAAGGCGCGGCCCACGTAGACGGCGCAGAACATTGCGGTGAACGCCACGATCAGCCAGGACATATCCGTAGCTGCTTCGCACAGAGGCTCGTATTTGATTTGCAGGGTGCGGCCACCGCTGGAGCGCAGGTTCATGCTCTCGGGTGACGGGCAACCGGACGGGAGGAAGCGGCCAGCGCTGTCGATGAAGCTCGGCGCTTGAACCTCAGCCTCTTTCAGCTCGAACTCTTCGCCCTGGAAGAGCCCTTGGATGTCGGTCTTTTTGTTCTCGAAGTTGGCCTGTTCTTCGGCGTTGCAGCGCATCTGTTTCTGCTGCTTCAGGATCGCGCACTGGACCGCATCGCCCTTGCAGCTAATTTCGGCATCGCAGGCTTCGCCGGTTACCCCAGGCTTGATGCACTTGTCTGGATCGGTGGTCGGGTCGCATTGGCCGTCACCTTCTCCCTCGCCCGTCCCATCACCGCTGCCGTCACCATCCCCTGAACCATCGCCCTCGCCGTCCCCTGAGCCATCACCGTCACCGCTTCCATCGCCATCGCCAGAGCCGTCACCATCCCCGTCGCCGTCACCTGGATCTTCGGGATCGGTCGGGGCTTCCGGGTCGGGATTCTCAGTGTCATCGCAGCCCCCTACCTCAACGTCTGGATCACAGGGTTTTGGCGGTTCCTTGCTGCAAAACGTACCGTTCCAGACGTAGCCGGCAGGGCAGGCGTTATCGGGATCTGGCGTTGGCGTGTCGTCGGGGTTGGTGGTGTCGCTTGTGCCCGCAGGTGCGGTGCGAATAGGTTCCCCGCCTGAGCATTCCAGGCCGGCGCTCTTGTACTCATAGGAGCCGAACACACCAGGAGGATTGCCGCTGGTATAGGCGTACACGTTGGTCGGCGCGGTGAAGCCCCAGGTGTACTGGCAACTATTGGCGCAAACGCTGGCAGGGGGTTCGGTCGAGGGCTGACCGACAGCAGCCTTGATCAGGTGCTGGTGGAGGATGGTTTGGCCGTTGGTTGATTCGCAAGTATTCGGAGGCGAAACACACTCGCCAATTGTAGAGTCGTATTCAGTACCGGTTGGACAAGTATCCCCTAAACGCTGAAATAGAACATTCGATTGACTACCCCATACCTTGCCAGTCGACTTAGTAATAGCATCAAACGAAGCTATGCCCTCAGTAGCACTAGTCATCGAGCGTGAGGTTTCAGTCCAGTAAAGAGTGTCCGTCTCCCTGTACTCAATATAACCGGCAATGGCAGCAGCAAAACTAGGGAATGTACCGGCCGCAGGAGTGTTAGATACGCGCCAATAATAGTTCTCGGCACTAACGACCTGACAAAAAAATAAACATGGCACCAAGAGCAGCAAAGAACGCCAAGTTTTCTGAACAAAGGAATGAAAGCGTAGATATTCCATCATCAAACCCGCCCAAAAAACACGAGATAGAACGCCAGGGTGGTCAGGATCAGGACGTACAGTTGGTAACTCATTGGCGTTCCCTCGGAAGTGAAAACCCCGCCGGAGCGGGGTTTGTTTGCTTCGGCACTTGCGGTGCGCAACCCAGGCTTACAGGGCGCGGCGCATGTACTTGAACGCCATGGCGGCGATGATCACGGCGAAGACGGCCCAGCCGATGGTGCCAACATCGGTGCCCGCCTCATCCAGTGCGCCGGTCGCTTCCGGGGGAACGGCTGCGTACACGGTGCCAGCCAGGGTGGAGAGCGCGGCAGCAGCGCCAACGCCGATTTTCTTGATGAAATGCTTGTTCAGTTGCATGGGTGATACCTCACTGTTTCAGGACTTTTTTGAGGACCAGAAAACCGAACACGGTGGCAAAGAGCACGATGGCCTCTGCCTGGAGTTCGGAGACCTGTTCCCAGGACAGTGCAGCGCCGTAGAGGCTCTGCATTTCCTCGACCGTGAGGGCAACCAGCGACCCGGAGCAGACGGGCGTACCGTCAGCGCCTTGGAGCCAGTCACCGTCACAGGCGAGGAAATTCATGCACCGGCCTCAAGGAGGTCGGCGGCTTGTTCGAGGGGTTCGCAGTCGGGGCAGACGGCGAAATGGGGCGGCAACCGCAGATCGGGCAGCAGATCGCTTTGCGGTGCGGGAAGGCTCATGAGCTTGCCCATGTCGTTGCCGCAGCAGTCGCAGATAACGCGGTCACCCATCAGCATGGTCCGCCCCTCCCCTTAGTTGGCTTTGGCTGGGTCGGCTGGCTTGGCCGGGTTCGGCTGAGCAGCTGAGCGGGTCGGTTCGGTGGTGTTGCGGGGCTTCACGGCTTCCAGTTGCAGGGCTAGGTTCTTGCCCTTGTTCTGGCCACCACGGGCGATCTCGAAGTGGATGCGCACCAGTTGCAGCGGCTCGAACTGGGCACCGGCTGCGAAGATCTCATCGGCTACTTCGTCCGCTGCTGCCATGCCGATGATGGAAAGGCCGTGTTCGGTCTTGCCGTCTGGTTCGTCGCCGTAGAAGACCTTGATGTACTTCTGGCCAGCTTCACCGTCGAAGCGTTGAGTGCCGAGAAATGCAACTTCCATAGTCGAACGTGCCATCTGTGTTTCCTCTTTCTAGTTGCGCTTGATTGCGCGTCTTCGCTTTTCGCAGGCCGAGCGATCCCGAGCAGACGAACTTCTAAAATTCGCCACTGCTGGTTTGTTACTGGGCCTACTGGTTAAAACTTCGCGTTGCGGTTGCCTGTTAGTTGGTTAACACCAAGGGCTTTGCCCTTGTCATCCCACTCTTGCCGCCGAGGGCTCGGGAGCGCGGGGCGGTGAAGCTGCCCCACACTCACGAGCGGAGGCTGTTTCGGTTCGTGCCGGGTCAAGGGTGCGCTCCGCCCGTGCTTCCGTTTGTCCGAACGGTGAGGCGTGTTCGGACAAGCCGGGAGCGCGGCCCTGGACCTGATCGAGTCCGAGTAGGGGCATGCCGGTCAGAAGCGCACCGATGGCTATGACTATTAGTAACTGGCTGAGCACGAGCAGCGAGGCGATGGCGTTCATTGGCTCAGGCCTCCAGCTGGAACGGCTCGTGAATCGGCACGTAGGGCGTGGGCTTGCCCGTATCGAGCACAACGCTCCAATACTTCGGCGGACGGTCGGGTGGCGTGTGTTTCTCGCAGGTATAGGCCGGTATCACCGCCCATTCCGAGGCGAGGACTGTCCAGACACCAGCGATCATGCCCATGCGGGTTGTGCGAATCGGCTGCACAGATGCGGGGCGGCATTGGGCGCAGGGTGTGGACCGGGAGCGAGCGGGTTTCGCCACTTCGCGTCGGGACCAGCAGACAGAGCAGTCGCAGCTCTCGGGGTGCGGTAGGCGCATATAGGTCGACAGGCTCATACGTCATCCCCTCGGCTGGCTTTCCGTAGGCGGCGCGGATCATGCCGACCATTCCTTTTCCATGAGCTGCTGTGTCAGTAGCGCCACGTTGACCATCACGTACTTGCCGACCTTGTGCGACGGGATATAGCCGTTGCGAATCCAGCCCCACACCACGTCGTGCTCGTTGCCCATGCGAATCCAATCCGCGAACTCACGCCAAGGCATCACCGGGGGCGGGCTTAGCAGGTCTTTAAGCGAGAGGTTGATTCCTTCCATGTCCTTGGCCTTTGTTGCACTATGTTGGTCTTTATTAGCGCAGCTAATATCTGCGTAACATTTACTCTTGCGTAAAAGTTACACCTTATCCGATCCTGCGTAAATGTTACGCATCATGAATTGTTCCTATATGGATTCAGTCCGAGATAGAGCGCTTCGATTGATACGGGCTATCGGTCCGAAGCGGTTGAGCGAGAAGGGCGGCAAGAATTACGACCGCTGGCGCAACATCAGCAGTGAGAAAATCCGCATCGGGACGGAGGAGATCGGCATCCTCGCAGACTCGTTTCCGGAATATGCCCTTTGGCTCGTTAGCGGCCGGATCGAGCCAGAGCATGGTCACCGAAGCCCGGAGTTCGACGAGGCCAACCGAAACTTGCCCAGTCAGAGCGCGGGATAGCGATCACAACGGAAGTGACTAGGCGCTGGTACGCCCGAACGACAGGGAGAGGACGATATGAAGGCTGATTGGAACGACGCCCCGGAATACATCACAAGGCATCCACGCAAAAGCCGCAGGCTAGCGAAGCTGATCCCTGGTCTGATAGGCACCGTTCTTACGCTAGCGGTTCTCCAGATGGCAGGCTCAGCGTTCCTGCAGGGAACCGCACAGCGCATTGCCGATAGGCGCATCCAACCCAAGCCAGCCCCCGTCGCTGAGATTACGCGAGTAGAGCCCACGGTGACCAAGGATTGGGACAGGGTAGTAGAGGAAGTAGCCGCGAGGGGTGCAACGCCTCAGCCGCAATCAGCCCAGCCTCAAGCCGTTACGGCAGAGCCGACGCCCAAGCAAACCGTATTCAACGACAACAACTACGTTCCACAGGGCGCCACTAATATCGTCCCAGCCACACGGGTTGTGCCGGAGCCGACCGTAACAATTCCATCCCGCAAAAAAGAAATTGTGGTTGTAGGCAAAGAATCACGGCTGAGTGACTTTTGCCCACACCGGGAAGGAAGCCTTGAACGAAGAAATTGCAAGGCGAAGGTTAATCTTTCTACAAGAAATTAGCGCCAAGCATTCATCTCCTCCAATGATCTTGAATGTGCTTAGAAGAAACAGCAGAGATGTTATACCAGTAGGCGTCGTTATTAGTTGCGTCGATGACGACCAAAGAGTCATTGGCATCCATGGCGGCCCAAATACGATTAGCGGCCTGTTCGCAACTAAGTGATGAGTTCACGTACCAAAAAGACTTTTGAACCTTCACACAGTTCCCAAGCGCTTCGATTGCGCTAATGACTTTCGAATAATCCTTGCCGGCGGCGTTTAGGTCGTAGGAGATGAACAGGTTATTCGCCATAGAGTGTCTTCCTTGATTGAAAAAAGTAGCTGCTATATAAGCATAGCGCTCTTAGCGCTGCAAAGCCGCGTGTCGAAATTAGTGTTCAAGCTTGACCTGAATCAACAGCGAAAATAACAGCGGATCTTGTTTTATTCCAGCAAGGCTTCACAACAACGATTATGCATATCGGGGATTCAGCTGGGTGCGTAAAGTACATCATGTTTGTTTTGATTTTAGAACCTTATTTCTAAGAAGGTGCCAAGTATCCCTAATCATCTGCCCCTGACGGTTTTCGCTTGCTTCAATGAATAGAAATTTACCCATTCTCCCATTCAAAGAAACAAATTCTTCATACAGCTCTGCGGCACTGTTTTCTGAAATAACATAAAAGCAGTGAGGCATATCGAACCGCCATGTCTTCACCGTGCTCATTCGATTGAACAGATTTTTCAACTTCTCGCGATCGCCGACCACGTCATCGTAAATGAATATGTAGGCCTTCCTCATTGGAGGACCTCGTCAGATTGGCTAGTAATGCAATTTAGATCGGGGTTGCTGGTTATTAATTCTTGATTAACTTCCAGTGGCTGAGGGTCACCTTTTTGTTGCGCCAACTCGATGGTCCTCTTTTGTATCTGGTAATCTTCGGATTGCAACTTGTCTCGATCAAAAAACAATAAAAATAAAAACCCAAACAAAGCAACAACGACAGGTGAGCAACCTATGAATATAACCCAGCTAGGCAATGCCGGGTTTAATCCGCCAGCTATCATTGTAGGGATTGTAATAATTCCGCAAAGCCACAGTATGGGATTAAGAGCGCTTTTAACCATTAAGCGCCCACCAGACTCGACAGCCCGGCTAAAGATTTGCTCTCTCATTGTATTAACGGTAGCTCCATGCTAGCCAAGCCGCAAACGTACGAAAATCTAACCCAGCGGTTATGCTAATAATCGATTACCGTCCACCAACCTAGCAAATCGAGAGTGTCGAAAAAGTGTCGAAACCATAGCCTATCATTATCCAAAAATAGCCATAGTCGAGGCGGACTGACGAGTCGATAGCCAGTACTAACCAACGTAAGCAACTGTAAACAAGCAAAAATACAGGATTTGAAGCCCGGCCGCACCACCGGGTGCGATTGCCTTCCAGGGAGGTCTCGAACGAGGCCTGGACTGGAAACTGATAAGCAGCCTACCTGAGCTCGACCTCCGAGGCCAAGGCGCTGTCGGGGCGGACCTTGCGCTCGTTGCCGAAGCGTCGGGTGAGGCCGATACGGTCGAAGTGTTCGAGCAGCTGAATGCTGCGCTTGCGGCCGAGCTGGATCTGGTCGCGGAAGGCGGCGGCGCGGATCACGCCGGACTGACGCTCCATGTCCAATACCTGATTAGCCAGCTGGCGGATGGTCGAGTCGGGATAGAAGAGGTCCTTTACGACCTGCTGGAGCTCGCCGATGCGAGACAGTTTGCGCAACAGATGACGCACACGATCCTCTTCGATTTCCAGCTCGCCGGCCAGATCGCGCACCCACGGTGGGTTGAACCGGGCTGACTCCAGCAGCGGCCAGAGGCGGGCTTTCAGCGACTCTTCTTCTTCGCTCAGCTGAACGCGGTGCCCGGGAAGATGCAGCCAGGGGCCGTTGGCTTCGATCGTTCCGGCCGCCAGGGTTCGTTCCAGCAGCGCGAGGTAAATCGGCCGTTCCAGCTGGGGCAGCGCGTAGCGGCGCAAACGGTCACGATCCGGTCCGAGTTCATCCGGTTGTGTTTCATGGAAGCGCTGCAGCGCGGCCACCAGGCTCTGCTCGAGATAGTCCCAGGTGCCGCGGTCGAACAGCCGTGGACCCTCTCTGGTGGGGATTTCCAGCGCCTCGTCAGGCAGGCGCCAGGTCTGTCTCGGCCGGTTGAACTGCCGCTCCAGCAAGGCCGGTTCCAGGCCATTCATGGCGCTTGGTAACAGCGCCGGCAGGATCTCTTCCAGTGTTTCGCCGCCCAAGGCGCGCAGCACTGCCAGGCGCGCCTGGCGATGACGGTTGCGCGGTGGGGCGAAGGGATCGAGTACTCGGCCGCCGCCCAGTGTGCGCTGTGCGGATTGGTCCCGCAGTACTACACGATCGCCGTGCACGGCGTGGGCCGGCGCGTTCAGCAGCAGCTGTGCGTGTACGTGACCGCCGGGCGCCAGGTATTCACCTTCCAGCAGCGCGATCCGGCCCGTTACGTCTTGCGCGCCGAGATGAATGTGCACCGGGGTCCAGTGGCGCAGCTCGCGGGCTTCGCTGGGCAGCAGCGTGAATTCGATGTCGATGCGCCGGGTAGCGGCCTGCAGCTCGGGCTTGAGCAGCCAGTCGCCGCGGCTGATCTGTTCCACCGCGAGGCGATCGCCAGCGAGGTTCAGGGCGACCCGTTGCCCGGCCTGGGCCTGCTCGGAGACCCGGTTCTGGGCATGCAGCCCGCGCACTCGAACGCTGCGCCCGGCTGGGCTCAGGGTCAGCTCGTCGCCGACTCGAACCCGGCCGGCGAACGCCGTTCCGGTCACGACGACGCCGGCTCCGGTGACGCTGAATGCGCGGTCGATGGCCAGCCGGAAATAACCGTCTTCGCTGCGTGTGCGCACCCCTGCGGCCTGCTCGATTAACGCCGAACGAAGCGCGTCGATGCCCTCGCCGGTGATGCTGGATACCGGAAAGATCGGCGTGCCGGTCAGTGGGCCGGTCTGCAGCAGCGATTCGATCTGCTGGCGCACCTCGGCAATACGCGGCGCTTCGACCCGATCGATTTTGGTTAGCGCCACGAGCGCGCGGCGAATGCCCAGCAACTCGACGATGGCCAGGTGCTCGCGGGTCTGCGGCATCACGCCGTCGTCGGCGGCGATCACCAGCAGCACGCAGTCAATGCCACAGGCCCCGGCCAGCATGTTGTGTACGAAGCGCTCGTGGCCGGGTACATCGATGAACCCGGTGAGGTCGGATTCGCCGAGCGAGGTGTACAGGTAACCGAGATCAATGGTGATCCCCCGCAAGCGCTCGTCGCGGCGGCGGTCGCCTTCTTGTCCGGTCAGTGCCTTGAGCAGCGCAGTCTTGCCATGGTCGATGTGGCCGGCGGTACCGATGATCATGGTGTCAGCTCCCGTTGCAGGTGCGGCAACTGCTCGAGCAGTGCTGGCTCATCATCCAGTTGTCGCAGGTCGAGCCAGAGGGTGTCGTCAGCGATCCGGCCAAGGATCGGGATCGGTAGGCTGCGCAGCGCTTCTTCCAGCTGGCGCAAGCTGCGACCACGCAGGCGCCTGGATTGCAGGGGACGGATACAGAGGGCGGCGCTGGGCAGGCGTGCCACTGGCTGCGCGCCACTGCCGATCATGCCGAGGGCGTCTTCAACCGCGACCTGCCAGGAATCGCCGAGTGCCTTGGCCAACGTCGGCACCAGGCGCTCGGCCTGGGCCCGTATGTCCGGCTGCGGGCGGCTCAGCAGGCGCAGGCTGGTCAACCGCTCGCCAAGGCGATCAGGATCACGATAGAGGTTGAGTACGGCTTCCAGCGCCGCCAGGGTCAGCTTGTCGACACGCAGCGCGCGCTTGAGTGGGTTCTTCTTGATCTTCTGGATCAGCTCCCGGCGGCCGACGATCAGTCCTGCTTGCGGTCCGCCTAGCAACTTGTCGCCGCTGAAGGTGACGATGTCGGCGCCGTCACGCAGGGCCTCCTGCACGGTGGGCTCCTTCGGCAGACCCCAGCGCGACAGGTCGACGAGACTGCCGCTGCCCAGGTCTTCCAACAAGGGCAGGTCATGAGCCCGGGCGATGGCACCGAGCTCAGCCGTGGCGACGCTGGTCGTGAAGCCTTGCACGCTGTAGTTGCTGGTATGCACGCGCATCAGCAAGCCACTGCGCGGGCCGATGGCGTTTTCGTAATCGCGCGCGTGGGTGCGATTGGTCGTGCCCACCTCGTGCAGCTTCACGCCCGCGCGGGCCATGATGTCGGGGATGCGAAAGGCACCGCCGATTTCGATCAGCTCGCCACGGGAAATGATGCCTTCTTTGCGTGCGCCGAGGCTGTTCAAAGCCAGCAGCACCGCGGCCGCGTTGTTGTTGACCACGGTGACGGCTTCGGCGCCGGTCAGCTCGCGGATCAGCTCTTCGATCAGGTCATCACGGTCGCCGCGCTTGCCGGTGGCCAGATCGAACTCCAGATTCAGTGGATAACGAGCCGCCAGGGTCATCGCCTCGATGGCTTCATCTGGTAGCAGGGCGCGGCCGAGGTTGGTATGCAGGACCGTGCCGGTGAGGTTGAATACGCGCCGCATGCGGCTGCGATGCTGGTTGGCTAGGCGCTCACCGGCGCGTCCGGCGAGCACGGCTTCGGATAGCTCCAGCGCGGCGAGCTGACCCTGACGGACCGGCTCGCGCAGCTCGTCGAGCAGATCGCGCAGGGTGCCGAGTAACGCTTCTCGGCCATAGCGCCGCTGAAGTGGTTCGCAGGCAGGCGCGCGCAGCAGACGGTCGACGGAGGGCAGGCGAACGCTGCTCATGGCTGACGCGCCGGATGATGATGCGATACGGAGAGGGCGGGTTTGGCGCAAATCGTGCCGACCGCGCTGGACCCTGTTGCGAGGCTGCCTGACACGCAGGACTCCCATTCTTTTTAGTATTTCGCGAGCAGCATAGACGTTTAAATCGGCACAGGGTTCAGTCGGCTCTCGTGTTCTGCCTGCACTGAAATGAAAAAACCCGGGCAAGCCCGGGTTCTTCATTTTGTCTACGCGTGTCAAGCGTTCTGACGGATTCCCGCAACCAGCCACGGCTGGTTTTCGCCTTGTGCACGCTCCATGCGCCAGCTTTCGCTGAAGGGCTCGCCCTGGTCGAAGCGCGAATTCTTCGATACGCCTATGAAGGTGAGGGTGGCGATGGTCTTGTCGGCCTGATCGTCCACGCCATCGAGCTGGATCTGCAGATCGTCGACGTAGGTGGACTGGTAGGCGTCACCGATCTCGGCCCGCTCGCGCTTGAGGAACTCATGCAGCTGCGGCGTGACGAACTCGGCGATCTTGTCCATCTCGTTGGCGTCCCAGTGCTGCTGCAGCGACAGGAAGTGCTCGCGCGCCGCGGCAACGAAATTCTGCTCGTTGAACCAGGCGGGGGCGTTGATCACCGGTGCAGCCGCTACGGATGTGGCGCTGCCGCCGAAGATCGACGGTTGTGCTGGCATCTCGCGCTGCATGGGTGCGCTTCCATGTCCGTGTCCGGCCATGGCCGGTTGCTGCTGGCGGCGGCGGGCGGCGAGGAAGCGGAACAGCAGGAAGGCGATGGCGCCGAAGATCAGGATGTCCATGAACTGGATGCCTTCGAAGCCGTCACCCATGAACATGGATGCCAGCAGACCACCGGCGGCGAGGCCGGCCAGCGGGCCGAGCCAGCGCGACGCACCGCTGGCAGCGGCGGGGGTCTTGCCTGCCTGGGTCGGAGCAGCCTGGGTTTGCTTAGGCGCCTGACGGGTCTGATGGCTCGGTGCCGAGCCGAAGCTCTTGCCACCACCGAAACGCTTGGCGTGGACGTCGAGACTGAGGGTCAGGCCGATACACAGCGCCATGAAAATGCTGAGCACACGTTGCATTTAGTATTCCTGGGTTGGGTGAAGATACGAAGCTGATGGTGCACGGCCCGGTCCGGGCGCGCCAGTTGCAGAGTGTTTCGGGCTTTTGCTTCGTTGCGCTTGCCGGCATCACCGTCAAGCGCAACGTCATCTGGCTCAGCGCCAGTTGTACAGTTCTTTCTCGGAAATTTCCTGCATCGGCTTGACCTGCGCCTGGAAGGCTTTCATCGAGGCCCAGATGCGGCCGTTCAGCTCGCTTTGCGCGGCCAGTTCGCCGAGCACGATATCGGACTGCTCGCGCATCGCGGCCAGTACCTCATCAGGGAAGCGCTTCAATTCCGCGCCTTGCTGCGTGAGCTGGTCGAGGGCCATCGCGTTGTTGTAGACGTAGTCGTCGATCATGTCGCGGCTGGCGGCGCGGGCAGCTTCGGTGAGGATGGCGCGCAGATCATCGGGCAAGCTGTCCAGAGCCTTTTGGTTGACCAGCAACTCCAGCACAGCCTGTGGCTCCTGCCAGCCCGGGTAGTAGTAGTACTTCGCCGCCTTGTGCAGGCCGAAGGCGAGGTCGTTATACGGGCTGACCCAATCGGTGGCGTCGATCGCGCCAGTCTGCAGCGCGGTGAAGACTTCGCCACCTGGCATGTTTACGGTGGTCGCACCGAGTCGGCTCAGCACTTCGCCGCCCAGGCCTGGGGTACGGATCTTCAGGCCCTGCAGGTCGTTCAGCGAGTTGATTTCCTTGTTGAACCAGCCGCCCATCTGCATGCCGGTGTTACCGACCACCATGGGTTTGACGCCATAGGGTGCGTAAGCCTCGTCCCAGAATTCCTGACCGCCGCCGCGCGTTAGCCAGGCATTCATTTCGCTGGTCGAGAGACCGAACGGAACCGAGGTGAAGAACTGTGCGGTGGGGACCTTGCCCTTCCAGTAGTAAGCCGCGCCGTGGCCGAGTTCGGCGGTACCGCGCGAGACGGCGTCGAACACTTCGAGGGCAGGGACCAGCTCACCGGCGGCGTAGACCTTGATGGTCAACCGGCCATCGCTCATGGTGCTGACCTGGTCGGCCAGACGCTGGGCGGCAGTGCCCAAGCCTGGATAGTTCTTTGGCCAGGCGGTGACCATCTTCCAGTTGTAAGTCTTGGGCGCTTCGCTGGTGGCCGGTTGCGGCTCAGCGGTGGATTCGACTTTCTTCTCATCGTTGCAGCCTGCGAGGCCGAGGGTTGCAAGCAGGGCAGCGGCGGCACCAAACAAGTGACGGCGTTTCATGAGTAGGATCTTCCTTTGACGGACCTTATTAGTATTGGGTACAGGTTGACGTGCACGTCATAGCGCCTCGAGTTTGGCATAACTGAGCATCAACCACTTGCTTCCTTCATCTTCGAAATTCACTTGCACCCGCGCTTGAGCGCCGGAGCCTTCGAAATTCAGGATGGTGCCCTCGCCGAACAGGGAGTGGCGGACGCGCTGACCGAGGTTGAACGGGGTGTCCGGTACGTTGGCACCATCGAACAGAGAGCCGCCACCCATGCCGCGGGTGTTGAAGCTGCGGCTGACGGTGTTGCTCAGGCGCACTTCGCTGACCAGTGCCGGCGGCAGCTCGCGAACGAAACGCGAGATCTTGTTATAGGTCTCGCTGCCGTACAAGCGGCGAGTTTCGGCGTAGGTGATGATCAACTGCTGCATCGCGCGCGTGATGCCGACGTAGGCCAGGCGACGCTCTTCCTCAAGACGGCCAGGCTCTTCCAGGCTCATCTTGTGCGGAAACAGCCCTTCCTCCATGCCAACCAAGAATACCAGGGGGAACTCCAACCCTTTGGCGCTGTGCAGTGTCATCAGCTGCACGCTGTCCTCATGGTCGCCGGCCTGCTGTTCGCCGGCCTCCAGCGAGGCGTGGTCAAGGAAGGCAGCCAACGGCGTCTGCTCGTCTTCCTCCTCCTCGCTGTAATGGTCGAAGGCGCGTGCCGCGGAAACCAGTTCCTCGAGGTTTTCCACTCGCGCCTGGGCCTTCTCGCCCTTTTCGTCGCGATGGTAGGCGAGCAGACCGGACTGTTCGATGACCAGCTGCGCCATGTTGTGCAGCTGCATACCCTCCACCTTCAGGGCAAGGGTGTCGATCAGCTCGACAAAGCCGTTCAGCGCACTGGCCGCACGGCCCGAGACCACCTTAGTGCCGACCGCCTGGTGCAGCGCCGCCCACATCGATGTGCTTTCCTGGCGGGCCAGCTGACGCAGGCATTCGACGGTCTTCTCACCGATCCCGCGGGCTGGCACGTTGATCACCCGCTCCAGTGCCGCGTCGTTGTCACGCGCCTGGATCAGGCGCAAATAGGCCATGGCGTTCTTGATCTCGGCGCGTTCGAAGAAGCGTTGGCCGCCGTAGATCCGGTAGGGAATTCGCTCGCGCAGCAGCGCTTCTTCCAGCACTCGTGACTGGGCGTTGGAGCGGTAGAGGATGGCGATTTCGCTGCGCGCGAGGCCTTCTTTCTTGATGGCGCTCTCGATGCTTTCGACTACGTAGCGCGCTTCGTCGTGTTCGTTGAAGGCAGCATAAAGGCTGATCGGTTCACCCTCACAGCCCTCGGTCCACAACTCTTTGCCCAAGCGCCCCTGGTTGTTGGCGATCAGTGCGTTGGCGGCCTTGAGGATGCAGGCGGTCGAGCGGTAATTCTGTTCCAGGCGGATGGTTTCGGCGTCGCGGAAGTCTTCGCTGAACTGGTGCAGGTTTTCCACTCGCGCGCCGCGCCAGCCGTAGATTGATTGGTCGTCGTCCCCTACCACCATCAGGCTTTCGCCGCCTTTGGCCAACAGGCGCAGCCAGGCGTACTGGACGGCGTTGGTGTCCTGGAACTCATCCACCAGAATGTGGCGAAAGCGGCGCTGATAGTGATCGAGCAGGCCGGGGTTGTCACGCCACAGGTCCAGCGCGCGCAGCAGCAACTCGGAGAAGTCGATCACGCCAGCACGTGCGCACGCCTCTTCGTAGGCCTGATAAATGCTCAGCATGGTCGCCAGGAAGAGGTCGCCGCTGGGCTGGATATGCCGGGGCCGCAGGCCTTCATCCTTCTGCCCGTTGATCCACCACTGCGCCTGGCGCGCGGGCCAGCGCTGCTCGTCGAGGCCGAGCTCGCGGATCACCCGCTTGACCAGGCGCTGCTGGTCGTCGGAATCGAGAATCTGGAAATTCTGCGCCAGCTTCGCTTCCTGCCAGTGGGCTCGCAGCAGGCGGTGCGCCAGGCCGTGGAAAGTGCCGACCCACATGCCTTGCGGGTTGACCTTCATCAGCTGCTCGATGCGCTGGCGCATCTCGGCGGCGGCCTTGTTGGTAAAGGTCACCGACAGAATCGAATGCAGCGAGGCGTGTTCGACCTGATGCAGCCAGGCGATGCGGTGCACCAGCACGCGGGTCTTGCCCGAGCCGGCACCAGCGAGAACCAGTTGACGTCCAAGCGGCGCGGCCACGGCCTGACGCTGGGCATCGTTGAGGGAATTCAGGAGGAGGGAGAGATCGTCATGCATGGGCGGCATTCTAGCCGTAAACCGACCCGGCTCGCTCGTGCAACGGACGGGCGCGGAGATCCGAGCGTTCCCGGCCGGAACGCATCATGGCTTACGATCCGGGTCCGGAGCGGTGATGCCCGGCTCACGTGCGACTGAGGTTGCAAGGTTGCGCGGCGGTTCTCGTTCGTTTGTCGGAATGGACTGTTACGGGTGGCTATCAGCGTGCCATCATCGGTTAGTGGCTGCAGTGCCTTAACGCCCTCTCAGACACCGACAACAAGAAAGGCCAATGATCGATTCTGCTCAGACAACCCAATCGGCGCCACTGATCATGGAGGATCAGGCCCTTCTCGATCTCGCGGACCTCGATCAGCGGAGCGAGCGCACGCGGCTGCTTTACCAGGGCTCGCGCGTCTCGCTGGTTCTGATGGTTCTTGCCAGTCTGATATTCCTCGGACTGCTCTGGAACAAGGCACCGTCGCCGAACTTGATGCTGTGGTCGGGCTGGGCGCTATTGTTGGCGCTGCTGCGGTTGCAACAGGCAAGCGCATTCGACAGGGCAGATGCGGACGATAGGCTGCGTCCCTACTGGTACCGAGCATTTCTTGCCGGTAGCGTCGTCACCGCAGTCACGCTCTGCTACGCGATCGTGGCGCTGGTGCCTGGCGATGACTTCATCCAACAGACCCTTCTTTACGGAGCCACGGGCTCGGTCATCGTTGCTGGTAGCGTAACCAATGGCGTTTCCCTTCGCGCCTTTTTCTGCTTCGCCGCACCCAGCCTGCTGCCGGCCGCCGTCGTTCTGTTGAGCAGCGGGCAGGCGCAACAGCAGGGTTGGGGCGTATTAACGGTCATCTTGCTGCTGACGCTCAGCATGGTCGCCTGGCAGACCCATCGTCTGCTGATTGCGGGCCTGGAGCAGCGCTGCTACAACCAGCGGTTGATTGCGCGCCTGCAGCACATGCGCGGCGAGGCGTCGGAGTTGAACGGCGAGCTGGCGCGCGAGGTCGATCAGCGGCGGCACGCCGAAGCACGGCTGCGAGAAGCGTTCGGGGGGCTCGAACAGCGCGTGGCCGAACGTACGGCGGAGCTGCGCGAAAGCGAAGCCCGGTTGAACTTGGCGCTCGAAGCCAGCGAGCTGGGGCTCTGGGACTGGGACCTAGAGCATGATGAAGTCCACCATTCACGCATGGAAGTGGTGTTCGGCATCGGTCGCGGCGCCCGGCGGCGACTGGCGGACCCGCAGCGGCCAAAAGTCCACCCGGACGATAGCCTGCAGGTGCGCGAGGCAGTCATCGCGCATCTCAAGGGTGAAACCGATCTCTACTCGGTCCGCTATCGCGCACTGCAGGCAGACGGCGGCTGCCGGTGGATGGAAGACCGCGGCCGAGTCATCGAGCGGAGCGATACTGGCCGTGCGTTGCGGATGATCGGCACCCGTCGGGATATCACCGAAGCTCATCGGCAGGCTGAGCAGCAGCGCCTGGCTGCGACGGTATTCGAGGCGGCCGGTGAAGGCATGGCAATCATGGACGCCGAATTCCGCTTGCTGGCGGTCAACGATGCCTGCTGTACGCTGTCGGGTTATCAGCGCGAGGAGCTTATCGGGCGCAGCGTCGCGCGCTTGGCGAGCTCCGAGGACAGCCGTCAGCAATACGCGTCGATTCGCGACTGCCTGGCGCGGGACGGGCGCTGGCAGGGCGAGCTCATCGAAACCCGCAGGAATGGTGAGGTTTACCCGCAGTGGGCTCAGTTACACGCGGTTCGCGACAGCCAGGGCAACGTCAGCAATGTCGTGGCGTTCATGTCCGACCTCAGCGTGCGCCGGCAGGTCGAAGAGCGCTTGCGCTACCTCACGCACTTCGATGAGCTCACCGGCCTGGCTAATCGCAGCCTGCTCAAGGCTCGTCTCCATAGCGCCTGCGAGCGTACCCGCAACAGCCCGCGCGGCTTGGCGGTCCTGTACATCGACCTGGATCGTTTCAAGGTGCTCAACCAGAGTCTCGGTCATGAAGCGGCAGACCAGCTCCTGCGCGAAGTGGCCCGTCGCCTGTCGCAGACGTTCTCCGATGCCGACACCATTGCGCGGCTATCAGGCGACGAGTTCGTGGTGGTGCTTGAAGGCTACGGCGGCCTGTCGGCCCTGGCGCATACCGGCAGCCGCCTGCTGTCGCGCATCAGCAAGCCTGTGCTGGTTGACGGCCAGGAGCTGGTCGTCAGCGCATCCATCGGTGTCAGCCTGTTGCCCGACAACGCGCGCGAAGCCACTGCGCTGCTGCTGCAGGCGAACATGGCGATGCAGCACGCCAAACACCTGGGTGGAAATACCCTGCAGTTCTTCACTGAACGCTTGCAGGCCTCCAGCCTGGAAAACCTGAAACTCGAAAACCAGCTGCGCAGGGCCATTGACGAAGGGCAGCTGGAGGTCTTCTACCAGCCGCGGCTGAACGTGGTCGACGATCATCTGGATGCGGCTGAGGCGCTGGTGCGCTGGCGGCATCCGCAGCAGGGTCTGATCTCGCCCGGCGACTTCATTCCGCTGGCCGAAGAGACCGGACTGATCATTCCGTTGGGTGAGTTCGTCCTCCGCGAGGCCTGCCGGCAGGCCCGTCAGTGGCAGTTGGATGGGCTGGCGCCGGTCCGGGTCTCGGTGAATCTTTCGGTGAAACAGCTGCGTCAGGGCAATTTCATCAGCCTGGTGCGTCAGGTGTTGGAAGAGAGCGGCTTGTCGGCAGACATGCTCGAACTGGAGCTGACCGAGAGCCAGCTGCTCGATGACATCGACAACGCTGTCAGTATCAGCCATCAGCTGCGCGCGCTGGGCGTGAAACTGGCGATTGATGATTTCGGTACCGGTTATTCGTCGCTCAGCTATCTGAAGCGCTTTCCGGTGGATTTCGTCAAGATCGACCGCTCGTTCATCTCGGAACTGGAACAATTCGGCGAAGACGCCGCCATCGTTCGGGCGATCATCGCCATGGTCCACAGCTTGGAGCGGAAGGTCGTGGCCGAGGGTGTGGAAACCCAGGCGCAGATGGATTACCTCAAGGCGCATGGCTGCGATGAGATACAGGGTTACCTGATCAGCCGACCGGTGCCGGCTGACGAGTTTGCGAAGTTTTTGGGCTGACGATGGCAGGCGGATGCCGCCGCGCCGGGTATTCGTGTAGGGTAGGCTTCAGCCCACCAACGATTGGTTGTGCAGAGAAAGTCGATGGGGCGTGCAGCAGCAAATGGTGGGCTGAAGCCCACCCTACATCGGCAATCGAACGCGTTATCAGCCTCGCTGCGCTTGCCTTGTCAGCCGCGTGTGGTGCTGCCTTCCAGCTCGCGCATCAGCAGCGCATAGCGCAGGTCGACCGTTTCCGGCACTGGTAGATAAAGCACATGGCCGTCGCCAGGTGCCACCTCGGTGCGTGAGCCACGCTTGTTTTCCAGCGTGTCCAGACGGAAATTCAGGTTGCCCTGGGGCGTCATCAGCTCCAGACGGTCGCCGATGGCGAAGCGGTTCTTGACGATCACCTCGGCAAGTCCGTTGCGCCGCTCGCCGGTCGTTTCGCCTACGAACTGCTGGCGATCCGACAGCGAAAAGCCGCGCTCGTAGTTCTGATATTCATCATGCACATGGCGACGCAGGAAGCCTTCGGTGTAGCCGCGGTGGGCCAGAGATTCCAGCGTGTCCATCAGCGTCATGTCGAAAGGCCGGCCGGCCACCGCATCGTCGATGGCCTTGCGGTAGACCTGAGCGGTGCGCGCCACGTAATAGTGGGATTTGGTGCGCCCCTCGATCTTCAGTGAATGCACGCCCATCTGCACCAGCCGCTCGACATGCTGCACGGCGCGAAGATCCTTGGAGTTCATGATGTAGGTACCGTGCTCGTCCTCGAACGCCTCCATCAGTTCGCCGGGGCGGTTGCTCTCTTCGAGCAGAAAGACCTGATCGGTTGGCGCGCCGGCGCCCAGCGTCGGTTCTACCCGATCAGGCCCGACCTGCTGCACCGGAATCGGTTGGTATTGCTGGACGATGTTGCCCAGCTCGTCTTCCTTGCCCTCGTGGGCCTTGTACCCCCAGCGGCAGGCGTTGGTGCAGGAGCCTTGGTTGGGGTCGCGCTTGTTGATGTAGCCGGAGAGTAGGCAGCGGCCGGAGTAGGCCATGCACAGCGCGCCGTGGACGAAGACCTCCAGCTCCATGCCCGGCACTTTTTCGCGGATCTCGCCGATCTCTTCCAGCGACAGCTCGCGGGACAGAATGGCGCGAGTCAGACCCTGCTGCCGCCAGAACTCGACGCTGGCCCAGTTCACTGCGTTGGCCTGCACCGAGAGGTGGATTGTCATCGCGGGAAAGTGCTGACGAACCAGCATGATCAGACCTGGATCGGACATGATCAGCGCGTCCGGTCCCATCGCCACCACCGGCTCCAGATCCTTGATGAAGGTGCGCAGCTTGGCGTTGTGCGGGGCGATATTGACCACCACGTAAAACTGCTTGCCCTGGGCATGTGCTTCATCGATGCCGAGCTTGAGGTTGGCGTGGTCGAACTCGTTGTTGCGCACCCGCAAGCTGTAGCGCGGCTGGCCGGCATAGACGGCATCGGCGCCATAAGCGAAGGCGTAGCGCATGGATTTCAGGGTGCCGGCGGGTGAAAGCAGTTCGGGGCGCAGGACGGTCATGGTGCGGTGGCTCGGTATATCAACAGGAAATGTGAGGATTCTACAGGCGGCCCCGGCGTTTTTCGCCGCGTCAGATCAAGTCATGGCGAACTCCAGCGTTGGCCTCAAGTCATCTCCTAGAGTCCTTGCTTCGAACACGCTGAATGCCGATGCAAGCCAACCGTCACCCGGAGACCATCGTGAGCGTTAACCCCGTTGATGCCAGAGGCAGCCTGATTGCGACGCTCTTGCTCGGGATCGGCCTGATGGCCGCGGTGGATGAGATCGTCTTTCACCAGATCCTCGCCTGGCACCATTTCTTCGATCGATCGACCCTGGCCGTTGCGCTGCTGTCCGATGGGCTGTTGCACGCGGCAGAGCTGCTGACGCTGGCGGCCGGCTTCTACCTGTTCGTCCGGCTCAGCCGTGGTCGAGCTGTGTCACGACGGCACGCCTGGGCGGGTTTGCTGATAGGAGCGGGTGGCTTCCAGCTGTTCGACGGCATCGTCAACCACAAGCTGCTGCGCCTGCACCAAGTGCGTTACGTCGAAGACCTGTGGCTGTATGACCTGGCCTGGAATGGCGTTGGCGCGGTGGTAATAGCAGCAGGCGTGCTGTTGTGGCGGCGTGCTCAGGCCGACACGCAACAGGGTGGATAAGAATGACCCACGAGGCACATCTGCTAACGCTGGCCGGTATGTTCCTGTTGGTGTTGCTGACCCTGGGACTCTGGTTCGGCTATCTGCTCGGGGTTCGCAGGCAGCGCCGCTACCGCTCGGGTTGGCGCTGGTGGCGGCTGGTCAGCTTCACGCTGGGATGCGGTCTTGTTGTGCTGGCACTGTCGCCGGAGATGATCGAATGGGGGCATGCCGACCTGCGCGGGCACATGGTGCAGCACCTGTTACTGGGAATGTTCGCGCCGATCGCGTTGATGCTGGGCGCGCCTGGCACGCTGTTGCTGCGCAGCGTGCCGGTGGCCAGCGCTCGCCGTATCATCGCGTTCGCCGGGACGCCGCCGGTGCGTTTCCTGAACCATCCGGTCACCGCATTGTTTCTGGATATCGGCGCGCTCTATCTGCTTTACCTGACGCCGCTGTATTCGCTCAGTTTCAGCGAGCCGCAGTTTCACGTGCTGCTGCACCTGCATTTCGTGCTGGCCGGTTACCTGTTCAGTTGGTCGGTCGCCGGCCCGGATCCAGCGCCGCATCGCCCTGGCCTGCGCATCCGTTTGATCGTGCTGTTCATGGCTATCGCAGCTCACTCCATCCTGGGCAAGCTGATGTATGCCCATGGTTTTCCGCGTGAGGCCGGTCATAGCCTGGCCGAGATCGAGGCCGCCGCGCAGCTGATGTACTACGGCGGCGATTTGGCTGAGTTGCTCCTGGCGATCGTCTTCTTCGCTATCTGCTACCGCAGTCAGCGATCCAAGCCGCTCGGCGCAATATCCAGCTAGCAGACGACAAACCGCCGGACGAGGCGTTAGCCGGGCCCGACGGTTTGACATATGGCGTTGATGTCGCGATGGCTTACGCCGCGGCGATCACATCGCCATGGTTTTCCGGCTCGATCAGCGCGCGATGCAAGGCCGCCACCGCCGAGTCGTAGTCTTCTTCGTTGACCACGCACTGCATTTCCACCTGGCGGATCGACTGATGCACCGCCTGGATGCTGATGCCGGCGCGGCCAGCGCGGCCACTGTCTTGGCGAGGATGCCCTTGACCTTGAGGTCCGAGCCGATCGCCGAGACGATGGAGACGTTGTGCACCGTAACCTCGGCGGCCGGGTACTTCTCTTCGATCAGCCGGGCGGCGCGGTTGATCAGCTTGCGCGAGCCCGAAGCCGCGTAATAGGTGATGCTGTTGGCATCGGAGTCCTTGTTCACGACATACAGGCGCAGCTGCTTGAGCAACTTGCTGATCTCGATGTCGTAGGCGACGTCGCCGAGCATGTCCTGATCGAACACCTCGATGCCGAAGACGTCCTTGCGGCCCGCGATGATCTCGACGCAGGGCTTCTCGCTCTTGTAGTCCTGGCTGATGAGGGTGCCGGAGTGCTCGGGCTCGAAGGCATTCTTGATGCGCAGCTCGATACCGGCACGGCGCAGGGTCTTGGCTGCACGCGGATGAATTGCTTCCATGCCCAGATTGGACAGCTGGTCGGCGACGTCGTAGTTGGTACGGCCGATGGTCACCACCTTGTCGGCGCCCACCAGGTTCGGGTCGGCACTGGAAAGATGGAATTCCTTGTGGATGATCGCCTCGCGCGCACCGGTGGCGGCCGCGATCTGGGCGAAGGTTATCTCGCTGTAGCCGCGATCGAAGGTGTTCATCAGGCCTTCGCTGCAGTGCGTGTAGCCGGTGGCGACCACCAGCTCGCGAGAGAGGTCGACCTCTTCGAAGCTGTGGCGCACCATCTCTTCGAACGGCAGCGGTGCATCACGATGCCAGCCGGTCAGATCGACCATCTTGGCGTTGACGCCGCGGTGCTTGAGCGCCAGTACCGAGTTGAAGGCTGAGTGCGCTTCGCCGAGGGAGGCGAGCATCTCGCGGACCTTCATCAGGTGCTCGTCGAGCTGGAAATGGCCATAGGCGCACAGGCGCTGCAGGCTGCTCATGCATTCGCGGGCATCGTCGATGCGCGAGTTGATGAACTGGTTGGCGGCACGCAGCTCGAATTCGCTGGTGAACAGTTCGGCATTCTTGCCAACCATGCGCTCGCGGATGGTTTCCAGCGCGTCGAGCCAGGCCCCTTCGCTGCGGGCATCGGCGAAGCGTTGGTAGACACCCGGCTCGCCGGTTTTCTTGTGTTCCAGCAGCAGATTGGTCATGCCGCTGTAGGCCGAGACGACGAAGACGCGCTGATAGAGCGCATCGCCTTCGCGCCCGCCGATGAAGATATTGTTCAGCAGTTCGTCGAAGCGGCTCATGGATGTGCCGCCGATTTTTTCTACGGTATGCATCGATTCAACTTCCCGTCTTGGGGGTGAATTTTCATCCCTGGGCCGCCATCTGGCCGCCAACAAAGATCAGGCCCGGTAGTCGGGCCTGATCGGGTACGTCAGAGATACTTCTGTTTCTGGATGTGCAGCGGCTCGAAACGCTCGCGTTCGGCGACAAACTCCGGACGGGGCGAAAGCCCACAGAACGGGGCCTGCGCGGCATTATCTACGTGGTTGTAGACATAGAACAGATTGCTGCGCGCACTGGGCGTGATGTTGCTGTTGGAGCCATGCATGGTGTTGCAGTCGAAGAACACTACGCTTCCCGCCGGCCCGGTAGCGGTGTCGATGCCATAACGCTCCGCGAGGCGGGTCAGGCTGTCGTGGTCCGGCACACCGAATTCCTGCTTGCGCAGAGATTTTTCGTAGTGGTTTTCTGGCGTGGCGCCAACGCAGCGGATGTAGTGCTTGTGCGATCCGGGCACCAGCATCAGCGGGCCGTTATGCGGCTCGTTGTCGGTGAGCAGGATCGAGCAACTCAGCGTTCGCATGCGTGGCAGACCATCTTCGACGTGCCAGGTCTCGAAATCCGAATGCCAGTAGAACTCCTTGCCGGTAAAGCCGGGCTTGAAGTTCATCCGTGACTGGTGGACATAGATATCGCCACCGAGAATGAAGCTGGCGATGGCGGCGGTGCGCTCGTCACTGGCGACGCGGGCGAACAGCGCGTTGTCGCTGTGAATATCGAATACCGAGCGAATCGCTCCGCTGTCGGGTTCCTGGATCGTCTTGCCGGAGCCGGCCACGGCAGGGTCCTGGCGCATACGGTCGAGTTCTTCGCGGAATACCGCGACTTCCTCGGCGCTGAACAGATTGGGGATGACCAGATAACCATCACGCTCGAAGCGTTCTATCAGGTCCGGTGCAATCGGCGCGTTAGCCAGATCGCTGCGGTAGACAACCGGATCCAAACGCTCCTGCCAGCTGGGTTCGTCGTGCTGGCGCGAAGGGTATAGGTCGGCTTGCACGGGGTTCACGTTAGGTTCTCCTTGAATCATTGTCGTAGGGCGGTTGCGAATCGCCCTACGGGGCGCGGGACGGGCGAACCCGCCTCGCGGTCGCCTCAGGCGACGGTTTCGGCCTCCAGCGGATAAACACCGCTTTCGTCATGTACTTCCTTGCCGTTGAGCGGCGGATTGAAGACGCAGGCCATCTTCATGTCCTCGGTGCCGCCGCGCAGCAGGTGCTCGTCGTGCTTGTCGAGGATGTAGAGGGTGCCGGCCTCGATCTTGTAGATCTTGCCGTCGGCAATGGTCTCGATTTCACCGTTGCCGCTCATGCAGTACACCGACTCCAGATGATTCTGGTAGTGGATGTGCGTCTCGGTGCCGGCATAGATAGTGGTGACATGGAACGAGAAGCCCATGTTGTCATCCTTGAGCAGCATGCGGGTGCTGTCCCAGGTCTCGGTGGTGATTTTGCGGTTGGACTGCTCGCAGTCAGCCAGGGTACGTACGATCATTTTCTAATCCTCAAGAAGCTTGTCAGACGATGTGAAAACTACTTCGCTCGGTTAAGCGGCGTTAAAAACAGGCTCGGAATGCTCATTTACAGCACGTAAACTCCGCTTCCTCGCCTGCTTTTGCCTTGCTTACCCTTCGCTCGCTACGTTTTCACACCGCCTGATCCTTGGCCTGCTCGGACATCACGGCGGCAAAGGCTTTGTCCAGAATGCTCATAGCCTTGTCGATCTGCTCTTCGCTGATGATCAGCGGGCAGAGACACTTGACCACTTCGCTGTGAGCGCCGCTGGTTTCGATGACCAGGCCATTTTCGAAAGCATGGCGGCAGACGGCGGCGGCGGTGTCGCCATCCGGGCAGCTGATGCCGATCATCATGCCGCGGCCTTTGACGAACAGTGAATCGGGACCATAACGGCGCACGATCTTGTGCATGCCATCGGCGATGCGTTTGCCCTTGGCTTGAACGCTTTTGGCGAACTCGTCATCGCTCCAGAAGTGCTCGATGGCTGCGGCGGCAGTAACGAAAGCGTGGTTGTTACCGCGGAAGGTGCCGTTGTGCTCGCCCGGCTTCCACTGGTCCAGCTCCTTGCGCAGCAGCACCATGGCGAACGGCAGACCGAAGCCTGAAAGGGACTTGGAAAGGGTGATCATGTCCGGCTTGATGCCCATTTCCTCGAAGCTGAAGAAGCTGCCGGTCCGGCCGCAACCAGCCTGGATGTCATCGATGATCAGCAGCATCTCGTGCTTGCGGCAGAGTTTTTCCAGCTTGCGGATCCAGTCGGCGGACGCGGCGTTCAGGCCGCCTTCGCCCTGGACCACCTCGACGATGACCGCGGCGGGCTTGTCGATGCCGCTGGACGGGTCGGTCAGCAGCTTGTCCATCATGCCGATGGTGTTGACCTTGTCTCCGAAGTAGTTGGCATACGGCATGCGGCTGACGTCGGTCAGCGGGACGCCAGCGGCGCCACGGTGATGCTTGTTACCGGTCGCCGCCAGAGCGCCGATGCTGCAGCCGTGAAAGCCATTGGTGAAGCTGATGACGTTGTTGCGGCCAGTCACCTTGCGCGCTAGCTTCAGCGCGGCCTCGACCGCGTTGGTACCGGTCGGGCCGGTGAACTGCATGACGTAATCCATGTTGCGCGGCTTGAGAATCAGCCGGTCGAACGTCGACAGGAAGGTTTCCTTCGCGTCGGAATACATGTCCAGGCCATGGGTGATGCCGTCGGCGCCGATGTAGTCGAGCAGCGCCTGCTTCAGCACTGGATGGTTATGGCCATAGTTGAGCGTGCCGGCCCCGGCGAGGAAGTCGATGTAGTGCTTGCCTTCGCGGGTGATCAGCTCGGCGCCGCGAGCTTGCTTGAAGACCACTGGAAAGGAGCGGCAATAGCTGCGAACACCGGATTCGTGCAGTTCAAACGTTTGCATGGGGTTTCCTCTGATTCGTTGTCTGGAGTCGGTGGCGTCGAACGGACCCGCCCGATAAAGCTCTTCGTCTTCGTGTTGCCCGGCGAAGTGCTTGGCCCGAGAGAACAGCGTGCGAGTGCTGTAGTCGGTCTCCAGTTGAGCGAAAGCCTTCTTGAACAACGCCTGCGAGGCGCCGTTGTCAGGCGAGATGGTCGTCTCCAGGTGACGGACGCCCTGTTCTCTGGCGACCCGAGTGACCAGGGCCATCAGCATGCGCAGAGCCAGGCCCTGGCCGCGCATCGAAGCGTCTACCGCGACCTGCCAGACGAACAGCGTGTCCGGACGGGCAGGTGGGAGGTAACCGGAAATGAAACCTACCAACTGGCCATTTGCATCTTCGGCCGCGATGGAGGTATCAGCGAAGTCGGAACACTGCAGAAGGTTGCAGTAGACCGAATTGGTATCCAGAGGCTGGCAGCGCGCTACCAGGTCGTGGAGGGCAGAACCGTCGCCGTCGGTTGGGCGACGGAGCGTTACGGTAGGAACACTCAAAACAAATCCTTTGGGGTTGTTGATTGAAATCCTTTATTAGAATAAACACATCAAAAATTTAATCTCAACCCGAAGCGGCGGTCATCGCCCGGAATTCGCTGCTGATATCGCGGAAGTTTGCCGCTTATCGAGCAAGTTGAACTTTTCGTTTCAGTTGCGAGATAAGTGCCGGATTCAGCTGCTTATTGAGGCGAATCTGTTTCGTGAGTTCAGCTGACGAATCGGCGGGTATTTGCGCCGCGGTTTGCATGCTTTCATGGTGCCGCTCATGTGTGTGGGCAATCCGGCCGAAGGCCAGGAGAATAGAGGGCTGCGGCGGGTATTTGCGCGGCTGTCGGATCCCCCGGTTGGGGCCGAAGCAGGTTGTTGATGAAGTAACGGAAGTTGGGCCGCTGAATGCGCCAAAATTCCTCTGCTGAACTACCGTGATCTGTCGAAGATATTGGCGGCTGATATCGGGCCCATGTTTCCGGATATTGGCGACTTCGTCGCACTCAGTGAAATTTTTATGGCGAGTTGATTCGGCGCCATACCGGCAAGTTGCCCTGGATAGTTGTGGGCGGCTGCGGCATTAGTTATTTCAAGATGCAGCAAGCCGCTCTGTCCCGCATGCTAGAACGGATCCGGCCGGTGTTCTGACGGTCGGTCAGGGCCTCAGCGCCACCAGCGGCGGCCCTGATGCTCGATAAGCTGATGCGCCTGATCCGGACCATCGGTTCCGGCCGGATAGGGTCTCGGTTTGCGGTAATGGCTCTGCCAGCCCCGCAAAATCGGGTCGACCCAGTTCCAGGCGGCTTCCACTTCGTCGCGGCGCATGAAGAGGGTCGAGTCGCCTTCGATCACGTCCAGCAGCAAGCGCTCGTAGGCCTCCCAACGGCGCGTGCTGCTGAACGCCTTGGCCAGGTTCAGGTCCAGCTCGACGGGCTCCAGTTGCATGCCCTTGCCCGGTGCCTTGGCCATCAGTTGCAGGCTGATGCTCTCTTCCGGCTGCAGGCTGATCACCAGCCGGTTGACCTCACCCTTGGTGAAAAGCATGTGCGGCACTTGCTTGAAGGTGATGATGATCTCCGAGCGCTTGCGAGCCATGCGCTTGCCGGTGCGCAAGTAGAAGGGCACGCCAGCCCAGCGCCAGTTGTCGATCTCGGCCTTCACCGCGACGAAGGTTTCGGTATCACTGTCGTTATCGACATCGTTTTCGAAGTAATAGGCCTGCACGTCCTGTCCGCCGATACGACCCGCCCCGTACTGGCCGCGCACCGTCTTGTCCTGCACGTCGTTGCCGGTGATCGGTTTGAGCGCTTCGAGGATCTTCACCTTCTCGCCGCGTATCGATTTGGCATCGAAACGCACCGGCGCCTCCATTGCCACCAGGCAGAGCAGCTGCAGCAGATGATTCTGCAGCATATCGCGCATGGCGCCGGCGTGGTCGTAGTAGCTGCCGCGGTTCTCGACGCCGAGGGTTTCGGCGACGGTGATCTGCACATGGTCGATATGACCGCTGCGCCAGATCGGCTCGAACAGCGCGTTGGCGAAGCGCAGCGCCATGAGGTTCTGCACGGTTTCCTTGCCCAGGTAATGATCGATTCGGTAGATCCGCGACTCGGGGAACACCGCGCCGATCGCTTCGTTGATTTCCAGCGCCGAATCCAGCGAATGACCGATGGGCTTTTCCAGCACGATGCGGGCGTCTTCCCCGGCAAGGCCTGCGCTTTCCAGGTTGGACGCAATGGGCTCGAACAGGCTCGGCGCGGTTGCCAGGTAGTGCACCCGCACGCGCCCCTCGGCTTGACCGAGATGATGCGCGAGGCCGACGAACTCGCCCCGCTGGGTGGCATCCATGGCGAAGTAGTCGAGACGCTGACTGAACGCTTTCCAGATGTCAGCCTCGAAGTCGGTGCGCGCGATTTCCGCGCGGCAATGGCGCTCGGCCAGGCTCAGATAGGCGTTGCGATCGATATCCTGACGGGAAATCGCGAGTATGCGCACGTCGTCGTGCAGTCGCTTTTCACGGTGCAAGTGGTAGAGCGCAGGGATGAGTTTATGTAGCGCCAGGTCGCCGGTACCGCCAAATACCAGCATGTCGCAGGAAATGGACACAGCGTCACTCCTCAGAAGGTGAACAGACTCAAAGGTGGGCGATGCTGCAAGCCTTGTAGTATAACTACAAGCCCACTACACCCAGCCGGCAAGGACGAATGCGAGCGCACCCGCTGCGTTCGACCGCTCTTGCCAGGTATTGATCATAGCGAGTCCGGAACGTGAATCTGCTGCAACACATCGCTCAATCGAGAAGTTCGCTACGTAAGTCGGAGCTGAAGGTGGCCGACCATGTGCTCCTCGATCCAGCCGCCGTGATGCACAGTTCCATGGCCGACCTGGCCCACGTGGTGGGTGTCAGCGAGCCGACGATCGTGCGCTTCTGCCGGGCCATTGGCTGCCTGGGATTCCAGGACCTGAAATTGAAGCTGGCGCAGAGCCTCGCCGCCGGGGCCAGCTTCGGCCAGTTCGCCATCAGCGAGAACGATTCGATCACTGACTTCGCGCTGAAGATCTTCGACACCACCCTGCATACCCTGATGGAAGTGCGCGAGAAACTGGACTCTGACGCGCTGGAGCGTGCGGTCGCGGCCATGGCCAAGGCGGAGCGGGTGGAGTTCTACGGCTTCGGCGCGTCCGGCGCAGTGGCCACCGACGCTCAGCACAAATTCTTCCGCCTGCTGCTCAGTGCGGCGGCGTATTCCGATCCGCATATGCAGGCGATGTCGGCGGTCACGCTGAAGCCCACCGACGTGGCGATCTGCATCTCCCAGTCGGGACGTTCAAAGGACTTGCTGATCACAGCCAACGTCGTGCGCGAAACCGGCGCCACGCTGATCACGCTCTGCCCGAGTCAGACGCCACTGGCGGAGCTCGCAACCATCAACCTGGCCATCGACGTCCAGGAAGACACTGAAATCTACACGCCGCTGACCTCGCGCATCGCCCATCTGGTGGTCATCGATGTACTGGCGATGGGCGTCGCCATGGCGCGCGGGCCGAGCTTGGTGAACCACCTCAAGAGCGTCAAGCGCAGTCTGCGCAGCCTGCGCCTGTCGCCCAAGTCGGTGAAGCCGCACGAAGACTGAGCCCGGTCGAAATGGCGCCGTGTCGAGCGTCATCGCACCGTCATCAGCCTGTCCTCATAGCGTCACCCATAGCTTCGATGCTGAGCCTCCCAGTACCCTTCTCGGGAGTTCAGCATGGCCCAGCACCGCGAAACCTATGTCAACCTCGATGCCCGTGCCCGCCGCAAGCAGCAGGATGAGCGTCGCATGTACTTTCGCCGCGCCATCGAAAGTTATGACGAGCAGCGCCAGCTGCATGCGCAATTGGTGGAGTTTCCCGATCTGATGATTGCCAGTCCGCTGTTACCGCCCTCGGCAGAGTGTCGCTAACGAGCGTCACACCGGCCGTCGACACGGGCCGCGCCGGCTCATGCGGGTTGCTCCAGCAATGCCATGAGATCGGCGTGCAGCGCGTCGGGTATGTCCACACCGTCGCGCAGGGTCCGCTCGCGGGCCTCGTAGCGCCGTTGTGAGGGCAACCGAGCGCCTTGCCCCTGAATGGACTCGAACATCGTCTCGGCACGCGCCAGATGCTCGTCGGCGGCGTCGCCCAGCATTCGTTTCGGATCGATGACGATGATCAGCTCCCCGCCAAAGGGCGCCGATTTGGTGCCCGCATCGAAGCTCAGTGACTCCTGACTGGTCATGTCGCCAATCAGCGGGCCGGCCAGCAGTTCGACCATGGCCGCCAGGGCTGAGCCCTTGTGGCCGCCGAACGTCAGCATGGCGCCATTGAGCGCCTCGGCGGCATCGGTGGTTGCCTGACCGTCCGCGTCGATTCCCCAGCCCTCTGGAATTGGCTTGCCTGCTCGGCGATGCAGTTCGATTTCGCCGCGCGCGACGGCGCTGGTGGCGAAGTCGAAGATGAACGGCAGCTTTCCGGCACGCGGCCAACCGAAGGCGATCGGGTTGGTGCCAAACACCGGCTTGCGGCCGCCAGCGGGTGCGACCCAGGCATGGCTTGGCGTGCAGGCCAGCGCAACCAGGCCGGCGGCGGTCAGCAACTCCATTTCCGCCCAGAGCGCTGAGAAGTGCACGCAGTTGTTGATTGCCATGAGTGCGATGCCTTGCTGCCTCGCCTTATCCACCAGCACCGGTAACCCGGCCTGGAACGGCACCTGAGCAAAGCCGCCCTTTGCATCGACCCGCACGATGGATGGGGCGTGGTCGACGACCTCGGGCACCGCATCGGGATCGACCTTGCCGGCCTTCAGAGTGCCGATGCAGCCCAGCAGGCGGTAGATGCCGTGGGATTTACACTCGTCACGCTCCGCCGCGACCATGCTGTCGGCGATCGCTACGGCATAAGGTTCGGCGAATCCGTGCTGGCGCAGGATGCGCTGCGCGAGATCGCGTACTTCGTCCAGTGTTAAGTGGGCCATGCGTTTCTCCTCTAACGAATCGGGGATGGCAGGTTCAGAACAGTTGCCGCGGCAGCCAGGTGGCGATGCTCGGCACGGCAAGAATGATCAGGAACAGCAGCAGCTGGATGGCGATGAACGGCAGCACGCCCTTGTACATGTGACCGTAGCTCATGTCCGGCGGCGCGATCGAACGCAGGTAAAAGATCGACGGCGCCAGCGGCGGCGTCAGGTAAGCCGTCTGTACCACTACCATGAACATCACCGCGAACCAGATCGGATCGATCCCTGCCAGCTTCACCAACGGCATGAAGATCGGTACGAAGATCAGCACGATAGAGATCCAGTCCAGCACCATGCCGGCGATCAGCACGATGAACATTAGCGCCAGGATCAGCCAATACGGGCTCAGGTCCATTTCGCCCATGAAGTCGGCGAGCATCCAGCCACCGCCGCTGGCGGCGAAGATCGCGGTGAACATGGTGCCGCCGGTAACGATCAGCATGATCATGGCAGTGATGGTGATGGTCGAGACCAGCGCCTCGATCAGCCGCCGTACGGTCAGTTCGCGAAAGCACAGCGCCAGCAAGGCCGCACCGAAAGCACCGACCGCCGCGGATTCGGTGGGTGAGGCGATCCCGGCGAGCATCGAGCCGAGCACGGCGAAGATCAGCAGGAACGGCGGAATCAGCGCCTTGAGCGTGATCGTCAGTTTTTCCATCAGCGGCGTGGCCTGCATCGCCGGCACGGCGGGTGCCAACGCCGGGGTGATCCAGCAGCGCACGCCTATATAGAGAAGGAACAACAGCATCATCAGCACGCCGGGAATCAACGTCGCGGCGAACAGTTGCCCGATGGATAGCTGCGCCATCGAGGCGTACACCACGACGATCACCGACGGCGGAATGATGGTGCCGAGCGAGCCGCCTGCGCAGATGGTGCCGGCGATCAGCGAGCGGTCGTAGCGGTATTTGCTCATCGCCGGAATGGCCATCATGCCGACGACGATTTCCACCGCGCCGACGATGCCCGAGCTGGCGGCGAAAATGCCGCACATGAGCATGGTCGACATCGCCAAGCCACCGGAAAAGCCTCCAAGCCACAGCTGCAGTGCTTCGTACAACCGCCGGGCCAGGCCGCTGCGCTCGAGGATTGCGCCCATCAGCACGAACAGCGGGATCGCGGAGAGCGAAAAGTTGGTCGAGGCCTGCAGCAGCGAACCGAACATTTGCTGGAAGATGTTCTCGCCGAACAGCAGCAGGCCGAACAGCGCCGAAACCGTGATCAGCGAAAAGGAAACCGGAATGCCGAGAAAGATGAAGACGAACAGCAGCGCGAACATCAGCAGCGGTATGTAATCCATCATTCCGGCAATCCCCCGCTGGGCTGCTTCTGGTCGGTGAGGTAGCGGTACGCCTCGATCACGACTTGCAGGGTCAGCGCCGCCAGGCCGATGGCCAGGGCGCTGTAGAACGGCCAGATCAGCGGCGCCCAGGGACTAACGTGCTCCACTTCGGCGGTGACGAAGGCGTGCCAGGTACGCTTGCCGGCGGTCCAGGTCAGCGCGCCAAGAATCGGTGCGAACAAGAACAGGTAGAAGCCGCCGTTGATCCAGCGTTGAATGGCCGGTTTGAGTCGAGAGGCGAGAAAATCGATGCGCACGTGAGCGTCGATCTTCAAGGCATAGGCGCAGCCGAGGATGAACATCGCGCCATTGAGCATGTAAGAGATGTCGAAGGCCCAAAGCGTCGGTGCGTTCAGCACGTAACGCGAAAACACTTCCAGCATCATCGCCAGGACCAGCAAGACGGCCATCGCCGCCGCCACCCAGAGCAGGGCGTTGGCTGGCCAGTCGAAATAGTTGCGCTTCATCGAACCTCCAGGCCGGCCGCACTGAGGCGGCCGGAGGCGTTACTCAGTGGCGGTACAGGTAGGACGAGTTATTGGACCAGCGCTGCATGTAGTCCTGGTAATCCTTGAGGATCGCCTTCGCGTCGGTTTCGCCTGACTTGCGTGCTTCGATCTGCGAGCTGACCAGTTGATTGCCGCGCTTGGCCAGCTCCTCGATGGCCGCCGGGTCGAGCCGGAGGATTTCAATACCTGCGTCCTTGTAGGTCTGCATGGCTTTCATATCGGCATCGAGGAAATGGAAGTAGCTCTGCATGGTCGTCAGTTTGGCCGCCGCTTCGAGCTTGTCCTGGACGTCCTTGTCCAGCGCTTCCCAGCTCTCGTTGGTCATGAAAAATTCCCAGACGAACGATGGCTGGTGCACGCCGGGCGTGAGGATGTAAGGCGCGACTTCATGGAAGCCCTCGGTGAGGTTGGCGCCGGGTGTTGCCCATTCCACAGCATCCACTCCCTTGCGCTGGAGCAAGGTGTAGATCTCGCCCGGCGGCACCACCGTCGGCGATGCGCCGACCTGCTTGACCACCTCCGCCCAGGCGCCCGCCGTGCGGTATTTGACGCCCTTGAAGTCCTCCAGCTTCTCGATCTTCTTGTTCGCATGAGCCAGGATCTCGGTGCTGCCGACCCCTACCACCATCGAGTGCAGGCCCATCTCCTTCTCGCGAAATTCCTGCAGGTATTTCAGGCCGTTGCCCTCGTAAAGCCAGGACAGTGTTTCCTCGCCAGACATGCCGCCGGGATAACTGGCGAAGACATTGTTGAGCGGGTCCTGATTGACCAGATAGGTGGAGGTGGAATGCCCGGCTTTGAGCACCCCGTTCTGCACCGATTCGAACACCTGAAGCGCCGGAACGATTACGCCTGCGCCGACGGGACGAATCTTCACTTCACCGTCGGTGAGCAGATCGGCGTTCTTGGCGAAGCGGACCAGGAAGTTCTCGAAGAAGAAGCTGCCTTCAGGAACCGAGGTCGGCACCGTGTAGGTCTCGGCGGCGTGTGTGCCGGTGCAGGCGAGCGTCAGGCCGAGCGCGGCGATCAGGTGGGCTTTTTTCAGTTGCATGGCGAAACCTCTCGAGTCAGACGGCCCCGCCGCAGAGGCGGCGCAGGCAGGTTGCGGCAGTTGCGAGAAAGGTCACAGGCCCACGTCGGGCAGTGTCGGGCGGTTGGCCATGGCCTTGGCCATGATCTTCTCTACGTATTGGCGATCAGCGTCCGGCAGGGCCAGGCGTGGCGGGCGGGTCAGGGCGCTGCCGCGACCGGCGATGGCTTCACACAGTTTGATGCACTGCACCAGGTCGGCGCGGGCGTCCAGGTGGAGGATCGGCATCAGCCACTCGTATATCGGCATGGCTTCGGCGAAGCGACCGGCCTTGGCCAGGCGGAAGATGGTTTCGCCTTCCTTGGGGAACACGTTGGACATGCCCGACACCCAGCCCTCGGCCCCCACCGCGATGCTTTCCAGCACCACGTCGTCGAGGCCGGCGAAGAGCACGAAGCGGTCGCCCACTTCGTTGCGCACGTCGATGAAGCGGCGGGTGTCGCCGGAGGAATCCTTGAAGCAGACCACGTTGTCGCAATCGGACAGCGAGATGAGGATGTCGGGGGTGACGTCGTTTTTGTAGATCGGCGGGTTGTTGTAGACCATCAGCGGCACGTCGGCATTCTTCGCCACGTAGCGATAGTGCTCGGCGGTCTCGAATGGCTTGGAGCCGTAGACCAGGGCCGGCATCAGCATCACGCCGTCGACGCCGACCTTTTTAACTGCGTTCGCTACCTTCGCCGCCTGCACACTGGTGAACTCGGCTACGCCGCAGATCACCGGCACACGGCCCTTGGAGGCGTCCACCGCGACCTCGGTGACCGCGATTTTCTCTTCGGTAGTCAGCGAGGTGTTCTCCCCGACCGAGCCGCATACGACCAGCCCCGACACGCCGTCGCGAATCACATTGGAAATGACCTTGTGGGTTTCTTCCAGGTTGATGGAAAAATCGTTATTGAATTGGGTAGTAACGGCAGGAAACACGCCGCTCCAGTTGACTCGTTTGTTCATGAGATGCCTCCGCTAGAGTATTTCGTATACGTTATGTTTGGGCTGTCCTCGCCCGGTTTGGTACTAAGTTCAGTCCGGCCGTGGCTTGGCCGTGTTGCGAGTTACCGCCGGCTTGTGGCTGGCGGCGGTTGAATCAGATCTCTAGTTCCACGGGCCAGGTATCCGACAGGCGATAGCCTTCCGGCCAAGGGTCGCTGGGGTCCAGCAGGTGCTGATGGGTGCCGGTGATCCAGGCTCGGCCGGACAGGCACGGCACGATGGCGGGACGCCCGGCGAGGTCGGTCAAGCTGTCGATGCGGCAGTGGAATTCAGAGCCAATGATCGATCGGCCGATGAAGCGCTCGCCCACCCCCAATTGACCCTTGGCATGCAGCACCGCCATGCGTGCCGAGCAACCGGTGCCGCAGGGGGAACGGTCGATCTTGCCGGGGCGGATCACCACTGCGTTGGCCGCAGTGAGCACGCCCTCGATGCGCTCGAGCGGTGCGGCAATTTGGCAGAAGGAGATATGTGCCCAGTCTGGATTGGTCGGGTGGGCAAACCCCAGTTGCTGATTGGCCGCCTGGGTGATCTTTAAACCTGCCGCAACCAGGTCCGCGGCCTCATCGGCGCTCAAGGAAAAGCCCAGACGCTTAGCATCAACGATGACGAAGCTGTCGCCGCCATAGGCCGTGTCGACCTGCAGCGAGCCCAGCCCTTCCACCTCGATCCAGGCATCGAGCTTGGCGGCGAAGGACGGTACGTTCTTCACCTCGACCCGCTCGGCTTTGCCGTTGCGGCACTGTGCGATCACCTCGATCAGCCCCCCTGGCGCCTCGAGTGTGAGCCGTGTTTCCGGCTCGGTCATCGGCAGGATGCCGCTGTCCAGCAGCACGGTGGCCACGCACAGCGAATTGGAACCCGACATGGGCGGCGTGTCGGCCGGCTCCATGATGATCCAGCCCATCTGCGCGCGTGGGTCCTTGGCGGGCACCAGCAGATTGACGTGACGAAACACGCCGCCGCGCGGCTCGTTCAGCACGAAGTTGCGTAGGGTCTCGTCGCGGGCGATCCAGCGCGATTGCTCCCACAATGTGTCACCCGGTGGAGGCGCAACCCCACCGACAATGACATCGCCGACCTCGCCCTCGGCGTGGCAGCTGACGACATGAATGACTTTGCTCGATCGCATGGCTCGCCTCTAGATCACGGATTTCAGGAAAGCCGCGGTTTCCGGCTTCTGCGGGTTGCTGATGACCTGATCGGGCGGGCCGATCTCGTGCACCAGGCCGTCGCGGAAGAATGCGACCCGATCGGATACCTCGCGGGCAAAGCCCATTTCATGGGTCACCAGCACCATGGTCATGCCGTCTTCGGCGAGCAGCCGCATGGTGTCGAGCACCTCGCCGACCAGCTGTGGGTCGAGCGCCGAAGTGGCCTCGTCGAACAGCATATAGTCCGGCGACATGGCCAGTGCGCGGGCGATGGCCATGCGTTGCTGTTGGCCGCCGGACAGCTTGCTGGGGAATACCTTCAGCTTGTCCGCCAGGCCGACATGGGTCAGCTGCTTGACCGCCAGTTCTTCGGCTTCGGCGCGGCTTTTTCCAAGCACCTTTCTAGGCGCCAGCATTACGTTTTCCAGCACCGTCAGGTGCGGGAAGGCATTCCATTGCTGAAAGACGATGCCGATCTTCTGCCGCAACTTGTTGATGTCGGTGCCCTTGGCGTGGACTTCGGTGCCATCGACACGAATCGAGCCGCTCTGGATGTGTTCCAGCCCGTTGATGCACATCAGCAGCGTCGACTTGCCGGAACCCGAGCCACCAATGATCGACACCACCTCGCCCTTGTTGACGGTCAGGTCGACACCCTTGATCACTTCCAGCTCACCAAAGGATTTGTGCACCTTGTCGATCTCGATCATTGCTGCCACCTTTTTTCCAGCCGGGCGCCCAGGCGGGCCACCACCAGGCTCATGACGTAGTAGATGAGCCCTGCGATGCACAGCACCAGCAGTGGCTCCTGAATACGAGTGACGATGGTCTGCGAGGCGCGCAGCAGCTCGATGATGCCGATCCACATCACCAGCGCGGTGTCCTTCATCACCGACAGCACCAGATTGACCCAGCCGGGAAAGGCCACCCGCGTCGCGACCGGCAAGACGATGTAGCGCAGGTCCTGCCAGTAGCTCAGGCCCAGCGAGCGGCTGGCCAGACGCAAGCTGCCCGGTACCGCCAGAACGCCACCGCGCACCACCTCGGTGAAGAAGGCCGCGGCGTAGACGCCCAGCACCACGCAGCCGACGGTGAAGGCGCTCCAGTCCAGCCCGACGATGCTTTTCAGGGCGTTGAACAGGACGAATTGGATCAGCAGCGGCACGCTGCGAAAGATATCCAGGAACCAGGCCAGCGGCAGACTCGCCCGGGGAAACAGGGCGCGAATCACGCCGAAGACGATGCCGGCGAAAGTGCCCAGCAGCATGGCCCAAAAGGTCAGCATCAGCGTGACGCCAGCGCCCTTGAGCATGAACAGCAGATCGGTCGAGGTCAGGCTAGTGGAAAACATGCTCGGGTCCTCAGTAGCGGAACAGTCGCCAGGCCATCAGCCGGGCTACCGCTACGATCAGCTTGGCGATCAGGTAATAGATCGCTGCCGCCAGGGCGAAGTATTCGAAGGTGCGGAAGGTCTTGACGTTGTAGTCCTGGGTCACGCCGGTGAGGTCGTTGTTCAGGCCGACGATCACGCCCAAAGACGTCATCAATACCGCCCAGACCATCTGGTTGGAGAGCGGGTGGAAGACGATGCGCAGCAGTTGCGGGATCACGATCAGCCGGTAGGCCTGGAAGGCGCTCATGCCCAGCGAGCGTGCGGCGCGCATCTGCGTATCCGGCACAGCCTTTAAACCCCCGCGGAAGTTTTCCGCCAGGTAGCCGGCATTGTTGAACGTGATGCCCGCTAGTAGCGCCGCCCACGAGCTGATATGCCAGCCGAAGGCACCGAGGCCGAAATACAGGGCATAGATCTGGAACAGCGAAGGTGTGTTGCGCGCCACCGACACCCAGGCGCTGCCAACGCCGTTGAGCAGCGGATTGCGGGTCTCGCGCATGGCGGTCAGCACCAGCGCGATGAGCACGCCGAAAATCATCGATAGGGCGGCGGTCTCGAAGGTCACCACCGCGCCGGCGAGCATATCCGGCAGCGCACGGAAGGCGGGACGCCAATGGAAGGTGTAATCGAACATCGCTCAATGCGCTCCTTCGGTGTCGGCAGCCGCCAGCCAGCGCGGTAGGTGGCCACTGGCGTGACCGCTGCAGGCGGTTTCGACGCATTCTGCAAGGCTGCCGAAGCGCACCTGTCGGCCAACCAGGCCGGGCGCGTAATGGGCGTATTTACCGGAGTTGGTCATCAGGGTGCGTGCGGTCAGGGGTACGACCGGATCCTCGATCATGCACCAGCAGGTGTCGGTGACGATCTGCACGCCGAAGTGCTCGAGTGCCTGTAAATGACCGGCTTCGCTGGCCTGCCGCTGGATCTCGCGGCCGCAGGTAAGCAGTATGGAAACATCGGCGTGCTTCACCTTGCCTTCGCAGAGCTGCGCGAGGCGGGCGAATTCGCTCAGCGAGAAATGCGGGTTACCCAGGCTGATCAGCTCGACGTCTGCGGATTCACCGCTATCCAGCTCGCGCCAACTGTTGAGCAGATCGCCGCGTTCTACCTGCAGGATGCGCCCCGGCCTCTGATCACCCAGAGCGGCCTCAACCGAAGGCGCTTCCGGTGTAACGCCAACGATATGAAACATCGGTGCTGCGGAGGTGGTGGCGAAGGCGGCGCCGAAGGCTTTTAGGTCGTCGAGCGTCGGATCGCTCTGTTCGAGCCCGCAGATCACCGGAATCTCGCTGCCGCAGAGCAGACCGACGTGGTAGCCGAGCAGCGGGTAGAAGGCGTCATCCAGGTTTTGTAGCGGCGACAGGTCGATACGCAACGTGGCGTGGCGCTGCTTGGCCAAGTGGCAGCCCGTCAGTGGCGCGCGGCCAGTCAGGGCGATGCAGATATCCAAGAAGTCGGGATATTTCAACGTTCTTGCACCCAGCACGCTATTGGCATACACCACGGCATTGGATTCCGCCCAGACGATCTGCTCGCCGGCTCTCGGCGCGCTGTCGAGCAGATAGGGCGCGCAGGTGAAACTGGCGCTGGCGCCCATCTCGACATAGGCGTCGGCCAATTGGCTGGCCGGCTCACCGAACGCGGCGGAGATGCCCATCTGCCGCCAGCGGCGCTGGTCTACCGAGATCGAGTTGAGCGTGGTCGGCACCTTTACCCGCCCACCCCAGTCGGCCAGCTGGCGAGCGAACCTGAGGCTGGCCGGCCCGGTGTAGATGCAGCCGTCGATATGCGCCTGGGTGATGTCCAGCAGTTCCCGTGCGCCCTGGAGTTCAGCCATGCGCAACAGGATCCGCATGGCCGCCTGGGTGGCCTTGCCCTGTTCGCCGGCGAGCATGGCCTGGTCCTGTTGATTCAGGTCTATTTGTGTAGGGAGATAGCCGTTTGCGCTGGCGCCGGCCGCGGCCAGCCAACCATCATCTGGCAGCTCGGCGAAGCCTTGCACCACGCCGTTTTCAATTCGTATAAAGCGGGCGTCGCGCAGCGCCGCGAAGGCTTGCTGATCGAGACTGATGACCGGCAGCGAGTGGCCAAACAACAACTGCGCCACCAGCACGCCGAGGGTAAGAATCTCCTCGGTTTCGGCAAAGACCAGCGCGGCGGGTGCGTGACCGTTGAGGATCAGCTCCAGCAGGACGCTGCTGCCCGTGCAGGAGCCGCGTCCGCTGGGGATTGCCAATACCTTGCCGGCGATGACTTGGCCGCTGAGCGGGTGGTGACGGTCGATCACTTCCCCACTGAACGGGTCGACCCCGCCCCAGAAGCTCAGGCCTGTGTCCGCATGCAGACAGGCTGCCTGAGCGCTGCCCGGAACCAGGCTGCGCCCCGTGAAGCCGAGCGCAGCCTGCTGCGAAGTAAACACGTGGTCGCTACGAGGCATCGTTACCGCCGATCAGTAGTAGACGCCAGGAACGGTCAGATCGACCGGCTTGCCGCCGACCCACTTCTCGTACAGCTCGGCGTAGCGACCGGAGCGCACCTGCTGGTTGACGAAGAGGTTGAGATAATTCATCAGGCCGTACTCGCTGCGCTTGGCGGCCAGGGACACGTAGTCGATGACATAGGGGGCATCGCCGGCGATCTTCAAGCCCTTGTACTTGCCTGATTTGATGGTGGAGGCGGCGACCGTATTGGTGACAACCGTGGCGTCCACATGGCCCTGGGCGACCGCGAGGATGGTGTCGTTCTGCGACTGGTAGGCGCGGAAGCTGCCTTCACCCCAACCCTTTACGTCCTTTTCCAGCGCGATGGCTTCGAAGGTGCCGCTGGTGTTACCGACTGGGCGACCCTTGAGATCGTCGTACTTGTCGATGCCGGTGTCTTCTCGCGTCAGTACCACCATGTTGAAGGCGAAGTAGGGGATGCTCATGCCCACCGTCTTGGCGCGCTCGAGGGTGTCGGAGGTGGAGGCGACGATCACGTCCGCACGGCCGGAGACGAGTGCGGGAATTCGGTCCGGGAAAGGCGTTTCGACCACTTCTGGTTCGACGCCGAGCACCTTGGCCAGGTCGCTGCAATAGTCGACATCGAAGCCTGCCGGCTTGTTGCCTTCATCGCGAAAGCCCATGGGCGGGAAGTCGAGGGTAACGGCACAGCGCAGCTTGCCCGAGCCAATGATGTCGTCGAGCTTGTCGGCCTGTGCAATGGAAGTCATGGAGGCAGCAAGTAGAGCGCTAACGGCCACAGCTATGGATTTCTTCATACATTCCTCGTCGATGCGGTTGATCGTCCAGTTGATTCAAGCAGCTGTTTCGAGATTTCGTATACGTTATCCGTACAGCAATAGCCGTGCCGGTCGGCTAAAGCGAGACGAGTGAAATGCTTGATGGTGAGTCAAATCGCCGCAGGACGCGGGCTAGAGCAGGCGCTGTGAGAGGGGTCGGCAAATGGTGCCGTAATGACCGTTCGTCGGATTGCGTCGGGGCGGGTGCCTCCGGACCACGGTTGCTACAAATGGGAGCAGCGCGTTACCAGGTTGCCCGATGATGGGGTGGCAGCGCGTTCCGATAGGCGCGGGGTGACAGCCCGGTCAGCGCACGGAATTGCCGGCTGAAGGCGCTGTGATCGGCATAGCCGCAGCGCAACGCGATCTCGGTGATGGGCAGCGCCCCGTCGAGCAGCTGGGTTGCGGTGTCCAGTCGGGCTTTGTGAATCATCTGCCGAGGGGTAAGACGGAAGACGCGCTTGCATAGCCGCTCCAGCTGAGCGGCTGACAGGCCCGCTATCGCAGTGAGCTCCGATAGCCTGATGGAGCGGGAATGATTCGCGCGGATATAGGCGTCCACTGCGGCGAGCTTGAGGTAAGCCGGATTGTTGGCCTCCGGTGCCCGCAAGTCGATGGAAACCCCAGCCATGCCAATGATCCTGTTCTCCGGATCGCGCAGGGCCAATTTGTGCGTCATGCACCAGCCAGGCTGGCGGCCTGGATACAGGTGCAATTCAAGCTGGTCCTGCAGGAGCAACCCCTGGCTGAGGACACGATGGTCCTGGTCGGTGTACTGCGCGCCGAAGCCGGTTGGAAACACCTGCTCGGCCGTCAGGCCAATCAGCGCATCGGGATGGTTATGGCCGCAACGCTCGGCCAGTGTGCGGTTGGCCAGATTGTAACGGGCGTTCGTGTCCTTGATGAAGAGCACCACCTCCGGCAGCGCATCGAGCAACGGCGCGATCAGTTTCAGGCTGGCGAGCAGCGTAGGTAGATCCTTGGGCGGATCGGTCGGCAGCAGGGAGAGCATCGGGGGCGCTACGAACGGGAAAGCCCGAGGATACGGCCGACGCTCAGCGAATGGTAGGCAGTGTCTAGGGTGAGGTCAGGGTTTCGTGTCGCTCGGTCTAGGCTCGTCATCAGGCAAGGCAATCAACGTGCCGATGCGTGCCGGGCTGATCGGCTGGCGCGGTTTGGGTGGTTGCCAGCCGAACAGGACGTCGCTCGCCGCGCCGCAAATTCGGCCCTGACAGGCGCCCATGCCGCAACGGCTCTCAAGCTTGGCCTCGACCCAGCTGCTGTGACTGGCCATGGCTGAGTAGGGCACGTCTTCGCAGCGGCATACCAGGGTTTCGGGGTCCGCCAGGGCTTTCAATTGCTCGTTCAGGCGGAAGGTTCCCGCCAGCAGATCGGCGAACCCCTGCCAGCGCTGGCGCTCGGCGAATCTCGCTTTGGCCCGCTCGAGATCACCGATGACGGCATGACCGGCGATGCTGCCTTCGACCCTTGCCAGTTCGCTGCCGCCGAAACCGGTGCATTCGCCCGCTGCAAAGTGATCCGGCAGGCTTGTCGTCTGGTAGGCATCGATTTGGATGGCTCGCCCGTGTAGTGCACAGCCCAATACTTGCCCGAGTTCAGTGTTGGGAATCAAGCCGAAACCGCAGGCCAGGCGATCGCAAGCGATTTCCGAAACCTTGTCGTTGTGAAACAAGCGCACGGCTTCCAGGCGATCGGTGCCCAGCGCCGCCAGTACATGAGTGCCGCTGCGATAACAGCGATCGCTCAGTTGTACGGCCTGCAACGCTTTGCCTGGCCAGCGTGACAGGCGAGCGGCAAAACCAGCGAGGGCAGCAAGCTGAGCCTGTTCGGCAATGCGCAGCAGGTGGGCGCCGGCGCCTTGGCCGTAGCCGCACACGCCAGCAGCAGCGGGCCGCTACCGGCAATCACCAGGCGTTGGTCGACCACAGGCATGCCGCCCTTGATCAGCGCCTGCAGCCCGCCAGCGCCGGTCACACCGGGTAGCGTCCAGCCGGGAAACGGCAGCAGCAGCTCGCGCGCACCGGTGCACAGAACCAGCTTGTCGTAACCGACCAGATGCCCCTGCGCGGCGTCCTCCAGCAGCAGTGTCTTGCCGCCGGGTGCGGCGATCACCCGCACGCCGCTATGCACTTCGATATTCGTCGTTTCCGCCAGCGCTTGCCGCTGCTGGCCGGCGATGGCCGGTAGTTCGACCTGAGGGCCGTCACGCCAGATCTGCCCACCGGCCGCCGGGTTGTCGTCGAGGATGGCGATGCTTGCGCCGCTGGGTGCGGCGGCGAGCGCGGCAGCCATTCCGGCAGGTCCGCGCCGACGATCAGAATATCGTAATGCGATTTCATGGACGTGTTTCCACCGACATGCCAGTGATGCAGATTGTCTGGCAGGCCAGTCGCCGCTGACCGTCGATGGTGACCCGGCACTCCTGGCAGATGCCCATGCCGCACAGCGGCGCGCGCCGCTCGCCGGATACCGAGGTGCGGCTGCTGCCATCGCCACCGAGATAGAGGGCAGCGGCTACCGTCGTGCCGGGCGCGACCTCCAGCGAATGCCCGTCGAGCGTGATCTCAATCATGACCGAGGTTTCCCATGGCATAGGCGGCCGTGGACGACCCGCTTGGTGAGGCGAGGAAGCGCGCTGGGCTGTAGGGTTCGATAGCCAGCGCCGACTGTCGTCCCAGCAGCTGAGCGACCAGCAGTTCCGCCGTACCGGTCGCGGTCGTTACGCCCAATCCCTCGTGGCCGACCGCCAACCACAGGCCTGGCTGCTGCGGATGCTCGCCCACCAGCGGCAGGCCATCCGGACTCGCCGCGCGAAAACCGGTCCAGCTGCGAATGGCGTTCAATCGAGCCAGCCCCGGCATGTAGTCGACGGCGCGCTTGAGCATCCGCGCCAGCATCCAGCTGTCGATCGCTGGATCGCTGGTGTTGAACTGGCGCGAGGAACCGATGAACAGCTGCCCGGTCGGCCGCGGCTGGATGTTGCAGGCCACCGAAGGCCCCACGCTGTTGTGGGCGCTGGTGACATAGCCCAGTTCCACCAGCGTATGGCTGACCTTGCCGGGGTAACGGTCGGTAATGACCAGATGGCCTTTCTTTGGGCGAATCGGCAGCTCCGGGCAGAGTTCGGTTGCGTGGATTCCGTTGGCCAGTACCACTGCCTGCGCGCGCAGGATGCTGCCGTCGCTCAGCTCGACCTGTTGGCTCTGCACGCGCCGCACGCATTCCTCCCGCTGGACGATGCGCTTGTCACCCTGGGTGATTAGCCAGCGCGCCGCATTGGGCGCATAGAGGATGCCATCACCACTGACTTTCAGGGCTCCATGCAGGCCGCTGCGCAGTTCCGGCTCTGCTGCTTTCAGCGCGGCGCTGCCGAGCAATTCGCAATGCATGCCCTGTTCGGACAAGGTGTTCAGCTTGTGTTCCGCCACGGCCATCTCGTCGTCGCTGGCGGCGAGCCAGAGCGTGCCGTTGTTGCGATAGCCGCAGCTTTCGTCCATCAGCCGGCCCAGTTCCCGCCAGCGCCGGATCGAATAGTCGCTCAGTGCCAGCTCGGCCGGGTTGTCGTCCAGCGCGACCAGATGGCCCATGCCGGCAGCCGTGGCGCCACCGCGCTGGGCGTCGAGGAGCAGCACGTCGACGCCGTTGACCGCCAATTGATGGGCACAAGCCGCGCCGATGATGCCGGCACCAACGATGATGACGTCCGCATTCACGACCGAATGCCCCAGGCGAAGGGATCGTCCTCCTCGATCAGCAAGGTGGCTTCGGCACTCAGGTGCGCGCGACCGCGGATGGTGGGCACGATGCGGTCGCCGTCCAGCTCGTAGCTGGCGGTAAATTCGCTACCGATTACGCTGGCCTGACGCCACGTCTCGCCGGGTTGCAACTTGCCGTCCGCCGCCAGGCAGGCGAGTTTGGCGCTGGTGCCGGTGCCGCAGGGCGAACGGTCATAGGCCTTGCCGGGACAGAGGACGAAGTTGCGGCTGTCGGCTTGCAGCGAAGCTGCTGCGTTTGATGAAGCGCCGTTTCCAGCTCCGGCTTCGCTCGCAGCGCTTTGCGGCTGTTCAGGCTCGGCAAACAGCTCGATATGGTCGACTTCGCCGCCGTCTTCGCCGCGTATGCCCTGGGCTTCTAGCGCCTGGCGCACCGCCCAGGTATAGGCCGTGAGCGCTTCGAGGTTATCGCCTGCGATGTGCTGCCCATGCTCGGCCACGAGGAAGAACCAGTTGCCGCCCCAGGCGATGTCACCGGTCACGGTGCCGTGGCCTGGCACTTCGACGCTCACATCCTTGCGGTAGCGATAGGCGGGCACGTTGCGCACGCTGACCGAACGGTCTTCGTGCAGAGTTGCCTGCACGGTGCCGACCGGCGTTTCGATGCGGTGAACCCCCGGCTGGATGCGTCCCAGATGCGCCAGCGAAACCACCAGCCCGATGGTGCCGTGGCCGCACATGCCGAGATAGCCGCTGTTATTGAAGAAGATCACGCCGGCACAGGCTGTTGGGTCTACCGGCTCGCAGAGCAGCGCGCCAACCAGCACGTCATTGCCGCGCGGTTCCAGCATGGTTGCGGCGCGCCAGTCATCGAAACGCTCGGCAAGCAATCGGCGGCGTTCGGCCATGCTGCCGGTTCCGAGTTGCGGGAATCCAGCGATGACCAACCGGGTCGGTTCGCCACCGGTGTGGCTGTCGAGAACTTGGATGCGCTTCATGGCCGCCCTGCCTGTAGGGGAATGTGCAGCAAGCATCCAACAGCTGCTTGCTTACGGCTTGAGTGTTTTGGTCGGTGTAGATGACGAAATCGGCATAGTCCAGGCGGATGGCTCGATGCCTGTCCAGCGGTGGCCATGGGGCAGGTGTTCGAACAGCGCCCGGCAGACGCCGATGATGTGGCGTTCGATCAGTTCGGCACACAGGTCCACATCGCCGTTGCGACAGGCCCGCAGGATTTCACGGTGCTCCAGATCGGCGCCGTGCTTGCCCTCGTGAATGCTCATCTGGACTCGCAGGTAGCGCTCGACCTTGTCGTGAATCGAGCGAATCATTTGCATCATGAACGGCCGCTCCGCCGGTCCGTAGAGGCAGGCATGGAACGCCCAATTCAGCTCGGCCCAACGTGCCGCATTGTCCTCATGGACGAATTCGGCACAAATGGATTCGGCGTGGGCAAAGGTGTCCTCGGTCATGTTGGGCACGGCGAGGCGGATGATCTGGGTTTCCAGCAGCACCCGCACTTCGAATATCTGCGCCAGTTCCGGCTCGGTCAGCACCGTTACCACAGCGCCTTTGTTGCGCTGGAATGACACCAGTCCTTCGGCTTCCAGGCGCTTCAGCGCTTCGCGTACCGGAATCTTGCTGACGTTGAACAGCCGCGCCACGTCATCCTGGCGCACCGGTTCGCCCTCGGCGAACTGGCCGCTGATGATCGCCTCGCGCAGGTGCTTGGCGATGACCTCGGAAGCCGAGGGAACGATGCCCAGGTTCGGGGCGTTGAAGGATTTGAGGGGCACAGTCGCAAGCTCGACGGAAGTGAATGCGTTTGAGGATATCGTATACGCCGGCTCGCTTCATTTTTTCCGACGAAGCAGATGCCGCCTCGTGCGAGTGCAGCGCGCCGTCAGCCTTTCTCGGCTCCGCTGAAGCGCCGCGCCAGAGCGTTGATGCGTTGCCGTTCGGTACGGGCGAAGGCGAAGAAGGTTTGTGCCACCGGCGAGAGGTATTTGCCGCGTGGATGCACCAGGCACCAGCTGCGCATCAGCGGTAATTCCTCGACCGGGAGCTCGCATAATGCACCGCTTTCCAGCTCACGGAGCACGGCGTGCCGAGGCAGCAGCGCCAGCCCCAGGCCGGCCAGTACGCCTTCACGTTGGGCTTCCAGCGAACCCAGCTCCATGATCTGCGGAAAATGCGCGCGCTTCTGATCGCAATATTGCTCGGCGGCGCGCCGGGTGCCGGAGCCCTGCTCGCGGATCAGCAGCGGCCATGCGGTCAGGTCCTGCAGGTTGAGGTGCGGCCTCTGGCAGAGCGGATGACCCGGCGGTGCGACGGCGATGATGGCGTTGTCGAGGAAGGGCAGAAATTCCAGATCCATATCCGCCGGCACCTGAGAGATCAGTAGCAGGTCGTCGCGGTTGGCACTTAGACGATGGATCGCCTGGGCATGATTGACCACCACCAGCTGAAGACTGACTTCCGGGTGAAGTTCGCGAAACGATGCGAACAGGTGCGGCACGAAATATTTGGCACTCGATTCGACGGCCAGCTTCAGTTGACCCTGCAGCGAGCCCTGCAAAGTGGACAGCTGCATGTCGAGGCTTTCCAGCCTGCCGAAGATATCCTCGCTGGTGCGTTTGAGTGCTTCAGCCGCTTCGGTGAGGTAGAGCTTCTTGCCTGTGTACTCGAACAATGGCTGCCCGAGCAGCTCTTCCAGCTGCCGGATCTGCAGGCTCACTGCGGGCTGCGTCAGCGCCATCTCCTCTGCGGCCCGGCTGTAGGAATGGTTATCGCAGACCGCCCGAAATACGCGGAGCTGGCGCAGCGTCATGCGCATCAAGGACTTTCTCATAAGTACTCCAGTCGGAAGGATTAGCCGTTGAATCTGGCGTGGTCAGGCGTTATCTATAAGCCATTGCTTATGCGTAACCAAACAATTATTCATTTTCGGTAATTACTGCCTAGGGCGTAGGGTAAAACGCATCGCCAAGCGGCGAATCCACCGGTCCGAACTGGACTGCCTGCTCACTGATCCGAGGGACGAAGCGTGATCAAGAAGCTGCTGATCGCCAACCGCGGTGAAATTGCCGTCCGCATCGTGCGGGCTTGCGCCGAAATGGGCGTTCGCTCGGTGGCGGTGTTCGCCGAGCCTGATCGTCACGCGCTGCACGTCAAGCGTGCCGACGAGGCACATTTCATCGGCGAAGACCCGCTGGCCGGCTACCTGAACCCCCGCAAGCTGGTGAACCTGGCTGTGGAAACTGGCTGTGATGCGCTGCATCCCGGTTATGGCTTTCTGTCCGAAAATGCCGAGCTGGCCGAGATTTGCGCCGAGCGCGGCATCCGCTTCGTCGGCCCCAGCGCCGAAGTGATACGCCGCATGGGCGACAAGACCGAAGCGCGGCGCAGCATGATCAAGGCCGGTGTGCCGGTCACGCCGGGCACCGAAGGCAATGTGGTGGATGTGAGCGAGGCGCTGAGCGAGGCCGAGCGCATCGGCTATCCGGTGATGCTCAAGGCGACATCCGGTGGTGGAGGTCGTGGCATCCGCCGCTGCAACTCACGAGAAGAACTGGAACAGGCCTATCCCCGGGTGATTTCCGAGGCGACCAAGGCCTTCGGTTCGGCTGATGTATTCCTCGAAAAATGCATCGTCGAGCCCAAGCACATCGAGGCGCAGATCCTTGCCGACTCCTTCGGCAATACCGTGCACCTGTTCGAGCGTGACTGCTCGATTCAGCGGCGCAACCAGAAGCTCATCGAGATCGCGCCAAGCCCACAGCTCACCCCGGAGCAGCGCGCCTATATCGGCGACCTGGCGGTGCGCGCGGCCAAGGCGGTGGGTTACGAGAACGCCGGCACCGTGGAGTTCCTGCTCGCCGATGGCGAGGTGTACTTCATGGAAATGAACACCCGGGTGCAGGTGGAGCACACCATCACCGAGGAAATCACCGGCATCGACATCGTTCGCGAACAGATCCGCATTGCCTCCGGCCTACCGCTTTCGGTCAAGCAGGAAGACATCCAGTATCGCGGCTTCGCCCTGCAGTTCCGCATCAACGCCGAGGAGCCGCGCAACAACTTCCTGCCCTGCTTCGGCAAGATCACCCGTTACTACGCCCCTGGTGGGCCGGGCGTACGCACCGACACGGCGATCTACACCGGCTACACCATTCCGCCTTACTACGATTCGATGTGCCTGAAGCTGATCGTCTGGGCGCTGACCTGGGAAGAGGCGTTGGCCCGAGGCTCGCGCGCGCTGGATGACATGCGTGTGCAGGGCGTGAAGACCACTGCCAGCTACTACCAGAAGATTCTCGAAAATCCGGATTTCCGCAGCGGACAGTTCAATACCAGCTTCGTCGACAACCATCCGGAGCTGCTGAACTACTCGATCAAACGCAAGCCGGGCGAACTGGCCCTGGCCATCGCCGCCGCCATCGCCGCCCACGCAGGCCTGTGAGGAACGAACCATGACTGCTCAGAAGAAAATCACCGTTACCGACACCATCCTGCGTGACGCTCACCAGTCGCTGCTGGCCACCCGCATGCGCACCGAGGACATGCTGCCAATCTGTGACAAGCTCGACCGGGTCGGCTACTGGTCGCTCGAAGTCTGGGGAGGTGCTACGTTCGACGCCTGCGTACGCTTTCTCAAGGAAGATCCCTGGGAACGCCTGCGCCAGCTCAAGGCCGCGTTGCCCAACACCCGCCTGCAGATGCTACTGCGCGGGCAGAACCTGCTGGGTTACCGCCACTACGCCGACGACGTGGTCGAGGCGTTCTGTGCAAAGGCGGCCGACAATGGCATTGATGTGTTCCGCATATTCGATGCGATGAATGACGTGCGGAACCTGGAAACAGCCATCCGCGCAGTGAAGAAAACCGGTAAGCACGCGCAGGGCACCATCGCCTACACCACCAGCCCGGTGCATACCGTTGAGTTGTTCGTCGAGCAGGGCCGGGCGATGCGCGACATGGGCGTCGACTCCATTGCCATCAAGGACATGGCCGGTCTGCTGACCCCATTCGCCACCGGCGATCTGGTGCGTGCGTTGAAGGCCGAGATCGATCTGCCGGTGTTCATCCATTCTCACGACACCGCCGGCGTCGCCAGCATGTGCCAGCTCAAGGCCATCGAAAACGGCGCCGACCACATCGACACGGCAATCTCGTCCATGGCTTGGGGCACCAGCCACCCAGGCACCGAGTCGATGGTCGCCGCACTGCGCGGCACGCCGTATGACACAGGCCTCGATCTGGAGCTTATCCAGGAAATCGGCCTGTACTTCTACGCGGTGCGCAAGAAGTACCACCAGTTCGAAAGCGAATTCACCGGCGTCGACACCCGCGTTCAGGTCAACCAGGTGCCCGGCGGGATGATTTCCAACCTGGCCAACCAGCTCAAGGAACAGGGTGCGCTTAACCGCATGGATGAGGTGCTGGCCGAGATTCCGCGCGTTCGCAAAGACCTGGGCTACCCGCCGCTGGTCACGCCGACCTCGCAGATTGTCGGCACCCAGGCGTTCTTCAACGTGCTGGCCGGCGAGCGTTACAAGACCATCACCAACGAAGTGAAGCTCTACCTGCAGGGTCGCTACGGCAAGGCGCCAGGCACTATCGACGCCAAGCTTCAGCGCCAGGCTATCGGCGGCGAGGAGATCGTCGAGGTGCGTCCCGCCGACCTGATCAAGCCGGAGCTGGACAAGCTGCGCCAGGAGATCGGCGCGCTGGCCCGCAATGAAGAAGACGTGCTGACCTACGCCATGTTCCCGGATATCGGTCGAAAATTCCTCGAAGAGCGCGAGGCCGGCACGCTGCAGCCCGAAGTGCTGCTGGCAATCCCGGATGGAACTGCTACGACCGCCGCGGGCGACGAGGGTGTGCCCACCGAATTTGTTATCGATGTGCACGGCGAAACCTACCGCGTCGATATCACCGGTGTGGGCGTCAAGGGCGAAGGTAAGCGGCACTTCTTCCTGTCCATTGATGGCATGCCGGAGGAGGTGGTGTTCGAACCGCTGAACAACTTCGTCGGTGGCGGCGGCAGTGGCAAGCGCAAGCAGGCCAGCGGCCCAGGCGATGTCAGCACCAGCATGCCGGGCAACGTGGTCGATGTGCTGGTCAAGGAAGGCGATACGGTCAGAGCCGGACAGCCGGTGCTGATCAGTGAAGCGATGAAGATGGAAACCGAAATCCAGGCGCCCATCGCCGGAACGGTGAAAGCGGTGCACGTGGCTAAAGGTGACCGGGTGACCCCTGGTGATCTTCTGATAGAGATTGAAGCCTGACAGCTGTCCCCTGGGAGCCGAAAGGCTCCCTTTTTTGTCTGTTTAACCTGTGATGACGGATCCGGAGGTATCGATGGGGCTCGACCCAGTAGTGCTGTTCTTCCTGTTCGGCCTGTTTGCCGGGTTGGTGAAGAGCGAACTGAAACTGCCGCCGGCACTGTACGAAACGCTGTCCATACTGCTGTTGCTGGCTATCGGTTTGCACGGGGGCGTCGAGCTTGCCGAACAGGCCAGCGCGGCGCTGCTGGGTCAATCCGCCCTGGTACTGCTGCTGGGCTGCGCGCTGCCGCTGCTGGCTTTTCCGATGCTGCGCCTGCTGGGCTTTTCACGAATCGACTCGGCCAGCGTTGCGGCGCATTACGGTTCGGTGAGCGCTGGCACCTTCGCTGTGGTTGTGGCCTTCATGCTGGCCAACAAGATCGCGTTCGAAAGCTACATGCCGCTATTCGTGGCGATCCTGGAAATACCGGCGATTCTTGTCGGCATCGTTCTGGCCAAAGACATCACCCGTGACACCAATTGGCGTGAGCTGGGCCGCGAGATATTTCTCGGCAAAAGCATCATGCTGCTGCTGGGCGGGCTGATCATTGGTGCCATCGCCGGCAAGGAGAGCATCAAACCGCTCGAGCCGTTCTATACCAGCATGTTCAAACCGGTGCTGGCGCTGTTCCTGCTGGAGATGGGGCTGATCGCGTCTGGCCAGCTCGGCTCGCTGCGCCGCTATGGCCTGCGCCTGGCAGTGTTCGGTCTGGGCATGCCCTTGCTGGGTGCGCTGGTCGGGGCGTTGCTGGCGCGGCTGATGGGGCTTTCGCTTGGCGGTACGGCGATGCTCGCCACGCTGTCAGCCAGTGCGTCCTATATTGCTGTGCCGGCGGCCATGCGCCTGGCATTGCCGGAAGCCAACCCCTCGCTCTCGTTGACCGCGTCGCTGGGGATCACTTTTCCATTCAACATCCTGGTCGGCATACCGCTGTACCTGGCGCTGGCCGAAACTCTGATTGCCTGGGGGTTGTGAACATGACGACCGCGACTCGAACGCTGCTCACCGTTATCTGCGAAGCGGCGCTGGAAAAGAAACTGGTGGCCGACCTCGATCACCTGGGTGCGCCTGGCTGGACCCTGTCCGAAGCGCGCGGACGAGGCAGCCGCGGCGTACGCAGCGCTGGCTGGGATACCGATGGCAACATTCGCTTGGAAATCATCTGCAACCGCGAGCTGGCCGAGCGCATCGCCGAGCACTTGCAGGTCAGCTACTACGATAACTTCGCCATGGTCTGTTACTTGGCGGACGTGCAGGTGCTGAGGCCAGGCAAGTTCTGATGGGCATGTCGAAGAATCGTGGCCGGCTGTGATGCGGCATCCGGATGAGGCGTCCATCCAACAGACCTGGTTGGAGCCGCACGATATGCAAGCGCTGCTTGAAGAGATCCTCGATGAAGTCCGCCCGCTGTTGGGGCAGGGCAAGGTGGCCGATTACATTCCTGCGCTTGCAGACGTGCCGGCTGATCAGCTGGGTATCGCCGTTTACAGTGCCTCGGGCGAGCTCTACTACGCCGGGGATGCCAAGACGCCGTTTTCGATCCAGAGTATTTCCAAGGTCTTCAGCCTGGTCCAGGCGATTCAGCATGGCGGTGAAACGCTGTGGGAGCGGCTGGGCCATGAACCGTCCGGGCAGCCGTTCAACTCGCTGGTGCAGCTGGAGTTCGAGCGCGGCCGGCCGCGCAATCCCTTCATCAATGCGGGTGCGCTGGTGATCTGCGACATCAACCAGTCGCGCTTTGCCGTGCCGGCGCTGTCCATGCGCGACTTCGTACGGCACCTGTCGGGCAACCCGCTGATCGCATCCGACTCGCGGGTTGCGGAGTCGGAATACCAGCATCGTGCGCGTAATGCTGCGATGGCGTATCTGATGCAAGCCTTTGGCAACTTTCATAACGATGTCGAGGCGGTGCTGCGCAGCTATTTTCATCATTGCGCGCTACGCATGAGCTGCATCGATCTGGCCCGTGCGTTCGGCTTCCTGGCCCGCGACGGGGCCTGTCTGGAGGGTGGCGATCCTGTGCTGAGCCCGCGTCAGGCCAAACAGGTCAACGCCATCATGGCCACCAGCGGCCTCTACGACGAGGCCGGCAACTTCGCCTACCGTGTCGGTCTGCCCGGCAAGAGCGGGGTCGGCGGCGGGATCGTGGCGGTGGTACCGGGGCGCTTCACGGTCTGCGTCTGGTCGCCGGAACTGAACCAAGCCGGCAATTCGCTGATCGGCATGGCTGCACTGGAGAAGCTATCGCAACGCATCGGCTGGTCTATCTTCTGAGGATGACTCGGGAGGCCCGGCTGCCACACGGGGCGCAGCCCCTTTCGTTACCGCCTGTCACATCTTCGCGGTGCCGAGCGCTCGGCGTGCACCGTCGAACCTATCCAACCACTAGAGAGATCGCGTTATGAGTCTCGAAGACAAAACGACCGAAACAGCGCAGGAGGCGCTCGACAATCTCATCGCGGGGGTCATGCAGTTCCGTGAAGAGGTCTACCCTGAGCAGCGCGAGTTGTTCAGTAAGCTGGCCCACGAGCAGACGCCGCGTGCCATGTTCATCACCTGCGCAGATTCACGCATCCTGCCGGAGCTGATCACTCAGAGTTCGCCAGGTGATTTGTTCGTCACGCGTAACGTCGGCAACATCGTGCCGCCCTACGGAATCATGAACGGCGGCGTGTCGACTGCCATCGAGTTCGCCGTGATGGCGCTTGGCGTTCACCACATCATCGTGTGCGGCCATTCCGATTGCGGGGCGATGAAGGCGGTGTTGAACCCGGCCAGCCTGGATGGCATGCCGACCGTCAAGACCTGGCTGCGGCATGCGAGGTGGCTCGTACGGTGGTGGAAGAAAATTGCGGCTGCGCCGACCACAACACCCTGGGCATTCTCACCGAGGAAAACGTGCTGGCTCAACTCGATCACCTGCGCACCCATCCGTCTGTGGCGGCGCGGCTCGCCAGCGGTCAGCTGTTCATTCATGGCTGGGTGTACAACATCGGCACCAGCGAGATCCGGGCGTACGATGCAGCACGCGGTGAGTTCCGTCTGATCGGCGACGGTCCGTTGCCGATGGCCACGCCCAAGTCGCGCTACGTTTGAGAGGTGTTCAAGCAAGGTGCCGTTAGGGCGCCTTGCGGTCCGGCGATCGACCCACTGGCCATAGGCGGCATCGCCGCGCGAACGCCAAAGCAGGTTGTCGGCCGGACGGTCGACGGTGTGGAACGGATCTCGTCTGGCGCTACTTATGCAGCACGAACTGACCGGTGAAACGCACGGCATCGCGGCCGTCGGCGGCGAGGATCCGACTGTTCAGCGTGAGGCGTGAACGGCCACGACGGCGATAGATGGTCTCGAAGCGATTCCAGGCCTCGTCGCTCGGCGCGGAACAGATGGCGGTGGCATCGTCCACGACGGGTAGCGGATAGTCGATCTGCCCCTCGTGAATGACGATGTGACCGTCGTCGATCCCGGCCTCGCGCAGGCGCAGGTGCAACCAACCCCAACCAGCCAGTACCGACGCGCAATACAGGCTGCCGCCAAACATGCTGCTCTTGTGGTTGATGTTCGCTTGCAGCGGCACTTTCAAGCGCAGCTCGTGGTTTTCCCACTGCTCGACACGCAGGCCCATCGCCCGGGTCAGTGGGATGTCGTGATGCAGGATGGCTTCCAGATAGCGGCTATCGCGGCTCATGCCGGGCGGATTCCTAAACGTTTGCAGATACAGGCAGACGTCAAGCATGACTGCTGAGTCACGAGATTGCCAGTTTCCACGCGCGCTTTTTTGCGGCTTCCCGGACGCCGTTCGGCGGTTCGATCCAGCGCTTTAGCGAACGACAGTTTTCTGCTGGTAGGCGCAGTAACCGGGGCGTGGGCCGATCCTCGGATGATTGCGGCAGGTGTCGGGTCGTTTGGCGTACACCGTGCACAAGCGGGTCTGGCGATCTAAGGTAGAGGCAGTCGCCATCGGCCATGCGGGCCAGGGTGAAGATCCCGGGCTTCTGATTGAAGTGCCCAATGATGCCGGCTTTGCTCAGGCGCTTTGCGACCTGCTTCGCGGGCTCATCGCGCTCGAAGCATCGACCACCTCCAGGCGGATCAGGTCATCGATGCGTACCTCGACCGGCAAAGTGCAGCAGGTCGCTTGGCAATCGCCGCACAGGCCATTGCCGTAGCGCGCCCAGGTTTCCAGGTGGTCGGGGTCGGCAGAGCAATAAAGCGGGTCTTCATGGCGGCGGTTTCGGTAATGGCGGCGCGCGATCATAACGACCGCGGGTGGAATTTCCAGCGAATCCGACGAGTCGAACCACGGACAGGCGGTCGCGCAGACTCGGCCGAAACCTGCAAGCCTGTCTGCATTGCCCTTTGCGAGGCAGCCGGGTGCTGCCATGAACGCATTCTCACTCCCTAGCTCCATGAGGTCTGCCCATGACGCAAGAGTCGACTGTCCCCAATGCCGATGAAGTCACGGCCTTCCGCAACGCGATCATCAGCAAACTGACCTACTCGATCGGCAAGGACCCGGAACATGCTTCCGACCATGACTGGTTCGAGGCGGTGGCGCTGGCCACTCGCGACCGTATGATCGACCAGTGGATGGACCGCACGCGTGAGGGTTACCGCGAGGGTAAGAAGCGCGTGTATTACCTCTCGCTGGAATTTCTCATCGGTCGGCTGCTCACCGATAGTTTGAGTAACCTGGGGCTGCTGGACACTGCCCGCCAGGCGCTGGCTGAGGTCGATGTGGACTTCGAGCGCATTCGCCTGACCGAACCGGACGCGGCGCTGGGCAATGGCGGCCTGGGTCGCCTGGCGGCCTGCTTCATGGAAAGCATGGCGACGTTGGGTATCGCCGCCCATGGCTACGGGATTCGCTACGATCACGGGCTTTTTCGCCAGGCCATCGTCGACGGCTGGCAACATGAACAGACCGAAACCTGGCTGAATTTCGGCAACCCCTGGGAATTTGAACGCCCCGAGGTCAGCTATCTGATCGGTTTCGGAGGTAGCGTCACGGCCATGCCGCACGACGCCGCCGGGCAAGAGCAGCCCAAGCACTTCTGGCATTGGGCCGAAGGCGTGCGCGCCATTGCTTACGACACACCGGTGGTCGGCTGGCGCGGAGCGAGTGTGAATACGCTGCGGCTGTGGCGTGCCCGCGCCGAGGCGGATTTCCATCTGGAACGCTTCAACGCTGGCGACCATATCGGTGCGGTCGCGGAGGAAGCCCGCGCCGAAAGCATCTCGCGGGTGCTGTATCCGGCCGACAGCACCGAAGCCGGTCAGGAGCTCCGGCTGCGTCAGGAATACTTTTTCGTCGCCGCCTCGCTGCAGGACCTGATACGGCGGCACCTGGATCAGCGTGGCACGCTACTGAACCTGCCGGAGTTCGCCGCCATCCAGCTCAACGACACCCACCCGGCGATCGCCGTAGCGGAGCTGATGCGACTGTTGGTTGACGTACACGACATTCCCTGGCGAAAGGCCTGGGAGCTCACCGTCGGCACCCTGTCTTATACCAACCACACATTGCTGCCGGAGGCCTTGGAGACCTGGCCCGTGGGGTTGATGGAGCGGTTGTTGCCGCGCCACATGCAGATCATCTACCTGATCAATGCGCAGCATCTCGATGCGCTGCGCGAACGCGGCGTGCATGACGTCGATCTGCTGCGCTCGGTATCGCTGATCGAGGAAGGTCATGGCCGTCGGGTGCGCATGGGCAATCTGGCGTTCCTCGGTTCGCACTGCATCAACGGCGTGTCGGCGCTGCATACCGGGCTGATGCGCGAAACAGTCTTCACCGACCTGCATGCGCTGTATCCCAAACGCATCAGCAACAAGACCAACGGCATCACCTTCCGCCGCTGGCTGTACCAGTCCAATCCCCAGCTGACCCGATTGCTGGTTGAACACGTTGGTGACGAGCTGCTCGACGCGCCGGAAACCATGCTGCGCCAGCTGGAGCCTTTCGCCGATCAGCCGGATTTCCGCGCCCGATTCGCCGCTCAGCGATTGGACAATAAGCAGCTTCTGGCTCGCATGATCCAGGAGCGACTGGGCATCAGCCTCGATCCGAACGCGCTGTTCGACGTGCACGTCAAACGCATTCATGAATACAAGCGGCAGCTGCTCAATCTGCTGCACACCGTGGCGCTGTATCAGGCGATTCGCTCCGATCCGGGCTGCCATTGGGTGCCGCGGGTGAAGATATTTGCGGGTAAGGCGGCGGCCAGCTACCACACGGCCAAACTGATCATCAAACTGACCAACGACATCGCGCGCACCATCAATGATGACCCGACGGTGCGCGGCCTGCTCAAAGTTGTGTTTCTGCCTAACTACAACGTCAGCCTGGCCGAACGCATTATCCCGGCCGCTGATTTGTCCGAGCAGATATCTACCGCAGGGCTCGAGGCCTCGGGCACCAGCAACATGAAGTTCGCCCTCAATGGTGCGCTTACGATCGGCACGCTCGACGGCGCCAACGTCGAAATGTGCGACCAGATCGGTGCCGAGCACATGTTCATATTTGGCATGACCGCCCAGGAGGTCGAGGCGCGCAAGCAGGCCAATGAATATAACGCCGAGGCCACCATCATCGATTCACCACGGCTTAATGAAGTGCTGATGGCGATTCGCAATGGCGCTTTCTCGGCGGATGATCCATCGCGCTACACGGCCTTGATCGATGGTCTCAAGTGGCACGACACCTTCATGGTCTGCGCCGACTTCGAGGCGTATTGGCAAGCGCAGCTGGAGGTCGAGGCACGCTGGCGTGACGCCGACAGCTGGTGGCGTTCCGCCGTGTTGAACACCGCCCGCACCGGCTGGTTCTCCTCGGACCGGACTATCCGTGAATACGCCGAGGAGATCTGGAAGGTGCTCTGATGCATCGATCAAGTCGCTCTGTAACCTGCGACAGGCTGCAGGGCGATCGACTCGACCTGCAAGGCCCATCCAGAGCCGGTAGTGAAATACGCTACCGGCACTTTGCCGTTGCGCTGAACTCTGCGGCCCCTGGACGGGTCTGAGGGAGGGTTAGTTTCCCCATGGCCTGCTAAACTGCGCGGGTTTATCCATCCTCCGGAGTCATTTCATGTCACGCGTAACCCTGAGTCGCTACCTGATCGAGCAGACCCGCAGCAACAACACCCCTGCAGATCTGCGGTTCCTTATCGAGGTAGTGGCTCGAGCGTGCAAGGAGATCAGCCACGCCGTCTCCAAGGGCGCGCTGGGCGGTGTGCTCGGCAGCGCCGATAGCGAGAACATCCAGGGCGAAGTGCAGAAGAAGCTCGACGTTCTTTCCAACGAAATCCTGCTCGAAGCCAACGAATGGGGCGGCCATCTGGCCGGCATGGCGTCGGAAGAAATGGATAACGCCTATCAGATTCCGGGCAAGTACCCGAAAGGCGCCTACCTGCTGGTCTTCGATCCGCTGGACGGCTCCAGCAACATCGATGTCAACGTCTCGGTTGGCACTATCTTCTCCGTGCTGCGTTGCCCAGGCGAATGCTTCAGTCAGAATGATGCGCTCGGCGAGGAGGCCTTCCTTCAGCCCGGCACCAAGCAGGTAGCCGCCGGTTATGCGATCTACGGACCGCAGACCATGTTGATGCTGACGCTGGGCAATGGCGTCATGGGCTTCACGCTGGATCGGGAACTGGGCAGCTTCGTGCTGACCCATGAAAACATCCGAGTACCGGAAAGTACCGCTGAGTTCGCTATCAACATGTCCAACCAGCGCCACTGGGAAGCACCGGTGCAGCGTTACGTCAGCGAGCTGCTGGCCGGCACCGAAGGCCCGCTTAACAAGAATTACAACATGCGCTGGATCGCCTCGATGGTGGCCGACGTACACCGCATCCTCACCCGCGGCGGCATGTTCATGTACCCACGCGATGCCCGCGAGCCGGGCAAGGCCGGCAAGCTGCGCTTGATGTACGAAGCCAACCCGATGTCATTCATCATCGAGCAGGCCGGCGGAGCGGCAACCACCGGGACTCAGCGTATTCTCGACGTACAACCCGAATCGCTGCACCAGCGCGTACCGGTCTTCCTCGGCTCTAAGGAAGAAGTCGAGCGCGTCACCGGCTACCACCAGGGCTGACCGATGCAGGGGCCCTGGCTGGAGTTGCTGACATGGTGGTTTGGCGAGGGCGCCACCGCCAATGAGATCGCCAAGGACAAGCAAGGGCTATGGTTCGGCTACAAGCCTGAACAGGACGCCGAAGCCCGTGCCCGCTTCGGCGATCTGACCGGCCAGGCCTTGGAGGGCGGGCTGAGCGACTGGACTGAGTCGCCCCATGGCTGGCTGGCGCTGGTACTGTTGCTCGATCAGCTGCCGCGCATGATCTATCGCGGGACCCCGCAGGCCTTCGCGGGTGACCAGCGCGCTCTGCAGCTGGTTCGCGATGGCATGGCGCACGGCGGGGATGTGTTGCTCGCCCCGATTCAGCGTGTGTTCATCTATCTGGTGCTCGAACATGCGGAAAACCTGCAAGTACAGGAACAGGCCGTTGCGCAGTTCCAGCTGCTCCACGGACTTGTCGCGCCCGAGGAACAGCCGCTATTTGACGGCTTCCTCGACTTTGCAGAGCGCCATCGTGACGTGATTGCCAGGTTCGGTCGTTTTCCCCATCGCAACGAAGTACTCGGTCGGGAAGCCACTGAGGCCGAGCAGGCATTTCTGGCCACGCCCGGCTCGCGCTTCTAGTCGGCGGCGGGTACGCTCACGGCTCGTTGCTCCAGACCTTTTTGAGGCGCGGCCAAGCAGGGCCAGCACCGACCAACCCAAGGAACCTGTCATGTCGCTGCGTCATCTATCGTTGGTCATCGTCGTCGTTCTGCTCGCTGCCTGCAGCCCGGTCACTCAGGAGAATTTCGCAAAGTTGCAGGCCGGCATGTCGCGCGCGGAGGTCGAAAAACTGCTCGGCAAGCCGGGCGAATGCGCCGGCGCGCTGGGCATGTCCAGCTGCACCTGGGGGCAGAAAAACCGTTTCATCAGCATTCAGTTTGCCGGCGACAAAGTTATGATGTTCTCTGGCCAAGGTCTGAAATGAGGAGGGCTCCAGATGCGTTTGATCACAACGCTGTGCTGCGTACTGTTGATTGCCGGATGTGCACGCTCGGGTGACCGCCAAGCGCCCGAGACGGTCGGGCAGGTCGACCTGCAACGCTACCAGGGGACCTGGTATGAACTGGCGCGTCTGCCAATGTTTTTCCAGCGCGACTGCGTGCGTTCGCAGGCCAACTACCAGTTGCAGGACGATGGCCGAGTGGCGGTGACCAATCGCTGCGAAACCAAAGACGGCGAATGGATACAGGTCCAGGGCGAAGCGTTTCCCCAGCAGGCGGGGCAGACCGACAAGCTCTGGGTTCGTTTTGATAACTGGTTCAGCAATCTCTTTCCGGGGCTAACCAAGGGTCACTACTGGATTCTCTACCTCGACGACGATTACAGCGTGGCGCTGGTGGGAAGCCCGGACCGCGAATACCTCTGGTTGCTGTCGCGAGAAGTCGAAGTCGCCCCCGCGACGCGCGAAAAATTGCTCGACGAGGCGCGTCAGCGTGGCTATGACGTCAGTGAGCTGATCTGGCGCGGTAAACCGGAGTCGGCTTGAACGTTATCCGGCTGAGCTACGCCTGCTGACTGGCGTACTGGACACACTTCTCTCCCCGGATCGGTGGCGCTGCGGCTACTCCCAATTCAATCGCGCCAACAGCCATTCGCCGTCCTCCCGCCACCACTCGAGCCTGACGTGATAATGGCCGACGCGTTGGGGTAGCCAGCGCTCGGCGCCGGTCAGGGCTAGCTGAGCCTCGCTGTAGCCTTTGTCGGGGTAGGTTGGGTCAATCCAGCTCTGGCGGTTCAGGGCGATCACGCCCACATTGCCGTGACGCAGGAACATCATCGCGGCTGTGCGCTGTACCCAGTCGCGATCGAGTCGCTGGTTAGCGCTGAATTCGGGGTGAATTATGGCCATCAGCTCCTCGTTGTCCTTGTTCTCGATGCTGTCCTGCAGCGATTGCGCTGCAGATTCCAACGCCGTCTGGGAATCCTCCCGGCCACAACCGACCAGCAGCAGCGTGACCGCCGCCGCTGCAGCTGCGGCTAATTTCCATAGGGGCATGCCGAACCTCTCGAACCTCGTTATGATGCCGGAAACGTCAGGCAAGTCCCCGACCTACCGACCATGGAGTGTGCCATGCAGACCTTGTATCCGGAGATCAAACCCTACGCCCGGCATGAGCTGGCGGTCGAAGCGCCGCATGTGCTTTATGTCGACGAGAGTGGGTCGCCGGAGGGCCTGCCTGTGGTGTTTGTGCATGGCGGGCCGGGTGGTGGCTGTGATGCGCTGAGCCGGCGCTTCTTCGATCCCAACCTGTACCGCATCATCACCTTCGATCAGCGGGGCTGTGGCCGCTCCACCCCACACGCGAGCCTGGAAAATAACACCACCGCGCACCTTATCGCCGATATGGAGCACATTCGTCAGCATCTCAGCGTCGATAAATGGGTGTTGTTCGGTGGTTCCTGGGGCTCAACGCTGTCACTGGCCTATGCTCAGGCATTTCCCGAACATGTTCATGCGCTGATTCTGCGCGGCATCTTTCTCTGCCGGCCGCAGGAGTTCTCCTGGTTTTACCAGGAAGGCGCCAGCCGGCTTTTCCCCGACTACTGGCAGGACTTTCTCTCGCCGATCCCGCCAGAAGAACGGGGTGATCTCATGCAGGCCTATTACAAGCGCCTGACCGGTACCGATCAGATCGCTCAGATGCATGCCGCCAAGGCCTGGTCCTGTTGGGAAGGTCGCACCGCCACGTTGCGGCCCAATACCCAGGTGGTCGATCGCTTCTCCGATACCCATAGGGCGCTGGCGATGGCGCGTATCGAGTGCCATTACTTCGTCAATGGGGCGTTTCTCGAGCCCGACCAGTTGCTGCGCAATATGCACAAGATCGCTCATCTGCCGGGCATCATCGTGCATGGGCGCTATGACGTGATCTGCCCGCTGGACAACGCATGGGAGCTGCACGAGGCGTGGTCCAACAGCGAACTACAGATCATCCGCGAGGCCGGCCATTCTGCCTCGGAACCCGGCATATGCGACGCTCTGGTGCGCGCCGCCGCGGACGTGGCCAAGCGCCTGCTCGATCTGCCGCCCGAAGAAGCCTGATGAAAGCGTTGATCCAGCGCGTGCGGCACGCGCGCGTCGAGGTGGCCGGCGAGGTGGTCGGTAGCATCGACCAGGGCCTGCTGGTGCTGGTCGGCGTCGAGCGTGACGACGACCGCACCCGGACCGACAAGCTGTTGCACAAGCTGCTGCGCTACCGGGTATTCAGTGACGAGCATGGCAAGATGAATCGCTCTGTGACCGATATCGGCGGCGGCCTGCTGCTGGTCTCGCAGTTCACCCTGGCGGCCGATACGGGCAGCGGTCTTCGGCCCAGCTTTTCCAGCGCGGCGCCGCCGCAGCTCGGCGAAGAACTCTATGACTACCTGCTCGCCCAGGCGCGCCGACAGCATTCGCAGGTTGCCTGCGGTCGCTTCGGTGCCGAGATGCAGGTGCATCTGCAGAACGATGGGCCTGTGACCTTTCTTCTGGAAAGCTGAAACGGCCCGCTGCGGTGCGGTCAGCGCTTCGAGGGTTCCAGATCGTTCTCATGCAGCCAGCTAATGGCGTACTCACGCAATTGCACGGCCTGGTAATCCAGCCAGGCCTGACGAACCTCCGGAAAGTCCTCCAGCTTGAAGTCGAAGGTTCGCAGCGGCTTGCGGCCCTGCAGGGCGTCGCTCAATACCGCATGAGCGTTGGGGTCGTGCTGAGTGAACAGAAACGCCTCGCGCATGGCGATCGATTGCGCGAGCCCGAGCGGCTCGATGTGCAGAAAGCGATCGTCCTGTACGTCGTACTTTTCGTCCACGCCTGGCGCGGTTTCGCCCGGGAACACTGCACGGATTTCACCTGACTCCAGATCGAGGTAATGCTCGCTGGCGTCGCGGTTGTCCAGTGCATACTCCAGACGGTGAAGATCAATGGTCAAAGGTCGCATGGCAGATACTGCTGTTTGGGGTTCAGTAGCTCTGACCCGCTTGCACCGGATGCGTGCATTACGTTCATCGGTACTGTGCGCCGTTCGGCGTATGCAAAGATCTTGGTCAGAATAGGCGCGCAAGCAGCGCGCTGACGGCAGTTTCCACGCGCAGGATGCGTTCACCCAATTGCACGGGCTGCAGACCTGCCTCGGAGAGTTTGTCGACTTCGTAGGGTATCCAGCCGCCTTCCGGGCCGATCGCCAGCGTCACCGAGTCGCTGACCTCGCGTGGACAGGCCGGGTAGTTACCCGGGTGCCCGACCAGCCCGCGGGTGCCGGCAGCCAGTTGTGGCAGGCGATCCTCGACGAAGGGTTTGAAGCGCTTTTCGATGCTTACCTCTGGCAGCACGGTGTCGCGTGCCTGCTCCAGGCCGAGCAGCAATTGTTCACGTATCGCAGCCGTTTCGAGGAAAGGGGTCTGCCAGAAACTCTTTTCCACCCGGTAGCTATTGAGCAGCACCAGCCGCGGCACGCCCATGCAGGCAACGGTCTGCAGCACGCGACGGAGCATCTTCGGCCTTGGCAGTGCCAGCAGCAGGGTTATTGGCAGCTTGGCGGGCGGCGGGTGGTTCAGCGTGATTTCCAGTTCCGCCTCGCCGGCCTCCAGACGCAGCAGCCGGCCTTGACCCATCTCACCGCCAAGCAGGCCGACTCGCAGCTGTTCGCCTGCTTCTGCGCGGTGTACGTCCTGGATATGCTTGAAGCGCCGATCACGCAGGATCACACGATCGGCGGCAACGAAGTCGGCCGCCTCCAGCAGCAATAGATTCACGGGCGGGGTGTGGGCGACTGGTCGCTGTGGTGCGCTGGGTCGTCCTCGGCGTCGCCGCGGAATTCTTCCTCGCGTTTCTTCACCATGCTGCCGCAGATCAGCCCGGCCTCGAACAGCAGCCACATCGGAATGGCGAGCAATGCCTGGGAGAATACGTCCGGTGGCGTAAGGACCATGCCGACCACGAAGCAGCCGACGACGACATAGGGGCGGCTCTTGCGCAGGGTGGCGACATCGACGATCCCTACCCAGATCAGCAGAAAGGTCGCCACGGGGATTTCGAAGGCCACACCGAACGCAAAGAACAGCGTCAGAACGAAATCCAGGTACTGACCGATGTCGGTCATCATCGCCACGCCTTCCGGCGTCACGCTGGCAAAGAAGCCGAACATGATCGGAAACACGACGAAGTAGGCAAAGGCCATGCCGCCGTAGAACAGGAAAATGCTGGAAATCAGCAGCGGCACGGCGACCCGCTTCTCATGCTTGTACAGGCCCGGGGCGATGAAGCTCCAGATCTGATGCAAAATGACCGGCATCGAGAGAAACAGCGCGACCATCATGGTCAGCTTGAACGGCGTCAGGAACGGCGAAGCCACCCCGGTGGCGATCATCGTCGCACCTTCCGGCAGATAGGCGCGCAACGGTGCGGCCACCAGCGCGTATATCTGCTGGGAAAAGTAGAACAACGCGCCAAACAGCAACAGGATCGCCACCACGCAACGCAGCAGGCGCTTGCGCAGCTCCGTCAGGTGGGCAACCAGCGGCATTTCCTGATCATCGGTGGAGGTATTGCTCATGGCTCAGCGGGTCTTTCCGGGCGGGGTACGGGGGCCGTTTCGGCGGGTTTGGCGTCTTCGATGGTGGGTGCTGCTTCGAATGAGCTGGCGTCCGGCGGCGGCGTGGCCGATTGCGGGGACGGGGTGCTACTGGTGCTCGGTGAGCTCGGCATGATGCTCTGCTTCATCTCCCGCTCCAGATCGAGGATGCGCTCGTTGTGCAGCTGACGGCGGATCTCATCGGCGCCGATCTCGCGCTCGACCTCGGACTTGATGTTGGCAAAGCTGCGCTTGGCGCGGCCGATCCATAGGCCGGCGGTGCGCACTGCACCGGGCAGGCGCTCCGGGCCGAGGACGAACAGTGCAACCAGGCCGATCAACAGCAGTTCGGTGAAGCCGATATCGAACATGGCGCCTCAGTTCTTCTTCGTCGGGTCTTCGACCTTGCGGGCCTCGGCATCGAGTGTATGGCTCTGCTTCTCTTCGACGCTGGGCTTTTCTTCATCGGTGCCCATGGACTTGCGGAAGCCCTTGATCGCGTCGCCCAGATCCGAGCCCAGGCCCTTCAAACGCTTGGTGCCGAAGAGCATGACCACGATGAGCAGAACGATCAGGAGCTGCCAGATGCTGATTCCACCAAAACCCATGCTGCAGTACTCCGAAGTTGATTGTCAGGATTGTGAGCGCGCGGCTTTTTCCGCATGCCCGGAGAGACCGAAACGCCGGTCCAGTTCGTCCAATACCGCCTGGGGGTGTTGATCCAGAGCGGCCAGCATCACCAGGCTGTGAAACCACAGGTCGGCAGTTTCGTAGATCAGGTCGCTGAAATCACCGCTGACAGCGGCATCCTTGGCGGCCAGGATGGTTTCCACCGACTCTTCACCGACCTTCTCGAGAATCTTGTTCAGGCCCTTGTGATACAGGCTGGCCACGTAGGAACTATCCGCAGCGGCGCCCTTGCGGGCTTCCAGCACCTCGGCCAGACGGGCGAAGGTGTCACTCATGTTTGTGCTCCGCATAAATCGCGTGTGGGTCCTTGAGGACCGGCTCGACAGTTTTCCAGCTACTGTTCTCGAAGACCCGATAGAAGCAGCTTTCGCGTCCGGTATGGCAGGCAATACCGCCGATTTGCTCGACCATCAGTACGATCACGTCGGCATCACAGTCCAGGCGCAGTTCGTGCAGCTTCTGAACATGACCGGATTCTTCGCCCTTGCGCCACAGCTTGCCACGTGAACGTGACCAGTAGATGGCGCGATTTTCCGCTGCGGTCAGCGTCAGCGCCTCGCGATTCATCCAGGCCATCATCAGGATGCGCCCGGTCTGGTGATCCTGGGCGATGGCCGGCACCAAGCCGTCTTCGTTCCAGTTGATTTGGTCCAGCCAGTTCATCGAATTCTCCGCTCAATGCGCGCAGTGTGCCAGCCTCGCCGACCGCTGGCTATCGGCGCACCACGATGTAGATTCCCGCGCTGAGCATCACCCAGGCCGGCCAGGTGGTCACCGCAGTAAAGCTGTCTGCCGCGGCGGCCAGAGTTGCGCCTCCGCCCAGCAGTACGGCACCGACAAGGCGCAACGGCCAATGCCGGTGATGTTCTCTCCAAGGCGGCGGCGGATTGTCTGCGTGGGGGTTGGACATGCGCTCGAGCAGTTCGCGGGTCATGCCGGCCAGGTGCGGCAGCTGCTCGATCTGCGCCTGCGCGTTCTTCAGCAGCTGCTTAGGGCTCATGCGCTCGCGCATCCAGCGTTCAAGGTACGGTTGGCCGGTGGTCCAGAGGTCCAGATCGGGGTAGAGCTCGCGGCCCAGCCCTTCGATATTGAGTAGGGTTTTTTGCAGCAGCACCAGCTGCGGCTGGACCTCCATATTGAAGCGCCGGGCGACCTGGAACAGGCGCACCAGCAACTGGCCGAAGGAGATGTCCTTCAGCGGCTTCTCGAAGATCGGCTCGCAAACGGTACGGATCGCCGCTTCGAACTCGTTCACCTTGGTTTCTGCCGGCACCCAGCCCGAGTCGATGTGCAATTGCGCGACCTTGCGGTAGTCACGTTTGAAGAAGGCCATCAGGTTGCGCGCCAGGTAGTCCTGATCTTCGGGCGTCAGGCTGCCGACAATGCCGAAGTCCACCGCGATGTACTGCGGGTTCCAGGGTTGGTGGGTGCTGACGAAGATGTTGCCGGGGTGCATGTCGGCATGGAAGAAGCTGTCGCGGAAAACCTGGGTGAAGAATATCTCCACACCGCGCTCGGCCAGCTGCTTCATGTCCGTGCGCTGCTCGGCGAGGCGGGCCATGTCCGTCACCGGCACGCCGTAGATGCGTTCCATTACCAGGACCTGAGGGCGGCAGTAGTCCCAATGGATCTGGGGAACGTAGAGCAGCGGTGAATCCTGGAAGTTGCGTTTGAGCTGGCTGGCGTTGGCGGCCTCGCGCAGCAGGTCGAGCTCGTCGTAGATGGTCTTGGCGTAATCATCGACCACCTCGATCAGGTGCAGTCGACGGGCTTCGGTGGAGGCCCGCTCGGCAGTCTTGGCGAGCAGGAACAACCAGGCCAGATCCTGGCTGATGATCGGCTTGAGGTTGGGTCGCACTACCTTGACGACGACCTCTTCGCCACTGCGCAGCTTGGCGGCATGGACCTGGGCGACCGAGGCGGAGGCCAGCGGTTTATTGTCGAACCGGGCGAAGATTTCACCCACCGGTGCGCCCAGCTGACGCTCGATCAGCGCGGTGGCCACGGCGGAATCGAAGGGCGGCACGCGGTCCTGCAGCATCGCCAGCTCTTCGGCGATATCCAGCGGCAGCAGGTCGCGACGGGTAGAGAGAATCTGGCCGAACTTGATGAAGATCGGCCCGAGACCTTCTAGAGCCAGGCGCAGGCGCGCGCCCCGGGACAGCTCGGTACGCCGGCGGGGCAGCCAGCGCCAGGGCAGCAGGTAGCTGGTTGCACGCAGCCACCAGGGCATTGGCAGATCGAGGATGATGTCGTCGAGCCGGTAGCGGATCACCACCAGCAGGATGCGGAACAGGCGGCGGGCCGCGGCGAACAGCTTCATTCGGGTCGGTCTGGTTTCAAAGATTGGATAAGCCGCTCGACTCGGGCTTCGAGTCGGTCGAGATCGAGTTTAAGGCGGTCGAGTTCAGCGAAGCGCGTTTCCGCCTCAGCCAGACCGACCAGAGCTCGGGATTCTTCACTGAGGTAGTCCGCCAGATCCTGGCGTAGGCTTTCGGCACTCTGCCGAGCCCAGGCGGCCTGATTTCGAACACCGGAGCCGAGCAGATGCGTGCCGACGGGACCGAGCCAGCGCGAGACTTCATATTCCCAATCCAGATCGAGGTCCTGCAGCACCTCGGCGAGACCCATCAGCAGTGCGCTGTCACCCTCGATCTCGACGCCCGGGCCGTGGAGGATGGCGGTCTTGTTGCGGCTGGTCGCCAATCGCAGCAGGCTCGCAGCGGAGGCGCGCAGGCGGCAGTCCGGCTCGCTACCCCAATGCTCGGCCAGCCGCAGGCCTTGCTCATCGGCGAGAATGAACAGCCGCCATGCGGGTGCAGTGCCGTCGACTTCGATGATCCGGCCGCTGAGCCTGGCCAGCCGTGGCAGCGCCGTCGGGTCCAGGCGCAGTACGCGGTTGATCCCGCGCTCGGCACCGGCCAGCAGAGCGGCGCGCAGCATCAGGGCTTGATGCCGCGATGCAGGGCGACGATGCCGCCGGTCATGTTGTGGTAAGTGACGCGCTCGAAGCCGGCGTCCGCCATCATGCCCTTGAGCGTGTCCTGATCCGGATGCATGCGGATCGATTCGGCCAGGTAGCGATAGCTCTCCGAATCATTGGTGATCAGCTTGCCCATCATCGGCAACAGGCTGAACGAGTAAGCATCGTACGCCTTGGAGAGCAATGAGTTGGTTGGCTTGGAAAACTCGAGCACCAGCAGCCGGCCGCCGGGCTTGAGTACCCGCAGCATGGAAGCGATGGCGTCTTCCTTGTGCGTCACGTTGCGCAGGCCGAACGCGATGGTGACCACGTCGAAGTGGTTGTCGGGAAAAGGCAGTTTCTCGGCGTCGGCCTGAACGAACTTCACGTTGCCGGCCACGCCCTTGTCGAGCAGGCGATCACGGCCGACCTTAAGCATGGACGCGTTGATATCAGCCAGCACCACTTCGCCGGTCGGGCCGACGATGCGCGAGAACTGGCGCGCCAGATCGCCGGTGCCGCCAGCGATATCCAGCACACGGTTGCCGTGGCGCACGCCAGACAGTTCGATGGTAAAGCGCTTCCAGAGGCGATGTACGCCGCCGGACATCAGGTCGTTCATCAGGTCGTATTTGGCGGCTACAGAGTGAAAAACCTCGGCCACCTTGTGCGCTTTTTCGCTCTCCGGCACGTTCTTGTAGCCGAAGTGGGTGGTGGGCTCTGCGTCACGCTCTTTGCGGGGATCGGTCATGTCACTGTCACCGGAAGAATGTGCCCGCATTCTAAACCTAAAAACGCCGTCGAGCGCGAAGCCACAAGCGTCAAGTCAGCGCAGAGAGTGCCGACAGTTCTGGTATCGATGGCTCGCCGATGCACGGGCGGCCGGCAACCAGATGCGCCGCTTGCTATAGTGCGCGCCTTTGTTCCGGCCCGCAGTCAGGAGTCGCCATGGCCCGCATCATTGTTGAACGCACCCACACCCTTGGCCGCGAGGTGGCACGCGAAAAAGCCGAACAACTGGCTGCGAAGCTGGCGCACGAGTACGGCGTGAGCTGTGAATGGCACGGCGATGTGTTGGCTGTGCGGCGTAGCGGGGCTGAGGGGCGCATCGAGGTGGAAGAGAGCCGCGTCAAAGTCTTGCTGAACCTTGGACTGCTGTTCTCGGCCATGGGCGGCAGCGTCCAAGCGCAGATCGAGCGCGCGCTGGACAAGGCGCTGGCCTGAGCCGACTGTCGTTGAGCCGCACCGACGAGAGATGCAGATGTAGGGTGGATGTCGCTTTTTACATCCACCGTGTTACATCCACCATGGCGCTGCTCGATGAATCGTGATCGACCCTACGGAAGCCTGGTTTCAGAGCATCATCTTCACCGGCGAGATATCCGGATCACGGGACTTTCCTGCTTTCGCCAGTGCGTCCAAGTATTCATCCCAGAGCTGTTGCTGATGGCTCGCCAAGTGATAAAGGTAATCCCAGGTATACAGGCCGCTGTCATGGCCATCGCTGAAGGTCAGCTTCAGCGCGTATTGACCGGCCGGCTCGATACCTTCCAGCGCAACATTGACCTTGCCGGTCTGCAAGATCGGGTTGCCGTGCCCCTGCACCTCAGCCGACGGCGAGTGCACCCTTAGAAGTTCGGCTGGCAGGACGTAACGCTGATTGCCGCCGTATTCGAGCTCCAGCGTTTTTGATTTCTTGTGCAGCTTGATCGCGGTGGGGATGCGCATCGGCACACTCCATATGGACTTGAAGCTTGAAACGATAGCCAGAGCTGGCGCGGAGTCGAGGTACCGGCTCCGCTCTTGTAGCTTCCGGCTTCCAGCTGCGTTAAAGGATATACCGCGACAGATCTTCGTCTTCGGCCAGCTCGCCGAGGTGGCTGTTGACGTAATCGGTGTCGATGCGGATGGGGTCGCCGTTCTGCTTACCCGCCAGGTCGCCGGCGCTGAACGAGACTTCCTCAAGCAACCGCTCAAGCAGCGTATGCAAGCGGCGCGCGCCGATGTTCTCGGTCTTCTCGTTGACCTGCCAGGCGATCTGAGCGAGGCGTTTGATGCCGTCGGCGGTGAATTCGATTGCCAGTCCTTCGGTCTTCAGCAACTCGCGGTACTGCTCGGTGAGCGAGGCATGCGGTTCGGTGAGGATGCGTTCGAAGTCTTCCGGCGACAGCGCTTTGAGCTCGACGCGGATTGGCAGACGACCTTGCAGCTCAGGCACCAGATCGCTGGGCTTGGACAGATGGAAGGCGCCGCTGGCGATGAACAGGATGTGGTCGGTCTTGACCATGCCCAGCTTGGTGTTGACCGTGCTGCCTTCAATGAGCGGAAGGAGGTCGCGCTGAACGCCCTCGCGGGACACATCGGCGCCACCGGTGTTGCCGCGCTTGGCGACCTTATCGATCTCGTCGATGAAGACGATGCCGTTCTGCTCCACCGCTTCCAGCGCGCGGGCCTTGAGTTCTTCCTCGTTGACCAGGCGCGCGGCTTCCTCGTCGCGGACCAGCTTGAGGGCGTCCTTGATCTTCAGCTTGCGGGTCTTTTTCTTGCCTTTGCCCATGTTGGAGAAGAGATTCTGCAGCTGGTTGGTCATCTCCTCCATGCCTGGCGGGGCCATGATCTCCACGCCGCCTGGGTTTTCCGCCACTTCGATATCGATTTCCTTGTCGTCCAGCTGGCCTTCGCGCAGGCGCTTGCGGAATAGCTGGCGGGTGTTGGAATCGGTGCTCTGTACCGGCTCCTCGCTGAAGCCGGCCGGGCGCGCCTGCGGCAGCAGCGCATCGAGAATGCGCTCCTCGGCCGCATCTTCGGCGCGGTGACGCATCTTGCCGACTTCCTGCTCGCGCATCATTTTCAGCGCAGCATCGGCCAGGTCACGGATGATCGACTCGACATCGCGGCCGACATAGCCGACTTCGGTGAACTTGGTCGCTTCCACCTTTATGAATGGCGCATTGGCCAGCTTGGCCAGGCGACGGGCGATCTCGGTCTTGCCGACGCCGGTGGGGCCGATCATGAGGATGTTTTTCGGGGTGACTTCCGGGCGCAGCTCAGCGGATAGCTGCATGCGCCTCCAGCGGTTGCGCAAGGCAATGGCGACTGCGCGCTTGGCGTCGTCCTGGCCGATGATATGGCGGTTGAGTTCGTGGACGATCTCGCGGGGCGTCATGGACATTTTTTCGTTACTCCCGAAGCTGGGCAGGATACAAACAGGCCGTTTGAAAAACGTAGGCGAGGCCGGCAAGTCGAGGCAAAAACAGGCGAGGAAGCGGAGTTTAGTGGTCTAAATGAGCATTCCGAGCCTGTTTTTAACGAAGGATTGCCAACGCAGGTAGTTTTTCATCGACCTGTCAGATCGCGCTGTCCAGTTCCTCGATGGTCAGATTCTGGTTGGTGAAGACGCAGATGGTGCCGGCGATATTCAGCGCGGTTTCGGTGATGTCCTGGGCGGACATGCTGTCGTCTCCCTTCTGCATCAGCGCCATGGCGGCTGCCTGGGCGAAACCGCCGCCGGAGCCCATGGCGATCAGATCGTTTTCCGGCTGCACCACGTCTCCGTTGCCCGTGATGATCAGCGAAGCGTCCTTGTTGGCAACCGCGAGCATGGCTTCCAGGCGGCTCAACGAACGGTCGGTCCGCCAGTCCTTGGCCAGTTCCACGGCAGCGCGCACGAGGTGGCCCTGGTGTTTTTCCAGCTGACCCTCGAAACGCTCGAACAGGGTGAAGGCATCAGCGGTGGCGCCAGCGAAGCCGGCCAGCACCTGGCCGTGATAGAGGCGGCGAACCTTCTTGGCGTTGCCTTTCATGACGGTATTGCCTAAGGAAACCTGGCCGTCGCCGCCCATGACGACTTTGCCGTTGCGGCGCACTGAAACGATGGTGGTCAAAGGAAAATCTCCACGCAGCGGGGCGATGAATGCCCGAATGCGGTTGATATGGGGGACGCTGCCACGCATTTCAACCGACGTTCGGGATTCGGGGCCCCGGCCGCCGCGTCCTGCCTTATCGGCGCGGACCAATGGGCTGAGATTGTCAGGCAGCGCCGCACCAGCCGCTGGGCGGCTCGATGGCGCGGCGGGATCATCGCGGAGGGCGATGACCTGTCGGCACGGAAGCATGCTCACGCCAGGGGCGCATGGATCCGGTTATTGCAGGGCGAAATCCAGCTGCCGCCAGGCCTCGTAAACGGCGACGGCAACGGTATTGGAGAGATTCAGGCTGCGACTGTCCGGGCGCATCGGCAGACGCAGGCGTTGCTCGTTCGGCAGTGCATCGCGGATCTCCGGCGGCAGGCCGCGGCTCTCGGGGCCGAACAGAAAGGCATCGCCGCGCTGGAACTGCACCTGATGAAAGGGCTGTGAACCCTTGGTGGTAAAAGCGAACAATCGCGTCTGGCCAATGCTCGCCAGGCAGCTGTCGAGATCTGCATGACGCTGGAGCGGCGCATACTCGTGGTAATCCAGGCCGGCCCGGCGCAGGCGCTTGTCATCCAGCTCGAAGCCCAGCGGTTCGATCAGATGCAGGCTGCAGCCGGCATTGGCGCAGAGCCTGATAATGTTGCCGGTATTCGGCGGAATCTCCGGCTGGAAAAGGATCACATGGAACATGCGCGTCACCGACTCAGAAAACGACCGGCATTCTACTGTGCCAAGCGATCCGTTACGCCGTCATCGTCGGCGCTTTTTCGGCTCGCTGGTGCTGATCGGATTGCTGGTGGGTGCCTTGATCGGCCGCGTCACGGCGCCGGGCCCCGTGCAATTGCTACGGGTTGAGCCGATCGCCGACGGCCTGCAACTGTGGTTCGATCGCGAGCCGCAGCTGTACAGCCAGGATATCGACGGCGCGGTTGGCATGCTGTTCCAAGCGCAGGGCAGCGCTGGCAATGGACGGCTTGAGCTCGATGGTACGAGCGTCGGCTGGCGCCTGCAACTTACGGAGAGGGGCCTGCTGTTGCACTTCGTGTCGACTCGACCGCTGGTTGCTGAATGGGAGGGCGAGGAGCGGGACGGCGATTGGGTATTGCGGGTGAGGGTCGCGCCACGCTGACCGCGACCCTCACACCGTTCGGTCAGTTGTCCTCGCCCTCGTCGTCATCACCGGCGTCGCCACCCATGCCCAGTTCCTTGATCTTTCGCGTCAGGGTGTTGCGTCCCCAGCCGAGCAGCAGGGCCGCATCGCGACGTCGGCCGGCGGTGTGCTTGAGGGCTGTCTCGATCATGATCCGCTCGAATGCCGGCACCGCTTCGTCGAGCAGGCTGGACTGACCGCGAGCCAGCGCCAGGTCGGCCCATTGATGCAGCGCCTGCTCCCAGTTGTTCGACGGCAGGGCGTCGGCGTGCTGATTGAGCAACTCCGGGGGGAGGTCGCTGACGTGGACTTCGCGCCCTGAGGCCATCACCGTGATCCAGCGGCAGGTGTTTTCCAGCTGGCGTACGTTGCCCGGCCAGGGCAGGTTCTGCATATATTCTTCGGTTTCGGATTTGAGCAGTTTGGTCTCGACGGCCAGCTCCTGCGCGGCACTGACGAGAAAATGCCGGACCAATGCGGGGATGTCTTCGCGCCGATCGGCCAACCGCGGAATGTGGATGCGAATGACGTTCAGGCGATGGAACAGGTCTTCTCGGAATTTGCCCGCCTGCACCAGGGTTTCCAGATCCTGATGGGTGGCGGCGATGATGCGCACGTCGACTTTTACCGGCGTGTGGCCGCCGACGCGGTAGAACTCGCCGTCGGCCAAGACGCGCAGCAGGCGGGTTTGGGTATCGGCCGGCATATCGCCGATCTCGTCGAGAAATAGGGTGCCGCCGTCGGCTTGCTCGAAACGCCCGCGGCGTTGGTTGGCCGCACCGGTGAAGGCACCTTTCTCGTGGCCGAACAGCTCCGATTCCATCAGGTCTTTCGGGATGGCCGCCATGTTCAATGCGATGAACGGCGATGCCGCGCGCGGGCTGTGACGATGCAGCGCGTGTGCGACCAGTTCCTTGCCGGTGCCGGACTCACCATTGATCAGCACGGTGATATTGGAATGCGAAAGCCGGCCGATGGCGCGAAAGACTTCCTGCATCGCCGGCGCCTCGCCGATTATTTCCGGCGTGTGGTGCTGGTTGGTGGGTTCCTGCAGGTTCTGCTGTTCCTGCGCATGCTGGTTGGCGCGCTTGACCAATGACACGGCGTCGTCGACGTCGAATGGCTTGGGCAGGTATTCGAAGGCGCCGCCCTGGTAGGATGCCACCGCGCTGTCGAGGTCCGAATGTGCGGTCATGATGATCACCGGCAGGCGCGGGTACAGCTCGCGGATCTGCGCCAGCAGGTCCAGGCCGCTGATGCCGGGCATGCGAATGTCGGAGATGATCACATCCGGTTGTTGCCGCGCCAGGCGGGAGAGCACGCTGTCGGCACTGTCGAAGCTCTGCGTGGCCATGCCTTCCTGTTGCAGAGCCTTTTCCAGTACCCAGCGGATGGAGCGGTCGTCATCGACGATCCAGACGTTTTCGCTTCGACTCATGCGCAAGGAGCTCCTTGTTCCAACGGCAGGAAGATCGAGAACGCGGTATGGCCGGGATGGCTCTCGCATTCGATCAGGCCCTGGTGCTGGCTAATGATGTTCTGAGTGATGGCCAGACCCAGTCCGGTGCCGTCCGGGCGACCGCTGACCATCGGATAAAAGAGCGTGTTCTGCAGGTCGGCCGGGATGCCCGGCCCGTTGTCGATGATCTCGACACGTGCGACCAGGCGATGCCGAACATGGCCGATGGTGAACTGACGCAGGGTGCGCGTGCGCAGGGTCAGCCGCGCGAGCCCCAGTTCGCTCTGCCCGGCCAAGGCCTGCATGGCGTTGCGCATGATGTTGAGCACCGCCTGGATCATCTGCTCCCGGTCGAGCAGCACTTCTGGGATGCTCGGGTCGTAGTCACGCACCAAAATGAGGCTGCCCTGGCTTTCAGCCTCGATCAGGCTGGCCACATGTTCGAGCACTTCATGAACGTTGATCATCGACAGCGACGGCAGCTTGTTCGAGCCGAGCATCCGGTCGACCAGATTTCGTAGCCGGTCGGCCTCTTCGATGATCACCTCCGTGTAGTCCTTGAGATCCTCATCGGGCAGCTCCCGCGCCAGCAGTTGCGCCGCACCGCGGATGCCGCCGAGCGGGTTCTTGATCTCATGAGCGAGGCCGCGCACCAGCAGTTTGGTGGTCTCGTGCGCAGACAGCTGCGCCTCTTCCTTAGTGATGCGCAGCAGCCGGTCGCGGGGCAGTACTTCCAGCAGCAGCATGGTTTCCTGCCGGGACAGTATTGGCGTGACGGCGTAGTCGACAGTCAACGCCTGGCCGTTGGTGGAGGTCAGTGTCGCTTCACGCTTGGTAAAGGGATGTGCCTGTTCGACGGCCTGGCGTAGAGCTGCCAACGCTTCGGGCGATTCAGTGAATAGTTCGCTGATGAACTGGCCGTGGCTGCGCTGGCCGCTCACAGCGAGCAGCATTTCCGCCGCCGGATTCATGTATTCCAGGCGCAAGCGCGAATCGAGCAGTAGGGTAGCGGTGGTCAGGTTCTCGATCAGCAGGCGCTGTAGGGCTTCGTTGATCATGGCTGTCTGCATCCGATAGGTAAGACAGGAAATGCAAGAAGCAAACCAAGACGCTCTTTTTCGGCGCAGCGCCGTTCTCTCTAGCGCTCCAGGGCAGGGCGTCGCCGAAAACGAGTAAAGCGGATCAGACCGGTCCGGCTTGCGCACCATTCAGGTGCATAGAATGGTCACAGAAAGGGCACGAAGGGAATATCTTTCTTTTCCTTGGGCTTGTCCTTCAGCGGACATTCAGGGCGAACGCCGTATTCGTCCTTCTTGCATGGGTTGACCATGCGTCTTTGAGCGAGGGAGGTGCGCAGCAGGTGGAAGGTGCGCGGCGGGCTGCTCTGCAATACCAGTCCCTGGTCGTCGACAACTTCTACGATCAGATGGTGGGTACCACGGTCGAGGTTATGAAGTGCTACGGTGGGTTGGCTACTATCGGGTGCAATCGGGCTGCCATCGAGCAACAGACGATACAGATGGTCGGGCTGTAGCATTGGGTCACTGGTTACGCTGACAGACAGTTCGCCAGCGTTGTTGCGGATCGTGGCGTCGGGTTCGGGCTGGACGATATCCAGCAGCCGATAAGCGACGCGAGGCTCGCGCTTCGCTTCGTGTTTTACGGCAGGCAGCGCCACAGGCTGAGCGGGCATGCTGTTGACTGGTTTGGCATCGACCGATTCGACTGGCCGGCCACCCGGGCGGTCGGTAAATACGCGATTGCCCTGTGCGTCGATGTAGCTGTAGATGCCGGCGCTGGCGGGTAGCGCGAGCAGCGAAAACAGGGCGAGCAGGCCGAGCCTGAGGATCGCTTTCATCTGCGTGCGGGGCTGGAGGTATGCACCCGCTGCACAGTGAATGCTTCTGTGCTGCGCTGCAGCACCCGGTCACCGCTGAGCACCTGGACTTCCAGCAAGTGGCTGCCTCGATCAACGTTATTCAGTTGCAGTGAGGTGTCGCTGCTCGGTGCCGCTTGCGGAATACCATCGAGCAGAAAGCGGATCTGGTGGCCCTGCTTCAACGGCGGGTCGAGCTGGGCGTTGACGACAAAGGTGCCATTGTTGGCGCGCAGCGCCTGCTCATCGGGAATGCCGCCGATGGCCAGGCTCCGGTAGGGCTGTGGCTGTCCGCCTTCCTCGCCATTTTCCTGCGCCAGCGGCGGCGGGGGTTCGGGTGTGCGGATGTTGACCGTATTGGCCGGCGGCAAGTCGACCGTGTCGGCGGCGACGCCTTCTGGCGGCTGATTGGTGAACACCGTGTTGCCCTTGTCGTCGGTGTACTTGTAGATCTGCGCCAGGGCCGGAGCCGTAGCGAGCAAAAGCAGGCTGAACAATGCGATGCGCATGGGGAAGCTCCGCGGATGGGTATTGCAAGCCTTGCACCGCCTGGGCGTGCAAGCAAGCTCGATCCGCGTGATTTGGGAGCGGCAGCAACCTGGGCTCAATCGTTTGGACGAGCGCGATCGGTGGTGGCTGTCGCATCCGCTGAATTTACGGCCCGAAAAAACAAACCCCGCCGAAAGGCGGGGTTTGTTCGCAAACGAGGCCTTCTGAAGGAGGCCTCGGGTCGCGCGGACCGGCTTAGACGCTGTAGTACAGGTCGTATTCCAGCGGATGCACGAAGGTACGGACCTTGATTTCTTCCTCGCTCTTGAGCTCGAGGTAGGCGTCAATGAAGTCGTCGGAGAACACGCCGCCCTTGGTCAGGAACGCACGGCCCTTGCCCAGCTCTTCCAGGGCTTCCTTCAGGCTGCCGCACACCTGCGGGATCAGCTTGCCTTCTTCCGGCGGCAGATCGTACAGGTTCTTGTCAGCTGCATCGCCAGGGTGAATCTTGTTCTGGATGCCGTCCAGGCCAGCCATCAGCAGTGCGGCGAAGCACAGGTAGGGGTTGGCGGCCGGGTCCGGGAAGCGCGCTTCGATACGGCGGGCTTTCGGGCTGGATACGTACGGAATACGGATCGAGGCGGAGCGGTTGCGGGCCGAGTAGGCCAGCATCACCGGGGCTTCGAAGCCCGGGACCAGACGCTTGTAGGAGTTAGTCGACGGGTTGGTGAAGCCGTTCAGCGCCTTGCCGTGCTTGATGATGCCGCCGATGAAGTACAGCGCGGTATCGGACAGACCGGCATAGCCTTCGCCGGAGAAGGTGTTCTTGCCATCTTTGGAGATGGACATGTGCACGTGCATGCCCGAGCCGTTGTCGCCGTATAGCGGCTTCGGCATAAAGGTCGCAGTCTTGCCATAGGCATCGGCCACGTTGTGCACGCAGTATTTGAGGGTCTGAACCTCGTCAGCCTTGGCAACCAGGGTGTTGAACTTGACGCCGATTTCGTTCTGACCGGCAGTCGCCACTTCGTGGTGGTGCACTTCAACAACCAGGCCCATCTCTTCCATGGCGTTGCACATGGCCGTACGGATTTCATGGTCGTGGTCGCACGGCGGAACCGGGAAGTAGCCGCCCTTGACGGCTGGGCGATGGCCCTTGTTGCCGCCTTCGACGTCCTGATCGGTCATCCAGGAGCCCTGCTCGGAGTAGATCTTGAACATCGAGCCGGAAATGTCGGACTTGAACTTCACCTCGTCGAAGATGAAAAACTCGGGCTCGGGACCGACGAATACGGTGTCACCGATGCCGGTGGACTTGAGGAACTCCTCGGCGCGCTTGGCAATCGAGCGTGGGTCACGGTCGTAGCCCTGCATGGTGCTCGGCTCGACGATATCGCAGACCAGGATCAGGGTCGGCTCTTCGGTGAACGGGTCCAGCACGGCGGTCTCGTCGACCGGCATAAGGATCATGTCGGAGGCTTCGATGCCCTTCCATCCATGGATGGAGGAGCCGTCGAACATCTTGCCGTGCTCAAAGAAATCTTCGTCGTGAGCGTCACGAGCTGGAATAGTGACGTGGTGCTGCTTGCCTTTGGTGTCAGTGAAGCGCAGATCAATCCACTTCACATCGTAATCTTTGATCAGTTGAAGCGACTTCGACATGGTGTTCTCCAAGTGGTGGAAGCTGACTGGCGCTTCCGAATCAGGGTGAAGCCGGGCGGCGATGTTCCGCCAAGGCGATCTGCCTCACAAGAGAGCAAATTGCATGCCAGCGCTCCGTATTGGGCGCCGGAAGCGTGCAAGCTGGGCCTCGCGAGTCAGGGGCAATGGCCAGCCGCACATGTCAGTGTTTTTCTGCACCTTATTGGTGCAACACTGTTCGGGTTTGTTCAATTTGGGTGCAGTCTAGGCGCGTTTGATAAAACTGCCTAAAGCTTGACCAATTTCCGATATACTCCGCCCCCCTCTTTTTACGCCTTGCCAGCGCGCGCGCTGTTTCCATGAAGCTGATCGTCAAAGTATTCCCAGAAATCACCATCAAGAGCCCACCGGTGCGCAAGGGCTTCATTCGCCAGCTGGCGAAGAATATCCGCACCGTGCTGCGCGACCTCGATCCCGACTTGCGGGTGGAAGGCGTGTGGGACAACGTTGAGGTGGAAACGGCGCTCAGCGACTCGAAGTCGCTCCAGCTGATGATCGAGCGCCTGCGCTGCACGCCGGGCATCGCGCATTGCCTGGAAGTTCATGAGTATCCGCTGGGCGATCTGGATGACATCGTAGAAAAGTGCAAATCGCACTTTGCCGACCGCCTCCCCGGCAAGATCTTCGCCGTGCGCTGCAAACGTGCCGGCAAGCATCCGTTCAGTTCGATGGACGTGGAGCGACTCGTCGGCAGCCGGTTGCGTGAGGAATGCGGTGCCGCGGGTATCTCCTTAAAAACACCGGAAATCGAGGTGCGGATGGAAATCCGCGACCAGCGCCTGTTTGTCGTACATGCCCAGCATGACGGCATCGGCGGTTATCCGCTGGGTGCGCTGGAGCAGACGCTGGTGCTGATGTCGGGTGGTTTTGACTCCACCGTGGCCGCCTACCAGATGATGCGGCGCGGGCTGATGACCCACTTCTGCTTCTTCAATCTCGGCGGCCGCGCTCATGAGCTGGGCGTGATGGAAGTCGCCCACTATCTATGGAAGAAGTACGGCAGCTCACATCGCGTGCTGTTCATCAGCGTGCCCTTCGAAGAAGTGGTCGGCGAGATTCTCGAGAAAGTCGACAACAGTCAGATGGGCGTGGTCCTCAAGCGCATGATGCTGCGCGCCTCCACCGAGATTGCCGAGCGGCTGCATATCGATGCGCTGGTGACCGGCGAAGCGATTTCTCAGGTGTCGAGCCAGACGCTGCCGAATTTGTCGGTGATCGACTCGGCCACCGATATGCTGGTGCTGCGCCCGCTGATCGCCAGCCACAAGCAGGACATTATCGATACCGCCTTCGAAATCGGCACCGCCGAGTTCGCCAAGAACATGCCCGAATACTGCGGCGTGATCTCGAAGAACCCGACCACCAAGGCCAAGCGCTACCGCATCGAGCACGAAGAGAAGCAGTTCGACATGGCAGTGCTCGAGCGTGCCATGGCGAACGCCCGTCAAGTCGCCATCGACCGGGTGATCGACGAGCTGGATCAGGACCTGCAAGTCGAAGAAGTCGCCGAGGCGTCTGCAGGCCAGGTGATATTGGACATCCGTCACCCGGATGCAGCCGAGGACGAACCCCTGCAGATGGATGGCATCGAAGTGCAAACGTTGCCGTTTTACGCAATCAACAACCGCTTCAAGGAGCTGGACGTGAATCGCCAGTACCTGCTGTATTGCGATAAAGGTGTCATGAGCCGCCTGCATGCTCATCATTTGTTGAGTGAGGGGCATGTCAATGTGCGCGTTTATCGTCCGGCATAAGACGCCTGGGCTGAATGGCGGCAGTATCCGCCATCGCCCTCCCGACCCTCACCGCGGCCTGTAAACGCCGCGACGCCTCATCAATTACCAGCTTTTATCAAATCCGATTTTTCGCGTAGGGCGCTGAACGCATCCGCTCCGTCGCCCGACCCAACTACGAGACCACTACTGTGATCGAGAATCTACGTAACATCGCCATCATCGCTCACGTTGACCATGGCAAAACCACCCTGGTCGACAAGCTTCTGCGTCAGTCCGGCACCCTGGAGCGCGGCGAGCTCAACGACGAGCGCGTGATGGACTCCAACGACCAGGAAAAGGAACGCGGCATCACCATCCTGGCCAAGAACACCGCCATTCGCTGGAACGATTACCGCATCAACATCGTCGACACCCCCGGCCACGCCGACTTTGGTGGTGAAGTGGAGCGCGTGATGTCGATGGTCGACTCCGTGCTGCTGCTGGTCGACGCCCAAGACGGCCCGATGCCGCAAACCCGCTTCGTGACCAAGAAAGCCTTCGAAGCCGGCTTGCGTCCGATCGTCGTGATCAACAAGGTCGACCGCCCAGGCGCGCGTCCTGATTGGGTGCTGGATCAGATTTTCGATCTGTTCGACAACCTCGGCGCCACCGAAGAACAGCTGGATTTCCAGGTCGTCTACGCCTCGGCCCTGAACGGCATCGCCGGTCTGGATCACACCGACATGGCCGAAGACATGACTCCGCTGTATCAGGCTATCGTCGACCACGTACCGGCCCCGAATGTTGATATCGACGGCCCGTTCCAGATGCAGATCTCCGCTCTGGACTACAACAGCTTCCTCGGCATCATCGGTGTAGGCCGTATCGCCCGTGGTCGCGTCAAGCCGAACACCCCGGTCACCGCCATCGACATGCATGGCAAGAAGCGTAACGGCCGTATCCTCAAGTTGATGGGTCACCACGGTCTGCACCGTGTCGACGTTGACGAAGCCACTGCGGGCGACATCGTTTGCATCAGCGGTATGGATGAACTGTTCATCTCCGACACTCTGTGCGATCAAAACAACGTCGAAGCGATGAAGCCGCTGACCGTTGACGAGCCGACCGTTTCCATGACCTTCCAAGTCAACGATTCGCCGTTCTGCGGCAAGGAAGGCAAGTTCGTCACCAGCCGTAACATCAAGGACCGTCTCGACAAGGAGCTGCTGTACAACGTAGCCCTGCGTGTCGAGGAAGGCGATTCTGCCGACAAGTTCAAGGTCTCTGGACGTGGTGAACTGCACCTGTCGGTCCTGATCGAAACCATGCGTCGCGAAGGTTTCGAGATGGCCGTAGGTCGTCCGGAAGTGATCATTCGCGAAGTGGACGGCGCTAAGCACGAGCCTTACGAAAACGTCACCATCGACATCCCGGAAGAATCCCAGGGCAAGGTCATGGAAGAAATGGGCCTGCGTAAGGGTGATTTGAGCAACATGGTTCCGGATGGCAAGGGCCGTGTGCGCCTTGAATACAACATCCCGGCCCGTGGCCTGATCGGTTTCCGTAACCACTTCCTGACCATCACCAACGGTGCAGGCATTCTGACCTCCATCTTTGATCGCTACGATGTGATGAAGTCCGGACACATGTCCGGGCGTCAGAACGGCGTGCTGGTATCGGTCGAGACCGGCAAGGCATTGACCTACTCCCTGGAAACCTTGCAGGCACGCGGCAAGCTGTTCGTCGAGCACGGCCAGGAAATCTACAACGGTCAGATCGTTGGCCTGAACAGCCGTGACAACGACATGGGCGTGAACCCAACCAAAGGCAAGAAGCTCGACAACATGCGCGCTTCGGGCAAGGACGAAACCATCGCCCTGGTCCCGCCGGTCCGCTTCACACTGGAGCAGGCACTGGAGTTCATCCAGGACGACGAGCTCTGCGAAGTGACCCCGAAGTCGATCCGTCTTCGCAAGAAGATCCTCGACGAAGGCGAGCGCAACCGCGCTGCGAAGAAAGCCAAGGCTTGATTCCCGCTTAGCTGCATCGGAATGGCGCCGTTAGGCGCCTCGTCTGATAACAAAACCCCGCGATGCGGGGTTTTGTTTTTTAGGAGCAGGTCTTTTGTGCCCGTTCGTGCGAGAGCTGTGGTGTATTCCGGCGCTCAGTCAGGTTGCAGCTCTTTCGCGGGAGGTACGCAACGCCCCCGGTTGAACGCCTGCCTCGGGGCTAAGCTGCTGGCTGCTCACGACCTTCAGGCCGCCACTTTCTTGATGGAATGCGAGCGCCCTTTCCCCCTTTTCCCCTATTTCCCGCCCACACAAATCTATCGCCATATTTGCCGGCGGTTTCTACCTCCGGCTGGGCCGGCTCAGCAAAGGCGGCGTGCTCAGCCGCCGCTCAGCCGCGCCAGGTGCTCCGCCAGGCGTAGTGCCAGCTGCACGATGGTGTAGGTCGGATTGGCGAAGCCGCTGCTGGGAAATACCGAAGAGCCGGCGATATAAAGATTCCGTTGGCCGAACACCTTGCAGTCGCGGTCGACGATCCCCTGTTCTGGCGTGCGGGCCATGCGCGTGCCGCCCATGTGATGGCAACCGCCGACCTCATCGTTGGTGGGGAAGGGATCGGTGTTGGATAGCCAGCGGTCCAGGCGCAGGCGCCCAAGATCGAGGTCGGCGATGTAGCGGCCGAGGTGTCGGGCGCTTTCCAGGGCGGTTCGCTTGTCCCCGTTGTCCAGCGTCCAGTAGAGGATCACCCGCGGAATGCCGAGACGGTCCTTTTCTCGCGCCAGCGCAACGCGGCTTTGCGCGCGCGGATATTGCTCCCAGCTAGCGCGCAGCACCGCTCCATAACTTCTTCCCTGGCGATAGTCTCGCAAGATTGTGCTGGCGAGGTGTGGCGCTACCCGGGCTAGCCGGCGAATGCTGGCGAGGGTCTCGGCGTCGTCGCTGCGGATGATCCGCAGGCCGCAATTGAGCAACTGCTTACGTGCCATCAGCTCCGGCGTCGGTGATACGAAGCCGACGCTCTTTTCATCGAAATTCAGCCCAGCCCGGCGTTTGAGCAGGATCTCGCCGAGGGTGAAGTGCGGGTGCTCCATCCAGTAGCGACCCAGCGTCGCCGGCTGCTTGATCAACGCTCCGTGCGCTAGCTGGTTGCTCCATAGCAGGAGGCGGCTGTTCTCGATGCCGCCGGTGGCCAGAATGTAGCAACGCGCCGTGAGCGTCCTGCGCATCCCGCCGACGTCCACCCGCAGACCGGTAACCGCCGTGCCGTCGGTCAAGATCGCCACGAGGCTGGTATTCAGCGCTACCGCCACGTTCGCCGAGGCGAACAGACGTTCCTTGTATTTCTGGCCGAAGTTCACCGTGGAATAGCGGAAGCTGCTCTGTTTGAGCAGCGCTCCGGCCAGCGCAGGCTCGTCTTCAGCAGGGCCTAATTTGAACAGCTCATCCGCGCGTGCGGCATAGGGTGCGAGGTCGCTGTGCCCGATCGGCCAGCCGCCGTCGGCGAGGCCCGGCTTTTCCGTGAAGTCGACAGCATCCAGCGGGCGACACCAACCGCCCCAACCATTCGAGGAGCCACCGAAGGCGCGTATTCGGCACGTGTCCAGTGGGCGATAAGCATGGCCCACTACCTCGCCCCGGTAGAGTTCCTGCGATGCATCAGAGGGCGACTCGCCACCGCCTTCGATCAACAGGATGCGCTTGCCGGTCGCCTCCAGCGCCAGTGCCAGGGTGATGCCGGCCGGCCCGCTGCCGACAATGCAGTAATCGAACGGTAGTGCCTCTGCGAGCTGCTCGGCGCTGACCTTCATCAGCGATCTTCTGCGCGCAGAATCCAGCCGTCCCGCTCGACGTAGCGGGCGAGGCGCGCACGCGTCACGGGAAGCCAGGCGAGCAGTAGATTCAACAAGCCGATCTTGAGCACGCGGCGTCTGTTCATTCCGTTTCATCGCCCCCGTTACAGCGTCATCTTCAACCTCAGATCCGAATATCGCCCAGCTGCCTTATTTCAGCCTCGATCCGTGTGCCCGTGGCGCGCTCTTCGTTCGAAAATCCGTCGTAGTCAGAGAGGGCGCCAAAATCGATTCCGGTGAGACGCTCGATCTGCAGCACGCTACGTTGGTAAGTCCTGAAACGTCCGAATAGAAGGTTGAGGCGGCCGAGTTCGCCGGACTGGTCGATCATGTAGGCGGTTGCGGAGGGCTTTCCGTCGCCGCCCATAAAGGCGACGACTTTCCAGAATGCGTTAGGTATCGCGACGCCACGGTAGAGCCGATCGGCATCGCTGAATACCGGACCGCTGAACACCGTGGCGCGGGCTTGCCAGCGGCGGGTGTTGTCGAGCAGGTAATTTTCCAGGTCCAGCCAGTTCTTTTGGTTGAAGCCGGCCATTTGCGGTGAGCAATTGGTGAAATGAAAGGTGTCGGTGTTGGCTTGCTCGGCCAGGGGCCCCCAGTTTGGGTCCTGGCGGCGCACGAGGTGGCCGCGGTCGAGCAGGTTGTCTGCGTAGAGAGACTCGCCGACCTGCGCCTCGGCCGGAATGCGCCCGTCATACGTCCAGCGATCCCTGCCGCGTATCACCTCGACCAGCGAACCTCCCTCAATGTTTACGCCGACGAACAAGGCCAGGCGCCGGCTTCTGGACATGGCGATGGAAAAATGGGTGTAGTCGAGCCGATCTCCGGTGCTGTTCGGGATCGGCAGAAGATCATCTCGGTAGGGTTCGGCCAGCTGTGGCCACGGGACGTTGAAATCTGCGAGGAACTCGGACCGATAGCCCTCCCGATCCATCAGCCTGTCGGCCGATGTGGTTCGGGACGAAGCCAGTGCAAAGGCAGGATTCACCCACGCAGTCGGCTGGCCAAGCGGACGCATGTCGGCCAGGCGTGGGCGGTAGGGCAATTGAGCGGCTGGTTCGGGCACAGAACCTCCGGTTGTGGGCAAAGCCTGCCAAGGCTGGCTTGCATGGACGTTGAACTCAACGTAGCGATGATCTGTGAAGGTTTAGCCTACGCGGTCACGGTGGTCGACCCGCGTCAGTCATCCGGACTGGTGGCGTCAGCAAGCCGGGGTGTAGCGGGGCGTGCACTGGCACGAAAGCTGGTCTGTCCATCGGCGTCATCTGTTCGGACGTAGACACGGCCTCAGCGGCTCTTCGGCATCGCTCATTGGCGAATTTTTGATGACGTGTCGATTCCGTACGCCTCCACTCGATTAGATCAGGCGTCAAGACAACTTGTGGTATCCAAAAATCAATGGAGCCGAAAATGTTGAAACTATACGGAACGCCCCCAACCCGCGCCCTGCGCGTTATGTGGTTACTCAATGAACTAGGCCTGGAGTACGAGATGCTCCCGGTGCATATCCTGCTAGGCGAAAATACGCGACCGGACTTTCTGGCTCTCAACCCCGCTGCCAAGGTCCCTGTGTTGGTCGACGGGAGCTTGGTCGTGACCGAGTCGGTCGCGATTCAGCTCTATCTGGCGGACAAGAATCCTCAGGCGGGATACATCCCGGCGACGGTGGAAGACAGGGCGCAGATGTACCGTTGGATATTCTTCCTTGTGACCGAAATAGAACAGCCGCTCTGGCGCATCACGCGGCACACGTTTCTTTATCCGGAACATAAGCGATTACCGCAAGACATCGACCTGGCGAGGCAGGAATGCGTGGAGATGGTGGCGGTGCTCGAACGACACATGAAGGAGCGCGAGTTCATGGTGGCCGACCGGCTCAGCGTGGCTGATTTCACGGCGGCATATACGCTGGACTGGGCGAACGAAGAAAACATGCTCGACGGAGCACCGAGATTGAGAGAGTACCTGAAGTCGATGTACGCCCGCGCTGCCGCACCTCCAACAATTGCCGAGGCACTTGCTGCAAGCTAGGCGTCTTCGGCGATACGGTTATGGGCGAGTGCCTGGTGCTGGCTGTGTTGTTCAGGCCCGCTGAAAACGGCATCCAACCACCTGGCAGCGCCGCGACTCGTTCACGGGCACTGCCGACGCGGATGGGGCCGGCTGGCTGGTTGCAGCAGGAGTCCGGGCGGTGTTCAGTCTTCGGCGGGAGTGTCCCGCATCGTCACGAGGTTCGGCTCGCTAGAGCGCCGACTGTAAGGTTGCCGTGCGTCAAATATGACCGCCATGCTAACTGCCCTTGCTGCGGCCACACGGACCGGGTCGTTATATGGACCTTCGGTTCGGGAAGGTGAATCTGTTCGCTGTCCTCCTGCAGCGCTTCACGAGTGCCGAGGTCTGATTCGTCACCCAGCTGGCGGCAGCGCTGTCTCGCGCATCGCCTCGATAATTTGACCGAGCAATCGATGCAGCGCATCACGATGACCCATGGCGCCACCGGAGGGTTGTTGCGTATTTGAGGTCATCACCGCAGTCATGGCGAGCTCGGGCACCACGTACACCATCTGCCCACCGTAGCCCCAGCCGTAGCGCACGGCCATGTCGTCAAACTGACTGATGAACCAGCCGTATCCATAACCGTGACCGGTGTAGCGCGAGCGTGTGCGTGGCGTCCAGGAGGCCTCGATCCATTCCTTGGATAGCAGCCGTCCCCCGGAGGCCGTGACACCTTCGCGGCGATAGAGCTCGCCGAACGCGAGCAGCGAGCGCGGCGTCATCGCCATTTCGTTGCCGCCCAGGTAGATGCCTTGCGGATCACGGGTCCAGGCGCTGATGGCGAAGCCGTCGAGCGGCGCCAGCCATTGTCGTGCCAGTTGTAGGGTGGATTTGCCGGTGCGCCGGGTGAGAATGGCCGAAAGCAGATGGCTCGATCCGGTGGAATAGATCATCGCGCCGCCCGGTTCCGCCTCGAAGGGCCGTGCCAGTGCGGCCCTTACCCAGTTGCGGCTCGCTACCCAGGCGCCGTAGTGGCGTCCAGAAGTCGATCCGAGGCCTGCCTGCATTGAGAGCAGGTTGCCTACCGTCACCTGCTGCAATCGTGGATCAGCCTTTGCCGGCAAGTCCGCCTTCAGAAGCTCGGCGACGGGTTGATCCGTTCCTTCAAGAATGCCTTTGTCGATGGCGATGCCGACCAGCGCGGAAATCACTGACTTGGACGCGGATTTGATATTGGCCGGTGAGGTCGTGCGATGGCCGCGAAAGCCTCGCTCGACGATGATCTCGCCATGCTGGGCAATGATCAGGGTTTCCAGCTGTTCGAGCTGTTCGGCCTGCTTGAGCACGCCATCGAATCTGACAGCGGTTTCAGCGGAGCTCTGCAGGCTTATGACGAGCAGGAACGCCACGCCGAGTGTGTGGCGATACCCGTGGGGTGCTTGTGCGTTGGCGCCGGAGGAGAGAGATCGCATTTGGGTATGACCCGCGAATCATCTCGGCGTGCTGGTTTGCGTGGCGGTTTGCTGGTGCGACCCCTTCGTGCCCGGCGGGCTGCCGGACCTGCCTACGGTTACTGACGAATCCAGGTCTGGCTGCGTCCCAACGCTTCGATGCCGATGTAGCCGCGCACTTCCAGCTTGTCGCCGCCTTTGAGCAGCGTCGCCTTGGATCGGTAGGTCTTGCCCTTGGCGGGGTCGAGTATGGTGCCGCCGCTCCAGACGTTTTGGCCGTCGGGTTTGAGGTCCCAGAGAATTGTCATGCCGGTGATCGGCTTGTTTTTGCGATCGCCGTCGCACTCGCTGCATACCGGGTTGGGGCCGTGGTCCGACTGTAGAATTTCCGCCACCTTGCCGCTGAGGCTGCCGTCGGCGGCCTGTTGGATTTCAACGATGGACTTGGGCTTGCCGGTCTCATCGTCGATGGTCTGCCAGCGGCCCGCAGGCGATTCGGCGGCGAAGGCTAGCGAGGTGGTCAGGGGTAATGCCAGCAACAGGGTGGTAAGCAGTGAGTGCATGGATTCTCCGAGAGCAATAGTCGACCCCAGTGACTTTATCACTGGTTATGGGCGGTAGTGCCTCGGCTCGGTTGGAGCGTTGTCATCTGATCTAAGGCCATCAAACGTCGGAATGACGCACCAGCCAGGCGCAGAACCCTGTCACGTGGCTGTCACGCCAATGTCATAGGCTCGCTGCTTTCTGCCAGGGAGCCCGTTATGCCTACTCTTCGTCCGCTGCTGTTTGCGTTGTTGTTGCCCGGTTTGGCTTGTGCCGATGTACGCGTCGCCGGCCCGGTGGAGGCCGGTGTGTTCGAAAGCCGTTACCAGGACCAACAGCCTGGCGAACGGGTCCTGACTCGCGGCGATCAGCGCATCCTGGAGGTTGACCAAGTGCCGTTGAAGATTGGCACCAAGTTCGGCCTGCGCTACCGGTTGGAGGGCAAGCGTGCCGACGATACGCCGCTTACCTTGCTCTATCTGACGCCCGGCGTGGTCGATCCGAGCGGCCAACGGCACGACCGCTACGAAGTTGTGCAGAAGCTGGTTCCGGAGGCGCCAACGGATGTCATGGCATTCGAGTTCACCGAAACGCATGAGCTTGTTCCAGGCGAGTGGCACTTCCTGGTGTTCCAGGGCGACCGCAAGCTGGCTGAACAGCGCTTCCAGGTGCGTTGAGCGGTAAGCGAAGAGAACCAGGCACCCATCTCGCTTTTTTGGTCCTCGTCGCTGCGCCATGCTGGCGGCTGGCTCAGCAAAGGAGTGCGTCAATGAAACAGGGGAAATTTACCGCGTTGCTGCTGTGCGTCCTGACAATCCAGGCGCAGGGGGCGTTCAAGAACGAGGAAGAGGCGTTTGCCCGGCGGCAGGGCGAGCTGGATCGGCAATGCGAAGCGGCATGGGCCGAGAAGTTGGCGCCGTTACGCGAAGCGGCTTTTCAAGACTGCATGAACGCCAAGCGCAGTTCCCGGTCTGAAGCCGAATGCCAACGCAAGACGGCGGGCGAGAACGGAAATCGGGTCGGCGGGACGCCGCGCTTCTATGACTTGCCCGCGTGTGTCGAAGCCTTCGAGCACAAACGCCAGCGACCCTGAGACCGGTTCAGCCTTGAAGATCAGCCAGCATGGCGATGGCCACGGCTTCGGCCACCTTGATTCCATCGACGCCTGCCGAAAGAATCCCGCCGGCATAACCGGCGCCTTCTCCTGCCGGATACAGTCCGCGGGTATTGATGCTTTGCAGGGATTCGTTATTGCGCTTGATCCGCACCGGTGAAGATGTGCGCGTCTCGATGCCGGTTAGGATTGCGTCGGCGCGGTCGAACCCGCGGATCTGCTTGCCGAAGGCCGGCAGCGCTTCGCGGATCGCCTCGATGACGTAGTCGGGCAACGACGGAGCCAGGTCACCCAGACGCACGCCGGGCTTGTAGGACGGCTCGACCTCGCCGAAGGCTTTGGAAGCCCGGCCGCGGATGAAGTCGCCCACCAATTGCCCCGGTGCGCAGTAGTCATTTCCGCCCAGCTCGAAGGCACGCGATTCAAGTCTTTCCTGCAATTCGACGCCTGCAAGCGGGCCGCCGGGGAAATCCTCGTCCGGGTTGATGCCGACGACGATGCCCGCGTTGGCGTTGCGCTCGTTGCGCGAGTACTGGCTCATGCCGTTGGTGACTACGCGGTTCGGCTCGGACGTGGCTGCCACCACGGTGCCGCCCGGGCACATGCAGAAGCTGTAGACCGCCCGACCGTTTTTGGCGTGGTAGACCAGCTTGTAGTCGGCCGCGCCCAGCTCCGGATGCCCCGCGTATTTGCCCAGACGTGCGTTGTCGACCAGCGATTGCGGGTGCTCGATGCGAAAGCCCACGGCAAAGGGCTTGGCTTCGATATAGACGCCGCGCTCGTGCAGCATGCGGAACGTATCCCGCGAACTGTGACCGAGGGCGAGCACGACGTAGCGGCTGCGGATTTCTTCTCCATCGGTCATGCGCACGCCCTGGATACGGCCGTCCTCGATGATGAAGTCGACCACCCGGCTGTCGAAGCGCACCTCGCCGCCCAGCGCCTTGATCTCTTCGCGCATGGTCGACACCACGCCGGTCAGGCGAAAGGTGCCGATGTGCGGCTTGCTGACGAACATGATTTCTTCCGGCGCGCCAGCACGGACGAACTCGTGCATCACCTTGCGGCCGTAGAACTTCGGGTCCTTGATCTGGCTGTAGAGTTTGCCGTCGGAGAACAGCCCGGCGCCGCCTTCGCCGAACTGCACGTTGGATTCCGGACTCAGCACCTTCTTGCGCCACAGCGCCCAGGTGTCCTTGGTACGGCTGCGCACGTCGCGCCCGCGCTCCAGCACGATCGGGCGGAAGCCCATCTGCGCCAGGGTCAGCGCGGCGAACAGGCCGCACGGGCCAAAGCCAATCACCAGCGGACGCTCGCTCAGCCCGTCGGGGGCCTGGCCGACCGGGTAGTAGCCGGTGTCCGGCGAGACGCGGATGTTGCGGTCGTCGGCCAGCCGCGCGAGCACCTGCTCTTCATTCGCCACGCTGGCGTCGATGATGTAGACGAAGGTGATCTCGCTGTTCTTCTTGCGCGCGTCATAGCTGCGCTTGAAAACCGTGAAGTCCAGCAGCTCGGTGTCGCTGATCTTCAGGCGCGCAACGATCGCCTGGCGCAGCGCCTCGGCGGGGTGGTCGAGGGGCAGTTGCAGTTCAGTGATGCGGATCATGACAAGTCCTGGCCGGTGGCCCCGGCAGAGGTGATGACAGCCGTTCGATTCCCCGGCCACTAAGGGTCGGCGAATCGATAGGTCGAAGGGAGGCGCGCAGTGTAGCTGCGCGGGTTGAGGCTGTCATTCAGGCACTGGCGCATTGCCGGAGGCTCCCGCCTCGTTGCGTTTCAATGGCGCTGGACGGCGCAGCCCTGGTTACTGAAGCACGACCCTGGAGTTGAGTGGCTGCGGTGGGCGATTGTTGGCGTGGCCTACCGCCTTTGTCAGTGCGTTGATCTGCTTCTCGGAGGCGATCAGCGGCTGCTTCAGCACCAGCCAGCGCACGCCTTCGGTGCAGGGTGGCGTGGTCAGCGAGCCGCTGAAACGGTAGTAGTCCAGATTATCGGGCAGCAGTTCGCTGGCGTTGGCCATGGGCGCGATCTGCTGGGTCTGGCCATCTGTCGGCGGTTTGTCCCACAAACGAGCCAGCGCGGCGTTGTGCTCGCCGGTCTTGAACATCAGCGCGAGGACCGCAAGGTTGCCGTCCTCGTCGGCATGAACCAGATGCCCTTCCAACGGATAGGACTGGCCCTTGATCAGATTCTCGCTGGGCATATGAAAGTGGAACTGCAGCAGCTCGTAGTCCTTGCCATCGAGCGTCAGATGGCTGCCGGGCTCATAGACCACCTGCACTGTGTGCCCGAGGTTGACGACCTTGCTTGCGCCCGCCGAGTAGCTGAGCTGTAGCGGAGCCAGTTCGGCCTCGACGAAACCGCTGAGGTCGACCGGTGCCTGGTTCTTGCCACCGCAGGCGCTGAATTCCGGCGTCAGCTTTGCCCAGTTCTCCGGCCCCGCTTCTCCGGAATAGCCCCAGTGAGTACCTGGCGTAACGGCCGTTGCATTCGCGCAGGCGAGCAAAACGCCAAGACCAAGTGCAGCTCTTTTCATGCAAACCTCTCCAACTTCATCTATGGACAGAGCAGGCCCGGAACAGCGGCGCGCCCGAGCCTTCTGACAAGGCAAGCCGGCAGATTGCTCGCCCGTTGCGCCTCGGGCCGACGGTCTGCATTAGGGCCGGTACGCGTTGGACGCAGGGATGAGTTGGCGGGTTTCGGTCATCTGGCAAAGGTTTCGTTTGACGCTACGCTGTGACTGAGCGCTCGCTTTTGAACGCCTGGTGCACGCTGGTCGCGGCGGTCCGGGGCGCTGAGCAGAAAAACAATAATGATCGTCCAGCGAGACGACCCTCGATGAGGTTGGTGCCCTATGAAACATGCTCCCTTGAGTGCGTTGCTGATCTGCATGTCCGGACTGGCGGTGGCCGCGCCCACCAGTGACGAAGCGCTGGAGCGCATGCGCTCGATGAAGACCACCGGCCAGTCCCTCGACATGAAAACCGTGCCACAGGACGGCGAGATCGCCGATGCGATCCGCAACAACCTGGAGCGCATCAAACTGCCGGATGGCTTCAAGATCGAGCTCTACGCGGTGGTGCCCGATGCGCGGCACATGGCGGTGGGGCCGTCCAGCGGCGTGGTGTTCGTCGGCACGCGCAAGACCGATCTGTGGACTGTCACCGATCGCACCAAGAACCGTACCGCCGACGAGGTCAAACGTTTCGCCCCGGCCATCTCTTTTACCCAGCCGGGCCCATGCTTCAGTCCGGATGGCTTTCTCTTCGTCGCCGAGCACAACCGCGTGCTGGTCTTCCCCGCGGCAGAGTTCTTCTACGAGGGGCCGGATGTCGCTGCCGATATCGTGGTCCCCTCCGGCGAGCTGATCCCCTCCGATGAGGAGAGCTACAACCATGGCGCGCGGGTCTGCGCTGTCGGGCCGGACAACAAACTCACCGTGTCCCTGGGGCAGCCGCACAACGTGCCGCCGAAGGACAAGCTGGAGCTATACAACCAGCACGGCATCGGCGGCATCGTGCGCATGGAACGTGACGGCAGCAAGCGGGAGGTCTATGCCACTGGTGTACGCAACTCGGTGGGGATCACCTACAACCCGACCACCAAGGAGCTGTGGTTTACCGATAACCAGGTGGACGGCATGGGCGACGACATCCCGCCGGGTGAAATCAACCATGCGCCGAAGGCCGGCATGCAGTTCGGCATGCCCTGGTATGGCGGCGGTCAGGTGCGTACCAACGAATACGCTGAAGAGACGCCACCGGAGGGCCTTACCTTCCCGGTGGTAGAGACGGTCGCCCACGCGGCGGATATGGGCCTGATGTTCTACACCGGCAAGATGTTTCCCGAGGAATACCGCGGCGGCTTGTTCAGCGCGCAGCGTGGCAGCTGGAACCGCACCGAACCGGCCGGTGCACGGGTGATGTTCACTCCGTTCGCGGCAGACGGCTCGGCACCATCCGGCGACACGGTGCCGTTCGCCGAAGGCTGGCTGAACGAGGACACCGGCGAGTACTTCGGCCGCATCGTCGATGTGGCGCAGTTGAAAGATGGCTCACTGCTGGTGAGTGACGACACTGCCGGGGCGATCTACCGGATCTCCTATGACGGCGATTCGAACTGACGTCAGCTTTTTCTGTGAGGCTGCCCGGCTCGTTCATTCGAGCCAGGCGGCGTAGTCCTGGGAGTGATTCGTATGGCTAGACATCGTCGTGGCGGGCTGCTGGTACCCTGGCTAATGTTGCTGGCGTTGCTGTTCGCAACAGAAGTGAGAGCTGCGGATATCGGTGCGGGGAAAACCAAGGCAAAGATGTGCGCGGCCTGCCATGGCCTCGATGGGTTGAGCAAAGTCGCTGATGCGCCGAATCTGGCTGGCAACGGCGAGCTCTATCTGTCCCGCCAGCTCAAAGCCTTCCGCAGCGGCGAACGCAAGCACCCACAGATGTCGGTGATCGCTGCAGGCCTGAGCGATGACGACATTGCCAATTTGGCCGCCTGGTATTCCGCGATCAAGGTCAGCGTTGAACTGCCGGAGTAGCACGACGGTGCGCGTTTTTCACCTGCCGGCGCTTACGCCTTATACTCGCGCGCCATCGAGGCTCGGCGTGTGCCGGCTCTCCCGTTGCCAGAAGGATTGTCCATGCTTAATAACGATGTGATGCGCAGCCTGCGCTACATCCTTAACGTCAACGACGCCAAGATCGCCGAAATCACTCGGCTGACCGGTTGCGAGATTCCCGACAGCGAGGCGGTGGCCTACCTGAAGAAGGAGGATGAGGAGGGCTTCAAGCCCTGTGGCGATCGGATCATGGCGCATTTCCTCGACGGCCTGGTGATCTACAAGCGCGGCAAGGACGAGAGCCGGCCGACACCGCCGATCGAACTACCGGTCACCAACAACATGGTGCTGAAGAAGCTGCGTGTGGCCTTCGAACTGAAGGAGGACGACATGCACGCGATTCTTCAGTCGGTCGACTTCCCTGTGTCCAAGCCGGAACTCAACGCGCTGTTCCGCAAGGTCGGGCACAGCAACTACCGTGTCTGTGGCGACCAACTACTGCGCAACTTTCTCAAAGGGTTGGCGCTGCGCGGGAAATGATCGGGTAGCGGGCCGCTGAAGCCTTTTGCGCGGATCTAGCAAAAGAACCGCCAGGGCGGGTCACTTATAAGTGTCTAGGCAAAGCAAAGCACCGCGGCATTATGGCCCGGCCTGTAGGAGCGAGCTTGCTCGCGAAGCTTTTTGCGTGGCGTGGATTAGCGAGCAAGCTCGCTCCTACGGGGCTGCGGGGTTCGCTTAGAGCAGAAAAACGCCGCAATCTGCATAAGAATGCGGCGTCTCCCCTAAGTGACCGACATTACGCCGGGGCGGGGCTCATGAACCGATCAATCCTTAGTTCTGCACCATCGCGATGACCTTGTCGCGCAGCTGCGGATCGTTCTGTACGGCCTGGTTGATGGCGTTGTACTCCTCGATGCTGAGGTCGTTGTCTTCAACGGTGCTCATCATCTTGTCGTTGGCTTGCTGCTGCAGTTGCTGAGCCTCGGCCGGGTCACCGGTCTTTTCCAGCTTGGCGGTGAAGTCCTCGCGAATCTCCATGATCTCGCCCAGCGAGTCGGCAAACTTCTCCAGCTTCTTGTCGCTGATGTCTGCTGCCTGCATCGCCGGTGCCGGTTGCGTGGCCGGCGCCGGACTGGCCTGCTGCGCGGATACCTGGGCGGCGCCAGCGGCCATCAGAAGAGCGGTAAGGCTGGCGGAAACGAGGCGAGCGTTTAGCTTGGTCATGTTCGATATTCCTGCTGTTGAAAGACGCCAGGGGCGTTGCATCAGCCATGCCAGCCTGAACGGGTATCTCCAAGTGTTTGATTTGTAGAGTTTTTTGCCGTCCGTCCTGTTCGCATCGACGCTAAAGAGGTGGCTCTGTATCGTGCCAGAATGGCACATGTAGCAGTTTGGCAAAGAACATCGACCCTGCGCGGCGCGCTTTTGTTGAAGGTGGTGATCCCGCTGGTGGCGATCATGCTCGGCTTCAGTTATCTGCTGTTGTGGACGGTCGAGCGCAACAGCGAGCGGCGCTTGCAAGAAGAAGTCGAACTGGTGGCGCGGGCGGTTCGGCTGCCGCTCAGCGACAGCCTGGAAAAGCAGCACGACCGCACTGCGCAACAGGTGCTGGAGTCGGTGCTCGGCGTAGGCCGCGTCTACGGTGCTTATCTCTATGACGATCAAGGTGAACTGGTGGCATTCGCCGGAGGCATCGCGCCGGACCAGGATCAATCCTCGATCCAGCAACTGACCGCCGATGGCAAGCGTCGCGGCGGTTATCAGCGCATCCGCGGGCGCGAGGTCTATTCCTATTTCCTGCCGCTGGAGCAAAGCGGCGGGCGTATCAACGGGCTGTTGCAGGTCACCCGACGCTGGAATGATTTCGAACGTGACACCCGGCAGCTGCGGGTGATTGCCGGCATTTCAGCTGCGGTGCTGGCGTTGGCTGCGATCTGCATCGTGCTGCTCGGGCATTGGTCGGCCATCGGCCGCCACCTGCATGAACTGACACAGAGCATGGCGCGGGTCGCCGCCGGCGATCGCAAGCATCGAGCCCCGCGCAGCGGCCCGCAGGAAATCGCTGTGCTCGGCCGGGCGCTGAATCAGATGCTCGACAGCATCGCCGATGCCGAGCAGCGCATGGCCGAACAAAAGGCGCGCGAGGCAGAACTCGAGACCCGTTTGCGACGCACCCAGCAACTGGCGGCGGTTGGCCGCCTGGCTGCCGGAGTGGCACATGAACTGGGCAGCCCGCTCAGCGTCATCGACGGTAAGGCCCAGCGCGTATTACGCAGCGAGACGCTGGAAGACGGCCCGCGCAAGGGGTTGCTGCAGATTCGTAGCCAGGTGCAGCGGCTGAGCGAGATAGTTCGCCAATTGCTGGACTTCGGTCGCGCGGCTGGTCAACCGCCGCGGCGCATGCCCGCCGAGGTGCTGGTGCACTCGGCGGCCGCAGCCGTGGCCGACGAGCTGGCATCGCTGAACGTGGAGCTCAGTCTGGAGGCGCCTCCGACTGCGCTGTACTGCGAGGTGGATCCGCCGCGCTTCGAACAGGCTTTGACCAACCTGCTGCGCAACGCCGCCCAGGCCAGCCCAGGCGGCCAAGTGGCGCTGCGCTGGTGGCAGGAGGCCGACTGCTTGATGTTCCAGGTTGAAGACGATGGCCCGGGCGTCGCCGAGCAGCACCGCACCGCCCTGTTCGAACCGTTCTTTACCACCAAACCGGTGGGCAAGGGCAGCGGCCTGGGGCTGGCCGTGGCACATGGGGTGGTGGCCGAGTGCGGCGGTCGTCTCGAGCTGGTCGAGAGCTCGCTGGGTGGCGCGGCGTTTCGTATTTCCCTGGCGCTCGCCAACGAGGACGACATAGATGCAGATGGATGACACCGCTCCACAACGGGTATTGATCGTCGAAGATGACGACAGCCTGCGCCAGCTGCTGGTCGAGGAGCTGGAAGACCGTGCGCTGCAGGTGCATGCCGTGGCGAGCGCGGAGGACGCCGTACCGCTGCTGGAAAGCTGGGAGCCAGATCTGGTGGTCAGCGACCTGCGCCTGCCGGGCGCCGATGGCATGGCGCTGCTGCGGCGGGTCAAGGCGATGCAGGCGGCGCCGGCGTTTTTGGTGATCACGGCGTTCGGCAGCATTCAGCAGGCAGTGGCGGCGCTGAAGGAAGGTGCCGACGAGTTCCTTACCAAGCCGCTGGACCTGGAGCACCTTGGCCTGGCCGTGTCGCGCGCGTTGGAAACGCGCCGGCTGCGCGACGAGGTGCGACGCTTTCAGCAACTGCTCAGCGATGACCGCTTCCATGGCATGCTCGGCCGCAGTCGAGTGATGCGCGAACTGTTCGACCAGATCCGCCAACTGGCCCGCGCCGCTGGGCCGGTGCTGGTGATCGGCGAAAGCGGCACCGGCAAGGAGCTGGTCGCTCGAGCCATACACGCCGAGAGTGAGCGGGCGCAACGGCCGTTTCTGGCTATCAACTGTGCCGGGCTGCCGGCCGAACTGCTGGAAAGTGAATTCTTCGGCCATGCCGCCGGCGCCTTCACCGGCGCCAATCGCGCGCATAAGGGCCTGTTTCAGCAGGCCGATGGCGGCACCCTGTTTCTCGACGAGATCGGCGAAATGCCGCTGCCGCTGCAGGCCAAGCTGCTGCGCGTGCTGCAGGAAGGCACCATCCGGCCGGTGGGCGGCGAACGCGAACTGAACGTCGATGTGCGCATCATCGCCGCGAGCAACCGCCCGCTTGAAACCGCGGCCGGGCGCGAGTCGTTTCGCGAGGACCTGTTCTTCCGCCTGGAGACCTTCATCCTGCAGGTGCCGCCCCTGCGTGACCGGGAGGAGGACCGCGAGCTGCTCGCCGCCGGTTTCGTCGCGCATTTCGCCGCGCGCGATGGCCGCCCGGTTCGCGGTCTGTCGCGCACGGCACTGGAGCAGCTGCGGCGCTATCCGTTTCCTGGCAACGTGCGGGAATTGCAGAACGCCATGGAGCGCGCGGTAACCTTTTGCCATGGCCGTAGCATTGAGCTGGAACATCTGCCGGCGCGCATTACCAGTTATCAGGAGAGCACACCCAGTGCTCGTGCCGACGACCTGCTTGGGTTGATGATCGATGGCCCCTTGCTGCCGACCCTCGATGAGCTGGAGATGCGCTATATCCGCCATGTGCTGGAGCGGGTCGAGGGCAACAAGCGACGCGCGGCCGCATTGCTCGGCATCGGCCGACGCACGCTGTACCGTCGGCTGGGCGAGCGGGAACAGGACGATGTCTGAGCCCCCGCCGCCTCCAATTGCAGGCCTCAAGCGGAACGATCTGCGTGTGGCGATAGCCCAAGGTTCAAAGGCCTTGAGTGGGGTGCGGCATGACATTCTCGATCGTTGCAAGATGCGCGCGAACCGGTCAGCTGGGCGTTGCCGCCGCGACGGCCATGCCCGCCGTCGGCAAGCTGCTGACCCATGCCGCCGCAGGTGTCGGTGCGCTGGCAACCCAGGCGCGTATCAATCCCTATCTCGGCATTGACGGGCTTGATCTCCTGCGAGAGGGCGTCGATGCCCGCGAGGTGATCGAGCGCCTCAAGCCGACCGATCCCTGCATGTCGCAACGTCAACTGGCGGTGGTCGACAATCAGGGGCAGGTGGCTTGCTGGACCGGCGACCAGTGCCTGCCTTGGTCCGGCTCCATCAGCGGTGATGGCTTCTGCGTGCAAGGCAACCGGCTGACTGGCCGCGACGTGCTCGAAGCGGTGGTCGATGCGCTCAACTGCACGCGCTTCCTGCCGCTGGTGGAACGCCTGATGGAGGCGCTCGCCGCTGGCGATAGCCTCGGTGGCGACCGGCATGGCGAGTCGTCGGCAACGATCTATGTGGTCGACCGCGAGGAATACCCGCTGTGGGACATTCGCGTTGATCATCACCCCGAGCCGCTGACCGAATTGCGCCGGCTACACGCGGTGTTCGAGCGCCAGGTGCTACCCGAGATGCTGCGCATGCCGACTCGGGCCAACCCTGCCGGTGCCGCCGACGAAGATCCGATCTGAATGCCTGCGCTCAGCTCTGAGCGGGGCTGGCATGTGCATGCAACGGTTCGAGGCGCAGCTCGGTCGAGCGATTGCGGATCGCCATCCATTCGGCCAACGCGGCCGCCGAGCGCGGCGGTGAAATCAGATAACCCTGGAACAGGTCGCAGCCTGCCTGCAACAGCGCGGCCTGCTTTTCCAGGGTATCCACGCCCTCGGCGCTGACCCGCTTGCCCTGCGCCTGGCAGAACGCGACGATCGCCGTCAGGCTTTCCTGCATGTCGGCGCGGGTCAGGCGTTCGATGATGGCCATGTCCAGCTTGATGGTATCGGCCGGATATTCAAGCAGCTGCTGGATCGAGGTATAGCCGACGCCGAAATCATCGATGGCCACGCGGAAGCCGGCCATGCGGATCGCGCGAACAACCTCCATGGTGTTGCTGTTCAGTTCGGCGGCGTGGGTCTCGGTGAGTTCGATCTCGATACGGCTGGTGCAGATGCCATGATGCGCAGCACGCTCGATCAGGTAATTGCAGAGACGATCATCGGTCAGTTGCGCGGATGACACGTTGATCGCCAGGATCACGTGCTCGCCGAACAACCGGACCAGCTCGGGGTAGTTCGCCAACGCATGGTTGATCACCCAGCTGTCGATTTTCGGGAACAGCCCGGCGCGTTCGGCGATGGGAATGAATTCTCCCGGCGATACCGTGCCCAGCAGCGGCGAATGCCAGCGCAGCAGCACCTCGCAGCTGACCACGCGGCCCTCGCGGTCCACCTCCGGCATGTAAACCAGGCGGAACTGATCGTCCCCATCGAGCAGACGCAACTGCTCCTCGACCAGGCGGATGCGCTGGTTACGTTGCTCCAGCTCCGCGGAGAAGGCCACGGCGACGTTCTTGCCTTCGGCCTTGGCCTGATACATCGCCGTATCGGCACGGGTCAGCAACTGGGTGATGGACTCGGCGTCGGCAGGGTAGCGGGCGGTGCCGATGCTGACGCTGACCGGGTACATGCGGTCTTCCTCACGGAAACCACCCTGGCATAGATGCAGCACGGCGTCGGTGAGCGCCGGCAAGCTGTCGGTGCCGGCATCAGCCATCAACAAGATGGCGAATTCGTCCCCGTATAGCCGTGCGAAGGCTGTCTCGGTATCAGGATGGGCCTGCCGATACTGCTTCAGCACGCCTTGTACGCGTTTGGCGAAGATCCGCAGCAGCGCATCGCCGGCATCGTGACCATGCTGGTCGTTGATCTGCTTGAAGTTATCCAGATCGAGAAACAGCAGCGCCAGTTGCCGGCCGTCCCGCACGCACCGTTCGTACATCGCGCTGGCCAGCATGCCGAAGTGAGACCGGTTACTGATATGGGTCAGGCCGTCGGTCCAGGAAATCTCCTGAATATGTTGCAGCGCGGCGGTGTTGCGCTCGTGCAGCGTCTTCATGTTCAGGGTCAGGCGACCGATCTCGCCGCCATCGCCGGGCTGGTCCAGGGCGTCACGCTTGCGCAACAACAGATCGGTGAGCTGGCTGTCGAGTTGGCTGATGGGGTCGGTGACGTAGCGGCGGATCAGTACCAACAACAGACCGATGGTAATCAGGCAAACCAGCGAGCCGCCGGTGATAAAGGCCACACTCAGGGTCTGCAGGCGGCTGGCGATATAGTCCGGTGCCGGTGTCAGTCGCGCCTGCAGTGCGCTCGACAGCTCGATATCGGCCGATAGGCCGGTCGCAACCGGTGGCAATGTCGGGGCGATTTCGACCGTCGCGCCATATTCCCGTTCGAGGCGCTCCTTCAGTGCGACGAAGCGTTCCGGCCGTACCGCCAGTTGCACGGCGAAGGCCTCGGCCCGCTGGCTTGGCAACGGCTGGCTGCCTGAGGCTGGCAGGATGAAATCGGTGTCCAGCAGCAACGGCCCATTGTTGGTATCGGTCAGGTAGCTGATCTCACCCGTGTCGACCGCCTGCCTGGCATCACGGACCGCTTGCTGCTGCCGGGCATTGATGGTGGCGAATGGCGACAGGCTGCTTTCGAAGTAGTAGGCCACCTCGCCGTCAGGCTGGACGATCGCGAAGGAGACGAACGGCAGCCCGCTGGTGGACAGCGAGCGGATGCTTTGCTGAATGCGCAGGCCCAGCGTTTCGTTGCGGTAGGCAGTGTTCGACTCGCGCAGAAACAGCAACAGCGCCTCGCTGTCGATGATCGAGTAGAGCACGCTGCGGCTGAACGCCTCGTAGTCCATGTAGGCAGACTTCAATACCGATAGCTGTTGCGCCAGGCGTGCCTGTTCGAGACCCAGCAGCGCGGCCCGCTGGGTCAGGTAGGCGGTGGACGCGGCCACCAGCTGTATGATCAGGATGACCGGGAAAATCACCAGCAGCGCGCGTTTACCGAGCGTCATGGGCGTTAATCAGTGCGCTGATGATGCGTCGCCGCGTCTGCGTGGCTTCCATTGGCCGCGTCTCGAAGACCTGACTGCGCTCCAGCACCTCGTCTGGCGGATAGATGCTCGGATCCTGTCGGATCGCGTCAGGCAGCAACGCTCGAGCGGCGGCGTTGGGTGTTGCGACGCCCAGCTCGGCCGCGTTCAGTGCGGCGATCTCGGGGTCGCTGATAAAGTTCAGGAAACGGTAAGCCAGTGCCTTGTTTGGGGTATTAGCCGGGATCGACAGGCAGTCGACCCAGAGCAGCGTGCCCTCCTTAGGCACCACATAGCGCCACGGCTCGCCCTCGATACCCTCGACTTCGTTGAGCACCTGCTGGTCGCCGCTATAGGCCAGTGCCATGTCGGCCTGGTCGAGATGGCGCTGACTTTTCAGCGAGGTGATCGCGTATTCGTAAGTCAGCACGGCGCTGGACTGCGCCTGAAGCAGTTCGAAGGCGGCCCTGAGCTCGTCGTTATCGGACGTATTGATCGAACGCTGCTGGTAGATCAGCGGGGCGGCGAGGATGTCTTCGTGGTCTTCCATCATGATGATATGCGGTTCGTCGCGCTTGGTCGGTTGCAGCAATGCAGCCCAGGATTGCGGGGCTTCGGCGATACGGTCGGCCCGATAGACGATGCCCAGCGTGCCCCACAGGTAAGGGACGCTGTAAGCACCGCAACTGTCGCGCCAGCGTTGCGAGACGTTGCGCAGCTTCGGCAGTTCAGCATCGCTGATAAGCTCGAGCAGGCTGCGCGAGCCAAACCGGTCGGAGCTGATTCGCCCGGCCACGACCAAGTCGATCCGGTGCTCCGGCTTGGCAAGAATCTCGTCGCGCTTGTCGCCGCTATCGAAATAGATCTGCTGAAGGGCGACGCCGGTTTCGGCCTGCCAGCGCTCGATTACCGCTTCGCTGAGATACTCTTCCCAGTTCAGCAGTGTCAGCGTTTCCGTTGCGCGCACCAGGCCCGAGGGAAACAGCAGACTGGCGGCGACCAGAACGGCGCCGCACAGGCGCCACGCAGGCGACTCCGGGTTGTTGTCATTCATCCGTTGCTCCATCCGCTATGGCACTGCCTTGGTCGGCTCGCTGAGTTCGGCTAGGCGTAGCGATTACGCATGTGCGTACTGCCTGCCTTCCGGATGTTCCGTCGCGTCGGCTCGGCTTCGAACGTCATTGCGGGGATCAACCGGATTATCGGCCTGCGGTAGTGGCACTTTAATGGCGTCAGATGAATGGCAGCAATGTTTTTTTACGAGTTGTTTGCTGCCAGTCGATCAGCGGGCGGGGACGGCCTGTTTACCGTGACGTATGTGCGGGCGAGGCGGGGTCTGTAACCAGGGCGCCAGCAGGCGCGTGGAAAGCGGAATGAACAGATAGGTCATCAGCGGCGTGAGCGCCAGCGTGGTGAGCAGAATGCGCATCACCAGGCTCAGCTCGCTAAGTGCACCGCCGAACATCAGATTGAACAGCAGCGATACCGGAAAGAACGCCAGCCAGATCGCTACGCTCTGCTTCCAGCGCGGCGGGGGCGCACTGTCGTTTCCACCGAACCAGGTGCCGATGCCGCGGGCGCGGTGCTCGTGGGGTTGCCCGAACAGTTCGCTGCCGCGTTGCAGCCAGGCCCGGCGCGAGGCCGAATGTTCCCAGCTGTCGAGGGTCTGCTCGTCGGCGAAGCGGAAGACGATCTGGAATTCATCGTCGCCTGGCGGCGGTGCCAGCACGCCGGAGCCGAGGTAGCCGGGAAAGTCCGCGGCCAGCTGTTCGCCTTCGTGCAGCCAGGCGAGGAGATCGTGGTAACGGCCATCGCGCACGCGGCGGGCCACCATCAGCGTGACGGGTTCGGTAGACATCGTGTATCTCCAGTATCAAGCCGGCCACCCGGATAGGGCATTCGGCAAACGCAGCGCCGGGATGGTGGGCTGCGAAATGGGTCAGGCAAGGGTCATGCCTCGGTCGTCAGACAGTGCCAGACCACGCGGGGTCGGCATCGCCGGGACGACGGCGCACTATACGGAGATTTGTTGCACTTGGAAGGGGCGGCATGTCATGAAGGTACAGACCAGGGGTGGCCGGTCGGATCTGCTTCATACGGGGACTGGCGCCGCGGCGGCTGGGCGACCTCTTCGAGCAAAGCCAACTTCCGGTTTGTGACCGCTGCGCTTGAAGCGCTTGCATCCTTCGGTCCTACTAGCGACCCATTGCTGCGTCACAGGGAAGGAACGCCATATGCAAGATAACCGCAGGCCCATCAAGTCACGATCCCAACGCTGGGCAACGACACTTGCCACGCTTTTGATCGCCCATGATGTCTCGCCTAATCAGATATCAATCGCAAGTATCGGTTTCGCGGTCGTTGCAGCAGCAGCTTTGGTAGCTTCTGCCAGCGTCATCGTCTCATTTGCCGCCATCCTGTTCATTCAATTGAGGCTGGTTTGCAACCTGCTCGACGGCATGGTGGCCGTCGAGGGCGGTAAGCAATCGAGACTTGGCAGTCTGTACAACGAATTTCCGGATCGCATTGCAGACACCGTGCTGATCGTGGCGCTGGGATATGCAGCAGGTAGTCCGTCGCTTGGCTGGTTCGCTGCGCTTGCCGCTGCATTGACGGCCTACGTGCGGGTGTTTGGCGGCGCTCTCGGGCTTAAGCAGACCTTTAGCGGCCCCATGGCGAAGCAGCACCGGATGGCGGCCATGACGGCTGGTCTGGCGCTGAACATCCCAGAATCCATCTTCTTCGCCACGTCCAATTCGCTATTGCTCGCGCTTGTCATCATTGCGGCTGGTTCAGTCATGACGTGCGTGAGTCGCACAAGGATCATTGCCGGTCAGTTGGCGCGTGCCGAGTCTTCTGGTTGAGCCTTTTCCGTACAGTGCGCTATTGCAGCCGTGCACCAAATGCCCTCAGTGCAGCCTCGCCGACCACATCCTCGGCGAGCAGCGGCAGTTGTTGAATCGGCAGGTTCGGCAATGCCTGCTGGAGGCTGTCCAGATGGCGCTGCTCCCCAGCGTGGCGTTCGGCAAGAAAGGCGCCGGCATTGCTTGGCGAACGCTTGTTCACCACCAGTCCGGCGACGTCGATGCCGCTGCGCTGCAGCTGGGCCTGTAGCTCGATGGTTTCCAGCATCGGCAGGCGCTCGGCGGCCAGCACGATGATGAACGCGCAGCGCTGGCGATCCTGAATCACGTCACGCAGCTGGCTGAAGCGCTCTCGCCGCCGGTAGAGCAGCTGGCGCACACGTTGCTGGCGGTCGTCGCCGTCACTCGCTTCGCGGCCGAGGATGCTTTCACCCAGGCCTGCGTCGTCCTTGCCAATATTGCGCAACACATCGCCGAAGCGCTTGCTGCGTTCCTGACGCTGCAGCAAGCCTTCGGTCCAGGCGGTCATCATTTCCGGCAGGGCCATCAGCCGTGAGGTATGGCCCGACGGGGCGGTGTCGAACACCAGCAGATCGTAGCGATCAAGGCCCTGGGTGACGGTATCGGCGATGCGCTCGAGCAGCGCCGCTTCGTGCATGCCGGGTGCATCGCGGGACAGCGCCATGTGCTTATCGACTTCGCCGGCCAGATGCGGCGGCATCAATCGGCGCAGGGCGGCACCCACTTCGTTCAGATGACTGCGCACGGTGAGCTCGGGATCAAGCTCCAGGCCATCGAGACCCGCGGCCAGGCGCACGATGCTGGCGCCAATCGGGCGATTCCAGAGATGCCCCAGGTTGTGCGCCGGGTCGGTGGAAACCAGCAGCACGCGGCGTCCGGTCCCGGCTTGCTGCAGGGCGGTAGCGGCGGCAACGGTGGTCTTGCCGACGCCGCCCTTGCCGCCGATGAACAACACTCGGCGCTGCGCAGCCAGCTCTAGCAACATCCGATGTGATCCAGCGGCGAGTGCTCCATGCCCATGCGTCGATGCCAGTCATGGAAGCGCTCGTAGAGTTCGGGCATCAGCTCCAGGGTGTACCAGGCCGCGGGGTTGGGCACACCCAGCGCCTCGGAAAAAACCAGCAGCATGAACAGGTCGTCCTCGTCGCGCCGGGCACGGGCGAATGTGCGCCGGTAGGGCGCGACATAGAACTCCTGCAGTCCATCGGCAAGCTTTTGCAGGAAGAGTCGTTCCCCGCTCATGGCAGCGGCTCGTCAGTCGTCATCTCGGCAGCCGGATCACGGCCTTTGCGCATGGCGCCTATCGCTTCAAGCGTGACCCACAGCGCGGCGATCAGGATCACCACATCCATACCCAGCAGCAGCCAGTTCTCGGCGCGATAGAACTGGCCCATCTGCACCAGCAGTGCGTATATCGACATGGCGAGCAGGAACACCAGCGGCACCAGCGTGTAGATGGCCGGCCGGCCCTGCTTGATCAGCAGCACCGTGACGATCGACAGCGTCAGCCCCGCCAGGAGTTGGTTGGTGGTGCCGAACAGCGGCCAGATGGCCATGCCGCCACTGCCCTCGGAGCCAGCGCCGAATGCCAGCGCCATGCACACGCCGACGGCGATCAGCGTGCCGACCAGCGTGTTCACTTTCATACCGGCCAGTTCGCCGGCTTCCTGGATCACGAAGCGCTGCAGGCGCAGGCCGGTGTCCATGGTGGTGCCGGCGAAGAGGATCGCCATCACCGCGAGGATGGTCGCGCCGAGGTCGGCGGGCAGGCCCAGGCCATTGGCGAGCAGGGTGCCGCCGCCCTGAACGAAGGCATTCACGCCGCCCTGACCGAAGGCGGTATAGACCTGCTGCCAGTCGAGCAGCGTGGCGAAACCGGCTGTGCAGCAGATGATCGCCGCCAGCGAGAGCATGCCTTCACCGACTGCGCCGAAATAGCCGACGAAGCGGGCGTCGGTCTCCTTGTCCAGCTGCTTGGACGTAGTGCCGGATGCAACCAGCCCGTGGAAGCCGGAGATGGCACCGCAGGCAATGGTGACGAACAGGAGCGGCACGATGCTCGGACTGTCGGCCGGCAGTTCTGCGTTGTAGGCCGCGCCACCAGTTCAGGGGCGCCAAACAGTACCGAGAAATACAGCAGGCCGAGGCCGACGAACAATTGCAGGCCATTGATGTAGTCGCGTGGCTGCAACAGCACCCAAACCGGCAGCAGCGAGGCGATGGCGGCATAGGCGAACAGCAGCAGGATCCAGAACGACTTGGCGCTCAGCCCGAGCACTGTGTCGGGCAGCGTGATCGGATAAGCGCTGCCCAGCAGGATCAGCAAATAGAGCACGATCACACCGCCCAATGAGGGCCAAAGCAGTTTGACGTTGTAGCGATAGATCAGCTGGCCGATCACCAGCGCGACGACGATCGCGCCCCACACCGGAATCACCGAGGTGGGCGTCGACACCAGCAGGTTGGAAATCACCGCGGCAAAGGCACCATTGACCATCAGCAATACGAGAAAGATCACCACCAGGAACAGGCTGCGTCCACGCGAGCCGATCAAGCGGCCACTGAGCATGCCTACCGATTGCCCCTTGTTGCGGGCGCTGGCCCAGAGCGCGCCGAAGTCATGAATGCCGGCGAAGAAGATCGTTCCCAGCACTACCCAGAGAAAGGCCGGCACCCAGCCCCAGATAACGGCAATGGCCGGGCCGACAATGGGCGCTGCGCCGGCAACGGAGGTGAAGTGGTGACCCCAGAGTACGAACTTGTTGGTTGGCACGTAATCCACGCCGTCGCGCATGGTGTGGGCCGGGGTGCGGTAGTTGGGATCGAGACGGTAGATTTTCTCGGCGATGAACTTCGAGTAGAACAGATACCCCAGCGACATCGCCGCCAGCCCCACAATCATCAACGCAATCGCACTCATCGAAGGCTCCTCGCACGCGTGCCCGATACAGGCATCACGCAGGCTTGGGCTGTCGCCCGCTAATAACTAGGCACCCTGACGGGTGCTGTGTTCGGTATCGACCAGCAAGACCCTGCGGCGGCGCACCGCGAGCCAGAGCAGGACGGCTGGGCGATTGAGCTTCGAGCGGCCGCAACGCAAAAGGTTTCCCCGGTAGGGCGGGGAAGCGACCGGGCGGCTATCGCATGCATGAAGGCTCTGGCACCGGGGCTGGAGGCGATCATCGAGCGATTGCGGAAGCCCGATTCGCCGGGCCGCTCAGCGAAACGCGAACCCTGGCCGGTGGTTCAGGTCCGTTGAAGAACGAGCCTGATTCACCGGAGCCTGTTCATGGAGCGCCTCACGTTGCTGTCGCTGGGTAGCATCAATGCCGATTTCCAGGTGCGGATTGATGAGCCGCCCGGCGGTCGTGAAACCCTGCTGGCTCATGATTTGTGTCGCCTTTCCGGTGGCAAGGCCAGCAATACTGCCTACCTCGCGGCCCGCTTCGGTCTGCGCAGCATCCTGCTCGGCCGAGTGGGCGACGATGCATTGGCCGAGCAGGCGCTTGCGCCGTTGCGCGAGGCCGGCGTTCAGGTCGAGGGGGTCGGGCAGGCCGAAGGTCAATCCACCGGCGTATCGATGATCATGGTGCCGCCGGATGCGAAGAAGCAGATCGTCCTGGCCACGGAGGCCAACGACTATTGGGATGACGCGGCTGCCGACGCCATGACCGCGTGCATTGACGGCTGCGAAACCCCGGCCAGCCTGGTGCTCGATTACGAAATTCCGGGTTGGGTTGTGCGCCGCGCCATCGAGGCTGCGGCGCGCAAGGGCTTGCAGACGGTGCTCGACCCGTCCTTCCCGGATCGTCTCGAGCGCGACCTGTTAGGCAAGCTGCACGCCATCGCGCCGAACCTGCCCGAAGCCGAGGGCCTGGTCGGGCGTTCCATTGGTTCGGTAGCGGAGGCCGCCAGCGCTGCGCGTGAATTACAGCGGTCAGGCACGCCCATCGTCTGCATCAAGCTGGCGGATGGCGGCTGCGTGCTAGCCAGTGAGCAGGCGTTGCTGCACATCCCGCCGGGCGAGGTGGTACCAGTGGACACGACCGGTGCTGGCGATGCCTTCACTGGGGTCTTCGCCATCGCGCTGCTGGAAGGTCGTGCTCCCCGAGAGGCCGCCGCCTGGGGCGTGGCGGCGGCAAACCGGGCGGTCTCCGGCTATAGCTCGCAGCCCAGCTACCCGACGCGTGAGCAGGTGGAGCGGATGGCGAACGGTCTGCTGGAACGGACGAGGGCAGTCGATGGGTAATCGGCAAGCGCCGTGCAAGCTGGTCTTCGATCATTACGATCCGGCCGATGAGCGCCGCCGTGAAGCGCTGTTGGCGCAGGGCAACGGCCTGTTGTCCTGCCGCGCCAGTGCCCCGGAGGCCGCCGCGTTGCATACGGCGAATGCCGGCGATCACTACGCCGGCTTCTACCGCGCCGGCTGGTATGACCATGCGGCCCGGGAGGTCAACGGCAGCAAGGTAGAGATGGCAGCGCTGGTCAACCTCCCGGACCCCTTCGGGCTGAGCTTCGCATTGAATGACGGCGATTGGTACCGCCTCGATGGGGTCGAACTGCGCCGTTATCGACAGTCGCTGACGCTGGACAGCGGCCTGCTGGAGCGCGAGCTGGACTTCGAACTGGCGGGCCACGTGCTACAGCTGCACGAAACCCGCTTCGTCAGCATGGCCACCCCGCAGCTTGCAGTGTTGCGCTGGGCGCTTAAGATCCCGCCGCAAGTCGACCGGCTGCGCTTGCGCACTGCCCTTGATGGTGGTGTCACGAACGCGGCCATACGGCGCAATCAGGCCTATGAAGGGCAGCGGCTGCGAGACGTCGTGCTGCAGCACGAGGAGGACGGGCGCGCCGCGCTCAGCGCCGGATTGGCCGATGAAGAGCACCGGCTGGTGATGGCCGCACAGGTCCGCACGCCTGGAATGGACCTGCGGTGGCGGGGTCGGCAGGCCGAGCAGAGGCTGTTACAGCAAGCCGAATGCCGTCGTCCCGCCGATGGCCGGTTTATCATCGAGAAGCGGGTGGTGGTCCAGGTCGACCAGGAGCGGCCAAGGGATGACGGCATGGCGCGTGCGCAGTTACTTCAGCAGCTACCGGACGACAGCTTTGCCGATCTGCAAAGGGCGCACAGCGATGCCTGGGCACGGCTCTGGCAGCGGATGCGCATTGATGCCGATGACCCGCGGCTCGAGCTGACGCTACGCTTTCATGCCTTCCATCTGCTACAGACGGTGTCGCCACACAGCGTCGGGCATGACATCGGCTTCCCGCCGCGCGGCTGGATGGAGGGCTACTACGGCCAGGTATTTTGGGACGAGCTGTTCGCTTTTCCGTTTTTCGCCACGCACTTCCCGGAACTGGCGCGCAGCCTGCTGGATTACCGCCATCGACGCCTGGATAAGGCCCGTGAGCGGGCGCGCGGCTCGGGCTGCACGGTGCCATGTTCCCCTGGCGCAGCGCCTGCAGCGGCGAAGAGGAAACTCCGCCCTGGCAGTGCAATCCGATGTCGGGCCGCTGGATGGCCGATCACACCTACCTGCAGCGGCACATCGGTTCCGCCGTGGCTTACGACGCGTGGCAGCTGTATCTGGCGACTGGCGACGAGACATTGCTGGCCGGTCCAGCTGGTGAGCTGATCATCGAAGTCGCGCGCTTCTGGACCAGCCTGGTGCGCTTTGACCCGGCGCGGCAGCGCTACCTGATCTGCGATGTGATCGGCCCCGACGAGTACCACAACGGCTACCCCGGCGCCGCCGAACCGGGGCTGGACAACAATGCCTACACCAACCTGATGGCGACCTGGACCTTGTGCCGGGCCCTGCAAGTGCTGGAGCTGCTGCCTGAATCCTGCGTCGCCGCGCTGGCCGAGCGGCTGAAGCTGGGCGTGGACGAGCCCGCCCGATGGCGGGACATCAGCCGGCGCATGTATCTGCCCTTTATCGACGAGGATGTGCTCTGTCAGTTCGAGGGCTTCGAGCAACTGCAACCGCCGCCGCAGGAGTGGCTGCATGGGGATCGGCCGCGCCTGGACTGGATGCTCGAAGCGCGCCACGACAGCAGTGACGGCTATCAACTGACCAAGCAGGCCGATGTGCTGATGGCCTACCACCTGCTGCCGCAGCCGGCGCTGGATTCGTTGCTCGAGCGGCTCAGTTATCACCACGACGAAAAAAGCAGGCGCCACACCCTCGCTCACCACCTGGCGCGTATCACCCATGAGTCGAGTTTGTCGAAGGTAGTGTGCGCCGGTGCGTTGGCTCTGGTCGACAGCCAGGCATCCTGGGCGTATTTCCAGCAATCCTTGAATACCGATCTATACGCACCGGATAACCAGGGCACGCAGGAGGGCGTCCATCTGGGGGCGATGTGCGGCTCGCTGGACGTGCTGCAGCGGCACTATCTCGGGGTGCGACTGGAACTCGATGGGCTGCACATTTTTCCGGCAATGCCGGCAGAGCTGGGCGACCTGACTTTGCAGCTGACCTACCGCCAGGCGCGGCTCGAGTTGCAGCGGCGCGGCGGGCAGTTGTGGGTGGCTGCCCATGCTGACAACCAGGTGCCGGTACCGGTACGACATGCCGAGGGGCGGGCGCAGCTCGAGCCCGGCCAGTCACTTCTGGTGCCGTGTCGGGTTGGGGTGTGAGTCGCGGCATGCGGCTTATCGCCGGTCAACGCATCGATACCCGTCGGTGCGGATCTCGACCATGCACCGTAGCCGTTTCCGGTTCGAGGAACGCGAGATACAACAAGGAGCACCAGTGATGGAACAGACCGGGCTACGACGCCGCTGGCTCGATGGGCTGGGTTGGGCGTTGCTTTACGCGGCGATCTGGGCGCTGTTCGCCGAGGGTGGCGGCTGGGCGCTGGGGGTGCCGAGCATTCTGCTTGCTGTGGCGCTGTCGCTCCGGCTCGGTACGCGGCCCTGGCAGCCCTCTCTGCGCGCGCTGCCGGGGTTTGTCTGGTTCTTCCTCGGGCGTATGACGCTGGGCGCCTGGGACGTGGCGGTGCGTGCGCTGCACCCTCGACGGCCATTGGAGCCCGCCTGGCTCGACTACCGGTTGCGCGCCGAATCGCCACGGGTACGGCTGTTGCTTTCGGCGCTGGTTGGGCTGTTGCCGGGCACGCTGGCTTCGCGAATCGACGCCGATAGCATGCGCGTGCACGTGCTTGATCGACGGCAGCGGTGGGAGCCGACAGTGATCGAGCTGGAAGATCGCCTGGTGCAGCTGCTCGGTAGCGGAGGCGGCCGCTGATGGCGCTGTACTCGACGTTGTTGCTGCTGACCATCGTCGTCGGCTTGGGACGTGTCGTGCTGGGGCCGGATAGGGTGGATCGCCTGCTGGCGATCCAGCTGTTCGGCACCGCCGGCACGGCTTTGCTGCTGGTCCTGGCGCAGTGGCAAGGGCATCCGGCGCTGCGCGATGTGGCATTGCTGCTGGGGTTGCTGGCGGCGGTCGCCAGTGCCGCGCTGGTGCAGCTGCTGCGACGGAGCCGCCATGACTGAACTGCTGCTCATGGTCTTGAGCTGGTTGCTGCTGATTGGCGGCCTGCTGTTTTTTGCGGCCGGCAGCATCGGCTTGCTGCGTTTTCCCGATGCGGTGAGCCGTCTGCATGCCCTCACCAAGGCCGATACCCTCGGCCTTGGGTTGGTGATTGCGGGCCTGTCGCTTCGCGCCGACAGCCTGCTCGAAGTTGGCCAGATGCTGTTGATCTGGCTGTTGCTACTGGCCTCCAGCGCCACCGCCTGCCAGCTGCTGGCACGCCAGGCTGGCGAGGAGCCGGACGATGACTGAGTGGCTATTCGACGGCGCGCTCGGCCTGCTGTTGCTCGGCCTTGCCTTTGGTGCGCTGCATGGGCGCAACCTCTACGCCAGCGTGCTGCTGTTCATTGCCTTCGGCCTGGCGCTGGCGCTGATCTGGGCGCGCCTGGGCGCGGCAGACCTGGCCCTGGCCGAGGCGGCCATCGGGGCGGGGCTGACCGGGGTGTTGCTGTTCGCGGCGTTGGCGCGCCAGCCGGGGCCGGCGGAGCTGCCGGATATCACGCCGATCCGCCAGCGCCTCGCCGCGGCGATGGTGATGCTGCCCTTGCTGATCATGCTGGTGCAGGGGCTTGTACCGCTGGCCGATCGCACCTCGACGCTGCCGGCCGAGATCGCTCGGGTATTGCCGCAGACCGGTGTCAGCCATCCGGTCACCGCCGTGCTGCTTAACCTGCGCGCCTGGGACACCTTACTGGAACTGGCGGTCCTGCTGCTGGCGCTACTCGGCGCGCGACAGCTGGGCCCGCGTAGCCTCGATCTCGCCGAACCCTGGCCACTGCTGCGTGCCTGGGCACGGGTGCTGGCACCCTTGTTGGTGCTGGCGGCGGGTTACATTCTTTGGCGTGGCGCCAGCGCACCGGGCGGCGCATTCCAGGCGGGTTCGCTGCTCGCGGCCGGGGTGGTGTTGCTGCGCTTGTCCGGCCTGCTGCCGAGGCTGCGCTGGTCGTTCGCGCCGCTACGGCTGCTGGTGCTGGGCGGCCTGCTGGTCTTTATCGGCGTGGCCATCGCCACCGCCTGGCTGGGCAGGGGCTGGCTGAACTACCCGGACGGATCGGCCAAATACGTGATCCTGCTGATCGAAGCGATGGCGACCTTCTCGATTGCCGCCAGCCTGAGTCTGCTGGTGATCGGCGAAGGAGAGGAGTCATCCTCATGAGCAGCGCATTGTTCTGGATGGCTGTCGGCGCCGCGCTCTGGCTACTCGGGCTGCATGGCTTGCTGACCCTGCGGCAAGCGCTGCGGCGGATCATCGCCTTCAACCTGATGGGCAGCGGCGTGTTTCTGGTGATGATCGCCCTGGCGACGCGCAGCCAGCCGAGCGATCCGCTGCTGGTGGCATTGGTGGTGACCGGTCTGGTGGTGGCGGTGAGTGCCACGGCGCTGGCGTTGCGGCTGGCCGGAGTGGTGCAGGGCGACGAGGAGCGGCGCCAATGAACATGGCCTTGCTGAGCCTGGCCCTGCCGTTGCTGGGCGGACTGCTGCTGGTTCTGCTGCAGCCACGGCATAACGGCCTGGGGGTGATTGCCATCAGCCTCGCCAGCCTGCTGGCCGCCTCTGCGGCGCTGCACGAGGCGATGCAACTGGGCCCGCAATTGCTGCACATTGGCGGCTGGGATACGCCTCTGGCGATCCGCTTCCAGTTGACCCCGCTGACGGCCTTGCTGATGGTATTCACCGCCGGATTGCATCTGCTGGTGGCGCTCTACGCCGCTCGCAGCCCGCATGCCACCGGCAGCGAAGATTACTGGCCGCTGTCCTGCCTGCTGCACGGCGCGCTGGCCGCCCTGTGGCTGTCGGCGGATCTGTTCAACCTCTACGTCACGCTCGAACTGCTCAGCCTTACCGCCGTTGCGCTGGTGGCGCTGGCCGGACGCAGGGCCTACCGCCCGGCCTTCAACTATCTGATGCTGTCGCTGGCCGGCTCGCTCGCCTATCTGTTCGGTGTCGCGTTGTTCTACGGCCGCTACGGCGCGCTCGATGTGCTGTTGCTGGCGGAACTGGCCGAAGCGGACGCCAGCACGCGACTGGCGCTGCTGCTGATGAGCGTCGGCCTGATGCTCAAGGCGGCGCTGTGGCCGCTGCACCTGTGGCTGCCGCCAGCGCATTCCGGCGCACCGACGGCGGTCAGCGCGTTGCTCTCGGCGTTGGTGGTCAAGGGGCCGATCTACATTCTCTGGCTGATCTGGAGTCAGATCGCCCCGCCCGAACTGGGACGCCAAGCCGGCGCGCTATTTGCCGCGGCGGGCATCCTGGCGCTGCTGTCCGGTGGCTGGTCGGCGCTGCGCGCGCCGCGACTGAAAATGCTGGTGGCTTACTCGACCGTCGCGCAGCTGGGCTATGCGTTGCTGGCGCTGGGCCTGCTGCTGCACTGGCAAGAGCCGCGCATGACGGCGGCGCTGTGGTTGTTCATCCTCGCCCACGGCCTGGCCAAGGTGTCGATGTTTCTCGCCGCCGGTGAGTTGCAGCGGGTGCTGGGCACGCGTCGGGTGCGTGCGCTGAAAGGTGCCAGCCAGAACATGCCGGTGGCCATGGCGACCTTTGCGGTAGCCGGCGCCAGCCTGGTCGGCCTGCCACCCAGCGGCGGCTTTCTCGCCAAATGGCTGTTGCTGCAGCCGCTGTTCGAGCAGCCGCAGCACTGGCCCTGGGCGTTCGGTGTGCTGCTCGGCACGCTGATGTCCGCTGCGTATGTGTTTCGGGTGGTGGCGCTGGGCTTTGATCGCGCCAGGCCGAATCCGCCCAGTGTGGCGCCGGATCGCCTTGCACAATGGCTGGCGATGCTGCCGGCCCTGCTGGTGCTAAGCCTGGCGCTCATCAGCGAACCCCTGCTGCTCTGGCTTGGAGGGGTGGCGCGATGAGCTGGACCAGCTGGTTGCCCTTGTCGATTGTGCTCAGTTCTCTGATACCAGGGTTGTTGATCTTTACCCTGCGCGAGGATCAGCAGCGAACTCGGGTGGCGCTCAACCTGTGCGGGGTGGGTCTCAAGCTGCTGCTGGTGGGGGCGATGATTTACGGCGTCAGTCGCGGCCTGGAGTTTCGCTTCAGCCTGCCGTTCCTGCCCGGCGCACCGCTGGTATTGCAAGGCGATGCGTTGTCGCTGCTATTCGTAGCGCTGTCCTCGGTGCTGTGGATGGCGACCACCATCTACGCCATTGGCTATCTGGAAAACTCACCGCTGCGTTCGCGCTTCTTCGGCTATTTCAGCCTCTGCGTCAGCGCCACCGTGGGTCTGGCGCTGGCGGGTAATCTGGTCAGTTTCCTGCTGTTCTACGAGATGCTGACGCTGGCGACCTTCCCATTGGTGGTACATCGCGGCACGCCGGAGGCGCTGCGGGCCGGGCGCGTCTATCTGGCCTACACCATAGGCGGCGGCGCACTGGTGCTGATGGGTGTGGCGTTACTGCATGGGCTGACCGGCGGGCAGGATTTTCAGCCCGGTGGCTATCTGCTGCAGGCGGTTTCGGAACATGGTCTGGCGCTGCGCGTGGCCTTCGTCCTGCTGGTGGCCGGGCTCGGCGTCAAAGCGGCGCTGATTCCGCTGCACGGCTGGTTGCCGCAGGCGATGGTGGCACCGGCACCGGTCAGTGCGCTGCTGCACGCCGTGGCGGTGGTCAAAGCCGGAGCCTTCGGCATCATCCGGGTGGTTTACGACGTGTTCGGTGCCGAGGCCCTGTCCCGCCTGGACATGGCTGGGCCGTTGCTCTGGCTGGCGGCGGCGACCATTCTCTACGGCTCGTTGCGGGCGCTGCAGCAGCAGGAGCTGAAGAAGCGCCTCGCTTACTCGACCATCAGCCAGGTGTCCTACGTGACCCTTGGTGTGGCATTGCTCGGGCCGATCGCGGCTGTCGGTGGTCTGGCGCACCTGGTGCATCAGGGGCTGATGAAAGTGACACTGTTCTACTGCGCTGGCAATTTCGCCGAAACCCTGGGCATTCATCGCATTCGCGAGATGGACGGTGTCGGTCGGCGCATGCCGCTGACGATGACGGCCTTTAGCATCGGCGCGCTGGGGATGATCGGGATTCCACCGATTGCCGGTTTCGCCAGCAAGTGGGCGCTGGGTATGGGTGCGCTGGAGGTCGGCCAGGATTGGGTGCTGCTGGTGCTGCTGGGCTCGGCGCTGCTCAATGCCGGCTATTTTCTGCCGCTGTTGTGGCGCGGCTGGTTTGCCGAGCCGGCCGACTGGCATGAAGACAACTGGCGCGAGGAGCGCTGGGAGACGCACTGGATGCTGCTGATGCCGGCCTTGTTCACGGCGGCGCTGGCGGTGGTGGTCGGGTTGCTTGCCGGCACTGCGCTAAGCCCGCTGGGTTGGGCGCAGCTGATTGTCCAACGAGAGTTCGAAATATGAACGCCTGGCTCTGGCTCCTCGTCCCCGTGGCGCCCTTGCTGGCCGGCTTGGGCCTGCTGATCTGGCGCGAGCGGGCCCTCGGCTGGCTCTGGCTCGGTTGTGTGCCGGCGCTGGCCATGGTCGTCTGGCCGATGCCGGCGCTGGACCTGCCGATGCTCTGGGAAGGTGTGCGCTGGGGGACGGTTGATGAGCTGAGCCGCGCCTGGCTGGGCTTCACAGCGCTGCTCTGGGGATGTGCCGGGATATTTGCCGTCAGCAGTCAGCGGGACGATCCCAAGCGAATGCGCTTCTGGACATTCTGGCTGCTGGCGCTGTCCGGCAATCTGCTGCTGATCATCACCACCGATGCGCTGAGCTTCTATCTCGGTTTCAGCGCCATGAGCCTTTCCGCTTACGGACTGATCGTGCATCAGGGCGGCCCGGGTCCGCGCCGTGCCGGGCGGCTGTATCTGCAGCTGGCGATCTGCGGCGAGATGGCCCTACTGGCAGCGCTGATGCTGCGTAGCCACGCCGCTGACGGCGACTTTGCCTTTGCCGCCTGGCGTGCGCTGCCCATGGACGGCCTGACCCTGCTGCTGTTGCTGATCGGCCTCGGTCTGAAGGCGGGATTCTGGCCGCTGCACGTGTGGCTGCCGCTGGCGCACCCGGCGGCGCCGGCACCGGCCAGTGCGGTGCTCTCCGGGGCAATGCTCAAGGCGGGCTTCCTCGGCCTCTGGCGCTGCCTGCCCGAACAGGATCCATTGCTGTCCAGCTGGGCAGAGGTACTGCTTGCCGTGGGCATCTTCGGTACGATCTACCCGGCGCTGCTGGGGCTGCTTGCCAATAAGGCCAAGGCGGCGCTGGCCTACTCCTCGGTGAGCCAGATGGGTTACCTGCTGATGCTGCTGGCGCTGGTCTGGCGCCATCCAGAGCAATTGCAGGCGCTGACCACGGTGATGATTCTCTACGGCGTGCATCACGGGCTGGCCAAGGGTGCGTTGTTTCTCGCGGCCGGCCTGATCCATGCCGGACGGCTGCCGCGTATCTGCTGGCTGCTGCTGGCCGTGCCGGCACTGGCGATCATCGGGCTGCCGTTGACCAGCGGCGGGGCGGTGAAGACGGCGCTGAAGGAGTCTTGGCGCGCCGGCACATTCGAGGCTTGGCTGCCTTGGTTGAGCTTCAGCAGCCTGACCACCGCCTTGTTACTGACGCGCGCGCTGTGGCTGCTGCGGCGTGACGCCCAGGAAGCACCGGCATCGTGGCCGCCGTTAGCGCAGCTGTTGCCGTGGGCGCTGCTGAGCAGCCTGGCGCTGTTGCTCCCCTGGCTCTGGCCCGCCTTGCGCGAACCCATGCTGCATGGCTTGTACCCGAGCGGCATCTGGGCTGCGCTGTGGCCGCTGCTGTTGACGCTCATATTGGCGATGCTGGCGTTGCGGCTCGGCTGGAACGTCCCGTCACGGCTGGCTGCCGGTCCGAAACTGACGCTCTGGTTATCGTTACGGCTCAAGCGGCTGGTGCAGCGACCACCCTTGGCGGTGCCGAGCGCGGACCCGGATCAACCCCGTTGGCGGCAGCGGGAGCGGCACTGGAATCGCTTGTGGAATACCGGCACGCTCGCCATGAGCGCCTGGTTGCTGGTGGCGCTGCTGTGGTTGGGCTGGTTGTGGTGAGTTGACAGCAGTTTGCGCAGCTTTATAAGAAAGTAAATTTTTTATAGGCTGGTTTAATTGCAGTTAAAACTAAAGTTATGACCTTCGCTTCGTTAGTTGTTCTGTAACGATTAATAATGCGTGCGCACTGCCGGGAAGTTGTTTTAAAAGTCTCACCCGATAAAAAAGGCGCCAACGGCGCCTTGAGTGAATCGGTTATTTCAGGTCCGTCCCAAGTGGGTTCGGTCGCTGCCATCTTCTGCGAGCATCTGCCCCAGCGGGGTACGGTCGAAACCGTCATCCGCCAGCCGGTCCGCCTGTGGCGTCAGATCGAATCCATCCTCGGCCAGCTGTTCGCCATGCGGGGTCAGATCAAAACCATCTTCGGCCAGCCGCTCGCCCAACGGCGTACGTTCAAAGCCGTTCTCCGTCAGCGTACGGTCGTTCAGGATGTGCTCGCGCACGGTGTCGCTACCTTGTGCCTCGCCCAGTAGGGGTTGTGGATGGCTCGGCGGAACAGCGAAGGCGGTGGAGGCGGCGCTCGCCAGAATCAAACTTGCAAGTAGCGTTTTCATAATGTTGTCCTCGGTAGGAGCTAGGTACGGGTCCTATGCTACGGGCGAGAACTACATGGGGGAACGCGAGCGTATCAATAGTAAACATCGACAATCGTGATAACCGATTTATTTATATATCGATTCGGCTAATTATATAAATCGATCGAAGCGATAGTTAAACGAGTGGCCGAATTAACTGGTAATTGCGCTGTGTACGTTTCTTTTACTTGGGCAAGAGAGGTTTATAACGGCCATGCATGCGAACCGGAAGCGGATCGCGAAACCGAGGCGAAGACTGCCACGAAGGGATGAAGCGTCGGGTTTGTGGTTGACCGTGTCAGTCAGGGCAGGGCTTTTTCAGCGTAGGTACGTGTCGGCAGCCCGAGCTGAGAGCGGAAGCTTTCCATGTCGAACATGGTGCAGATGTCGCGAATCTGCCCGCTCGGCGTCAGGGTCCAGAACGCCATGGCCGAGATGCTCAATACCTTGTCGCTGGGCGGATAGCCCAGGGCTGGATTCTCGATGGTGCCGATCAGCGTGCTCCAGGTGACCACCTTGTCGCCCTCGGCGATGCAGTCCTCTATCACCACTTCGAGATCGGGCATGGCGTGCGGATCTGCATGATCATCGCGGCGAACTCGGCGCTGCTCAGGGGATGGCCAACGAACGAGCTCTTGTAGAGAAAGTCCTTGCTGTGGAACTGCTCGGCGAGGGCCATGTGGCCGCGGTTCCAGGACAGCTCGATGTGTTTGCGAACCAGCCTTTTATTGTCGCTCAGTGACATTCCGATCATCCGTTGCGCGGCGGTGGTTCTACTGTAGCAGCAGCCACTGGCGACGGGCAGCCACCGCATGCGCTTCGGCAAATCAGTCGATAGGCAGACTAAGCCTGAACGCAGCGCCGCCCAGGCTGGAATCGTCGAGCCGGAGCTCACCGCCATAGCTGTCGAGAATGTCCTTGACCACCGCCAGACCGATGCCCTGACCGGGATGCTGGGCATCCAGGCGCTCGCCGCGACGCAGGATACGTGCGCGTTGATCGACCGGTACGCCTGGGCCGTCGTCTTCGATGCTCAGCCACAGCCGATCAGCGTCCTGCTTCAAGCTGACGCGTACCTGATACAGGCAGAGGCGGTAGGCGTTCTCGAGCAGGTTGCCGAGCAGCTCCATCAGTGCACCCTGCTCCAGCGGTAGGGTCGCATCCTGCGACAGGTGCAGGTCGACCTGCACCCGCTTGTCCTGGTAGACCTTGTCCAGGGTGCTGCATAGGCGTACCAGCAGCGGATGTAGGGGGACTCGATGGCGTACCAGGCCGCTCTGGCCCAGGCTCGCACGTTGCAGCTGATAGCCGATCTGTTGGCTCATTCGCTCGATCTGCGCATGCATGACGCGGGCTTGTTCGCGATTGCCCGGCTGCGCGCTCATCACCTCGCCCACGCTCTGCAGCACGGTCAGCGGGGTTTTCAGACTGTGCGCCAGATCGCCGAGCGAGTTGCGGTATTGCTCACGCTGGCGGCGCTCGCCGACGAGCAGTCTGTTCAGTGACCGGGTCAGACGCAGCAATTCCTTCGGATGCTGTTCGCTGAGTCTGTCCAGCCGGCCGGACTCGACCTGATCCAATTCGTGGCTCAGTCGCCTCAACGAGCGGAAGCCCCAGGTCAGGCCCAGCCACAGCAGCGTCAGCAACACCAGTAAGCCGCCACCCAGCCACAGATAGAGCTGTTGGCGGAATTCCTCGAACAGGCTGCGGTATTCGCTGGTGGGCTGCATGGTGACGAAGCTGAACGCCTGGCGCGGCTCATCGGTCAATCGCAGCTCGACGTCGTAGACGAAGTACTCGAGACCATCGGCGTCTCGTACCCGCTTGAACTCCGTGAGGTCGCCGCCCGGGCGCGGCTGGTAGTCGATGCTTTCGTCCTCGGCCGAGCGCGACTGCCAGAGCCGCTTGCCTTGCGGGTCGAAGATGTAACCGAGCAGCTTGGCGTTCGGCAGGTTGAATTCCTCGTCCGGCAGCCGATCGGGCATGACCAGACGTCCATTCTTCAGGTGCGATGCGGTAATCAGGGTATTGGCATCGGCAGCCAGGCGCTCCTCGATGACGCGTTCGAAGGCGAGGCTAAATGCCGCTTGCAACACCGGAAGCAGGGCCAGCATGAACAGAATGGCCAAGCAGGTGGCGCCGAGCATGAGCCGCAGGCGCAGCGACAGGCTGCCTCGACGGGAGGTACGCGCCAACACCCGCCAGCGGCGCCAGCGCCGGCTCATCGGCAGCGCTCGGTAAACAGATAACCCAGTCCGCGCACGGTATCGATCGGTTTCAGTCCGCCGTGGGCTTCCAGCTTGCGGCGCAAACGACCGACCAGCACTTCGATGACATTGGCATCGCGCTCGTTGTCGTCCGGGTAGAGCTGCTCCATCAGTCGCTCTTTCGCGACCACCTGCTGCTGGTGGCGCATCAGGTATTCGAGAATGCGGTACTCGAAGGCGGTCAGTGCCAGCGGCTCGTCGTTGACCAGCGCCTGCTTGCGGTTGAGGTCGAGCCTCAGCGGGCCAGCCTCGATGCTGGCCTGGGTAAAGCCGGACGAGCGACGCAGCAGCGCGTTGAGCCGTGCCTCAAGCTCCTCGAACTGGAAGGGTTTGACAACGTAGTCGTCGGCGCCGGCAGCGAGTCCTTCGACCTTGTCCTGCCAGTTGCCGCGCGCGGTGAGGATGAGGATGGGGAAGCGCTCGCCATTGCTGCGCAGCTGCCGGATCAGGTCCAACCCGCTGATGTCTGGCAGTCCGAGATCAACTATCGCCAGGTCATGGTTGTATTCGCGGGTCTGATACAGCGCCTCTTCGGCATTGGCCACCGCATCGACGATATGGCCGCTTTCGCTCAGGCGAGTCAGTAGGTGGTGGCGCAGCAGCGCCTCGTCTTCCACCACCAGCACTTTCATTGATTACTCCTGCCATGAAAACGGCCGGGGCGATCCCGGCCGTGGCTCTTCTTGAGGCAAGCCGTGCGGCTTAGAAGTGATAATTCACGCCGAGGTAGGCCTGCTTGCTGCTGTGCACGTCGATCGACCCAACCTTGCCAACGCCACGCTCGGACACTTCAGTGCCGGCATTGCTGCGCAGGTAGCGGTAGCCGGCCTCGATCGACGCGTTGCTACCGACCTCCTGCAGCACGCCGGCTTGCAAGCCGACCAGGTAACCGATGTCGCTGTCACGGCGGTAACCGCTGGACTCGTGCTCAAGCTTGGTCACACCGGCACTGGCACCGCCGAACAGGCGGGTGGTGTCGCCCACTGGCAGAAACAGGTCGTAGCTGCCGATCAGGTTCTGCTGGCGCAGCTTGAGCGAGCTGCCGTAGTCATCGGAGACGTTTTCGTAGGTGGCATAGTAGCGCGCTTCGTCGGTCATCTGACCGGCACGGACACCCCAGGTACCGCTGTTCTTGATGATGTCATCGAAGCGATCCGGCCCCATGTTCTGTTTCAAGGTGCTGGAGCGGTCGACATTGACCGTGCTCTCGCCCCAGGTGAGACCAGCGAAGTTATCGGCGGCGTGGGCGCCAAGGGTGAAGAGGCTCAGGCTGGTGGCGATGGCCAGGGTATGCAGTTTGTTCATGTGTCGCTCCTTTGCAGGCATGGATAAGTCACGTATCCATCCTGCTTGCGACCCCCTGAACCGCGCCTGAACCCCGGCTGAACCTGAGCTGAACGACCGAAAAAACGGCGCAGCGGCGCGGCGCCGTCCAATTGGTCAGCGCCCGCGGCGCCCCAGCAAGGCGAGCAGTGCGGCGGCACCTACCGCCACGGCCGCCGTGGTTGCCACCGGGTGTTGCGTGGCGCGGGTATAGAGGCTGCGCGTCAGCACTCTGCCGGGATAGTCTCCGCTGGCCTTACCGTCACCCGCTCGACCGACGTCGCCGGCGTACAGCGCGCCGTCGCGGTGGCGGTCCGGGCGGTCGCTCTGAAGGGCGTCGTAAACGAAGGTGCGGTTGACCCAGTCGGCCAGGCGCGGCGCATTCTGGGCCAGCCTCGACAACAATTTGGCATTGCCGATATAGACGTCGCGTTGTGGGTGCTCGGCTGCATGCAGAATCGCTCGAGCAACCACCTCTGGCGCATAGACCGGCGGTGGAAAGACCGGGGCGTTGGGGAGGTAGTTCTTCGAGTGATCCATGAACATCGTATCCGTGGAGGAGGGCCGAACCAGGGTCACGGAGATCGGTGTGCCGGATTTCTGCAGCTCGACTCGCAACACGTCGGTCATGGCCTTGATCGCGTGCTTGCTGGCGCTGTAGCTGCTGTGAAACGGCAGAGCATTGGACGACTCGACACTGCCGATGTTGATCAGCGCACCGCCCTTGTCGCGCAGATGCTTCACCGCGATCGAAGAGCCGTAGTGAGTGCCCCAGAAGTTGGTCTGCATGACCTGCTGATGATCAGCGTCGCTGACCTCGTCGAAGCGTCCCCAGACCGAGATGCCGGCGTTGTTGATCCAGGTGTCGAAACCGCCAAACCGGGCAATGGTCTCGCTGGCGACGCGTTCGAGCTGCGCGCGATCACCCACGTCGGCCATCACATGCAATACACGGTCACTGGCATTGAGGTCGCGCTCGATATCCGCCAAGGTCATTTCGTTGCGCGCGACCAGCACGACGCGGGCACCTTGCTCGACGGCGAGGCGGGCGGCGGCCAAGCCGATCCCGCTCGAGGCTCCGGTGATGACGATGACTTGTTCGTGCACGGGTTTCAGAGAGATACGCATCGGGGTCTCCTCGGCTAACCAGCAGGGGTGGGCTCGGTAGAAGCCGTAGGCCCGCTTGCGGTTCCGGGCAGGTGATGGATGGCGGTCAATGGTTCGTTTTGTCTGTGCCGAGCATGCCTATAGGGCGCGAACCCGAAGCGCCATTGCCGTCATATCCTGGTGCCCGGCGCTCAGTTGCTCGGTGGGCTGGTCGCTGCGGCTAGCGGCGGGGCGGCTCGTCCGGTTGTGGCTGGACGGAGGCGACCAGCGCTTCGGCATCACGCGGCTTGTCTTGCTGGGGAGGCTCTTGTGGCGGGCCTGGGCGAATGGGTTGCATGGCTGGATGACTGCGCTGGATCTTGGGCTGCGCCTGGCCATCGACCCACCAGTCCATTGTGGCCTCGACGCGGCCATTGGCCGAGAGGCCGAGGCGGTTGTTGATCGGACATTGGTTGTCGCTGCGGCTGGTCAACTTGCCGGACTGGCGCGTTCGGCTGGTCCCGGCGGCGCCGGTTGTGGCGACCTCTAATCGATACTCGATCTGGTGCGCCTGTGAGCTGCTGAAACATAGTCGCAGCGCCAAGCGGTCCTGGCTTTCGGCGATCAGATCGAGCTGTGCCTCAACCATTGCGGGGGCGGCTGCGAGAAGCCACGAAGCGAGGGTCATCGTTAGCATCTCCCTTAGGCTCCGTATAAGTGCGCCAGTCTGCTAGCGCTGGTTGACGGTCGCCATGTTGCCGGTGCCGGACTGCTGGATTACCGCGTTCATCCCGGCGGCGCTCTGCATGATGAAGGCCTGGTTGGCAGAACCGATCTGGCTGACGCGGGCCTCGTTGTATTCGGCCAGCTGGCGAACGTCGGCCAGGTTGCCGTCGCCGTTCTGGACGATGCTGGCCTGGTTGCCATCGAACCATTGCATCAGTTCGACAGTGTTGCCATTCCCAGTCGACGAGCCCCGGAATTCGTGGCCTCTTCCGGTCTGTTCGACGGTCAACAGGTTGTCATCGCCGGCCTGATTGAACGTGATCTCACCGAACAGCGTGTTCTGCGCGATCTGTGCACTGTTCTGGTTGCCGTTCTGGGCGAGTGTGATCTGACCGGCGTCACCCTGATCGATGGAGGCCAGGTTCTCATTGCCGACCTGGTAAACAGCCATCCGCGTACCGTGGTAGACGCCATCCTGGGTGAGGGTCACCGAGTTGTCATTACCGATCTGATACGCCTCGGCCTGGGCGAAACCCTGTTGCGTGGCGGAGATGAAGTTACCGTCGCCGACGCTGCTGATTTGCAGGTCGTTGGCGTACCAGCTCTGCTCGACCTCGGCGCGGTTGCCGGTTCCCTGCTGATAGACGCTCGCGCTACCGAAGTGGCTTTCAGAGCCTTGGTCGACAGTGGCCTGGTTGCCGCTACCGACTTGCACGATGGTGGCCAGGTTCGACTCGGCGGCCTGAAAGATCGAGCCCGTGTTAGCGGTACCGTTCTGCCTGATCACAGCCTCGTTGAGCACGCCACTCTGCTCTGCATTGGCGGTGTTGTCGGTGCCGGTTTGTTCGATCCGTAGGCTGTTGTCGGCTTGCAGATCGCTGGCAATGGCCAATAAAAATGTGAGTGCGACGGGAGACAGCTTGCTGCGCATGGCAATCCTTTTTCTTTTTTGTTTTATCGGTGTTGGACGACTTGTATGCGCTGGTCACTTCCGTACTGGATGACAGTGCTGCTCAAGCCACTGCCAATTTGTTCGATGCTGGCGTTGTTGTTGGCCCCCACCTGGGCGATCGCGGCCTGGTTGTCGCTGCCGATCTGGCTGATGTCGGCGATATTGCCCTGGCCGATCTGAAGGATGCTGGCGAGCTGGTTGTCACCCTGCTGGAGGATGAAGGCCTGCTGATCGCTGCCCTGTTGAACGATGCTGGCAAGCTGGTTTTCGCCGATCTGGCTGAGGTCGCCCAGATTGTCGTTGCCTTGCTGCAGCACCCGCGCGGTCTGCCCGTCGGGTAATTGCAGGGCGAGCGCCGCGGCGCTGCCAAGGTTGAGCGATCCCTCGGCCAGGTCGGCGTTGTCCAGCAGGTCGGCCGCTTGAAGCGAGGCGTGGGAAACGAGCAAAAGGGCGGCGAACAAGCCGCGGCGAAACAGCGCTATACGATCCATGCAGGCACCTCGGAGTAGTGCTTGGATTCTTGACGGGAGACGACGCGGTGAACATCCATCGAACGGTGCAAAACAACCGCTTCGCGATGAGTGGAGCGAATTAAGTCTGCCAAGTGATAGTTACAGCTCATCGCGATCCATGTCGAAGGTATCCTGAAGCAGGTTCTGCAGCTTGCTGCGGTTGATCTCTTCGAGAATGAGCTGCGCTGCTTGCGTGGCAATCGCCTCGATTTCAGCGACGTTGGGTTGCAGAAAGCGGCGGTAGACGGTGCGTTGGCCATACTCAACCCAGACCAGACTGCCCCAGCGCGCCGAAGGCCGTTCGCGAACCACCAGGTCATTTTCGAGCTCGCTGGCGTCCTGCAGCTGAAAGCTCAGGTAACGGTGAAAGTCGTGCCCGAAGCGGGTGATGGTGTTGTCGATGATCAGCCCGCTCAGTTCCGCCTCGTGCTCTGCCTGTTCCGATGTCTCCTGCGCCTGCAGTGGGCTGAGCAGGACGAGCAGTAGCAGGCCGAGCGTCAGGCGTGACACGACTCGGACCAATCCAGACGGCCACGTAGCAGAAACGCTGCTTCGGCGCGGTTTGAGGCGCCAATCTTGCGCAACAGGTTGTGGATGTGGCTCTTGATAGTGTGCGGGCTCAAGCAGAGCTGCTCGGCTATTTCGGCGTTGGACAGGCCCTTGCCGGCCAGGCTGAGAATTTCGCGCTCGCGCAGGGTCAGCGATGGCTTGCTGCCGGCCAGCTGACGCATCCGCCGCCATTGGCTGAGCAGGCGTTCTGTCAGGATGCGCGGTAGCCAGTCGCCGCCGTCGAGCAATACCTGGATGCCATCGAGTAGATGCTCACGAGTGGCGTGGCTGTAGAAAACGCCACGAATCCCGGGGTGCTTGTCTACCAGCTGTTCGGCCTGTTCCGGCGCGATATTGACCAGTGCCACGGGTGTCTGCTCGTTGAGCTGATCGAGAAGCGTGGACAGTTGTTCGGTCTGGCTGTTGCCTGCGTCAACCAGATAAAGATCGGTGGTCGTTCCGGCCGTTTCCTCGAGCCGCGCCAGGGCGACGTCCAGTTGAGCTTGCTCGCCAAGAAAATGTTTGAAGAACAGTCCCAGAAGTTCATTGCCGGTGAGCAGGGTAACGGTAGGCTGGTTACGGTCCTGGTGAGTGAAATCCGCTTCGTCCATGTTCAATCCTTGGTCTTGGGTGCCGTTGTGCCGCATAGAAAAGTTACTAAACGACCGGAGCAAAATGATGAAGTTCAGCGTCCAAGCCGCGATTGAGCAGCGATCTGCGCTGGAAAGAGGAGAACCCGACGGGCGGTTGAGAAAAGCATCCCGTGGACCGAATGGACTAAGGTGAGTCAATCACCCATACGATGGAGCCGGCATGAGCAGACCCCCACGCGAACTTACACTCCGCGCGTTGCTCACCGGCTTGCTGCTCGGAGCCCTGCTGACCCCTTCGAATATCTACTCGGGATTGAAGATCGGCTGGTCGTTCAACATGTCGATCATTGCGCTGCTGGTCGGTTTCGCGATCTGGCAGACCCTGGCGCGAGCCTTTCGTTGGCCGGCCTGGTCCCTGCACGAAAGCAATATCAACCAGACCGCCGCCTCGTCCGCCGCCTCGATCATTTCCAGCGGTCTGGTGGCGCCGATTCCCGCCTATACGTTGATCACCGGGCAGCAGCTGGATGCGTTGCCCCTGACCGCCTGGGTGTTCTCGGTGAGCTTTCTCGGTATCTGGGTGGCCTGGTATCTGCGCCCATCGCTGATCGTCGAGGCGCAACTGCGCTTTCCCGAGGGCATGGCGACCCTGGCGACCATGCAGCAGATCTACAGCCACGGCGCGGAAGCGACCAGGCGGTTGATAGTCCTCGGCGCTGCCGCGGTGCTAGCGGCGTTGGGCAAGTTGATCGACAGTCTGCTGTGGACGTTGCCACGCTGGGCGCCAAGTGCGCAGCTGGAGCGGCTCACCTTTAGTTTCGAACCGTCGCTGCTGTTGCTGGGTTTCGGCGGCATCATCGGCCTACGGGTCGGTCTGTCGCTGTTGCTCGGCGCCGTTCTGGCCTGGGGGCTGCTCGCGCCCTGGCTGATTGCCGAAGGGTTGGTGAACATGCCGGCTGGCGCCAGTGGTCCGCAGTTCGCTCTGTTGATCGAGTGGCTGCTGTGGCCGGGCGTGAGCCTGATGGTGTGCGCCACGCTGACGTCCCTCGGGCTGCGTCTGTTGCGGGCGCAACGAGAGGACTCACAGCGCCGCCTGCGCCTACGTCGTCCGGCAATGCGGCCGTTGCTCGGGCTGGCCTCGGCATCGGTACTGGTTGTATTGATGCAGGTGTCGCTGTTCGACATCCATCCGCTGCTGGCGGCATTGTCGATTCCCCTGGCATTGCTGCTGGCGATGGTGGCGGCGCGTGTGGTTGGTGCCACCGGCATCCCACCGATCGGTGCCATTGGTCAGTTGTCGCAACTGAGTTTCGGCGCCATCGCACCCGGCCAGGTGGCGATCAATCTGATGAGTGCCAACACTGCTGGCGGTGCGGCGGGGCAGTGCACCGACCTGCTCAATGACTTCAAGGTCGGGCACGCCATCGGTGCGACGCGTCGCGTCAGGTGGTCGCGCAATGCCTGGGCATACTGGTTGGCAGCCTGGTCGGGGTGTTTATCTACCAGCTGTTGATTCCCGACCCGCAGACGATGCTGATCACCGCTGAATGGCCCGCACCGGCGGTGGCCACCTGGAAGGCCGTGGCCGAGGCGCTGACGGAGGGGCTGGACTCGATCGGCACTGACGTTCGCTGGGCGATCGGTGCTGGTGCGCTCGCCGGGGTGCTGCTGGGTACGCTCGAAGGGCTACTGCCGGTCTGGCGGTTGCGCTGGTTGCCGAGCTCCGCGGCGCTGGGGCTGGCCTTCATCATTCCGGCCTCGATCTCCCTGATGATGACGTTCGGTGCGCTGCTGGCCTGGCTGTTCGCTGCGCGCTGGGGCAGTCTCGCCGAGCGCTTCGTCATCGTCGCGGCGGCGGGGCTGGTGGCAGGCGAGAGCATGGCCGGGGTTGGCATTTCATTGGCGCAGCTGCTTCGCTGAGACGCTAGCGATGCCGCATGGCGGCTGTCCGATGCGATCGCCAGAGCGACGAGTGGTCACACGTGGTGATCGCCGACAAATGGTCGCTCGCGGCGGCCGGTCTGGCGTGGCCTTTCGCCGTTCAAGAAAGAATTTGTAATGCGCTCGATGCAACCCCTGCGCCTGGCCGCTGCCGGATTAGAGGTACCCCATGGAAAAAGGAGAGCGCACATGCAAACGAATAAACTAGCTGCTTTGACTCTAGCCGGTCTGATGTCCACGGGTGTCTTCGCAGCGGGCACCACCGATATGGACAGTGCCACCAGCGGCGAAACCAAACATGAGTCGATGGATGGCACAACCACCGATGACACCAACCGCTCGGGCCTGACCACCGGTGCGGGCACCACTACCGAAAGCGGCGAGGAAGCAGGACCCGGCACTGGTACCGGGACCAGCGTGGGCAACACGACCGGCACTGGCAACAGCGCGACCGGTTCAGGCGCTGGAAGTGGTACCGGCGGCTCTGGCGGCACGGGTAACTGATACGGCCACAGCCAGATGAAAGCCCCGGTCTCTGGCTGGGGCTTTTTTGTGCGGCAGCCCTGACGCCCAGACGCATGGTCGATGTTGTTGCGTAAGGCCCATCGAGCTGCCTCTTCAGGAGTGAGCTATGGACCTGCGTCTACCGTTTTTTGTAGCAAGCCTGGCATTGGCTTCCGCCGCACTCGCGACCGGCACCGGGCCGACCTTGCCGGAAAAAAGCAGAGAGCACCCGTTGGACAATCGCGAGCCACGACAAGAAATCATCGACCGGGATGATAGCCAGCGTCAGCCACGCCCACCCACGCTCGAGGCGCCGCCTGAGATACCACCGGCCGAGCCGATCGAGCGCCGGCCTAAGCCGGATCCAGAGCGTCGTGGCAGTGAAGCCAGCGGCAATCCCGCGCCGGCCAGCTGAGCGTCGCGGGATGCCAAAAAAAAGGGAGGCCGAGGCCTCCCTTTTTAACAACGTTCTGCTTAGAACAGTACGCGGCTGCGGATGGTGCCCTTGACCTGCTGGAGCTTTTCCAGGGCCAGGTCGGAGTATTCTGCATCGACGTCGATCACGACGTAGCCGACTTCCTCGTTGGTCTGCAAGAACTGACCGGCGATGTTGATGCCATTCTCGGCGAACACACGGTTGATCTCGCTCATCACACCAGGGATGTTTTGGTGGATGTGCAGCAGGCGATGCTTGCCGGGATGCGATGGCAGCGCCACTTCCGGGAAGTTGACCGAAGACACCGATGTGCCGTTATCGCTGTACTTGACCAGCTTTTCGGCGACTTCCAGGCCAATGTTGGCCTGGGCCTCTGCGGTCGAGCCACCGATGTGCGGCGTGAGGATGACATTGTCCAGGCCGCGCAGCGGGCTTTCGAACTCTTCGTCGTTGGAGCGCGGCTCGACCGGGAACACGTCGATTGCCGCGCCGATCAGGTGCTTGTCCTTGACTGCGTTGGCCAGGGCCTGAAGATCCACCACGGTACCGCGGGCGGCGTTGATCAGGATGCCGCCCTGCTTGATTGCGCGGATCTCGTCTTCGCCCATCATCATCTGGGTAGCCGGGGTTTCCGGCACGTGCAGGGTGACGATGTCGCACATGCCGAGCAGTTCATGCAGCGAGCCGATCTGCTGAGCGTTGCCCAGCGGTAGCTTGGTGACCACGTCGTAGAAGAACACCTGCATGCCCAGGCCCTCGGCGAGCACGGACAGCTGCGTGCCGATGGAGCCGTAGCCGATGATGCCGAGCTTCTTGCCGCGGATCTCGAACGAATTGGCCGCCGACTTGATCCAGCCGCCGCGATGGCAGGAGGCGTTCTTCTCGGGGATGCCGCGCAGCAGCAAAATGGCTTCGGCCAGGACCAGCTCGGCTACCGAGCGGGTGTTGGAGTAGGGCGCATTGAATACTGCGATACCGCGCTCGCGGGCGGCATTGAGGTTGACCTGGTTGGTGCCGATGCAGAAGCAGCCGACGGCGATGAGCTTGTTCGCCGCGTCAAAGACGCTCTCGGTGAGCTGGGTCCGGGAACGGATACCGATGAAATGCGCATCGGCGATCTTTTCCTTCAGTTCGGCTTCGGGCAGCGAACCCGTCAGGTACTCGATGTTCGAGTACCCGGCAGCCTTGAGGGTATCTACGGCGGTTTGGTGGACGCCTTCAAGGAGAAGGAAACGTATCTTGCTCTTGTCGAGAGAGGTCTGGCTCATCTGCGTAAAACCTTTAGGCCGGAAAAGAGGACTGATGTGTCCAGCAAAGGCTGGCCGAACCGGGTAGATACGGTGTCGGGAAGTCTGCCGAGGCACGTTTCAAAGGGGTCCGTATGCTAGCATACGGGCCCCTCGAAACACCCTATGTCCTGAGCTGAAGCGTACTCAGGGTGACCATGAATCGAATGAGAGTTCCCATGATGACCGATGCTGCCCTGATCGATGAGCTGACGACCCTGGTCGAGCCTGGCAAGGTGCTGACCGATGCCGATTCGCTGAATGCCTACGGCAAGGATTGGACCAAGCATTTCGCTCCGGCACCCTCGGCCATTGTGTTCCCGAAGACCATCGAACAGGTGCAGGCCATCGTTCGTTGGGCCAACGAGCGCAAGGTCGCGCTGGTGCCGTCGGGCGGACGTACCGGCCTCTCCGCTGCGGCCGTGGCGGCCAACGGTGAGGTGGTCGTCTCCTTCGATTACATGAATCAGATCCTCGCCTTCGACGTGATGGATCGCACCGCGGTCTGCCAGCCGGGCGTGATCACCGCACAGCTGCAGCAGTTCGCCGAGGACAAAGGCCTCTACTATCCGGTGGACTTCGCTTCGGCCGGCTCCAGCCAGATTGGCGGCAACATCGCTACCAACGCCGGCGGCATCAAGGTGATTCGCTACGGCATGACCCGCAACTGGGTGGCCGGTTTGAAGGTCGTCACCGGCAAGGGTGATCTGCTCGAACTGAACAAGGACCTGATCAAGAACGCCACCGGTTATGACCTGCGCCAGCTGTTCATCGGCGCTGAGGGCACACTGGGCTTCGTCGTCGAGGCCACCATGCGCCTGGAGCGCCAGCCGACCAATCTCACCGCGATGGTGCTGGGTACGCCGGACTTCGAGTCGATCATGCCGGTGCTGCATGCCTTTCAGGACAAGCTGGACCTGACCGCCTTCGAGTTTTTCTCCGACAGGTGCCTGGACAAGATTCTCGGCCGCGGCGATATTCCCGCGCCCTTCGAGACCCGTACGCCGTTCTATGCGCTGCTGGAATTCGAGGCGACCACCGAAGAGCGTGCCGAGCAGGCCCTGGCGACCTTCGAACATTGCGTCAACGAAGGCTGGGTGGTCGATGGCGTGATGAGCCAGAGCGAACAGCAGTTGCAGAATCTGTGGAAGCTGCGCGAATACATCTCCGAAACCATCTCGCACTGGACGCCGTACAAGAACGATATCTCGGTGACCGTTTCCAAGGTGCCGGCGTTTCTCGCCGACATCGACGCCATCGTCACCAGCAACTATCCGGATTTCGAAGTGCTCTGGTACGGCCACATCGGCGACGGCAACCTGCACCTGAACATCCTCAAGCCCGATGCGCTGTCGAAGGACGAGTTCTTCGACAAGTGCGCATCGGTCAACAAGTGGGTGTTCGAGACGGTCGAGAAGTACAACGGTTCCATTTCCGCCGAGCACGGTGTCGGCATGACCAAGCGCGACTACCTGACCTATAGCCGTTCTGAGGCCGAAATCGCCTACATGAAGGCGATCAAGACGGCGTTCGACCCGAACGGCATCATGAACCCGGGCAAGATCTTCGCTGTTTGAACAGACAGGAACTCTCCATGACCTACAAGCACCAGTACACCGACGGCACCACGATCCATTACCCGCTGGGCAAGGTGGTCTGTATCGGCCGCAACTACGCTGAGCACGCCAAGGAGCTGAACAACCCGGTGCCGACCGAGCCGCTGTTGTTCATCAAGGCCGGTAGCTGCACGGTGCCGCTGGACGGTGGTTTCAGCATTCCGAGCGACCGCGGCGCGGTGCATTACGAGGCCGAAATCGCCGTGCTGATCGGCAAGCCGCTGTCGCGTAAGCCGAACGAAGAAGAAGTCCGCGACGCGATCTCCGGCTTCGCCCCGGCGCTGGATCTGACCCTGCGTGACGTGCAGGCCAGACTGAAGGAAAAGAGCCATCCCTGGGAAATTGCCAAGAGTTTCGACGGTGCCTGTGTGCTGGCACGTTCGTGCCAGGCGATGCGGTGAGCGATCTGAACGAGATCGGCATTCGCCTGACGATCAACGGCGAGGTTCGCCAGGATGGCAACAGCAGCCAGATGCTCAATGCCATCCTGCCGCTGCTGCAGCACATCGCGGGGCACTTCAGCCTGCAGCCGGGCGACGTGGTGCTGACCGGTACACCGGTCGGTGTCGGCCCGCTGAACCAGGGCGACCAGTTGGTGCTGGAGCTGGTCGGACTGTCTCGCTTCGAGAGTCGCGTGCTCTGACTGGCCCGGGCCGGGTACGTTTTGGCGTATCCGGCCTGTCTGCTGCGTATCCTCGCCGTTGACGGTCATGCTGTAATCACAGCCCTTTTCTGCGGCTGACCTCCATGCCTGACACTGCTGCCCGATCATCCCGCCTGCGCTTGTTTCTCTACGCGATGCTGAGTCTTACCGTCGTGGCAGTCATGCTAACGGGCTGGCTGCTGCATTGGGACGATCAGCTGAAACTCTATTGGCAGGAGCAATCCATCGACGCCGAACAGCGCGCCGAAAGTATCTGGTTGCCCGATTACGAGCTGGTGTTGCAAACCACCCTGGTCGGCCTGGAAGAAGACGAAACCTCAGGGCTGACCTGGAACGCGGCGACCGGCACGCTGTTCACGGTGACCGGCCAGAACCCGCAGCTCGTGGAGTTCTCCCCCGGCGGCGTGGTGCTGCGGCGTATAGCCCTGACCGGATTCTCTGATCCCGAGGCAGTCGAAGCTTTGGGCGATGGTCAACTGGGGATCGTTGACGAGCGACGCCGTCTGGTTGCGGTATTCCGGCTTGCGCCTGGCGTGGAGAGTCTTGATCTCGATGACCTCGCCACTTATGACCTGGGTTTCGATGATGCAGGCAACAAGGGTTTCGAGGGGCTGGCCTGGAATCCGCGTACCCGGCGCATGCTGTTGGCCAAGGAACGCGGCCCGCAGGGCTTGTTCGAGCTGCCGTTTCCCGGTGAAGACGGCGCGGCTGGCACACTCGAGGCGCTGCCCGATCATCCGTTGCTGGTGCGCGATATCTCTTCGGTGGCCGTCGATCCCCGTACTGGCCACACGCTGATGCTTTCCGATGAGTCACGGCTGCTGGTCGAGCTGGACCTGCAGGGGACCCCGCGCAGTTTCATCAGCCTGTTCGACGGCCTTAACGGCTTGGTGGAGGGCATCGATCAGGCCGAAGGTGTAGCGATGGATGGCGAGGGCAACATCTATGTGGTTGCCGAACCCAACCGCTTCTATGTCTTCAGGCGGCACCGGTAGCGCGCGACCTGCCAGGCAGCACGCGGGGTGGCGTTTCGTCGGTTAAGGTTCAAGTAAGCACGACTGCGCACAATCGGGTCTTTCCCATTAGCGGAGCGGCGACATGCGTCGTGCTTTCAAGATACTGACTGTGCCGGTCGGCCTCGGCCTGTTGCTGGCGCTCTTTGCTGGCCTGCGCTTTCAGCTGTTCGAGCGTGCCTGGTTCAACTTTTCGCAATGGCACCAGGCGGAAGAGCGCCAGGCCAGCTCGCTGTGGCTACCCGACTACCGGGCGGTTATCCAGGCGCGACAGGTCGTTGGCATCGCGGATGATCTGTCAGGGCTGACCTTCGATCCGGACCGCAACAGCCTGATCGCCGTCACCAACGGCAAGCCGCATCTGCTCGAACTGGACCTGGAGGGCCGGATCCTGCGCGCCATCCCATTGCTCGGGTTCGGCGATCCGGAAGCGATCGAGTACATCTCCCGCGGCGTATACGTCATCAGTGATGAGCGCTCGCAACGGCTGCTGCGTGTCGAGGTCGATGAGCAGGCCAGGGTGATCGACGCCGCTGACGCACAACAGCTATCGCTGGGAATCGGGCGCAACGGCAACAAGGGCTTCGAGGGACTGGCCTACGACGTGGCGGGCAAACGGTTGTTCGTTGGCAAGGAGCGCGATCCGGTGCGGATATACGAGATCGAGGGCTTCCCCTACCGCGAAGAGGACCGACCGCTCGCGGTTCACGTCCGCGAAGATCGCCAGCGTGATGCCGATCTGTTCGTCCGGGACCTGTCCAGTCTGCAGTTCGATGAAAGGACCGGGCACCTGCTGGCGCTGTCGGACGAGTCGCGCCTGATGGTCGAGCTGGATGCCAACGGCAAGCCCGTCAGCAGCCTGTCGCTCAGCGCCGGTGATCAGGGTCTGGATAAAGACATTCCACAGGCCGAGGGGATCGCGATGGGCCGCGACGGCACGCTTTACCTGGTCAGTGAACCGAACCTGTTCTACGTCTTTCGCAAGTGATCCGAGGGTCGGTACCGCTTCGACCACCCGGACAGCGTCGGCTCAGGCAGCCGGACGGGCGCTTTCGTCCTCCAGATCGGCATCGGCGGCGTGCCGGCGGACCAAGTCGCAGCCCTGTTGCGCGCTGTGCAGGCTGCTATACAACTGGCTCTGACCGATGATCTGGGCGTTGGTCGCCTTGAGCACGAAGTAATGCTTGCCGTTGCTGGAATCCTTTATTTCGAAGGCTCCCTCGCGCCCGGGTTCTTGCGTACCGAGTCGATGCCGGCCAGCGCAGAGGCGTGGGCCTTGTACTGCTCGCTGGGCAATATGATTTGGCCATTGCTGGCCGCCAGCACAAAATGGAGTTGACCGCTGCTGACCTTCTTCAGCTGGAACTTGCCTGACATGACGACACCCTCCTGTTGGTGGTCTGCACATCGCTGATGTTCTGCACCAGGCAAGCGTAGCCGCACATCACGGATGTCGCCGTTTCGTTCAGCGCTTGAGCGTCTGCACGCCGTCCTTGGTGCCCAGCAGCAGAACGTCGGCCGGGCGTGCAGCGAACAGGCCATTGGTGACCACGCCGACGATATTGTTGATCTGCGCTTCGAGGTCCGGCGCGAAGCCGATCATCAGGTTGTGCACGTCGAGAATCACGTTGCCGTTGTCGGTCACCACGCCGTCACGGTAGACCGGATCGCCGCCCAGCTTGACCAGTTCGCGCGCGACATGACTGCGGGCCATGGGGATGACCTCGACGGGCAGCGGGAACTCGCCGAGGCGCTCGACCAGCTTGCTGCCATCGGCGATACAGATGAAGGTCCGGGCTACCGCTGCCACGATCTTCTCGCGGGTCAGCGCCGCGCCGCCGCCCTTGATCAACTCCAGATGGCTGTTGGTTTCGTCCGCGCCGTCGACGTAGAACTCGAGTTCCGACACCGAATTCAGATCGTAAACAGGGATACCGTGACCTTTCAGGCGTTCTGCCGTCGCGTCGGAGCTGGCCACGGCGCCATCGAAGAAGCCCTTGTGCTTGGCCAGCAGGTCGATGAAGAAGTTGGCGGTGGAACCGGTGCCGACGCCGACGATGCTGCGGTCAGTGAGCTGTGGGACGATGAGGTCGACAGCGGCCTGTGCGACTGCCTGTTTGAGTTGATCCTGGGTCATGGCGTAAGGGTCCGGGGCGAAAGAATGGAGGCGCAAAGTATAACGAGAGCGTCCCGATGGGTCTTACCCCGATTACCTGCCGATTGCCGGTGGTCGGCGGGTTTTGCGCGGGGTAGACTCGTTGACCCCGCAATGCCCGCCAAGATAGCCCACGATGCTCGAACAGTACGTCAAGAAGATCCTCACCTCGCGCGTCTATGACGTCGCCGTCGAAACCCCGTTGCAGCCTGCACGCCAGCTTTCCGAGCGGCTGGGCAACCAGATTCTGCTCAAGCGCGAGGATCTTCAGCCGGTGTTTTCCTTCAAGATTCGCGGCGCCTACAACAAGCTGGCGCAGCTGTCCCCCGAGGAACTGGCGCGTGGCGTAGTTACCGCCTCGGCCGGCAACCATGCCCAGGGGCTGGCGCTGGCGGCACGTGAGCTGGGTATCAAGGCGACGATCGTCATGCCGCGCACCACCCCAGAGCTCAAGGTGCAGGGCGTGCGCGCCCGTGGTGGCAAGGTCGTCTTGCATGGCGATGCCTTCCCCGAGGCACTGGCTTACTCGCTGAAGCTGGTCGAGGAAAAGGGCTATGTCTACATCCACCCCTACGACGATCCGCATGTGATCGCAGGCCAAGGCACCGTGGCGATGGAAATCCTGCGTCAGCACCAGGGCCGCCTCGATGCCGTGTTCGTGCCGGTGGGCGGCGGTGGCCTGATTGCGGGCGTGGCCGCGTATATCAAGTACCTGCGACCTGAAATCAAGGTCATCGGCGTCGAGCCGGACGACTCCAACTGCCTGCAGCAAGCCATGGCGGCGGGGGAGCGCGTGGTGCTGCCGCAGGTTGGGCTGTTTGCCGACGGCGTCGCGGTGGCGCAGATCGGTCAGCATACCTTCGATATCTGCCGTCACCATGTGGACGAGGTGATCACCGTCAGCACCGATGAGATCTGCGCAGCGATCAAGGATATCTACGACGACACCCGCTCGATCACCGAGCCGGCCGGTGCGCTGGCGGTGGCCGGAATCAAGCGCTATGTCGAGCGCGACGGCGTGGCCGATCAGGTGCTGGTGGGCATCGATTCGGGTGCCAACGTCAACTTCGACCGGCTGCGCCACGTGGCCGAACGCGCCGAGCTGGGCGAGAAGCGCGAGGCGATCATCGCCGTGACCATTCCCGAGCAGCCGGGCAGCTTCAAAGCATTCTGCGAAGCGATCGGCAAGCGCCAGATCACCGAATTCAACTACCGCTACCATCAGAATCGCGAGGCGCACATCTTCGTCGGTGTACAGACCCATCCGGAAAACGACCCGCGCCTGGCGCTCGTCGAAAGCCTGCGCGCGCAGGGCTTCCCGGTACTCGACCTGACCGACAATGAACTGGCCAAGCTGCATACGCGTCACATGGTGGGCGGGCATGCGTCCGGCGTCAGCGACGAGGTGGTGTTTCGCTTCGAATTTCCAGAGCGACCCGGTGCACTGTTCAACTTCCTCAACAATCTGGGCGGGCGCTGGAACATCTCGATGTTCCATTACCGCAACCATGGTGCCGCCGACGGCCGCGTGGTCGCTGGCTTGCAAGTGCCTGCCGAAGATCGTCATCTACTGCCGGCGGCGCTGGACAAAATCGGCTACCGCTACTGGGACGAAACGGACAATCCGGCCTATCAGCTGTTTCTCGGTTAGCGCCGTGTGGCTGTAGCCGCTGTAATCAGGCAGGCGCCGATCAACTAACCGAACAGAGCACTGGCGAGAACATGGAACACTATCAGCTGTTGAACATCGTCCACACCGCGCTGGCGATTCTCCTGACACTTGGGCTGATCGCCCACATCGCCATGCTGTGGAAGGCCTGGCGCCGCGCCGATACAGCCGTGCTGCAGCAGAAGCTGCGCCGCACACGGCTGTTTTCTCTTCCTTTGCTGGCCATTCTGGCTTTGTTGCTGCCGCTGACGGGCTGGTGGCTGGCGCATCTGGCCGGGTTTCCGTTGGGCCAGCTGTGGCTGCTGGCCAGTTCGGTGCTGTTTCTCGTGCTGGTGCCGCTCGGCCTGTTGCTGGGTGGACGCTTGCGCGCCTGGCAGGGGCTGGGTGACGAGCCCGCGCCGGCCAAACTGCCGCGCTTCGCGCTGGTCTACGCAGGCCTGATCCTGCTGATCCTCGTCGCCATCATGGGGCTGATGGGAGCCAAGCCCGTCTGATGCGCATCCTGCTGGTGGGGGCCAGCGGCTTAATCGGCCGGCATCTGCTGCGGGCACTGCAGGGCGAAGGCCATCAGCTGATCGCGACCTCGCGTTCGGGACGAGGCGTCGAGCTTCCGGGCGTGCGCTGGCAGTCGCTGGATCTCGCCAGCCTGGCCAGCCATCCCGAGCGGTTCAACTGGCCGGACAGCATCGACCTGGTGGTCAACGCCACCGGTGTGTTGAGCACTGATGCGCACCACCTCGCCAGCGTGCAGGACCGTGGTACACGCGCGCTGTTCGATCTCGCTGCGCACCACGGCGCTAGGGTTATCCAGCTGTCCGCGCTGGGTGCGGGAGCACAGCGGGACGTACCCTTTCTGGCCAGCAAGGCCGCCGCCGATGAACACCTTCTCTCGTTACAGATTCAGGCAGTTGTTTTGCGCCCCTCGCTGGTGCTCGGCGAGGGCGGGGCAAGCAGCCGCTGGCTGGTCCGCCTGTCGCCCTGGCCGCTGATTCCGTTGCTCGATACTCGGGCTCGGGCGCAGCCTCTGCATGTCGATGACCTGGTCGCGGCAGTGCTTGGGCTGTTGCGCAACTGGCCAGCGGAGCCCGCTGTGATCCCGCTGGTAGGCGCCGAGGCGCTGACGCTGCCACAGTTGCTTGATCGGCTGCGTGCCGCTCAGGGCTGGGGACCAGGGCGCTATGTTCGGATTCCCCCGACGCTTTCAAGGCTGGGCGCACGGCTCGGTGATCGTTTCGGCTGGCAGGCGTTGAATTCCCAGACGGTGATGCTGGCGCAACGCGACAACCTGGCCTCGTCCGACGCAATGAAAGCTGCTTGTGGTGGGGCGGCCGCGCCGCTTGCGAGCCGGTTGGCTGACTGGCCGAGACGGGAACAGACTGCGGCGATGGCCCTGCGTCCCGTGTTGCTGGCGGTGCTGGTACTGATCTGGCTGGGCACGGCCGCCGTCTGCCTCGGTCCAGGTTACGACTGGGGCCTGCGGATCATGGCGGAGTTGGGCGTAGGGGGCCTGCTTGCCGCTGTGGCCATTGTTGCCGGTGCCCTGACGGATGCGCTGCTTGGCCTGGGGCTGCTGTCGCGCCGCTGGCGCCGTCATGCCTTGCAGGCGCAGATAATACTGATGCTTGGCTACATGCTGATCATCAGCCTGTGGTTGCCGCATTACTGGTTCGATCCCTTTGCCGCGATTGGCAAGAACCTCGTGTTGCTGGTGGCCACGCTTTGGCTGTTATGGAGCGAACCCATGCCGGAGGGACAGCGATGAGCCTGTATCTGCTGCTCAAAACGCTTCACATCTTGTCCTCGACGGTGCTGTTCGGCACAGGGCTGGGCTCGGCCTATTACAGCTGGCGCGCCTGGCGCAGCGGCAAGCTTGAGGTGATCGCCGTAACCTTCCGGCACCTGGTGTTCGCCGACTGGGCCTTCACCGCGACCACGGCGATCATTCAGCCACTCAGTGGCCTGGCCCTGGTGCACCTGGCCGGCTTCGACCTGAGTCAGCCCTGGCTGATGTGGAGCATCGGTCTCTACGTGCTGGCTGGCGCCTGTTGGTTGCCGGTGGTGTGGCTGCAAATCCGAGTGCACAAGTTGGCCGAACAGGCGTTGCGTGACGGCACGCCCCTGCCCGAGGCGGCCTTTCGCTACATGCGCTGGTGGTTTGCGCTTGGCTGGCCGGCTTTCCTCTCGTTCGTGGCCATCTTCTATTTGATGGTCGGCAAGGGCGCCTAGGGGCTGTTGCTGTTCCCCGCTCAATCACACCAACGACGCGTGCCAACCCGAAAGGCGGGTCGGCCGGAAAGCAACGGCAACCGACCCCAGCTAGCGCAGGCTAATGATGTCCCAGCCGCGTTGCTGGGCAATCTCGCGCAGAGTGGGATCGGGGTCGACGGCGACGGGATGGCTGACCCGCTCGAGCAATGGCAGGTCGTTGCGCGAGTCGCTATAGAAATAGCTGTCGTCCAGACTCTGGTCGTTTTCCTCAAGCCAGCGCTCGATGCGCGTGACCTTGCCTTCCTGGAAGCAGGGCACGTCGGTGAGACGACCGGTGTAGCGGCCGTCTTGCATCTCGCACTCGGTGGCCAGCAGCGTATCGACGCCCAACCGCGCGGCGATCGGCCCGGTGATGAAACGGTTGGTGGCTGTGATGATCACCACCCGATCACCGGCCTCATGATGCCGGCGCACCAGTGCTGCGCCCTTGGCCAGCATGATGGGTTCGATATGGTCACGCATGAATTCGGTGTGCCACTGCTGCAGCTGGGCCATATCGCTGCGGCCCAGCAGTTCCTGACAGAAGTTCTGGTAGGCCTCGACATCCAGCTCCCCGGAGAGGTAGTCCTGGTAGAAGGCATCGTTGCGGGCGCGATATGACTCGGCGTCGACCAGGCCACGCTGGCAAAGAAATTCGCCCCAGGCGTGGTCGCTGTCACCGGCCAGCAGGGTGTTGTCGAGATCGAATAGAGCCAGGCGCACGCTGCGTTCCTCGGAGCGATGAAAAGAGGCGAAGCATAGCGGGATTACCCCGCACATGGCACCCGCAAGGCGGTAGCCCGGCATCCTGAGGCGGTTGATCAATGGCCGTTCAGCGCGCTTTCTGCTTATCGTCATTTTGTGGAACAATGCCGCGACATGCGTTTGCGAGGTTGTATGCCGTGATCGACTCCGATGGTTTTCGTCCCAACGTCGGCATCATCCTGACCAATGATGCCGGGCAGGTGCTATGGGCTCGACGGATTAATCAGGACGCGTGGCAATTTCCGCAGGGCGGTATCAATCCGCGCGAAACACCCGAAGAGGCGCTGTACCGCGAACTCAACGAGGAAGTGGGGCTTGAGCAGCAGGATGTGAAGATCCTCGCCTGTACACGAGGCTGGTTGCGCTATCGTCTGCCGCAACGCCTGGTGCGTACCCACAGCCAGCCGCTGTGCATCGGCCAAAAACAGAAGTGGTTTCTACTTCGCTTGACCGGCGCCGAGGATCGGGTGCGTATGGATCTGACCGGCAAGCCCGAATTCGACGGCTGGCGCTGGGTCAGCTACTGGTATCCGCTGGGCCAGGTGGTCACCTTCAAGCGTGAGGTCTATCGTCGCGCCTTAAAAGAACTCGCCCCGCGCCTCCTGGCGCGGGACTGACGGGAGAAAGCCCCTGAGCATGCTCGGCACGCTGCGCAAGATCGTCCAGGAAGTGAATGCCGCCAAGGACCTCAAGGCGGCGTTGGGCATTATCGTGCTGAGAGTGAGAGAGGCCATGGCCAGCCATGTCTGCTCGGTCTACCTGCTCGATCCCGAATCCGGTCGATTCGTCCTGATGGCCACCGAAGGCTTGAACAAGAAAGCCATCGGCAAGGTCAGCATGGCGCCCAACGAGGGCCTGGTCGGTCTGGTCGGAACCCGCGAGGAACCGCTCAACCTCGAACATGCCTCAGAGCACCCGCGCTATCGCTACTTTGCCGAGACCGGCGAAGAGCGCTACGCCTCATTCCTTGGTGCGCCGATCATCCACCATCGGCGGGTGATGGGCGTTCTGGTCATTCAACAGAGAGAGCAGCGGCTGTTCGACGAGGGCGAAGAGGCGTTCCTGGTGACCATGAGTGCGCAGCTCGCGGGGGTCATTGCCCATGCCGAAGCGACCGGCTCGATCCGCGGCCTGGGTCGGCAGGGCAAGGGTATTCAGGAAACTCGCTTCATCGGCATTCCCGGCGCGCCCGGCGCGGCCGTGGGTACGGCCGTGGTTGTTCTGCCGCCGGCTGACCTGGACGTGGTGCCGGATAAGGCAATCGATAATATTCCCGCCGAACTCGAGCTGTTCGAGACCGCGCTCGAGGCCGTGCGTGCCGACATGCGTGCCCTGTCGGAGAAGCTCGCTACGCAGATGCGCAAGGAAGAACGGGCGCTGTTCGACGTCTACCTGATGATGCTCGACGACTCCGCCCTGGGCGGCGAGGTATCGAAGGTCATCCGTACCGGCCAGTGGGCTCAGGGCGCTTTGCGCCAGGTGGTCAGCGATCACGTCGGGCGCTTCGAGATGATGGACGACGCCTATCTGCGCGAGCGTGCTTCGGACGTCAAGGACATCGGTCGTCGCCTGCTCGGTTACCTGCAGCAGGCTCGCCAGCAGACCCTGACTTATCCAGATCACACCATTCTGGTCAGCGAGGAGCTGTCGCCCTCTATGCTCGGCGAGGTGCCGGAAGGCAAGCTGGCCGGGATGATCTCGGTGCTCGGTTCGAGCAACTCCCACGTCGCGATCCTGGCGCGTGCCATGGGCATACCTACGGTGATGGGCGCGGTCGATCTGCCGTATTCGAAAGTCGATGGCATTGAGCTGATCATCGACGGTACGCGCGGCGAGATCATCACCAATCCGGCCAAGGTGCTGCGTGAGCAATACCTGGTCCTGGCCGAACAAGAGCGTCAGCTCTCCGAGGGTCTGGATATCCTCCGCGAGTTGCCCTGCGAGACCACCGATGGCGTGCGTATTCCGCTGTGGGTCAACACGGGTCTGCTGGCCGATGTGGTGCGGGCGCAGGAGCGCGGTGCCGAAGGCGTCGGTCTGTATCGAACCGAAGTGCCCTTCATGATCAAGGAGCGCTTCCCCAGCGAGAAGGAGCAGATGGCGATCTATCGCGAACAACTGCAGGCCTTCCATCCGCTGCCGGTGACCATGCGCAGCCTGGACATTGGCGGTGACAAAAGCCTGCCGTATTTCCCGATCAAGGAAGAAAACCCCTTCCTTGGCTGGCGCGGCATCCGCGTCACCCTGGATCATCCCGAGATTTTTCTGCTGCAGACCCGCGCCATGCTCAAGGCCAGTGCTGGGCTGAATAACCTACGCATCCTCCTGCCGATGATCTCCGGCACGCGCGAGCTGGAAGAAGCGCTGCACCTAATCCATCGCGCCTGGGGCGAGGTGCGGGATGAAGGCACCGACGTCGAGATGCCGCCGATCGGCGTGATGATCGAGGTGCCGGCAGCGGTCTATCTGACCCGCGAACTGGCGCGTCAGGTGGATTTTCTTTCGGTGGGTTCGAACGACCTGACCCAGTACCTGCTGGCGGTCGATCGCAATAATCCGCGTGTGGCCGATCTCTATGACTACCTGCACCCGGCGGTGCTCGAGGCACTGCAACGCGTCGTCCGCGAGGCCCATGACGAAGGCAAGCCGGTGAGTATCTGCGGTGAGATGGCCGGTGATCCCGGCGCTGCCATCCTGTTGCTGGCGATGGGTTTCGACAGCCTGTCGATGAACGCTACCAACCTGCCCAAGGTGAAATGGATGCTGCGCCAGATCAGCTCGACCATGGCGCGCGAGCTGCTGACCAAGGTGATGGTGATGGACAGTCCGCAGGTGATTCATGCCACCGTGCAGCTGACCCTGCGCAACCTCGGGCTGGATCGAATGGTCAACCCGTCGGCGGCGCTCTAGCCCAGCATTGACTGCTGGCTGAACGGCGGCAGGCTGATGCGACTGTCGCCTAGCGCACCAGCCGGACCGAAGCGACGCTCGACGATCTCTGTCGAGCCGTCAGCACGACGGATCAGCGCGGTGCTGGCGCGAGTCCCGTAGTCGGCGCTGGCAATAAACGCGCTCGACAGTCTCTTCTCCCACTCGTAGGGCACCCCAGTGCTGGGCAGCTCGTCATCCGCTGCGGGTTGCGGGTCGCTCAACAGCTGCAGCAGGATTTCCGCTTCCGGTGCATCGATACAACCATGCAGCGCCGCGCGGGTGCGCAGGAGTTTCGGCCAGGGGCTGTCCAATGCCGCGTTGGACAAGCCGTAGATGCCGGCCGATAGCTGTTCCGGCGTGCCCGTGCTTGAGTTGAGATACCACAGCTCGCACGCATCGGCGACCAGCAGATTGAACCCCGAATAGTGCTCGAGATGGCCGGTCAGCTCGGTCAGATAGGCTTGCGGTGACAACTCACCCCGCAAATAACGCTCGGGAAGCTCACCGCGGGAGCGCGCCCCGGCTGGCGTTTCGGGCGCACGGATATTGGTCAGCGCGGCGAAGCGGCCCGCCGCTCCAACCCCAAGCCAGGTGCCGCCTGCCTGTAGGTCGCGTCCCCCGATGATCTGCGGTGCGTCCTCCCATATCCCCAACGGCAGGCTCGGGCGCGCATGGAATTCGTCACGGTTGGCCGCGACAATCAATGGCAGCGCATGACTCGGGCGCCAGGCGAATACGATCAGGCACATAGGTCTGCTCAGTTGGAAACTCGAAGCCGGCAGCTTGAAGCCAAGCAGCCCGACTCGGCAACCTGTTCCCGCTTTTCGGCTACCATGCTGCTTTGTTTTTCAGGGTGGTCCGATGGAGTTCGCGCTTTACCTGCTGCTCGGTGGGGTTGCTGGCGTGTTGGCGGGGCTGTTCGGTGTCGGCGGAGGAATGGTCATTGTTCCGGTGCTGGTCTTCAGCTTCACGATGCAGGGTTTCGATCCGCTGGTGTTGACCCACATGGCGGTCGGCACGTCGCTGGCGACGATCATTTTCACCTCACTGAACTCGATCAGAGCCCATCACCACAAGGGCGCCGTGCAATGGCCGGTGGTGCTGTGGATGACCATCGGCATTCTGCTCGGGGCGGTCTTGGGCAGCGTCACCGCGGCGGCGATCCAAGGGCCTATGTTGCAGAAGATCATCGGCGTGTTCGCCATTGCCATGGCGATTCAGATGGCTTTTTCGCTTCAGCCCAAGGCCAGCCGCGGCGTGCCCGGTAAGCCCGGGCTCACGCTGGCGGGCATGGTGGTGGGCTGGGCGTCGGCGATCTTCGGGATCGGTGGTGGGTCCCTGACGGTGCCCTTTCTCAGCTGGCGCAGCGTGCCCATTCAGCAGGCGGTCGCGACATCCGCCGCCTGTGGTTTGCCAATCGCCATTGTCGGCGCGTTGAGTTTCGCGGTGGTTGGCTGGCAGGATGTGCATCTGCCGGAATGGAGCCTGGGGTTCGTCTATTTGCCGGCGATGTTCGGCATCGCCATCACCAGCATGTTCTTCGCGCGCATCGGTGCACAGCTGGCACATCGATTATCGGCGCTGATGCTCCGGCGCCTGTTTGCGCTGTCGCTGCTCAGCGTGGGTATCAATTTCTTGATCTGAGGAAACCTGGATGCTGCCTTATCCGCAGATAGACCCTGTGGCCGTTTCGCTAGGCCCGTTGCAAATCCACTGGTACGGCCTGATGTATCTGATCGGCATCGGCGGCGCCTGGCTGCTGGCATCGCGCCGGCTGCACCGCTTCGACCCGAGCTGGGACAAGGACAAGCTCTCCGATCTGGTGTTCTGGGTCGCCATGGGCGTGATCGTCGGCGGGCGGTTGGGTTACGTGCTGTTCTACGATCTGGCGTCCTACCTCAACGATCCGACGCTCATATTTCAAGTGTGGAAGGGCGGCATGTCGTTCCACGGTGGCCTCATCGGCGTGCTGCTATGCAGCTGGATCTTTGCGCGGCGCAACGGCAAGAAATTCTTCGAGCTGATGGACTTCATCGCGCCTTTCGTACCCATCGGGCTGGGTGCCGGGCGCATCGGCAACTTCATCAATGCCGAGCTGTGGGGCAAGGCGACGGACGTGCCCTGGGCCATGGTGTTCCCCACCGATCCGCAGCAATTGGCGCGCCATCCCTCGCAGCTTTACCAGTTCGCGCTGGAAGGCGTGGCGCTGTTCGTCATTCTCTGGATCTATTCGAGCAGGCCGCGGCCGACCATGGCGGTATCGGGGCTGTTCGCGGTCTGCTACGGGATCTTCCGTTTCATCGTCGAGTTCGTGCGGGTACCCGATGCGCAACTTGGCTACCTGGCGTTTGGCTGGTTGACCATGGGACAAGTGCTCTGCGTGCCGATGGTGCTGATCGGCCTCGGCATGATCGCCTGGGGTTATCGCCATGAGCCGGCCAAAGCACCGGCATGAACCGCTCGCCCGGCTTCGTCGCCAAGCGCGAGACAAGTCGGGCGTCGGCTCTTACTATTCCCAGGTTTCTTTTCACCGCGCCTCGGCGCCCGCTTCGAGCCCATCGATGAAACAGTATCTCGACCTGATGCGCCATGTGCGCGAAAACGGCACCTTCAAGAGCGACCGCACCGGCACCGGCACCTACAGTGTGTTCGGCCATCAGATGCGCTTCGACCTGGCGGACGGTTTCCCGCTGGTGACCACCAAGAAGTGTCATCTGAAATCCATCATTCACGAGCTGTTGTGGTTCCTGCAGGGCGATACCAACGTCCGCTATCTGCAGGAAAACGGCGTGCGCATCTGGGACGAGTGGGCCGACGAGAACGGCGAGTTAGGGCCGGTCTACGGCTATCAGTGGCGCAACTGGCCGGCACCGAACGGTGAATCGGTCGACCAGATCGCCAAGTTGATCGAGATGATCAAGACCAATCCGGACTCTCGCCGGCTGATTGTGTCGGCGTGGAACCCCGCCCTGGTGGACCAGATGGCGCTGCCGCCGTGCCACGCGCTGTTCCAGTTCTACGTTGCCGACGGCAAGCTCAGCTGCCAGCTGTACCAGCGCTCGGCCGACATTTTCCTTTTATACCCCCTGGAGGAAATCGCACAGTACGCAAAGGCTGCGTAATAACACTGCCTTCCAAGCTCGTTTATTGTGCCCCGGTACGATTTGCACATTGTGTATGGTGCGGGCGGCTTCGAGGAGAATGGAAGTAGTGAAGGTGATATCAATCAGGGGAAAGATCCTAGAGTTCAGTGAGTCCCCGACCAGGCGGGACAACACAACCGAAGTTTCCCAAATTCATGAAGCCGTGAAGCTTACGGGGGCAGCCGTCTTTGATGACGACGAGCGCCTGATGCCTTTGATTTCGGGTTTCTTGTCGCATGGGCTTCGTAATGCCCTGATCTCCGAGCAATCAGCTCTGACATATGGCCGCAACCTTGGGTATACCCATGAGTACCTGATGGGGCGTCGGGAGTTTCGGGATTGCGAACGTGACTCTGCCTTTCTGGAAATACGAACCCACGTCATTGAGGAGTACTTCGCTCACCTCCGCGAGATCGAGGAAATCTCGAAGAAGACGCTGCGCAATCGGGATTGCTCCCTGATGGCATTCTTCAACAATTCGCTATGCCGGGGAGTAGACGATGTTCCGGCTCCTCGAACTGCACCGAATCCCTATGTCGCGGGATACCTGTCCCCTCGTCCGAATAAGAGTTTGGTGGTCGCGTGCTCTCTGCACAACCTCAGAGAGCTCATCCTAGCCACGCAGAGCGAGCGAGAGCGCTGTCTGCTCCAGTTTATTTACGACACAGGCCTGCGGCGCTCAGAAGTCCCGCGAGTGACCCTAAAGGCGATCGATGACGCGCTTAGGTTTCAGGACACTTTGTTCATCTCTCGGGGTATTTCTGAGCCCGTCAATGCTGATTACTGCCCTCTCCGTATCGATGGCAGCAAAGGCCCTGCTGACTCCTTCAAGCCGCGTGACACCTTGGTCAGTCGTGCCACCTTGCTGCGAGTGAAGAAGTATCACGCCTCACCGCTCTACAGAATGTACAAGCGCCAATTCCCCAGTGCAGAAGCAACCCCTGCCTTCCTAAATGCGGAAGGCGGCCAGTTCACCGCACGCTCGATCTCCAAGCTCTTGGAACGCACTTCCAAGCGTGCCCTTTGCCTGATGAAAATAGACAGAATGATCTCCCCGCATAAATTGAGGCACGGGAACGCTTATGCTCTGCTCAGGACGCCGGACATCGGCACCGATTACCTCGATCGGTTGGTGTCCGTACAGAAGACGCTGGGTCACTCACAGCTCAAAACATCGGAAACCTATACCCAAATCCCGTTCGACCTCTATCAGAAGCTCGTCAGTCCTGGAACTGAAACCAAGACGAAAGCGGGTGAAATGGCCGAGTTGTCCCTGCAGACGCGCCTGAGAATTGATGCGGGAGACATGAAATGAGTGGTCGGTTAAGTAGTGCTCAGGTAGACGCTGCCATCGAGTCGTTTGTAGCCCGCGCCACTGATGAGCGGGAGTCGTTGCTTAAGATTCGTCTCAATAGGGGTGATGACCTTGCAGTGTCTACTAGCTACGTCGCCGAGCATACAAACTTGGTTCAGACGACAGTCTTATCAAGGGCACCGCTTTTACAACCCATCCTGGAAGCAATGAGCGAGGAGGGAATTATCGTCCCAGGCCATACCCCGCTTGCTTGCGATTGGCGTCGCAGGCTTCTCGCCTGGTACGAGGGTATGTCCAAAGAAGAGAAACTGGCCATCCCAGTGAATGCCAATACCATCCGGTACCAGGGGTACATTAGCGAGATCCCTGAACTGGCTGGCTTTCACGAGGCGAGGAGGATTGAGTTAGTTAAGGCTACGTTCGAGGAGATCCTTGATGACCTCCGGCGGCTTGGTGTCCTTGACCCCAACTATCAGACCGTCGCACAGCGCATCGCCTCGAAGAAGCCAACTGAAAAGACAGAAACGGTGCAAGACGCCTTCCGGGCCCTACGTGCAGTCCACATCAATCGGTTTTCCGACATCGCGCCGCCAGATGCCGAGCGCCCTTTTCATCATCTGCTGCACCTCTTCAGTGCCTCGTCAAAAAGAGGCTGTATTGCCACCGCCCAGGTAAAATCTGTCCAGGCGTTTAACTGGTACCGAGACTATCTAAAAACAGCGAGTTACACGGGCCAGGAAGACATCCGTGAACTCGTCACCGGCTATACCCTCCCTAGGTTCAGAGGTTATCTCCAGGACAAGATCCTTGAGCGCTCACTGTCGACCGGCCACTGCAGTACGTTGATGAGCACGGTACGCCAAATGATGAGACGTGCGCTTCAGATTGAGGGCTTGGGGCTGGCCGGCTTCGTCGAAGCCGAGGGCTTTGATGTCAAACGTGAAACCGATCAATACAGACCCTATGCCTCGGTTGAGCGGACTCGCATTTCGAGTGCCATCCTGCAAGAAGTTGAAGAAACCAACCGCCTGGCTCAGCCCTATGCAGTCAGCCTCGCTGGTGAAGATCCAGTTGGCTTTGAGGGGGGTATCCGCAAAGGCTATGGGACCCTCGATAATGCTCGATGGATATTTGAGAGCAAACTAGCATGTACCCCGGTTAACTTCAGGACGTTTGACCGCGATAATGCCTACGAGAGAGCTTTCATTCGGATTATTCAACGATCTTCTAAGACGATCTCCGAAGTCTACAAAGATTGGGGAGTTTTATACCAAGTTGATGCTCGGGTACTGGCTCCGTACATCACAAGGCTTGCCCAAGTTACAGGCATGAACGCAGATTCACTGTTGGGGCTTGAGCTAGATGATTTCATCGAACGTCATGATTTGACGGATAGGCCGTGCCTGATTTATTGGAAGGAAAGGTCTGAGGGCGAGAAGGTGCTTCACCTTGATCTGTTCCATGCCGATATTTCGTGGCTGACCACTTCACAAGGGCGTGCGGTCAAGCAGGTTTTTGATGATGTTATATTTTTGACCCGTAACATTCGAGCGGAAGCACCACCAGAAGTCCAGACAAAGCTGTTCATCTATTGCTCAAGCTCTGGGACTAAATATGGTGTGATCGATTCCGTCGAGAACTCTAGCCACAGTTTGCTCTGCAAGATTTTGCAGAAGTTCTCGCAGGATCATGGTCTGCTCGATGAGGACCGCAATCCGCTCAAGCTCTCAGCTTCACGTTTTCGGCCAAGTTTTGTGAGCGAGCTGATCGAGCGCGGTGTGTCCCCGCGCGAGATTCAGGTGCTTCTGGGCCATAAGAGTCTCAGAACTACCATGGCGTATCTGGATCGGATGGATTTCAATCCAGTGGCGCGCCGAATGCTGAATAAAGTGCTTCATGAAATACACCAAGACACCTTGAACGAAGCTCCAAAGATCATTCCGACCCGAACGATTGAGCAGGCCTCTGAGAAGGTGTTGCTGGAGGCGGGCACGGCTACCTGCATGAACGTGTTCGACCCGCCAGATTTCATCAAAGGTCTGGCGGGCTACGACCCCAGCAAGCCCTGCACGCTGTTCAACAAGTGTCTCTCGTGCAGTAACAGCATCATCACTGTGTCGCACCTGCCGGAGCTCTTTGCCAGGCGTCGTGACTACCAGCGCATGATCGAGGTCAACCGGGTGCTCGACACGCCCTACGGAACGGTGATCTTGGACAACCTCAGTGTGCTCAACAGCATCCTAGATCCGGAGACCTCTGATTTTTCCATAGAAGAGCTGGCCAAGGCCGAGCGCCTCTCTGAGAACCTGCAAATCAATATCCTAATTGAGGGGGTTGCGTTATGAGCCAAGCCATCGTGCCTGAGCTCGCAGCCTTCAAGAAATGGCGGAGTGCCTCACATGTCCTTCTGTTGGGTCTTCAGAAGAACATTGCCGAGTCTAGCTTGGTGCCACTTGAGGCGCTTTCCTGGTACACCGCACTGATGGCGTTGCCTGTTAGTAAGCTTTCCTCCTTGGGCGACTCTGTTTGGGACTTCAATGATGATTACCCGAATGCTGCCAGGAACGTCAAAGGCGGCAAGCAGAGACTCAATTTTGAGTGGTACCCATTGCTCAACCAGTCAGCGATTCTGGAAGTGAAGGTAACGATGTATTGTTGGCTGAAAATGCCGTCGGCCATGCGAACACTGGCGTCTCCAAGGGGCGTCAAGGCCAACACCGCCATTGCGTGGTTCAAGGCCGGCCTGAGCTTTCTGAACACGATGTCAGGGCAGGCACGACAGCTCATGACGGATGAATTTTTTGAGGTTGGCTACCATGGCCTGTCGTATTTCGATGCGGGCATGTATCGCGAAGCGGCACTCGCCCATCCTCTTTCTTACGGCCCTGATCTCAAGAGATTCTTCACCCTGGTCAGGTCGCCATTTCTTGAGGAACATATTTTCGCGGAGTCACTTCCTTATGTAGAGCTTGAGTCGCTGGCTTGGGCCAAGGTACGCAAGCACATGGATGAGTCCGAGAGAGCCTATCGAATCCTTCCGAACGACGTGTTCGAGAAGGCCTCCCGCGAGGCATCGTTTGCTGTCGTCGACTTCCTGAGCACACTTGGAGAGCCTGTAGATGACCTGGTTTCCCTGACCCGCCAAAACGCAGGCGGGTACTCCCTGGCCAAGGCTCATGGGTTAACGCGGTTCAAGTTCGACCTGTACGTGGCACTGCGACTTCGACGGAATGGCTATGATTCCGATGCGATGGCTGCTGCGATGGATCGTGTCCGACCGGAGTTCCAGTCGGAGTTTAAGCTCCATGATTTCAAGGCATCGGAAACCTTAAGCAAGCTCACGAAGGCGAAGCTGGACGACGACTTCCGTCGGTACATCAACTTCGTCTCCTACAGTGCATGTTATCTCGTAGCGCAGTACACCGGCATGCGCCCCTCAGAACTCTCCGAGATCTTGGTTGAGTCGTGCATAGAGCAAGAGAGTGATTACTGGCTTCTGGTCAGTAACGTCATCAAACACCGGCAGGGCTTGGCCAAGCTTTTTGACGACAAATGGATTGCGATTCCCATCGTACGCGACGCCATTCGTGCTGCCTGCTTCATCGCCAAGATCAAGCAGAATCCCTATCTGTTTTCCAGTGTGCTGATGGTTGGTCAGGGCGGCGAGCCAGCCTCGATGCCTTCAAAAGGGATTGCACGCCAATTCAGCGTTTTCTTCGAGGAGATTCTGACAGACGAAGAATTAGAGACTCTTGAATTCTCTCCCTACACGTTGCGGCACACCTTGGCCTATCAAATGGCCAGGGCTGAGCTCGGGCTTCCGTTCATCTCTCATCAGTTGAAGCACTTTGGGAATCTCATTGGCGGTGCTGGTCAAAACAAAGCTTTTAGTACGGTCACGCTTGGCTATGGGGCGATCGCTGAGATCCTGTCTAAAGGTGGCCGTTCCTCTGGCAAGACCCCCGGTCAGCTGGCGGAGGAGGAGTACATCATGAGTTTCTGTGATCCTGATGGAAACTACGCCGGCCCGAACGCAGAGAGCCATAAGGCGCGGATGAGAAAGGTATTCAGCGGGTACATGGCAGCCGGTTACACCAAGGAGCAGATCATCGCCCAGATGGCGAAAAAGCGGCTGGCGATCATCAACGTGGGCCAAGGCTTCTGTTACGGCAGCCAGCGCGAGGAGCATGATGAGACTCTCCCCTGCATCGGGTCGCTGCGCTGCAATCCGAACCGGTGCAAAAACGCCGTGATCACGAAAGCTCATGCCCCTAAGTGGCGTGAGATCTATGTCCAGAGCAGCTTGGCACTGAGTTCTCCGCCATCCGCCCAGATTGAAGAAGACCTTCGTGCCGCGGTGGCAGAAGCGAAGGGTGTGTTGGAGTATTTGGGCGAGGAGGTCGAGTTATGACGGGCCAGGCTTTTGATGTCAAAAATCAGCTCGACTTCGACAAGAACACTGAGCTGCTGGCACGAGGAATTATGCAGATCTCAGCAGATGTATCTTTGAAACCGACTGCAGCTGAGCTCAGCCGGATCACGGGCATCCATCGCAACACTATCCGACAACGACGGTGGCCCTTGGAGCGCCTAGAAGCCATTAAAGAAAACCGCCGTATGGAAGTGCTTGCTCACAAGGTTAGGGCTGAGAAGAAGCAGGATCCTAAGGCGATTCTGATGCAGCGCCTTGAAAAGAGTCGTTTGGAGGTCCTTTATTGGTTCAATAGGCATCAGGAAACTGAGAGTTCCTGGGCCTCGCTTGATAAGCGGTTGAACACTGTCCTTGAGTCCAGGGACTACTACGTGCAGATCGTCGATGATCTGCGTTTAAAGATAAAGCTGCAGGATACTGAAATTCAGAAGCTGCGTGACGCGCTGCATTTGGTCAGCGCGAATTTAGAGGAATGGAAATGAAGATGTACCACGATTTGCTGGCCGATGTCTTGGAGAACGGCGTCGAGAAAAGCGATCGCACAGGGACCGGCACTTTAAGCGTTTTTGGTCGCCAGTTCCGCCACAATCTGGAAAATGGCTTCCCGCTGCTCACCACCAAGAAGCTGCATTTCAAGAGCATCATCAATGAGATGATCTGGTTTTTGAACGGCGATACCAACACCAAATGGCTCAAGGAGCATGGTGTCAGCATCTGGAATGAGTGGGCGACTGAGGATGGTGATCTCGGGCCAATCTATGGGAAGCAGTGGACTGCATGGCCGACTCAGGATGGGAAGACCATCAACCAGATCGACTATGTCGTTCATACGCTCAAAACCAATCCGAACAGCCGTCGCATCCTGTTCCACGGATGGAACGTCGAATACCTGCCAGACGAGTCAGTAAGTCCTCAGGAGAATGCGCGGAACGGAAAAATGGCACTGCCTCCTTGCCACTTGCTCTACCAGTTCTATGTGGCAAACCAAAAGTTGTCGGCGCACCTATATATTCGATCTAGCGATCTGCTACTCGGAAATCCGTACAACCTGGCTGGGGTAAGTTTCCTGACTCATATGCTGGCTCAGCAATGTGATTTGGGTGTTGGTGAAGTTGTGGTCACTATGGGGGATGCTCACATTTACCTCAACCATATTGAACAAGTGAAGTTGCAATTGACTCGTGAGCCTCGACCTTTGCCTAAATTGATTCTGAAGCGTAAGCCGGACAGCATCTACGACTACAAGTTTGAGGATTTCGAAATCGTGGGTTACGACCCGCATCCCCACATTTCTGCCCCTGTGTCGATCTGATCTCCTAGGGGGTGGCCTTGAGCCTGGTGAGGCAAGCGTTTCGAACGTTTGAGACGCGCCACCCGGCTCATTGCCTCCCTGTCTAGTATGCCAACTATGCTTGGCGTCAGCGTTGAGCGAAGCCCACAAGGATTCCAAGATGTAGATCTGGTCGACACCCTGCGCAACAAAAATCAAGTGCTAGGGAGAGGAGGTGTGCTAGGGCTCAGTGCTGTCCTCTTGCACATAGGAATAGCTTTGCAGAGCAGGGCTGTGAGAAACAAACCTAGCATCATCGCCAGCATGCTTAGGCTGCTGGGAGAGGGTGGATTATGGTGGCATCAGTATATTTCTGGTCAACGCCATACAGGTAGTCTGTAGGGAGGCAGCTACCGGGTAAAACTCGCATACCGCATAGTCTTGTTGGGTACTTCTTGTGGCGAGTACTTCGATCCGCTCAGCCGCAACCTAATAAATCTACCCGTAGTATTTGACAAAAGGAGTTGGGATGAGAGTTGCGGTTCTAGAGATTTCGAATTTCCGAGGTGTTCGCCAAGGGGCGGTTCACTTCAAGCAGCACACAGTGTTAGTCGGCGCTAACAACACTGGGAAAACTACTGTAATAGAGGCTCTTACGTTGCTATTCGGCCGAGAGCGGATGGTACGAGAGCTTACCGAGCACGATTTTTTGGATCCGATCCCCAGCCTGGGGATCGGATAAAGCTTGTCGCAACTGTCACAGGGTTTCCCAGTCAAGATCCTGGTGATCACTTGGACTGGTTTCGAGATGGGAGGGGTGTTCCAAAGTGGCTTGATGAGGCTAACGGTAACGTGAGTCCTGTTAGGGTTGATCCGACTTGGATGTTGTGTTGTCAACTCGGTGTTCAAGCGTACTTCGATCGTGATTCACTGAGCGTAGAATTGGTCAGGTATTTCCATGACCATGATAATCCTATGGATCCTTTTGCAGATGATGCGCCTGTGGGCGTGCCGCCCAAGCTCATAAAGGAGATGGGGTTTTACCTCGTAAGGGCTAGCCGGACTTGGGACAAAGTTTTCTCATGGGGTAGCGAGTTGTTCCGCCGTACTTTGCAGGCTGCTGCGGCGCAGCCTTCATCAGCGATACTTGCAGAAAGAGATCGGCTGAGAAGACCGGAAACTCCAATTGAAAATGATCGGCAGATTTCTCTTCTCATCGAGAACGTCAACGCTGAGTTGGCAAAGTGCATTCCCAATGCACCCTCTGTACAGCTGAGGGTAACCAGCACAGACAGTCGATCCCTGCTGGATTCTGTCGCTGCACATTTCGCGGTCGGCGAAGGATTGGGAGTTCCCGCAGCCCGCCAAGGCAGTGGCCTCATATCGCTTCAAGGGCTCTTGTTGTTGCTAGAGTTAGGCAGAGGTCGAGCCGCTGCTGGCGAAGGATTTCTGATGGCTTTAGAAGAGCCTGAACTGCACCTGCCGCCAGCAGGTCAGCAACAGTTGGTGCAGCGTGTGCAGGCTCTTTCCACTCAGACTTTTGTTACCACTCATTCACCTCTTATTGCTGCGACCTCGGATCCCGCATCTGTACTGATCCTTCGTAATGTGGACGGACAGCTATCAGCATTGCCTTTTTTACCCAAAAAACTGCCGCCTGAGGCACCTAATTGGAAGCGCAAGTTCTTCCAGCAAAGCCGAGTGGATGTGCTTTCGGCACTCATGCACCCGTGCGTGCTTGTGCCCGAGGGGCGAGCGGATTTTCAGCTGTTGAAAACAGTTCTTCGCCCGTTGATGCTGAGTGAGGGGTGGTCAACCGGTATGGATGCAATGTTCGGCCTTCAGGTGGGGGTCGTGCCGACGGAAGATGCAAAAGTGGTCGAGACCTACCAACTTCTGTCTTCCGCGCATAAGCGTGTTTGCTGTCTTGTTGATGGCGACGCAGATGGGCGCCGTTACACGCGGGGGTTACGAGAGTTACAAACTCCCCCGCCAGTAATCATCCGATGGGCTAACGGCGAGATGATCGAGGATGTCTTGGGGTGGGTACTTGAGGCGGAAGAAGAGAAAATGGTGAGGGCGCTGAATGATATGCCAACCGTACCTCCGGCATCCGTGGCAGATATCGTGGCACATCTGAAACTCAAGAAAATGGATGTGATCTGCTATGAGGCATTAGCGGACGCCATTGTTAACTCGGCGGAGTGCCGTCGTAGGGCTGCTGACCTGTTTAGCGCATTAGCCCTAGCGTGTGCGGGTCGTCCTAATCGTCATTTTGCCCAAGGTGACGAGGGTGCTTGGGTATTTCATCGATGACAGTTAGATCTTTCTCAGGGCCTGCAGGTTGTGGCAAAACCTTTCAACTTATGTGCTCGCTCACGGCACAGTTGAACCATCAGCCGTTGCAGGATGGTCAAAGAGTGCTTGCTCTTACATTCATGCATGGCTCAAGGCGACGGTTGGATGACCGTTTAGCGGGAGTAATTGGTCTTAATCGTCGTTACGAATGCAGCACCCTCGACAGCTTCGCATGGCGGGTAGTCAGTCGCTGGAGAGCGCTGATTCATTACTTGGGTAGAGAGCTTCCTGAGGCTGGTGCATACGAGCAAATTTGCGGCCTGGCGTCAGAGTTGGTTGCCCGTGACGAGGTTGCCCGTTGGGTCGCCGGTGCCTTTCCTGTGATCGTGGTCGATGAGGCGCAAGACTTAACGCCCAGCCGACTTGCTATCCTTCAATCGCTCGCGGCTCATGTGGAGTTGCTTGTTGCATCCGATGAGTTTCAGTGTCTGGTGGAGGAGCTCCGTCCAAATTTAGCGTGTGAGTGGTTAGCCGCTGTCGGAAACGAGGTCACGTTAGATCGGCCTATGCGTACGAATGATCGTGATCTACTTGCTGCTGCGAGGGCGGTCCGCTCTGGGCTGGCACCTCGAAGCTCTGGTCAGTTCAAGGTGGTGGCAACTGCGAACGCAGGGTTAGCGGGTACGTGGATATCTAATGCGATCAGTTGGAACAGAGCCGGCAATAGAGTTGCGATCATCACTCCGACAATGGGTACCTTTGCTCACGCAGTACGCGAATGGGTAGAGACGCGCACCACCAAAAAAGGGAATGGCCCGCACCGTGTAATCTTGGAGCAGTCGGAGTCGGTTCGCTCAGAAGCATTCATCGCTGAGTTGGCGTTGCCCGACCATGCTAGCGTCATTGACGCGCTCGCGTTGATGGAGGGAAAGCCGCGAGGCATTGTCCAGGATTTTATCCGCTGGGTTGATAGGCAGCGAAGAACTAAAGGACGGACCACATTTTCCCGCGAGGAAATGGAAGATGCGATCCGCCAGACATTTTCCAATCAGCGCCGGCTTGCAGGCAATGATGGTGCTGGGATTCGAGCTCTGACGGTGCATGGTGCAAAAAATCGTGAGTTCGATTTGGTGCTTGTACTTTGGCCTGCAGCAATTGGGGGGGACGATACCCAGAAAAGGCGGCTTCTTTACAATGCGATCACGCGAGCGAAAGGGCAATGTTTAGTCCTAGTTCAGAGCGCGCGAGCTATGGTTGCACCTCCGTTCGCTTAAATCGAAGTGTCTAAAATCAGGATGCGCTGCGCAAGATCATAAACTCCCTCCCATGGGAAGTTTAGGAGGGATTCAAGTTCCGGAGCGTTGGTGGCAGCGGTAGCTCGGGCCATGCGCACCCAAACCGGCAACCTTGATGCCGCCGCATTTCACGAAAGGCCAACCAAGGTGTGGGGGCCATTGGCCTTGACGCTAGCGCCGAGTCGAGCGGCCCCGCAGCGGCACAACAGCAGGACCAGTTTTATCCATGTGATGACCGGAGATTTCAGTGTTGGATGCAGTGGTAGGACGGAGCTTGCAGCCCTTGCCCTTGCCCTTGCCCTTGCGTGCGTCCCCTTTTCTGCCACGACTTACTCAATGCGGTTGTAGTTGAGTATTCGCATGGTTCCGACACTAATGCGCATACCTAACCGACAGTGATCCGCACGCAAAACCGACATCATAAACTTCTCAAAATCGGCAACCAATCGCACGGCTTCGCCACTCATTCGCATTCGCCGACACTCATTCGCATCCTCCGCCCCTTAATTGCATCCCTCATCTAATGTCCTATTAAATGCGTCGAGGGGGCCAAGGTTGGCTCTCCTCTCGAAAGTGCACTACCTAGGCATCGACAAGGTAGGCCACTCTCGGAAAGGAATCTGAATGCGATACATCAACTACCTGCTGTATCGCCTAATACCTCCCGGAAAAAGAGCTATCGCGGAACCTGATGCCTTGCCTCTCATGAACCTGTTCGGAGTAAGTGTGTACGTCCGGCCCGAAAGCAGTCGCTTACGGATGGTGGTTTTGGGCCATTAGCATCAGATGTCTACGATTGTTGAGCAGACGGACCTGTGTCGAAGGGAGGCGAGTTTTTGCGGTTAGCTAACAGTTCAGGATTGTAGGCGCCTTACCAGCTGTTCGCTTTTGGCCGTTCTCTGCCGGTCGTTACTCCGACGTGCACTAGTCAAGTCGAATGCAAAGCGTGGGCAGTTGGATGCAATTGAGTGGTCAGCTGTGCAAATGGCTGGTCAACTCAGTGCAGTTTCACAGCCCCTTGGGCGACTCGTCGTGGCTGGGATTTGAAGGAGCTGATGCAGTATGTCGTTGGAGCAATGGGCAATCTGCCATGCTCTATGCCAAAGCGTCGGGATATGCTCTGGGCAGCCGGGCATCCCACAGCCTTTGACCACTGTGGCCCCATCAACCCAGCGCTACTGCAGTAGCTACTGTGAAGGCGACCCAACTGCTGTCTTCGGCGGGAACACTAATTCGTCGTGTAAGGTGCAAATAAGCCTATGGTCCATCACATGGAACAGAGCAGAGTTCTGTGCGTCTTGGTTACCTATAAAGAATAGATAGCTGCGTGACGCTTGCTTCGCTTTTCTGGCTTCCATTCCCTCCTTTCGGGCTACTTCCAGCTCATTCTTGAGCCGCCCGCGTGCAACCGCTGACCATTCTTGCCAGTGGACGATCACTTGGTAGGGCGAAAGCTTTTTATCGGCCCATTCTCCCGCATTGAGCGAAATGGTCAGGTGTTCTGAGGACTCTACGGCATGAGACCATGCCAACTCACCATAGAAAACACGCGCTTGGGCAAACAGCTCAAAACCTTTCGAACGGAGTTTTTTGAAGGCGGTTTGATAGGTCGTCGGAGCAACACCGGGGACTTCTAGCGAAAGATGGCGATCGTAGGGGAAGCACAAAAATGCACGGCAGATTGGGCGAATACTGTTAGCTGCGCGTCTTCCTTCTCTGCGAGCCGTATTGCCCGTTGTATCCTGCCGACCAACGCTCTGTGTCTGTTTTTCTATGCGAGGTAAGGCGGGATCGACGATCGTGCGAGTGTCTATTAGTTGTAAGCGGGCGGGAGATAGACCCGGGTAGGTCTCTAACTCCTGCTGAACACTGCCGCTCTTACCCTGAGCTAATATCTTGCTTTCTCCCTCCGCCTTACAATTTGGGCCGTGAGGGTCGCGAATTTGAAAGTGGGCGCGCAGTAGATTTTCCGGGCGGTAGGACCGCGGGAAGGCCTGAGTGTCACAACCAGTGCACTGGTAGCCATAGGTGTCCACTACTGCCAACAGCTTGAGGTCTTCGGCCTCAATAATTCCCTTGGTAACGCAGTCACGAGCATTATCCACGACGCTTATCTCTCCATCGAGTTGGGGTGTGAGCCTTATCCAACTCCCAGCATACTGTCGGAAAAATAAGGGGCAAGATTATGATCGATGAGCTTTATGTTTCCGTCGATGTCGAGACTTCTGGGCCGGTACCGGGCATTTATAGCCTGCTTTCCATAGGGGCTTGCCTCGTCTCAGAGCCTGCCCAGTCCATCTATCTCGAGCTTCAGCCAGATGGCCTAGAGCACGATCCGGAGGCAGTCGCCGTGACTGGCCTCGACCTCACCAAGCTCGAAAGTGAAGGGCTTCCTCCGCAGGTGGCGATGCTCAATCTGGAGCAATGGCTGACTCAGGTGTGCCTAGCAGGGCAGAAAATCGTTTTCGTGGGGCTTAATGCTCCATTTGACTGGTCCTTCATCAATTACTACTTCCATAAGTATTCTGGGATGAACCCCTTTGGCTTCACCGCAATCGATATGAAGGCGTATTACATGGGGGTTACCGGGTGTCGCTGGAAGGAAACCAAATCCTCTCAGATGACAGCTCGGCTCAGCCCCCATAGCGCACCCAACCATAACGCGTTGGAAGATGCACGATTTCAGGGGGAGTTGTTCGCTCTCATGCTGGCAGAAGGTCGCAATCGCTAGGTAGGCCAGTTGGTCCATGCGGCCTCGACATAGTGTCCCTCCCTGAAGGACCAAGCCTTTATGCCTTCAGGGCCGTTGGAGTTGCCTACGATGATAGCCAGCGGGTGTGGTAGATCCTGAGTGTAGTGCGCTGCAAAGCTGGAAAAGCTCCTGATATCTGTGGGGGAGATCATAGGAATGCTTTGCGGGTGGGTATGCCAGTAACCCACCAGGCGGAGCCCTGCTGCATTAGCCCGTTCAATTTCCTCCCGGCAGCGACGAGCATTCAGTTCAAACCACGTCCTGCCTGCCCGATCATTTTTATGGGGTGGAGTCGCCAAGACGAGTATCAATCCGTTAGCGTTTGAGGGGTCGACAAAAAGCTGTCCCCCTCGCTCCACATCAAAACGCCGCTGCCTGTAACTCTCCAGTAAGCTTGCGACGTCCTGCGATACCAACAGATGCATGTCCACCCCGGGCCAGCTCCACTGCCAGGCAATTGGGGTCATTGAGCTCTCTCCAGCAGCAGCTCCGGCCAATCACGCTCCAATTGGGTTTGCTGTATCCCCGCAGGCAGCTCTGGCCCAAGGTACCTCCCGCCCAGCGTCGTCACATCATGAGGTTTATTGATGCTGCTGACCCAACTCGGCCTTTCGATGCTGCCGCTCAACACTCGTAATGCGGTTTGAGAAACCATCGAAGCAATGTTCACCATTCCTAGAGAGCCTCCTGGGATGAAGCTCTCTCCGCAGGCGGGAAGGGCGATGACCCCACCTTCCGGCCACTCGGTGAACTTATGCTTAAAATCACCGTTTTGTGTGAATAGGCCTCGAGCATCAAATGCTCCAGAAGGCGCAAGAAGCACATGCCCCACTTGTGTATGGGGCTCACTCCAGGCCTGAAGTAAAGCCCAGGAGGTGCCATTTGACTTGGGTCCCCACAGTGCCACCTCCGACTGCCAATCCGCGGTAGTAACCACCACCAGGTCCGCTTTCTCGAAAACCTCGGGATTCGTGTACATCACCACTTCGGCGAAGGTTGGGAACGCCGTGACCTCCGTAGTGGGTAGGTCTTTGCGAATTTTTTCCTGAAGCGCTTCGGCCTTTGGGAGGCCTAGGTCATCGGCCCCAAGCACGTGCCTGCCAAGATTCGCAGACACCAAGTGGTCAGGGTCAATGAGTGTCAGATGCCCGACACCCGAGCGCGCCAACTGGAGGGCAACCGTGCTGCCCAACGAGCCTATCCCAACACAAACTACGCGAGTCCCTTCCAGATTCTGCGCCATACCGCTCAGGTCACGGGACAAAATTTCCGTCCGGTCCAGCACATCCAGCGTCGTTGCTCGGATCAGAACCGGGGGATGGCTGACCGTAACTGCTGGTCTGCGTCGCGCTGACCGCAGGTAAAACTTCGAGCCTCGATCCAGCTGCGGGCCGTAAGTGCGAACGTTAAGGCAGTAGATTGGAGCGCTGGAATCTCCAGGAAGCTCCAAAGCAATCCAACGATTGGGTAGCGAGCCACGCTCACTGAACCAAGCTAACAGCTGAGCGCTATCGCCAGGGGCTAAGTGCGGCATGAGCCATGTGAGCAGTAGCTCAGGCGCTGGAAGACGTAGGTCCGGATAACTCTGAAGCTTCGCGTAAAATCCAGGGGTCTCCGGGGCACGCATCCTTGGAGAACGTCCAATCGTGCGCCTGCAGTGGTTTTTGAGTGATGACAGATCAGTTGCGAGCCAGACTGTCTCCTGGCCAGACGGCAATGCTTGCCGAGGGTCGCTTAGGGCAAACAGCTTTGAGGCGGCTTGGGGGCGATCTAAAAGAATGAGGTTCTGTAGGGACAGTCCCTGCTGCCTAGACCAGTAGGTTGTGATTTCTCGCCGAAATTCGGCGTCCCGGGTAGCTGCGCATGACCCCATTCGGGACAGGTTAACTATCTTGCGTAACCGAGCCAAGCTGTCCGATACAACATGTTCGGGGGTGCCCATGACTGGGCGCTCTTGGAAGCCATGAAGGCAAAGCCCGACTTCCATGGCGTGGGGCCATATAAGCCATGGCGAAGGCTCGACAGTAAGCCTTAACCCGCTGCGGGGGAAATTCCTCGGAAAGCAGATGCGTAGGAGCCGCTCCGTGCCCGTATAGTCCACTGGCAACGGAAAGCAGTAACTCGCAGCTTCGTCAGCACGTGTGGCCACAGGCCGAAGCAGTGCTAGTGCGGCATCTTCGCCAAGCGCGCCTCGCAGCGCGGCTATACCGCGCTGCAGAGGCGTATCGGTGTGATCAACCAAGACGCCCAACTGGCTTCACATCCTCTTGAGAGCTCGCTGTTCCGCTGAAACCACCAAACAGTGCTCCCATCGATGTGGAGTTTCGGGTGGTTCCGTCCGGGCGGCCAGGCATGTCCAATTGGACGGAATCTCGCTGTTCACTGCCGAAATGAAGGTAGAGCCCATGCCAAAGTTTTCCTTCACTGCTTTGACAAAAGCCTCTGCGGACTCGAAGCTTTCAAGCCCCAGGGACACTGATGCGCTGGCGTTCTCATGCCACTCCTGGAATGCCCGGCGGTAACGGTGCCCGTCGAGCGGCCTGTTCCATTTCTCAGCGAAGTTTTCGCCGTTATCCGCCGGGTTGCAGACCAGGCATTCATTCCCTTGGCGTTTGACGTGATCCGGCATCCGCCGGACGATTTCGAGGATAGCGTCCAGCGGCTTTAGCGGCGACGACTGAGACTCTTTCGCCACTTCAAGGTAGGCGTGGGTAGCGAGTGTGGTGATAACTGCCGAAATCGGACGATGGTCTGCATTTTTGGTGCGGATGGCCCACTCATCCCGATGTCGCTTCAGCAGCTTAATCGTTGCCCGAAGTGGGTCTTGATCGAGGTAGTCCTCATACTGCGGCAGCGGATCCTGAGTGGCGGCATCAAAGGCGCGCTGACTTTTTGCGACGGCCAGATGCTCCAACGAAATCGTCTGCTTTGAAGCCACATGCAGCCAGTTGGAGTAGGGGATCGGGCTGCTCGCTTTCCAGCCAGTTACCCGATCTGGCACTTCCAGCTTACCTTCGCCATTGCCCTGAGAATTCCCATTGATGGCACGCGCCGGTGTGACATCGATGTGGAATCCGGGGTTTTCATCGGCATAGATGATCCGGATGCCCCGACGTAGCTGCTTGATTTCTTCCTGGACGCGGCTGCCAGCTTTGAAGCGTTCCTCAATGGCATCCAGAACTTCTTGAGCTTCAGCCCCTTGGGCATGAGGGAGCCAAACAATGGCGTCCGCATCGATGGTGTCCAGATCCTCTGGAGCGTCAGAAACGGGTTTGATTGTCGTCTTCAGGCGCATGGAGCCTTGGACGAAAATATGCGCCTCCGCCAGTAGTGGATCGTCGGACGCGTTGAGGATCCGCTCCAGCTGGGAGTATCGGTCGTTGATCTTCTCATACTGTGCTTCCGACAGTGAGATCTCCCTCGCGGCGCGGAGCAGAAAGTGCTCCCAGCTCCCGCGCTTGGTCTGCTCATTGCTCATGGACATCAATGAAGCTCCTGGGCTTGGTGGCCCAACTGTAGTGTTGGCGTGAACCTGTTTTGGTTGTCTTTATCTCGATCGAAAATCAGGTAGGCGTGTTGGTGTTGCGTGGTGAGCAAGGCACCGAACTCAATTGCCAAAGCAGCGGGAATTGCTGCAAACACATGGATTGTGTCTGCAGTCATGGCCTCAAGCCGGCTCAAGTGTGTTTGTAGAGCGTCGCGAAACGCGTGTATCACGCGACGGTTCTGAACCATCGCATAGCTGGGCACTGGGATGGTCAGCTCTGCGATACGTGCGCTAGGCAATGCCTCTTCGACATCGCGAGTGGGGACTTGCGCGGAGATAGACAACACAAGAGCAAGCGGGCCTTCACCATCCGCGGGCGGGGTGAACAGAAACCTCGGAGGCTCGGCTGACTGGTCAGGCCAACGTAGTTGGTGCTCGCGATTGAACGAGAAAAGCAGGCGCTTGGATCGATCACCTAAGGACTGCCCTAGCATGATCAGCGCCGGGATATCTGCCACGCCCACTACGGCCAGCGCAGGAGCATCACCATAGGCTCCTCCGCGGCGCTTTAGCTGCTGCTCTAATTCGTGCTGAATATTGTCCTGAATACTCTGCCAATAGTGGGCATCCCTGCCACGATGGCTCGGGGCCGGAAAAGTGATCTTGATGGGATGATCGAATGCAGTCAGTCCCTCTGACGACATTGCCACCAACAGATCACGAACGGGTATGTCGTTGTTCGTCGCGAAATGCTGGCTTTGGACAATTACTGGAATCGCTCTACCACCGTCAGGAGTGGTTGCCGCCAGCCGGATTCGCTCCAGATACGCTTGGTGCAGGCCGCTCAGATCGCTTTCCGGATATCCATCAGCATCCCGATCGATTTTGTCATGGCAGCCAGGGCAGAGAAGCATGAGATTGGCTGGGTCGTTGGTAAGCGACGCGGCCTTGCCCTCGTCATGGTCAGACTGACCCCGTGGGCCCTTTGGACTAGCTGGCAGGATGTGGGCTACCTCGCCCCAGTTCATGGGCTTACCTGCACGGTAGTCGTACATTAGATCGGTGCCGCACAACTCACAATGGCCTGCAGCCTGAGTCCACACGACACGCTTCGTCACGTCGTCGGTGTTGTAGCGACCGGTGGCAATTTTGGCTTTTTCTTGTTTTCCCACGAGGCCTCCTTGAGATATCAGGAACACTGATGCGTACTGGCTCTTTGAGATCAGATAGGGGCGCTGAGTCGGAATTCAAGCCTGGGGAAGCGAAGCGGCTAATATAAATATCGGCACCTCCAGCCGTTTGTTGAGCGCCGCTACCGTTCGCAAGCGGGAGCGCAATCGTCACGAGAATCGACAGCTGGCTCGCGGGTGATTGGCGGCACCCTGCTGCTCAAAGGCCTGGAAACCGAGGTGGCCGTCATCCCGTCCCATGACAACATGGATGCCCGGCATCTTTGCGTCGCCCTGACGCGTGGGGCTTTGGGAAATGTTCATCGCTCCGCTTAGCCCTGTAGATAATGCTTCCTACCTCACTTTTCGGGAGTAGCGCCTGAAAGTCAGCCAACGAGCCTTGAGGTTAAGGACGTTAGGCTTCGTTCGGACACGCCTACGCCTACAGTCGGTCGCAAATACCTGGCTATTTCAAAGCATCCATAGGAACACCGATCGACGTTTGTTGGATTACTGGCTCGATCTCCGGATAATCGAACATTCGCTCTGCGTAGGATTTAGCGTTCCCAGCTCGACCCCGAATTTGTGGTAGACCTGCACCTACGAGAATGACGGGCAGGACCAGTTGTGAAACACGGTGCAGTGCTGAGATCAACGCGGCCAGCTGGGCCTCTTCGATGTACTGCATGTCGTCCAACAAAATGACCAAGGCTGTATCCGCAGCTTTAGCTGCTGCACCTATCTGAATGAGCAATGCTGTCAGATCACCATCGAGGTCCCCGTTATCAGCCAGCCCGGCTTCTGGCTCGTAATCCAATTCAACGTCAATGTCGGCAAACTTAGCCTTCTGACCTCTGGCAAAGCTAGACAGCGCTCGTAGACCTCGAGCAGCGGAGGCCTTCGCTGCATCCACCGTGCTCATACGTAGCAAGGCCAGATGAAAGGCAGGGGTAAGCATCGACGGCAGCGAGCGCGATTCCGTCGCATCTACCCGCACGCACTGGGTCTGGGAATGATCCGTCTCGTGAAAAAACAGGTTGAGCAGAGCAGTTTTGCCGACACCACGCCGGCCAACCATGATTACGCTTTTTGTCGACGTCCGATGCGGATGCGCTCAATCGCAATATGAACACGCTTACGCAGATCATCACGGCGAGAGCTCTCTGGTGCATGTACCTGGCTTCTCATTGATAAGACCTGCTAAAACCTGAGCTTTGAGCTAAAGAAAGGCCATAAATGCCTTTCGGATGAAAGGCGTCCTCACCACTGCGTTGGGGCTCAGCGACTCGATTCTCCGGGAAATCATGCTCCCCTGAGCCATGATATCCAGCGGTTTTCGTCCGCTGAAGATTTTTGTTGTCGTGTAAGGTCGCAGATCGCTAAGCCGTAGTGCGGATCGGCTGCTTTTGGCCGAAACCGAATGCTGCGCTGTCCGCCCTAGGATGGTGTGTTCACGGTTCGCTGTTTGAGCTTTAGGGAGATGCGTTCCTCCTTCTTCTCAATCGCCAGCTCATCACCCAACGTCCAACCAAGCTTCTCGAGTAGCTCGGATGGAAGCTCAACGATAACGTCTCCGCTGCCGTCTCCCGGATCTTGGCAGACAACTCGCCAGCTATCAGATGTGTCCATAACGCTACCCTCGCCGCAGAAAGCTGTAAGTTGAAGTATGGCATTTTCATCGAGGGGAGGTGCCTTGCCGTCGCGCACGCCATGTCGTAGCGGCTTGGGTACAGGCATGCCGATGGGATCGCACAAATAGAAAAGCCCACCTAATTGGGTGGGCTTTCGGGTGTCTCCAAGGGGAGGCAAGGTGCCAACTATTCTCGGAGCAATCGACATTATTATATTCGCTTTCCTGAAATACGGGCTAACGGGCTGGTAGCTGCCCTTTGGCTACCCGCCGCCAACCCAAAGCGGCCTGTGACGACTGACTGGCAGAAGCCGGCCAAGAGCGGGCGTTAAGGTTAGGAAAGTAAATCTGGCCCCTTTTGCCTTTTCCCACAGCCCCACGCTTCCTCGGATATGTAACGACAACTACTCATGCAGGCGAGCTTCCGCTGCTGGCGGAATGCTATGGTGTGTGTGCAAAAGAACCACAAACAGATGCTCTGAAAAGGAGTTCCGCATGAGTCCCAAGCTCTATCTCGTTCTGGTGCTGCTGGCGCTGGGTGCTTACCTTTTCTGGCTGACTCGTGAGCAACTGGCTGCGATGCAGACCAAGAAAAAGGGGGTCGCCTACGGCAAGGCGGTGATGGCCGCCGTTGAAACGCATTACGTTGAGCTGAAAGACAAGTCGGTTTTGCTGGTCGAAGATAAGGGATATCAGGTCGTCGACGATTCGAAGTGGAAAGCTGAGCTCGACAAGTTCATCACTATGGTCGTCCGCCCGAAGGTCGAGGGTTTCATCAGGACCCGGGCCGATCAGGCTGTCTTCCACCAATTCGCCACGACCATGCTTCTCCAACTGTTGGACGGCGATGTGTTCCCCCGTCAGTTCCCTGTCGAAGAGTATGCAGCCGGCGCGATCCAGCCGGCCGGCGAGGCTGAAAAGTTGTTGATCCCGGCCCGCTGGCTTTTCTCGATAGTGTTCATCGCCGTCGCGGTCTACACCGCCATCCACCAAGGCTGGCTGGGGGCCTTGCTGATGCTGGTTGCCGGCTTGGTGTTCAACCCGCTGACACACCAGAAAATGGTACAGAAAGCACCGTGGTACGACCGATACAACCTCGGAATTTGGGCGATTCTGGGCATCGTGTTACTGGCCAACATCTCCTACTTCCAGCATGCCCAGGCGGTCTACGGCGAGAGCCAGGCCCTCCTTGCCGAACAGCAAAAGCAGCGGGCGATTGAGCGGCAGAGAGTTGCCGAGCAGCGTCGCGTGGATACCGAACAGAAAAGGCTGGCGGTAGAGGCTCAAGCCGCCAATGAGTTCGCGGCGAAGCGCTTAGAGGTCCTCGAAAACCTAAGTCGGGCCATCCAAGAAGAGCGATTTACGGACGCGAAAGCGATCATGGAAAAGTACAGCGCGGTTTCTGATTCTGATCTGGTCGCGCTCAAGGGTGAATACGAACTGAAAAAGGAAGCCTTCGAAGCCAAGGAGGCCGCTGCCAAGGCCGAGCGGAAGCGCCAGGAGAACTACACCACTCGCATCCGAGACTACGCGATCGACGAATACACTTCGGCACAGTATCCGAAGCTCACGGCCAAATATCGCAGCCGGCTAACGGAGATTAAAAGCTTCCGCCGCACAGCGGCTGAGCGCGTGATTGACAGCGGAAAATGCGACTACGTCGAGAATGTCCAGCTCAGCGACGAAAGCACGCTGCGATCACTCAAGTTCTTCATTGACTGCACCAACGAGAACCGGATCTACCTGACCGAGGCTGAACTTAAGAGCGGCGCCGAGGTGCGTACACAGGCAGAAAACTCTTGGGACGAAGGTGAGGCCATTGTTGCGTGTAGGGACATGACGAAACGGAGCGCGACCATCCCGAGTTCGGTCAACTTCCACAGTTTCACTGGTACCAGTGCAACGACCGCCAAGACCACCGGGAACGTCCAGGTGCTTTTAAACTTTGATGCCAAGAACGTTTTTGGTACGGAGATCGGCTACACGGCGAGGTGCATCTTTGAGCCGCGTAAGCAGGGCAGCATCGAGATTTTCTTACGCGAATAACGCTGAGCGGCGAGTGTGCGGGCATTGCAAATGCGTTCGGGGGTGACGACGCGCCGCCGTTACGAGGGCTGCTGACCGGCCGCTTCTAGCCGAAAGCTGCCGACCACGAGGGGCTGCTTTCGGCCCAGAGTGTGTAAAAACACTTTCGCAGCTTGGGTGCCGTAGCCCAGCGATGGTGGACGAGGCGATTGCCTAAGCATTTACCACGATCAGCACCGGTAACGCTCCAGAGCGTTTATGAAGCGCTTTAGCGTCTCCTGGAGCCCCGAAAAGCGGGCTTTTTACGCCGCCATCGCCTTCAACAAGCCTTCGGTGCCGATGATTTTCATAACCCGCTTCATATTGTAGGCGAGCACATTCAGGCTCATCTCCGCGCTGACTCCGACGAGCCTACGAGTCAAGAAATGCGTCGAACCCATCCATTGTTTGAGCGTCCCGAAGGGATGCTCAACAGTCCGTTTACGAACCCGCATCATCTCTGGCGCTTGGTTCAGACGGCGCTGCATTTCCTCCAGCACAGCTTCATGTTCCCAGCGTTTTACTCGACGATTTTTGCTTGGCGTGCACTGAGTTTTCAGTGCGCAACTCTGGCAATTTGAACTCCAGTAACAGTGCATATTCATGCCTTTCTCAACGCTGGAGAAGCGCCATATCAGGGCCTCTCCCGCCGGGCAGATGTATTCGTTTTTCCTTGCGTCATAAACGAAGGCATCTCTGTTGAATCGACCATCAGCCTTGGCGCTTGAAGTCATTGGCTTTGGAACGTAGGCGGTGATGTTTGCGTCGTGACAGGCCAGGATTTCTTCACTCTTGAAGTAACCTCGATCAGCCACTACCGCCAGCGTTTCCAAAGCCATGGCCTCCCTAGCCTGTTTCGCCATCGAGCTGAGTTGGTCGCGGTCAGATCCGACGTTCGTGACCTCATGGGCAACGATCAAATGGTGATGGGTGTCGACCGCCGTCTGTACGTTGTAGCCAACGATTCCATTGCCGCGCGTCATCATCGAGCGGGCGTCTGGATCAGTCAGCGAGACCTGTTTGTCAGGCGATTCGTTGAGCTGAGACTCAATCACCTGAAGCTCTTTCATCTGACTTTTAAGCTTCTCGATTTTCTCCTCCAAGCGCACAGCGTCAGGCTCAGAGGCAGTTGATACTTGCCGATCAGCCGCATCAAGGGAGGTCAGGTAACGGTTGATGCTTGTCTCGATTTCTTCCATTCGGCGCTTCAGCTTTGCGCTGGTGAAATTGCGGTCGCGGTTGTTAACTGCTTTGAATTTACTGCCATCGATGCAACCAGGTTTTCTCCGAATAGCCCCAGCTGTTGGCAGAGCAAAACGAACTGGCGGCAGACGCCGCGAATGGCTTTGCTGTTGTCTTTTCGGAAGTTGGCGATGGTCTTGAAATCGGGCATCAAGCGCCCGGTCAGCCACATCAGTTCAACGTTGCGCTGAGCTTCTCGCTCAAGACGGCGGCTCGACTGGATGCGGTTCAAGTAGCCGTAGATATAGATCTTCAGAAGGGTCGCAGGGTGGTATGCCGGCCTGCCGGTTTCGGCTGGAATGACACCATCAAAACCCAGCGTGGCTAGGTCAAGTTCGTCGACGAAGACATCGACCACGCGTACGGGATTGGTATCGCTGACGTAATCGTCGAGGCTTTCAGGAAGTAAGGTGCTTTGACCTCGGTGTTCACCCTGGATAAACCGTTTCATGGGCTTCCCTTGCGATGACAGGCTCAGAAATCATAGCAAGTGTTTGCCCGAGCGTTTTTACACACTCTGGGCCAAAAGCGGACTGTCAGGTAAGGAGCGGGCCTCCTCAACCCATCAGTTCGGACAGATTGTCCGCCAGCCGCATGTGGGGACCCCAGCGCCTGCTTGCTGGTCAGATTCCCTTCCCTAGTATCTTGCCATTAACGGTTTCGCCGTAAAGGTTCACACCGTCATTGGCATGGTACTTATCACGAGTTTTCTCGACCGAGCCGTCGATCAGGCGCGGGTCCTGCGGTCGCTCGTGGCTGTTCATAAATGCAGCCACGTTCCAGGCATCCTCGTCTGACAGAGTACCGCCTTTGCCCAATGGCATGTTTTCCTTGATGAACGCCGCGGCCGTGTTTATCCGATGCATGCCCGCACCCCAGTTGAACGAGTCCGCCCCCCAGAGCGGTGGGAACACGTAAGTGTCACCCGACTTCTGCCCCTCACCATTTGAACCATGACAGACGGCGCACTGTGCGTCGTAAACCTGTTCTCCCTTCGCCAGGTCATATCCGCCCTCGGGTTGCGGAACTTCAGGATAGGCCCGGCCTGGCAGCTCTTGTCCGGTCGGTGCTCCGGTCGCAAGCCAGTAGGAATAGGCTGAAAGCGCGGCTATCACCGGGCCATCGGCCTCGGGGGCCTTGCCGTTCATACTGAACTGGAAGCAGCCCTGGAGGCGCTCGGCATAGCTGTTCACCTTGTCGTTCTTCTTTCGGTACGCCGGATACATTGTATAGGCGGCCCAGAGCGGTGCGGAGTTGGCTTTCCGGCCTTGTTCGAGGTGACAGTTCGCACAGGCCAGGCCGTTGCCAACATAGTCGGGCGCATGCGTCTTGGTATCGACGAATATGGCCCGTCCTTGCTGTACCAGTTGCCCGTACGCGTTGTCAGGCAGTTCGCTTTCTTTTGGCGGCTGGAAGTACTTGCTGCTGGCCGGATCCCCGGCCCCGGTTAGGATCTGCGACTGATCTTCCATCGCGATATCGTCCGCCAAGACAGGGAAGGCAAATGCAATCAACAGCAGTGCGCTTGTATGGGGCTTCATTTGGCTGCTCCTGTGTCGGTCAGACCTGCGAAATACACCGATACGGCCTTGACCTCGTCCTCTGTCAGGCTACGTGCAATGTGCCCCATCAAATCGTTTGGATCATTTTTGCGGGTCCCCTGACGCCAGGCAGTCAGCTGCGAGGCCAGATATTGCGCGGATTGCCCGGCCAGTGGTGGGAAGGCGTCGCCTACACCTGTTCCGCTGGGACCGTGGCAGGCGACACATTCTGGAATATTGCGATCCCACGCACCGCGCAATGCAAGTGTCTCGCCAGGACCATCGGCCAAAGCGGTGCGGTCGATTCGCTCGACTCGTGGTTGCGGCTTGTCAGCCAGCATCGTGGAGACGGCTTCGGCTTCCTCGCGGCTCAAGGCTGCGGCAATGGGCTGCATGATTGGGTTGGCGCGTGCACCGGACGCGAAATCAGCCAGCTGCTTACGCATGTACTCGGCTGACAGGCCCGCAAGGCGGGGGAAGCCCGCAGCGGCCATCCCTTCACCCTCGGCTCCGTGACAGGTAGCACACGCCATGGCGGCGGGGTTGGCCCCGCCTTTGCTGTAGACCGCAGTCGCATCCGCAGCTTGCGCGGGCACGGAAACCGCAAGGAAGAGCCCAGCCAAGGGCAAGAGGGGGACGTTCATGTAGCCTCCATCATTATTATTTTAAGCAGCATCGGTGCTGGCGGACCTTTGCCGATCTAGCGCTTTGACAACGGCCCCATGACGCCATTCAACGCATCGGGCCGAGGTGCGCCCTGATGTTGCTGCAGCCGTCCGTCATCGTCCAGGTAATAAATCGCTGGCGTAGCCGAGGCGCCCATTTCACCCATCAGGGTGAGGTTCGCCTCTAGCTGCTCATTCACCGTTGGCGATATGCGCTCGATCGGTTTGAGCTTGCTCGCCTTGCCCGCTGCTTCGTGTGCATTGAGGGCCTCTTCGGGATCCTTTGCCGCCAGCAATGCGGCGGCTTTACCGGCACTATCCGGACGCAGCATGCCAACCATGACGTGACGAAGCTGAACGTCGCCGGCTTCAATCCAGGGCCGCGCCTGTTTCCAGAACATGTTGCAGAACGGGCAGTTCGGGTCGGAAAACATGTAGATGGTTCGCGGTGCGTCTGCCGCGCCGTCAGCAATCCAGGTGCTGCTTTCCAGTCGCTGCCACATCTCGTTGCTCATCGGCTCGTACACTAGTTTTTCAAGTGGGGCCTTGGTCAGGTCTTCCCCGTTAGCATCCAGCAGGCTGCCGATCAAGACATGATCACCGTCCGGTGTCAGGTACAGCGCGATACCCTGTCCGTTATAACGCGCCGCATAGCCCTTCAATCCGCCCGGTGCGTCGAAGCTGCCGACTACTTTGGCCCCACGCGCTTCAATGGCCTGAACCGCAGGAGGCAGAGCCTCTGCCAGCACCAGGGGCGCCGGTAGCAAGGCCAGCGTAGAAATAAAAAAGGAAAGCGATCGTACGGATTTCATGGCTGGTTTTTTACCTCAAGTTGCTCAAGAGCGCGCGCCAGACTGGCATGAGAAAGCTCACCGAGATGACTGCCAACCTGGCGTCCCTCGGCGTCATAGAAAAGCGTGGTGGGCAGAGCTGCAGAACCTACGTGCTGGCCGAGGCGACCGCCGGTGTCGAGCAGGACGTTTTCCAAGCTGAGCCCTTCGGCTTCAAGGAAGTCGGCGATCAATCGCTCGCCCTCACCCTGGTTGACGAACAGGAAATTCACCTCGGTGTTGTCTTGCTGCGCCTTGGCAAGGACCGGCATTTCCCGCCTGCAGGGAGGGCACCAAGTGGCCCACAGGTTGACCACAAGCGGCTTGCCGACGTAATCCTGCAAGGCGGCCGGCTTGCCATGGGAGTCCCGCAACCCCATCTCGGGCAGTCGCGTGCCCTGCTCGAAGGCATGCAATGCGAATATCCCAAATCCCCAACTGAGCATACCTACCATCACCGCAGCGCCAAGTGGTCTGCGTAGCCCGCCATCGCGCCAAGCGAGCCAAGTGCCCAGCAGTACGGCCACCAGCAGGCCCGGCCAGGCAATAAAGCCGCCGTCACGTATGTCGATCACGCGCCAGGGCTCTTCTCTGAAATGCTCGACATACATCAGTACGAAGGCCAGCCGGGCGACCACTAGCGCCACCAGCAGTAGCCTGAACAGCTGCTGCTCCGGATTCCGCTCGCTGCGCCGCCCGACCCACCAGCCGGTGAGCATCGCCAGAAACAGGCTCACCACCATCAGCACATGCGGAACGGCGAGTGCCAAGGGCCCCACGTTGATCGTAAGCATCAGCCTCGCTCCATTGTTTCGTTCCATCTGCTTAGAAATTGGATCGCGTCGACCTCGCCGGTGATGCGCTGCGGGCGCCGCTCGATCCCATCCGGGCCGATAAAGAGCAGCGTCGGCGGCCCCATGACCTGATAGCGGCTCAGCAACTCACGGCTGGCGGAATTGGTTTGCGTCACATCCGGGCGAAGAATCCGCACGCCGGTAAGCGCGGCTTGCACCTGCGCGTCGCCAAACACTTCCTTTTCCATGACCTTGCAGGACACGCACCAGTCCGCGTAATAGTCCACCAATACCCACTGGCCGGCGGCTTTGGCGGCAGCCAGTTCACGATCGAGAACAGCCGGCTCGCTGAAACCGACAAATCCGTGTGCAGGCTCTATACCTTGAACGGACGCAACGCCGCCTGTGAACACACCGAGCGGTCGCATGACATCCTGCGCGCCGCCTGCCGCCCCCAGCAGCAGCGCTACGCCCCATACCCCGGCTAGCGCCGCGACTGACCGGCTGAACGCCTGATGCCGCACCAATTGACGCGACAGTTGCAGCAATCCACTGGCGCCCACCACCAGCAGCGCACCCCACAGCCCCACCCACAAGGAGTCAGACAACAGCGGACGGAGTACATAAAGGGCCGCGACCAGAAACAGGAAACCGAACGAAACCTTGACGCGGTCCATCCATGGCCCAGGCTTGGGCAGGAAGCGATTGCCCGCTGTCACCAGCAACACCAGCGGCGTACCGATCCCTAATCCCAGCGCAAACAGTACGAGGCCACCGTTCACGGCGTTACCGCTTTGCGCGATGTACAGCAGCGCCGCGGCCAGTGGTGCGGTCATGCAAGGTCCTACAAGCAGCCCGGACAGAACGCCCAACGCACTGGCCCCCGCGAGGCTGCCCCCCTTACGCTTGCGTCCGGCCTGTTCCAGCCGATCGCGCAGGCCCGCCGGCAGTTGCAGCTCGAAGAATCCGAACATGGGCAAGGACAGCAGCACGAAAAGCCCAGCGAAGCTCGCGATCAGCCAAGGCTGCATCAGCCATCCCTGCAGATTCGCGCCAAGCAGCGCCGCCACCACACCAAGGGCGGCATAGACCAACGCCATGCTGACGACATAGGATCCAGCCAACGCCATGCCGCGGCGAGGACCGGCCTGGCTGCCCACCACAATGCCCGCCAGAATTGGCAACATCGGCAGCGAACAGGGTGCAAAGGCAAGCAGCAGGCCCAGTCCGAAGAAGATCAGCAGGCTCCAGCCGAGCGACTGCTGCTGCAAACCACTCACCAAGGCTTGATCGTCAGCCTGAACAGGCGCGGGCGGAGGAGAGCTGCTACCTGTCAGTTCTACCGTGCGAGTTTGCGGTGGATAGCACAGCCCGGCATCGGCACAGCCTTGCCAGCCGAGTTCGAGCGTCGAAACATCTCCATCTGGGATCTCAACTTCCAGACTGTCGCGATAGATTCGCGAGTCACCAAAATACTCGTCATGGTAAGGCTCGCCCGGCGGTAACACGGGCTCGCTCGCCGATGGCAGCCCTACGAATCTCAGCCGCTCCTTGTACAGGTAATAGCCGGGGGCAATGTCCCATCGAAGCACGGTGCCGCCAGCGTCGGGCCTTTCGATATGCAGCGTGAATGCCTGGTCCACAGGCAGGAAGTCCTCCTGCTTTGGATCAAGCGTGAACGGCGAAGCGTTCGCCAGTTGCATGACCCAGAGGCAACAGGCCAAAAAGATAATGATCGCTCGCATGCACCACATCCGATTACCCGATTCGGAGGCGAGCTTGGCGGTTCGGGATTAAGAGGCGATTAACAAGGCGTGTCCGGACACAATTAGTAAGGCGGTGAAGCGTTTAGGCATGATCAGCTCGGCGTACCATCTGCTAACGCGCCGTTAATCCAGGCGGATCATACTGACCGCTGTATATCTAGCGATCCCACCCATGTACGTACTGCTGACAGAAGACAACGCACTCATCGCCAGTGGCATCGTCGCTGGGCTCGAAGCCCAGGGCTTCAGCGTGGCCCATGCCGCTACGGCCGGACGGGCCGACTCGCTGCTGCGCACCGCCAGGTTTGACCTGATGATTCTCGATCTGGGCTTGCCAGACGAAGACGGGCTGCGCTTTCTCCAGCGCCTGCGCCGTCGGGGCCTCGAGCTGCCAGTACTCATTCTGACCGCCCGGGATGCAGTGGCCGAGCGTGTCTCCGGGCTTCAGGCAGGCGCTGACGACTACCTCGTCAAACCCTTCGACCTGCGTGAACTCGCCGCCCGCCTGCATGCCCTGCTGCGCCGTGCTGCCGGCCGGGCAACGCAAGTTATCGAGCACGGTCCGCTGAGCTACAACCCAGCCGCCTGCACGGCGTTCATGGCAGGCGAACCCGTCGACCTGTCGCGCCGCGAACAGGCACTGCTGCAGGCGCTGCTACAAAACCCCAGCCACGTGCTATCGGCCGAGCAGCTCAAGGACGCGATTTACGGTCTTGCTGATGACGTCGAAAGCAACGCCCTGAATGTCCACATCCACCATCTGAGGCGCAAGCTCGGTAATGGCATCGTCGAAACCGTCAGAGGGCTTGGTTATCGCCTGGGGCCTGCCGGCCATGCGCCAGACCCCACCGGGGCACCCGACCAATGAGCTTGCGCCTTCGCCTGACCCTCACTCTTGGCTCCGCCTTCGTGTTGCTCTGGGCGCTCGCCGCTGCATGGATGCTCTTTGACGTTCGCAATCAATTGATGCAGTCCTTCGATCAGCGCCTTGCCGCGTCGGCCCGAATGGTGGCGGGTCTGCTCGTGCAATTGCCACAGCCGCAACTGAGCGAAGGCGGCATTAGGCGTCTGAGCGCAGAGCAGCTGGGTATCGAGAACGGGCTGGCGTGCCAGGTCAGCTCCTTACGGGGTGAGATCCTCGCGCGTAGCCATGCAGCGCCCGATCGCGCTCTCGATGCCCAGCGCACCGGCTTTCATAACCAACTGATTGGCGATACCGCCTGGCGTAGCTTTACTTTCATCCAAAACGGCATGCGCATCACCACCGCCGATCGCCTCGACGAGCGCACCACGCTGCAGCGTTCTGTCCTTCTGGCTGCGGCGCTGCCGGTTTTCGTCGCGTTGCTAGGCAGCCTGATCGTGTTGTGGATCGGAATTGGCAACGGGCTTGCGCCCCTCAGACGAATCCGCACGGCCCTGGCGCAACGCAGCGCCGATTCAGTGGAGCCGTTGCACATCGATCGGTTGCCGCGAGAACTGACGCCCCTGGTCGAAACACAGAACCAGCTGTTTGCCCGAATCGCGCAAATGCTCGAACGTGAACGTCGGCTGACCGATGACGCCGCCCATGAACTGCGCAGCCCATTGACCGCCATCAAGACCACCTGCAGGTGGCGGCCATGACCGAGGGCGACACCGCGAAACGGGCATTGGCCCAGGCCGAGATCGGCACGGATCGTCTGCACCGGATCCTGGAGCAGTTACTCATGCTGGCACGGGTGGAAGGTCGCGTGTCCTTTGATGACGGCCTCCGTTGCGCGGCCATCGAAGTCGCGCGGCTGGCGATCGCTGACGCCAGTCAGCAGCCTGGGCCGCGCATCGAACTGTGCGGGGCGCAAGACGTTTCGCTCTGTCCTCTGGCGATACCGCCGGCTTTGGCAGTCGCAGCATTGCGCAACCTGCTCGACAACGCCCGCCGCCATACCCGTGATGGCACTGTCATTCACTTGACGCTCACACAGTTAGACGAAAGCAGGGTTCGCTTCAGCGTGCAGGACCACGGACCGGGCGTCGCACCGGAACTGGTCGAGCGCCTGACAGAACGCTTCTGGCGGAGTGACGACGGTGAAGGCAGTGGGCTGGGCCTGTCCATCGTCAAGGCGATCGCTGAGCGCTGTGGCTGCGATCTGCGTTTCGTGCAAGCGGATGGCCTCGTCGTCGAGTTGGTTGTCAGCCTGCAACTCACCGATCAATCTGAAGATGAAAAGTCGATAGCCTGAACGTCCGGCCATCCACACCGTCCGAATAGTTAACTGAACAATCCTGTTAACTATCATCGGAGGTGACGATGCTTGTTTTCGAGCCTGTTTATACGGACGGCCTGGCGCAGATTTCCTATCTGGTTGGCGACAGCAAAGCTGCCGTGGCTGCGGTCATCGATCCCCGTCGCGATATCGACGTCTACCTGCGAATGGCGAAAGCGCGGGGTTTGCGAATCGCCTATGCCATCGAAACACATATCCATGCGGACTTCGTTTCAGGTGCCCAAACATTAGCGAAGCGCACCGGGGCGCAGATCATCGGTGGCCGCTCGGATAGCTATCAGTTCGACCTTCGTCAGGCCAGCGATGGAGAGACGATAGAGCTCGGGCAGGTGAGGCTGCAGGTCATGCATTCGCCGGGACATACGCCTGAGCACATTTCCCTGCAGCTGTTTGACGCCCAGCAGGGAAACCAGCCATTCGCGCTATTTACTGGCGACACCCTATTCAATCTGGACGTAGGGCGGCCCGATCTGCTTGGCGAAGGCAGCGAGCGAAAGCTGGCAGGCGAGCTATACCGCACCTTGTTCGATCATTACCTGCCGCTTGGCGACCGGACGGAAATTTACCCCTGCCACGGCGCCGGCTCGGCCTGCGGCAAGTCCATCGGCGACCGACGCCACTCCACGATCGGCAACGAGCGTCTCTTCAACCCAGCCTTGTGCGAGCAGCGCAGCGAAGAGGAATTCATCGATTGGCTGCTGGCCGACATGCCGGAGCCACCCCGTCACTATGCGCGCCTGAAAAAACTGAACGTGCGTCCCGCCGTACAGATGGAAGGACCTTCGATTCCGCCACCCCTCGCGCCGTCCGGCTTCAAGGCACTTGCCGCGCAAGACGTGCAGGTCGTAGACCTCCGCTCGATCCTCGCATTTGGTGGCGGGCATGTGCCCGGGGCGATCAACATTGCGTTGCGTAACGAATTCGTGAACTGGGCTGGCTGGATGCTCGATGGCACTCGCCCGATCCTGCTGGTGGGCGAGTCGGCTGACGATGTTCATGAGGCTGTCACCCAACTCTACCGGATAGGCCTGGACGATATTAAGGGCTATTTGCGTAATGGCATGACGGACTGGCAGAACGCGGCGCTACCCCTAGAGTCCATTGGTGAATGGTCGGTTCATGAGCTCGATCGCAAACGAAACGATTCGGATGTGATGTTGCTTGATGTGCGCAGTCCTGCTGAATACGAGGCAGGCCATATCCCCAATGCCCATCATGCGTTCGTCGCTCATATAGACACAGCCCTTGGCAACCTGGACCGGGATAAAACTATCGCAACGTATTGCGGTTCTGGATACCGAGCATCGATCGCGGCGAGCATTTTGAAAAAGAACGGTTTTAAAAAAGTAGTCAATGTGCCTGGCTCATGGGCTGCCTGGAGGGCAGCAGACTTGCCTGTGGCATAACAAACCAAGCAACAAGAAAAGAGGATGAAAAACATGCAGCCAGAAACTTTTTCGCTGAAAACAACCTATCAGCGTCTGCCCGCTTGCGGAAAATATTTAGTTCAGCAGAACAGGAAAATTTTCTGCATCGCAACCATGGCGGTAGTCTCGGGCTGTACCGGTTTCGGCACGGTCAGCTCGTCAACTGAACCCGCTGGAAGAGCAGAATCTACCAAAACCAATGTTTTGGAGGCAGGAGCAGCCATGCTCCAAACGGATTCGCCTCTGGATCCCATGAACGTCTATTTGGTCGGCTTTCATCCCATGAAAGATGACCCATCTCACCAAATGGAAGCGCACCATTTTTGTAATCAGGTCAATGAAGATCTTGCCCAATGCGCATTGTTTGATGGCAATACTCGAGACGCTAACCTCAACGGTATCGAGTACATCATCTCCGAGCGCCTGTTTGAGCAGTTGCCGACCGCCGAAAAGCAGTACTGGCATCCGCACAATGGCGAAATTTTGTCCGGACAGTTGGTTGCGCCCGGTTTGCCGGAGCAGGCTGATCACGCACTGATGAAGAGCAAGATGAATAGCTACGGCAAAACCTGGCATACCTGGGACGCTACCCAAGGCAAACCAGGTGAGTCGCTGCCATTAGGAGAGCCGAGGTTGGCGTGGTCGTTTAATCGGATTGGTGAGGCCAAAGAGGGATTGGTGGAAAGCCGAGACAAACGTATGGATATCAATACTGAGGAACGTCGTAAGGCCAGACAGGATCTTGTACCACTGGCCAAGCCCCAGGACGGTGTTGATGCGCTCAAGGGCCAATTTGAAGAGCCAACCCGGCCCATCCCCGGTGTTGTTGATAAACAAGCCGCAAGTCAGTCTCCGGCGCAATCGGAACCGGTTTCCAGATAGAGGGGGCGCGCAGTTTGAGTTCGCAGCTTACAAGTGACAACACGGGATCATTAGGAGCGATTGCTCAAACCAATAACAGGTGATGACTATGGCTGCTTCCGAATCGAGGCCCACCTTAGACACGCGTCGCTCAATGCTGGCAACGATACTGCTCGGTGTTGGCGTTATGGCTGCGATAGACGAGATTGTGTTCCACCAAATATTGGCTTGGCACCACTTTTACGACCTATCTACTCCAGCACTTGGCTTGGTTTCCGACGGTCTACTGCATTCGGCAGAGCTAATTTTTTTCGTGCTAGGTTTTTTCATGTTTTCCGATCTGCGTGCCCGTCATTCACTCGCGCGAACCCATGCTTGGGCAGGTTTTTTTTTCGGGCTGGGTATCTTCCAGCTCTTTGACGGAATCGTTGATCATAAGCTGCTTGGCCTGCATCAAGTCCGCTACGTCGATAACCTTTTACCGTATGACTTGGCATGGAACGGTTTTGGGGTTCTTTTGCTTGTGATCGGTTTCGTACTCCTCCGCAGAGCACGGCACCATATCACTGCGCAACTCAGCAAATAGGTGCCTGGTGGATCACGGAGTGCATAACGTCAGCATGGGTGGCTCCGCCGCGCTCGTTGTGCTGTTGGTAGTTCTACCGTCTGTCTTACTCATCATTTATTTGGTCGTTGCGGGCCGGGAGCTCAGAAGATCAACGTGGAGCGGCTGGCGAACCGCCAGCTTCGCTGTCGGAATTCTGCTGATCATTGCCGCGATATCACCCCCGCTCTCTGATTGGGCTCACCGGGATCTTAGCGGTCATATGGTCCAGCATTTGCTTCTCGGTATGTTCGGTCCGCTCGCGCTAGTTCTCGGTGCCCCTGGTACGCTTTTGCTTCGAAATATTCCCGTTACTATCGCGCGCCGTATTGTGGCGTTTCTCGCAACGCGTCCAATCCGCTTCTTGATACACCCTATAACGGCAGCCTTACTCGACATAGGTGGTATGTATGTTCTTTACCTGACGCCTCTGTATGTCTTAAGCATGACGGACCCGCTCGTTTATGTTCTCTTGCACTTGCATTTTGTGATCTCAGGTTATCTTTTCACGTGGTCAATCGCCGGCCCCGACCCCGCTCCGCACCGAGCCGGTATGACTATGAGGCTAACGGTGGTATTTCTTGCGACAGCAGCGCACGCAAATCTAGGTAAGCTTATGTACGGCTACGGCTATCCACGCGGCGCCATGGCGGATCTAAGCGAACTCCAAGCGGCTGCACAATGGATGTATTACGGCGGTGATCTTGCTGAGCTGTTGCTGATAATCGCGTTCTTTGCGATGTGGTTTCGCCGTCGGAACATTCTTCCAGTGGCGTTCGCCGATCGAAGGCAGGGCTTGTACTAAAGAGCAGTAGCAGCAAGCAGATCCGATATAGCGGTAAGAAACGATCGGGTTCAAATCGGAGATTCGACGTGAGTCTCCTCTCCCAGGCGTGGGGCACCACTCCTCAATGCCGGCTCTGATTCTGCTATGTTGCGGTCGGCTCTATCATTCTGCATCTCCGCTATTACCGGCAGAGCAGGACCGCGAGTTTCCACCCGCTAGGGGAAAAAACTAGCAACTATCGCTCCGTGCCTCACTGGCCCAGACTTTGGATTACCAGAGCAGTGGCAGCAATGATTGCAATCAGACCGAAACCTTTCTGCAGCAGTGGTCCGGGCAATCGGGCGGAGATCAGAAGACCCATTAACATGCCAGCAACCGCACCCACCGAAAAGGGTATGGCCACCGCCCAGTCGATGTTCCCCGCTAAGGCCGAAGACGACACGCCGCTGACCGATACGAGGCCTATGACGGCCAAAGACGTTGCCGTGATCGAGCGCATAGGGAGGTCACTGAAGCGGCTCAGTGCGGGAACCAGAACAAAGCCACCGCCTACGCCCAGTAATCCCGAGAGGAAACCCGCCAAGGTGCCGGATGCTGCGACGATTGCCGCGCAGCGGTAGGTCCAATGAAAGCGGCCGGTCTGCGGATTCAGCCGACATGGAACCGCTTTTCGGGCCGAATCATCGGTCGGCGGACGCCTGAATGCTCTGAACGCGACCCAGAACATCACCAGTGCAAACAGTAGGGCGAGCATATCGTGCGCTACCCGCCCAGCCACCCAGACCCCGGCAGGGGCGAGCAGCACACCGGAGCAGGCCATTAGCGCCGCGGCCTTGTAACGGACAATACCGTCCCGTAGTCCGACCATCGCGCCGACCCATGCGGCAAGGCCGACCGCCATCAGGCCGATTGGCGCAGCCTGGGGCAGGTCGAGGCCAACCACGAATATAAGCAACGGTACGGTGAGGATACCGCCACCGGCACCGGTCAGCGCCAAGACGACTCCGACCGATAGTCCGAGCCCCATTTCAATAATCATCGGCACCGTTCTCTTTCGCACGCCTTGGCTTCGCGAATTAGAGTGCAACCGATCACTGCGGCTTGCCCGAAAAGCGCGTCTGCAGCTCGTATAGCGTCATGCCCGCCAGCATCGCGATGACAAAGATCAGTGGCTCGCTCCGGCCGCTCAAGAGCGACGCTACTACCGGCCCCGGACAATAACCGGCCAGCCCCCAACCCGCTCCGAATACCAGGCTACCCAGTACGAGACGGCGATCTATCCGAGTAGCGGTAGGCATCCGCATGACATCTCCCAGCACCGCCCGGGATCGTTTTGACGCGAAGAAGAAGCCGATACTGGCGACTATGATCGCACCGCCCATGACGAACGCGAGCGAGGGGTCCCACGCCCCGGCCAGATCGAGAAACGCGATCACCTTGGATGGGTCGGCCATCCCTGACAGGAGCAGGCCCAGGCCGAAAACCAGCCCCGCTACAAATGCGCTCAGCAATTTCATGGCAACTCCTCAGCCCAGCAAGTGACGGATGACGAACACGGTCAGAAAGCCGCTGGCCATGAACGCGGCCGTCGCGACCAGCGAGCGCGGCGACCGTCGCGACAATCCACATACGCCATGCCCGCTCGTGCAACCGGAGCCGTACCGTGTGCCGACGCCGACCAACAATCCGGCAGCAATCAGAGTCAAGGTGCTCGCACTAATCTCAATGTCTGGTTGCTCGAAAGCCGCCTGAAACAGCACCGGTGCGATGACCAGTCCGGCGATGAATGAAACACGCCAGAACACATCACCTTTGGCTGGCCGCAGCAACCCGCCAATCACACCGCTAATGCCCGCGATTCTCCCGTTCAGCAGGATAAACAGGGTCGCAGCGAGACCGATAAGCGCGCCTCCGGCGAACGAAGACCACGGTGTGAAATTTGCCCAGTCGATCGTCATTTCGATGGGTCCTCGATTTCTGGGTGCTGGCAGTAAAGCCGGTAAAGCACCTGCATGACTTCCATCGCCTGATGGCTGGCGATGCTGTAGTGAACTTGCTTGCCCACGCGTCGCGTGCTGACCAAGCCATTGTGACGCAGGACCGTGAGCTGTTGAGACAAGGTCGGTTGCTCAACGCCCGTCGCACTAGCGAGATCACCCACGCAGTACTCACCCTGGGTCAGCTGGCACAGCAACAATAGACGGTCAGGGTTCCCCAGCGCCTTCAATAAACCGCAGGCATCCGTGGCGCTGCGACGAAGCGTTTCGATATCGAGATCTGCCATAAAGGTCTTTTTCTTCAGTGTGTCAGGTAGATTTGACAATATACTTTATCTATATATATTTCAATATTACGTATGGGCAGAGACAGCGGATGCCCGGTCGGAACTCCGCGTCCAATACAGTCCCTAAAAAAGTGCAGCATCGCTTTGGCTCTTCACCCCGCAGCGCCACCCGTCGGCGCGAATCAGGAGATCGAAATGTCATCGATACAGCAAAACAGTACGAACCATGACCAGGCGGACCGGGTCCGCCGCTCAACGTCCCAACCTGTTAACCAGGAAATCGATCGCCAAACCGACGAGAACATTCGTCGATTCAGCGCGATGGGGCGAAGCGCGATTCTTCAGCGCATCGATGTCCTTGACCGTGAGTGGGACGTCGAGCGTGTACTCGAGGTCAATGCCTCCTCACTTGCGCTGTCCGGGCTAGTGCTTGGACTTACGGTGAATAGAAAGTGGTTCCTGTTGCCTGGCGTCGTGCTGCCGTTTCTTCTGCAACACGGCCTGCAGGGATGGTGCCCACCGCTGGCAATTCTGCGCCGCCTGGGTGTTCGCACGCGAGGCGAGATTGATCAGGAAAAATATGAATTGCTAGGTGCCCTGGAACAGGCACCGCTGAGCACTCACCACTAGCCGAGACCATTATGATATTCCGCCAGCTGTTCGAGCCCGTGTCGTCCACCTACACTTACTTGCTTGGGTGCGAGAACACCCGGCAAGCCGTCCTCATCGATCCGGTTATTTCAGCAACGGACCGCGACCTGACCGAGCTGGCCGAGCTGGGCTTGAATCTGGCGTTCACATTGGACACCCATATACATGCCGATCACATTACCGCCGCGTTGGAGCTGAAGAAGCGGACGGGTTGCCGCATTGCGGGGCCAGCAATCGATAGATTGCCCTGCACGGATGTGGGTATCGAAGAAGGCGTTCCTTTCATACTTGGCAGTCTGCAGTTCACGCCCCTGCATACACCGGGGCACACCGATGGGCACTTCGCCTATCTGTTAGGGAATCGCCTGTTCAGCGGTGATGCCTTGCTCATCGACGGCTGCGGCAGGACCGATTTTCAGAACGGCAGTGCCGATGACCTGTTTCACAGTGTTAGAAACAAGCTCTTCACACTGCCAGACGACACTCTGGTCTATCCCGGCCATGACTACAGTAGTCGTCGAGTCTCTACCATCGCTCAGGAAAAGCAGCGCAACCCTCGGCTAGGCGAAGCGATATCCCTGGAGCGATTCAAGGAAATCATGGCGGGGTTGAACTTGCCGTATCCCAAGTTCATTGATCATGCCGTGCCCGGAAATCGCCAGTGCGGTGTATGCCCACCCGACCTTACGGATAATCTCCGTCGCTATTGCGAACAGGTTGAGCACAGCCCTCAGGGCTGACCACCGTCATGCCAAGCCAGTATCAGCGCCTGGAGCCCCCTGACGGTTCCGCTAAAACGAACAACCGTTCCGGAAGGACAGGCAGGGCTCAAGCATCCATCTCGCTACACGAGGCTTTGAATATGAACAACCCTGATCGACCCCGTTTTCGCGTGAGTGCAGACCGGCAGTCTGCAAGCCGTCGCGTTCGCTATGTCGAAACCAATCGGCCAGATAGCCAGAACTGCAAGATCTGTCAGCTGGACGAGGAAAACCCATCTTCGATCGAAGCGCCCTCCGGAGAGCGAAACACCGGCGGGCAGAAACCTGGCGCCAAGTCGGAGCGAGCCGGATAGATCCTCCAACAACCAGGCCGACCGTATCTGATGATTTCTCACGCACGGCTTGTTTAGCTAAACGCCGTCATTGTGCAAGGACGTAAATCTCTGAACGGCAAACCCTGCGTACCCGAAGTGCACGATAAGCGCCACTCGCTCCGGCTACAGAATGAAGATATCTCCATTGCGGCTGCTTTTTGGCAACTACTGTCAAGCGACAAGAGCCATCTCTTACCACATTCTTGCTAGCTACTAGATAGTTGCTTTATGCGGAAAACCTCCCCAGGTTTCACCCTATGCTTGGCACTTAATGCGCGGAGCGGTATCTCCGAACCGTCCCGCTCAACCCGAACAAGTACACCATTCTTCGCTATTAGCAGGGTATGGCCTGCCGCAACTGAACGTAGGTAAGCAGCATGCGTGGCGGCCGCTGCGAGCTTAGGAATCATTTCCTCGTCACGGTCCATTTCGCTATCGCTGAGTTCAGCCATGGATTTAGTCCTCTCAATGGCAGCCTCGATGGCTGATGCTCAAAGGCTCTCAATCTGATTTCTATTGTTTTGGTCCATTGGCACAGCCCTTCGGCGGGAAGCGAGTCACGGAGTTCACCAAGGTTACCATGGAGCTATCAGGCGGTTCCTTGGGCAGCGAGCCAAGGATCACCGATCAAAGCGTCACTGCGGAGGTAATGCCACCGAGCCGCTTTCAGGTAGATCGTAGCTCCTGGATTTCAGTTTGGATGCAGCTGAGGATCTGATCCGCCTCTCCCGCTGGTGCCTGTCTTAGATAGGCCAGGATAAGCAAGGAAGCGGGATGAACCGACAAAATTGCTGCGATTTGCTCTATCTTCTCCAACGATGGCTTCCACTTGCCGCGCTCAATCGCGCTGATGTAGCTCTGACTAGGTCCCAGTCCTTCCTGAGGTAATTCCCTCTGTCGCCGAAGCTCCTTAATCACCAGCCCAAGCGCATCATTCAGTTCCACTTTTGCTGCCTCGCAAAAGGAACGATGAAGCCTTTTCGAAGCTGAATGAGCTATGCTGTGTATAGCTTAAATATAGAGATCATTGATGTTCACCACCCACCGGCATGCTGAAATCCCGCTTGTGCCTATATTTGGGGAACCCTATCAGTTGTGGCGTTTTGTTGAGCTCGAGCAGCATCGTCCCTGGTTTTGCGTAACCCTTAATATAGGCAAAGGTAATGCTAGCTGGAGAACGATGTACCTTGTAGCGTCCGAGGCAGAGCTGGAACAAATGCTTGAAGGTATCGCTGCCAAAGCCAAGATAGAGGACGTGCAGGTCATCACTCCCTCTCGCCTTAATGGATCCGGCGTATGGCAGATGGAACCGCTTGCTGAGCTGGTTCGCATCTCCGATACCGATGAAAACGTATTGGGCTATGACCTTAGAACCGCGTCAGGGGTTGTCTACTCGGATAGAGATCACATCAGCTCGGTTGATGTAGGGCGCGCTCAAATCTATTGTTCAACGACCCCTTAACTGCACGGGCATTAGCAGTCTCGCTGCGGCACTCCTTCAGGGTAGTCGGTGCCAGCCTGAATTAAGCCTGCAGTCGAGATGTCCGTCACCTAAGTAGTCGTAGCGCGGTGAATCAGGGTTGTTCTCGGTTAGCGAAGGATGAGCATTGCTAAGCGCGTCGCGCGGCCACCAACTGAGACTCGCGTCTGAATGAGCCGCAAATCCGCTCATTAAGGAGCCTGGTTGCCGGACGGCGCTCCAAGTAATTCCCTCGATTGAACATGGCCTGTCACAGTGCTGTCGAGTTCGATTTCGACGCCTTTATTTCTGATACACCCGATGTTGTGCACTGGTTTTCCTAAAGCTGCAACTCAAACTAACGGATTCACCTTTAGCTTCATGGCCCCATGAGCAAGTGCTTCGGCTCATATCCAGCATGTGTGTGAGGACGTACTCGCATTGGACGATGCCGGCATGCGTAGGGTTTTCACTGAAAGCGAATTTGAGGAACTGGTTCAGTCAGTGCGCACGGAGCTTTTGCCTAAGCTGGCAGATGTGCGGAGGAACGTGCAGCAACCATGATCTCTCCGAACCACCGAACGAGCACATGCAGAATCTTCTCGAGTCGTTCAGCACTCTTAAGAAACGATTCGGCGAGGACGAAGATGCAGTCAAGATTATTGAACGAGAAAACAAATCTCGCACATGACTGGAGCCGAGGCGGAGCCCCAGGGCCAAAGGTAAGAACGCGAATCCTCGGGGCCGTTGAGCCATCAGAGGAGAAGCACAGCACGAGAAGCATCTTTAACGATATTGCGATGATAATGAGTGAAGCCCCAAGGCTTGGCCGCACGCAACGAAATCCCTTGCATAGGACTGGCTATTTTTACAGTATGGGAGTTGCGGTCATACCATGCACATATTTAATGCACATATAAAAATATGGTCTGGAAGTCAGTTTATTAGGCGTTGTGAGCGGTATTCTGGGGTGATGAACATCCTTGGCGTGCCTTTCAACATCGCCAGCTATGCATTGCTGACGTTGATGGTCGCGCAGGTCTGCGATCTGCAGCCGGGTGAGTTCATCTGGAGCGGTGGGGATTGCCACTTGTATGCCAATCATCTGGAACAGGCCGACCTGCAGCTGACCCGCGAGCCGCTGCCGCTGCCGACAATGAAGCTCAATCCCGCTGTGAAGGATCTGTTCGCCTTCCGCTTCGAGGATTTCGAACTGGTGGGGTATGAAGCGCACCCGCACATCAAGGCATCCGTCGCTGTCTGAGTGATGCGCTGGTCGTTTTTTTCTGGTGTATCACCTGATTGTCATATTTGCCGTATAGACTCGACCGCCCAGGGATTTTTGAGGGCTGTGGCATGCGCAGGGTCGTGTTCAATCAGAAGGGCGGGGTCGGCAAGTCCAGCATCGCCTGTAACCTCGCCGCGGTGAGTGCGGCACAGGGCTACCGGACACTGTTGGTCGACCTCGATGCGCAGGCCAATTCCAGCTATTACCTCACTGGTCTAGCGGGCGATGATTTGCCCACTGGCATCGCAGATTTCTTCAAGCAGGTGCTGGCCGGCGGCGCAGCGGGCAAGAAGGCGCGGCCGCCGATCACCGAAACGCGCTTTGAGAATCTGGATCTTATCAGCGCGACGGCCGAGCTGGCCGATCTGCAGCCCAAGCTTGAAGCCAGGCACAAGATCAACAAGTTGCGAAAACTTCTGGAAAACCTTTCCGAAGAATACGAGCGGATCTATCTGGACACGCCACCGGCGCTGAATTTCTTTACCGTGTCTGCATTGATTGCCGCGGACCGCTGCTTGATTCCCTTCGACTGCGACAGCTTCTCCCGTCAGGCCCTGTACAGCCTGCTGGAAGAAATCGCGGAGCTGCAGGAAGACCATAACGAAGGGCTGAAAGTCGAAGGCATCGTGGTCAATCAGTTCCAGCCAAGGGCGGCGCTACCGCAACAGATGATCGACGAGCTGCTGGCGGAGGGACTGCCTGTTTTGCCGGTACACCTGATGAGTTCGGTGCGAATGCGCGAGTCGCATCAGGTCTGCATGCCACTGATCCATTTCGACCCGAGGCATAAGCTGACGCAACAATTCGTCGCGTTGCACGATTATCTCGAAGCTTGAGCTGAGCTCGATCACTCCGTACGCGAGCCCTCGATCTTGCGGCCCAGGCGTGACGCATAGAGTTCGCCGATAATGCCTCGGCGGAAAATCAACACACAGACCATGAAGATGATGCCGGTGACCAGCGTGACCGGCAGTTCCGAGGTCGCAAAATAATTGCCCAGCGTGGTCACCAGCGCCGCGCCGAATACCGGGCCCACCAGCGTGCCGATCCCGCCCAGCAGCGTCATCAGCACCACTTCGCCGGACATTTGCCAGCTCACGTCGGTGAGCGTGGCGAACTGGAACACCAGTGCCTTCAGGCCGCCTGCCAGGCCAGCCAGGGCTGCTGACATGACGAAGGCGCCCAGCTTGTAGCGGGACACGGAATAGCCAAGGGAAATCGCCCGGCTCTCGTTCTCGCGGATCGACTTGAGGATCATGCCGTAGGGCGAATTGATGATTCGCCAGATCGCCAACATGCCGAGCAGGAACACCGTCAGCACGAAGAAGTACATGTTCAGCGGTTCTTTCAGGTCGATCAGGCCGAACAGATGGCCGCGCGGAATGCCCTGGATGCCGTCTTCGCCGTGCGTGAAAGGGGCTTGCAGGCAAAAGAAGAAGAACATCTGCGACAACGCCAAGGTGATCATCGTCGAATAGATGCCTTGCCTTCGGATCGCCAGAAAACCGATCACCAACCCCAGCAACGCGGCGCCTACCACGCCGACCAGAACGCCCAACTCCGGCGTCAGCCCCCACTCCTTGACCGCATGGGCGGTGAAATAGGCGGCGCCGCCGAAGAACGCCGCGTGGCCGAACGAGAGAATGCCGGTATAGCCCAGGAGCAGATTGAAGGCGCAGGCGAACAGTGCGAAGCACATCACCTTCATCAGGAACACGGGGTAGAAATGCAGGGGCGCCAGGACCAGCCCGACGACACCGATGAGGATCAGGATCGTCTCGACATTCCAGCGCTTTCGCTTTGCTGCGGATATTGCGGTCGTTTGCTGCATGTCAGCCATCCCTTCCCATCAAGCCCGCAGGGCGCACGAGCAGCACAATCGCCATGACCACGAAGATCACGATATTGGATGCCTCGGGGTAGAACACCTTGGTCAGCCCTTCGAGGATTCCGAGCATGTAACCGGTGATGACTGCTCCCAAGATCGAGCCCATGCCGCCTACCACCACCACGGCGAATACGACGATGATGAGGTTCGACCCCATCAACGGGCTGACCTGATAGATCGGCGCTGCGAGAATCCCGGCCAGTCCCGCCAGGCCGGCGCCCAGCCCGTAGGTAAAGGTCAGTAACAAGGGCACGTTGATGCCGAAAGTGCGCACCAATGTAGGATTCTCGGTGGCGGCCCGCAGGTAGGAGCCGAGTTTGGTCTTCTCGATCAGCAGCCAGGTGCTGAAACAGATCAATAGCGACGCCAGCACGACCCAGGCGCGGTACTTGGGCAGGAACATGAATCCGAGGTTGTAGCCGCCCGACAGCAGGCTCGGCACCGCATAGGGTTGGCCGGACGAGCCGTAGAAGTAACGAAAGGCGCCTTCCAGCGCGAGCGCCAGGCCGAAGGTGAACAACAGACCGTAAAGGTGATCGAGGTTATACAGCCGTGATAGCGCCAGCCGTTCGACCACCGCGCCGACCAGGCCGACAATCAGCGGTGCCAGAATCAGCGCCGGCCAGTAGCCGATGCCCAGAACCGCCAGCAGCAGATAACCGGCGAAGGCGCCCATCATGTACTGCGCGCCATGGGCGAAGTTGATCACTTTGATCAGGCCGAAAATAATCGCCAGACCGAGGCTGAGCATGGCGTAGAAGGAGCCATTGATCAGACCGATCAGTAGCTGCCCGAGAAACGCCTGGATAGGTACGCCGAAGATCTCCGTCATCAGACCCCCAGAGTTTCGTTGAGTATCGTCATGCGATCCGGCAGCTCGCTGACATGGAAGTTATCGACGATCCGCCCGTGGTCAACCAAGTAGAAACGATCCGCGACCTTGCTGGCGAAGCGAAAGTTCTGCTCGACCAGCAGGATGGTCATGCCGCGCTGCTTGAGCGACTGCAGCACGTCTCCGATGCGCTGGACGATCACTGGCGCCAGGCCCTCAGTGGGCTCGTCCAGCAGCAACAGTTTTGTCCCCGTCCGCAGTATCCGTGCGATCGCCAGCATCTGCTGTTCACCGCCCGAAAGCTTGGTGCCGGCGCTGTTGCGGCGCTCCTTGAGGTTGGGGAATAAATCGTAGATCTCGCTCGTGGATATGCCGCCCTTGGCGATGATCGGCGGCAGATTGAGGTTCTCGTCCACCGTCAGGGTGGCAAAAATGCCGCGCTCCTCCGGCACGAAGCCCATCCCTGTATGGGCGGCTCGATGCAGTGGCACGCGCATCATGTCGTGGCCATCGAACTGGATGGTGCCGGTCCGTTTGCGGATGATCCCCATGATCGAGCGCAGCGCCGTGGTCTTGCCTACACCGTTGCGGCCGAGCAGCGTCACGGTCTCGCCTTGATGGACGTCCAGGTCGATGCCATGCAAGGCGTGGCTTTCGCCATACCAGGCATTGAGCTCGCGAACACTTAACAGCGGGGTCGCATCATTCATCTTCCGTCCCCATATAGGCTTCGCGCACGCGTGCGTCCTGGCTCACACTGCGGTAATCACCGGAGGTGAGGATCTCTCCGCGCTGCAGGACGGTCACCTGATCGCAGAGATCAGCGACGACCTTCAGGTTGTGCTCAACCATCAGCACCGCTCGGCTGCGAGCAACTTCGCGAATTAGGTCCGAGACGATGTGTACGTCTTCGTGTCCCATTCCCGCCATCGGTTCATCCAGCAGCAATACCTTGGGTTCCAGAGCCAGGGTGGTGGCGATCTCCAGCACGCGCTTGCGGCCGTAGGAAAGGTCTGCGGCCGGGCTGTTGTAGTCATCCTGCAGGCCGACCGACTCGATCAGCGCCATGGCATGGTCGTTCAGCTTGTTCAATGAGCGCAGCGGTAGCCAGAACTGGGTGGCCAGTCCGCCGGGCCGCTGCAGCGCCACGCGAACATTTTCCAACACGCTTAGATGCGGAAATACCGCGGATATCTGGAATGACCGCACCAGGCCCATGCGGGCCACCTTAGCCGGGTCGGTGCGGGTGATGTCCTGGTCAAGCAGCCTGATGCTGCCGCTCGAAGGCTGCAGAAACTTGGTCAGGAGATTGAACACCGTCGTTTTGCCCGCGCCGTTGGGCCCGATCAGCGCATGGACGCGGGCATGATGCACGTCCAGATCGACGTTGTTCACCGCCACGAATCCGCCGAAATCGCGGCGCAGCCCGCGCGCCGACAGCACGACGCGGGGCTGTTCACCAGCGTCCGGGGAGACCGCAGCTTCCCCGGTTGTGTCACTCATGCTGGCCATCATGCTTACTGCTTGGCCAGGTCGCAGCCGCTTTCGGCCGGCTTGATATAGGCTTCATCGCCCGGCACCGTGGCGAGGACCTTGTAGTAATCCCACGGCTCCTTGCTTTCGTCGGGTTTCTTCACTTCCATCAGGTAGACGTCGCTGATCAGGCGGCCGTTGGCGCCGACCTTGCCATTGCGAGCGAAGAGATCGTTCACTGGCATCTCGTGCATTGCCTTGGCAACCGCCTCGGTTTCATCGGTGCCGACCTTGTCGATCGCCTTGAGGTACTGCATCACGCCCGAATAGGTCCCCGCGTGAACCATGTTCGGCATCCGTCCGGTGCGCTCGAAGAAGCGCTTGCCGAATTCACGGGACTGGTCGTCGCGGTCCCAGTAGAAACTCTCGGTCAGGGTCAGCCCTTGCGCGGCTTCAAGGCCGAGACCGTGCACTTCCGAGAGGGTGAAGAGCAGCGCGGCCAGACGTTGACCGCTGGCGACGATGCCGAATTCCGCGGCTTGCTTGATGGCATTGGCGGTATCCATCCCGGCGTTGGCCAGGCCGATGACTTCGGCACCGGAGGACTGCGCTTGCAAGAGGAACGAAGAGTAGTCGTTGGTCGCCAATGGGTGCCGCACGGCGCCCTTGATCTCGCCACCCTTGGCTTTGACGAATTCGCTGGTCTGTTCTTCCAACGAGTAACCGAAGGCATAGTCGGCGGTGAGGAAATACCAGCTGTCGCCGCCCTGCGACACCAGCGCGCCACCGGTGCCGACCGCCAACGCGTGGGTGTCATACGCCCAGTGGAAGCCGTAGGGCGAGCACTGCTTGCCGGTCAGCTCCACCGTGGCGGCGCCGGTGACCAGATCGATTTTCTTCTTCTCCTTGGAGATGCCTTGCACCGCGAGCGCCACGGATGACGTGGTCAGTTCCATGATGGAGTCGACCTGCTCGCGGTCGTACCACTGGCGAGCGATGTTGGAGGCGATATCCGGCTTGTTCTGATGGTCGGCAGTCACGATCTCGATGGGAGCGCCCTGAACCTTGCCGCCGAAGTCCTCGGCCGCCATTTTCGCCGCCTCATAGGACCATTTGCCACCGAAGTCGGCGTAGACACCGGATTGATCGTTGAGGATGCCGATTTTCACTTTGCCATCGGATATCTCCGCAGCCGACGCGGGAATCGCGGCTGCTGCGCTCAGTACTGCCGTTGTAATTGCCAGAAGCTTCATCGCCTATCTCCTTGCAGGGTTGACCGCTTCCAGGGCGGCCCGTACGGGCCGCCACGACTGGACGGTTCGGTGGGTAACGGGGTCGTGGGGGTGAGGCAGAAGAGGCCGCCAGCCCTCGCAGCGATCGGATGTCGACGGGTGCCGCGCTAACGGTTGCGGGCGCAGGCGGCGATACGGGCCATACAAGAAAATCCGGGGGGCGGCAGCAATGAGCATTGCGCCGGAAAAAAGGTCAGTCGTCGTGTCGGGGCACGGGTAGTCGTTGGACGCTGGGGCTGTGCTCATTCGGCCTGGCATACGACTCTTCTAGTTATTGTTTAGAACTAAACGTAGCAGGGGATCGGCCAGGCGCAACTGGCCGATCAGGCGATAAGGATCCAGTTTCGCTTGCCCGTTCGATGCAGCAGGCGAGCTTGACGCGCGCGTCAGGGCTGAGCAGGCGTTGAAAAACTACCGCGTGCCTGCGGTTTCGGCTCGGCAGTCGAATCACCCAGCCATGGCTGTGCTTGTCGTGGGGCGGAATTTCGAGCCAGCCGAACGTCGCCCAAGGGCGGAGCCGCCAAGCGAATGGCGATCGTCCGGCCAAGGGGAGTCAAAGTGCCACGTTGGTCGGCTGTGCTTTGTTCAATTGGCAGCTACCGCTATGCTGGCGACTCTTCAGGCAGGAGCGTTTGATGAGCAAGGTCAATGTGCTGGTAGTGGATGACGCGCCCTTCATCCGGGATCTCGTTAAGAAAGGCTTGCGCAGCCATTTCCCCGGTATTCGCATCGAGGAAGCGGTGAACGGTCGCAAGGCCCAGCAGATGCTTGATCGCGAACGCTTCGACCTGATTCTCTGCGACTGGGAAATGCCCGAGATGTCCGGGCTCGAACTGCTTACCTGGTGCCGCGCCCAGGATGCGCTGAAGACCACGCCGTTCATCATGGTTACCAGCCGTGGCGACAAGGAAAACGTGGTGCAGGCGATTCAATCCGGCGTGTCCGATTTCATCGGCAAGCCTTTTTCCAACGAGCAATTGACCACTAAGGTGCGCAAGGCGCTGGGCCGCGCGGGCAAGCTCGACGCACTGGCCGCCAGTGCCCCGGTACGGCCTACCAGCACCGGGATGGCTAATGACTCGCTCTCTGCGCTGACCGGTGGCCGGGCAGCGGCGGTCAAGCCTGCGGCCGCGGCACCGGCCAGCTCCCCGGCAGCGGCTTTCGCCTCGCCGCTGTTGCAGCCGGGAGCGCCCAAACCCACCGCGTCCAAGAATGGCCGTGGCCAGGGCCAGCTACGTCTGGCGTCGGGTACGCTCGCCTGTGTAATCAAGGGGCTGAGCCTCAAGGAAGGCCTGTTGGTGGTCAAGCGCGGCGAGAACCTGCCGCAGGTGCTGGAAAGCGCCGTGCTCGATCTGGAGCAGGGTGAGGCCGGCGAGGTGGCCCGTCTCAATGGCTATCTGCACGCCGTTGCGGCATTGGAGCCTAAACCTGATAGCGAGTGGCTGCAGCTGACCTTCCGTTTCGTCGACCGCGACCCGCAGAAACTCGACTACTTGTCGCGATTGATTGCTCGCGGCACCGCGCAGCGGCATTTCGTACCGGGTGCCTGACCGAGGCGCGATCCAGGCGAGCGCCTAAGCTGCCGATCATCCGAAAAGCAGAGCACCGAAAGGAACGATTTCACAGGCCGACGGTCGGTGGCTCGCGCATGCCCCGTTGCGCTGCTAGGCTGCTCGCCTTCTGAATACATAACCACCGTGAAGTCTGCCGTTATGTTGGGGCGCATCGTTCTCTGTCTCGGGCTGTTCTGGTTGGCCTCATCGGCCTCGGCCCTGACCATCTACAAGTACACCGACGCCAACGGCGTGGTCACCTACAGCGACCAGGCCGCACCGGGCGCGCGCGTGTTTACGTTCAATGACCGGATGGTCGAGACGCTAGACGCCCAGGTGAGGCTGGAAACCCGCAAGCACGCGGCAGGCGAGACCTTGCTGGTGCGCAACGATCTATTCGCGCCGGTGGATATCGAGCTTCAGTTGAGCGGTGTTGAAAATGCCGCCGGTGCACCGGACAAGCCGATTCGTTGGGTGTTGCCGCCGCGCAGTCAGATCCGCCTGGCGACTCTGGCGCCGCTCGATCCGAGCAAGCCGCTGAGATACACGCCCAGGCTGCGCCATGCGCTGGGTGATCCGCGCCTGCTGCCGAAACCCTACCGCTATCCGCTGCCTTGGCGAGGTGGTCCGTTCCGGCTGACTCAGGGCGCCAACGGCAAGTACAGCCACTTCACGCCCAAGGGTCGCTACGCCGCCGATATCGCCATGCCCGAAGGAACGCCGATCGTCGCGGCGCGCGGCGGCATGGTGGTGCGGATAGAGAACAGCCAGAGCGGACGCGGCAACAATCCCTCCGGCAATTTTGTGCGGATCATGCACGATGACGGCACCATGGGCGTCTACCTGCACCTGATGAAGGGGTCGGTGAAAGTTCGCGAGGGTCAGCGAATCGATACCGGGGCGCTCATCGCACGATCCGGCAATACTGGCAACAGCACCGGCCCGCATCTGCATTTCGTGGTCCAACGCAACGTTGGCCTCGCCGTCGAGTCGATTCCCTTCGACTTTTCCCAGCCAGTCAACAGCCTGCCGAACTTTGCTGTGGGTGGCGACTGAGGCTGGCGTCAAGCTTCATGCCCTGAGCGGCAGTGCCTGCCCGAGATTCATCGGTCACTTGGCTGATTGGCTTGCCACTAGTCCTGCTTCAGCACCTTGGCCAGTACGATTTTCGGGCCGCGCATTTTCTTGATGACAATCTGCAGATCCTCGGCGAACACGACTTCGTTTTCCTCTGGAACCCGCTTCAGGGTTTCGTAGATCAGGCCGGCGAGGGTATCCGCCTCGATGTGGTCGAGATCGACATTCAGCAGCCGCTCCACCTTGAAAAGCGGCGTATCGCCGCGTACCAGCAGCTTGCCTGGCTGGTAGGCGAGGATGCCGCGCTCGGTCTTGCGATGCTCGTCCTGGATATCGCCGACCAGCACCTCGAGCACATCCTCCATGGTCAGGAAACCCACCACCTTGTGGTCGCCTTCCTCCACCAACACGAAATGGGCACCACCTTGGCGGAACTGATCCAGTAGCGCATTCAGCGGCAGGTGCCGGGGCACTCTTTCCAGCGGTCGCAGCAGGGCGGTGAGGTCGAAGTGCTGCGCCAGCTGTTCGTCGCTGGCCAGGGCCAACAGCAAATCCTTGATATGCAGCAGGCCGATGTACTCGCCCTGTGCGGTATCGAACACTGGATAGCGGCTGTACTTGTGGCGGCGGATCAGGTCGAGGATATCGGCCAGCGATGCGTCATGTTCCAGCTGCAGAAGGTCTTCGCGTGAGTTGGCCCAATCGGCGACTTCCAGCTCGCTCATCTCCACGGCGGAGGCCAACACCTTGATGTCCTGATTGGCCGGGTCCAGCGCGCGGTTGGAATGCAGGATCAGCTTCAGCTCCTCGCGGCTGTAGTGATGTTCATGGTGACCCCCCGGCTCGCCCTGACCGGCGACGCGCAGGATCGCGTTGGCGCTGGCGTTGAGCAGATAAATGGCTGGGTACATGGCCCAGTAGAACAGGTACAGCGGTGCGGCCGTCCACAGCGACAACAGCTCGGGCTTGCGAATCGCCCAGGATTTCGGCGCCAGCTCGCCAACCACGATGTGCAGGTAGGAAATGATGAAGAACGCGGTGAAGAAGGCGATGCCGTGCACCACGGCCTGCGATTGCACGCCAACGGCCGCCAGCAGTGGCTCGAGCAGGTGGGCGAAGGCCGGTTCACCGACCCAGCCGAGGCCGAGGGACGCGAGCGTGATCCCTAGCTGACAGGCGGACAGGTAGGCGTCGAGCTGCGAGTGCACCTTGCGCAGGATGTGTCCTCGCCAGCCGTGTTGTTTGGCAATGGCTTCGACTTTGGTGGCGCGTAGCTTGACCATGGCGAACTCTGCAGCAACGAAAAAACCGTTGAGCAGAACCAGGAGCAGGGCAAAAAGAATCAGGCCGAAATCGGCAAAGTAGGAGGTTGCAGCGTAACTAGGGGAGGGGTCCATGAAGGTTTCGGGTAGTGGATGACGGCCCAAGAATGGGGCCGTCCCCTGGTAAATTCAAGGCGCCGATAAGGGCGTCGATCAGTGGCCAGAGCCGGAGCTCACTGCGTGGTGGCCTGAGACAGTGGGAAATGGCAGGTAAAGATGCTGCCTTTGCCCGGCGTGCTGTTAACGTCCAGACGCCCGTGATGGCGAAGCAGCACATGCTTGACGATCGCCAGACCCAGTCCGGTGCCGCCGGTATTGCTGGCGCGGCTCGAGTCGACCCGGTAGAAGCGTTCGGTAATGCGCGGCAAGTGCTTGGATTCGATGCCGATCCCCGAGTCCTCCACGGCCAGGTGCGCGCCATGCTCGCTGCACCACCAGCGGATCCGAACCTCGCCTCCGGCCGGGGTGTACTTCACCGCATTGAACACCAGGTTGGAAAAGGCGCTGCGCAGCTCGGCTTCGCTTCCCTTGAGTAGCAGGGTGGGGTCGGCTTCGAGATGGATGTCATGGTTGCGATCGGCCGACAACGCCTGGGCGTCGCTCCTAATCGACTGCAGCACGGTGGCGATGGCCACCGGTTGAGCGTTGGCTGGGGGACTGGTGGCTTCCAGCTTGGCCAGCAGCAACAGATCGTTGAGCAAATGCTGCATGCGTCCGGCCTGCTCGTTCATCTGATTCAGCGCCCGCGGCCATCGCGGTGGCATTTCATCGGTGTGTTCGAGCATGGTTTCCAGATAGCCGGAAATTACCGTCAGCGGCGTGCGCAGCTCATGGGAAACATTGGCGACGAAGTCCTTGCGCATCTGCTCCAGCTGATGAAGGCGGGAGATGTCGCGCACAACCATCAGGTGCTCACTGTTGCCGTAATGGGTGATGGTGAACTGCAGCCAGAGGCGCTCATTGACCGGTGATGCAAGCACCAGAGGCTCTTCATGACGACCGCTGTCGAAATATTCCTTGAAGCTTGGGTGGCGTATCAGATTGCCGACCGGGTGCCCGGTATCCTGTGGCTTCTTCAGACCCAGCAGGCGCTCTGCGGCGGGGTTCCACCATTCCAGATTGCCGTCGCTGTCGAGCATGACTACCGCATCTTTCAGTGCCGTAGTAGAGCCCTGAACGCGGTCGATCACCGATTGCAGCTGACCGCGCAGGCGAATGTCTCGGCGTTGCATCTGATAGAGGTTGTCGAAGATATCGCCCCACAGCCCTGTGCTGTCCGGTGGAGGGTCGTCCGGTGTGTTGCGCTTGAGCCACTGCAGCAAGCGTCGCATTTGCTGCAGCGTCCAGCTGAGATAGGCAATCAGACCCACGACCAGGGCCCAGGCGTACTCGCCAGTGATCAGGCCCAGCAGCAGGCCGCCGCCCAACAGCAGAAGCAGCTGGCGCACCAGCGCGCCTTGCCAGTTTTGGTTCACCGCTAACGCTCCTTGAGGCAGCTTGGGGCCGGCCGGAAATCATGCTGTACAACGCCGGCCAAGGCTCGGCGGTTCGGACCCTGAGTGACCGGCTGGGCGACCACATCGCCATAGCGGCCCGGAGGCGGATCGGTTCAGCTCTTGGTGGAAAAACGATAACCGGTGCCGCGCACGGTCTGCACCAGGCTTTCATAGGTGTCGCCCAGCGCCTTGCGCAGGCGGCGGATATGCACATCCACGGTGCGCTCTTCGACATACACATTGCCGCCCCAGACCTGATCTAGCAATTGCCCGCGGGTGTAGGCGCGCTCTTGGTGGGTCATGAAGAACTGCAGCAAACGGTACTCGGTAGGGCCCATGTCGGCCGGGGTGCCATCGATCGTGACGCGGTGGCTGATGGGGTCGAGCAGCAAACCACCAATCTCGATGGGCGCCTCGGTGTCATTGGGCGCTGCGCGGCGCAGCACCGCTTTCAGGCGCGCCACCAGTTCGCGCGGCGAAAACGGTTTGGTGATGTAGTCGTCGGCGCCCACTTCCAGCCCCTGGATCTTGTTGTCCTCGGCATCTTTGGCAGTGAGCATGATGATCGGTGTGTTGACGGTCATTTCGTCGCGCTTGAGGCGTCGGGCCAGCTCGATGCCGGAAGTGCCGGGGAGCATCCAGTCGAGCAGGATCAGATCTGGTTGACGATCGATGATCAGCGCGTGAGCCTGCTGCGTGTTATCTGCTTCGAGGCATTCGTAGCCGGCCATCTCCAGGGCGACCACAATCATCTCCCGGATCGGTGCTTCGTCATCGACGATCAGTATGCATTTACCGTTCATGTCCGCTCTCGGTCCGTTTCTTGTCGCTCGGCATTAGATAACGGAAATATTGCAGGGATGTTACAGAGTAGTCGGAAGCTTGACGCCTGGAGCAGGAGTAAACGCTGTCTGGCTCGGTTCTCACGGCTTCCAGCTCTTAACTCGCCTTTGTCGCGTAATCCAGAATGATTCCGGCAAGAATCGCCAGCCCCGCCCAATGATTATGCAGAAACGCTTTGAAGCAGACCTGCGGCTTGCGTGAGCGGGTTGTCCAGAATTCCCAGGCAAAGCACAGCGCTGCAATCGTCAGGCCCAGGTGGAACCACTGTCCCAGCTCGAAGCGCACGCCGGCGAGAATCAGACAGAACAGCGCCAGACCTTGCAAGGTCAGGATGATCACCCGGTCGGCTTCACCGAACAGGATCGCGGTGGATTTGATGCCGATCTTCAAATCGTCATCACGGTCGGCGATGGCGTAGTAGGTGTCGTAGCCCACGGTCCAGACCACGTTGGCGATAAACAGCAGCCAGGCTTCCGGCGGCAGCTCGCCACGCTCGGCGGTGAACGCCATTAGCATGCCCCAGGAAAAGGCCGCGCCGAGCACGACCTGGGGGTAGTAGGTGTAGCGCTTCATGAAGGGATAGAGCGCCGCGACACCGAGCGCGCCGAAGGACAGCCAGACGGTTGCCGCATTGGTGAGTAGCACCAGAACGAAACTCAGGGCGACGAGAACGGCGAACAGCGTCCAGGCTTCTTTCACTGTGATCTTGCCGGTAGCCAGCGGGCGGCTCTTGGTGCGGCTGACGTGACCGTCGAAGTTGCGATCGGCAAAGTCGTTGATGACGCAGCCGGCGGCGCGCATGAGAATTACGCCAAGGACGAAGATCACCAAATTTTTGACGCTGGGTGAGCCTTCGCCAGCGATCCACAGCGCCCAGAGGGTCGGCCATAGAAGCAGATACGTGCCGATCGGGCGATCCAGACGCATCAGCTGGATGAAATCCCAGGCGCGCGGATGCAGGCGATTGCTCGATTGCAGAAGCTTCTGATACATCGGCGGGTCTCCAAACAGTTACGGGGTGCCGGCAGGTGACGCGCAGTCTGCTCAGCCTTCAGCCATCGATCCGTGCCGCGCGCCACAGGGTCGGCAGAAACACTTCAGCCACCAGTACGCCCAGCCCCTTCTGGGTGAAGCATGAGCGTCGCGCCCACAGCTGCTCCTGACGAATCTCTTCGGGGAGCCAGGCGGCTGGATAACGACAGGCTTCCAGCGGGCCGCGAGCGAAGGCGCGGTCACTGAACAACAGCTCGCCCAGCGACCGGCTGCCGAGGCTTTGCAGGTCGAGGCCGGAGTGCTCCAGAGCACTGCGGGCCGCGACGCTACGGGCAAAAACCCAGGGTTGCAGCTGCCCGCGCAGATACACCTCGCGAACCCAGCCCTGGCTGCCGCTCGCCACGCCCAGCGCCGCGCATTCGTCATCACGCAGTGTCTGCCAGCCTTCTGCGAGCGGCAGCACACTGAAGGCGCCATCGGCGAGAAGGGTAAGGCGTCGCGTCAGCGAGCCTCTATCGACAAATAGCCAGTCGTGAAGGGCAGGATCGAGCGGAACGGAGAAGCGGTCGGCGGTCAGCCAAGTCTGGAAGTCGGGCACGAGCGATAGCGGCAGCGAAAAGAAGCGCCGAGTCTAGCATGCGGCACGAAGGCCGCTCCAAACCCGAGCCAAGGCACACCTTACGCCTGCCGTTCACGATGGATCTTATGTCCAGCCCTCCAGGCGCATGGTGGCGCGGACCAGGCGCTGCTCCTCCTGCTCGATCTCCTTGAGGTTGTCACGAATGCTGTGGATATGGTCGCGCGCGGCGCGCTGGGCCTGGTCTGGCAGCCGCTCGGTGATGGCGTGGAACAGCCGCGAGTGCTGGCGATCGATCTGCCGCTTCTGCAACGGACGGTGGTAGAGGTTGTTTACCGAGGCGAACACCGTGGACAGCATCAGATCGGTCAACGATTGCAGGGTATGAACCAGCACCGGGTTGTGTGATGCCTCGCTGACGGCCAGGTGAAAGGCATGGTCAAGCCGTGCGTGCTCTCGTGGATCAGCGCCTTCTTCGGTATGCGCGGCGAGCATTTCTTCGTAGCGCCGGCGTAGCAGAACGAAGTCGGCGTCGGTGCCGCGCAGTGCCGCCAGTCGTGCCGACTCGCCTTCCAGCAGCGCGCGGACCTCGAGCAGATCGAACAGGGTACGTGGTTGCGAGTTGAACAGGTGCATCAGCGGACTGGCGTCCTGCTCGCCGGACAGCCTGGCGACATGGGAGCCGCGACCTTGCGCGGTTTCGATGATGCCGCGCCCTCGCAGCACGCGTAGCCCTTCGCGTAAGGCCGAACGCGAGATGCCGAGCTTCTCGCACAGGCGTCGCTCCGACGGCAGGGTTTGACCGACCTTGAGCACGCCGTCGACGATCAGCCGCTCGATCCGCTCGGCAACGATATCGGCCAGCTGGCGGCGTTCCTGGGTGTTTTCGGACAGCATTAAGGGTCTCCTTTCACTGGTAGGACCAGTACGGCAAAAGTCTACCGCAATGCAGGTGAGGGTGGTTGTAGGCCTGATATATGGCTATTTCACGCCGGGATGATGAAAGCATGACGAAAGAAACTGGTAGGACCAGTGGTTTTGTCGGTGGACGATCAGGGGGTGACGAGCTAATGATGCGGCAATCCACCGCAGCTGGCCGTGCTGGCGGTGAACAATCAAGAGCACCAACTGCCCATGAATATTCTCTACGACGAACGCGTCGACGGTGAGCTGCCCAAGGTCGACAAGGCGGCATTGCTTGCCGAGTTGCAGGCCCAGCTGCCTGGCTTGGACATCCTCCACCGCGGGGAAGATCTCAAACCCTACGAATGCGATGGCCTGTCTGCCTACCGCACCACGCCGATGCTGGTAGTGCTGCCCGAGCGTATCGAACAGGTCGAAACGCTGCTGAAGATTGCCCACAAGCGCGGCGTGCCGGTCGTCGCTCGCGGCGCCGGTACCGGGTTGTCCGGCGGTGCGCTGCCGTTGGAGCAGGGCATCCTGCTGGTGATGGCGCGCTTCAACAAGATTCTCGAAGTCGACCCGGCTGGTCGCTTCGCCCGTGTTCAGCCCGGCGTTCGCAACCTGGCTATTTCCCAGGCCGCGGCGCCCTATGACCTCTACTACGCGCCCGATCCTTCGTCGCAGATCGCCTGCTCGATCGGCGGCAACGTCGCCGAAAACGCTGGCGGTGTGCACTGCCTGAAATACGGCCTGACCGTGCACAACCTGCTCAAGGTCGAAATTCTTACCGTCGAGGGCGAGCGCATGGTGCTCGGCTCCGACGCGCTGGATTCACCGGGCTTCGACCTGCTGGCGCTGTTCACCGGCTCCGAAGGCATGCTCGGCATCGTCACTGAAGTGACGGTCAAGCTGCTACCCAAGCCGCAGGTGGCGCGGGTACTGCTGGCCGCGTTCGACTCGGTGGAAAAGGCCGGTCGCGCGGTGGGTGACATCATCGCCGCGGGCATCATTCCCGGTGGCCTGGAAATGATGGACAACCTGTCGATCCGTGCCGCCGAAGATTTCATTCATGCCGGCTATCCGGTGGACGCCGAGGCGATCCTGCTCTGTGAGCTGGACGGCGTCGAAGCCGATGTGGTCGATGACTGCGCGCGCGTCAGCGAGGTGTTGAAACTGGCCGGTGCCACCGAAGTGCGCCAGGCGCGCGACGAAGCCGAGCGAGTGAAATTCTGGGCCGGGCGCAAGAACGCCTTCCCGGCAGTCGGGCGGATATCACCGGACTACTACTGCATGGACGGGACTATCCCGCGCCGCGAATTGCCAGGCGTGCTCAAGGGGATTTCCGATCTGTCCGAAGAATACGGCCTGCGCGTGGCCAATGTGTTCCACGCCGGCGACGGCAACATGCATCCGCTGATCCTCTTCGACGCCAACACCGAAGGCGAGCTGGAACGCGCCGAGGCGCTGGGCGGCAAGATTCTCGAGCTGTGTGTGAAAGTCGGCGGCTCCATTACCGGCGAGCACGGCGTTGGCCGCGAGAAGATCAATCAGATGTGCGCGCAGTTCAACGCCGACGAGCTGACCCTGTTCCACGCCGTGAAGGCGGCCTTCGATCCGAGTGGCCTGCTCAATCCCGGCAAGAATATTCCCACGCTGCACCGCTGCGCCGAATTCGGCGGCATGCACGTGCACGGCGGGCAGTTGCCCTTCCCCGAACTGGAGCGCTTCTGATGACGGTTTCCTTCGACGACAGCAAGCAGCTGCTCGAGCAGGTCAACCAGGCGTTGGCCAGCAATACCCCACTGCGCATTCAGGGCGGCGGCAGCAAGGCGTTTCTCGGCCGTCCGGTCGAGGGCACGCTGCTGGACATCCGCAGCCACCGCGGCATCGTCAGCTATGACCCGACAGAGCTGGTGGTCACCGTTCGTGCCGGTACGCCATTGGCGGAGCTGGAGGCGGCTCTCGACGAGGCTGGGCAGATGCTGCCCTGCGAGCCGCCGCACTTCGGGCCGGGCGCCACCGTCGGCGGTATGATCGCCGCGGGCCTGTCCGGACCGCGTCGGCCCTGGTCCGGCTCGGTACGCGATTTCGTCTTGGGCTCGCGAGTGATCACTGGACACGGCAAGCATCTGCGCTTCGGCGGCGAGGTGATGAAGAACGTCGCCGGCTACGACCTATCCCGGCTGATGGCTGGCAGCTTCGGCTGTCTCGGCGTGCTCACCGAAGTCTCGCTCAAAGTGCTGCCCAAGCCACGTCTGTGCCGCAGTCTGCGGGTCGAGATGAGCGTCGATCGGGCGCTGCTCAAACTCGCCGAATGGGGCCAGCAGCCCGTGCCGATCACCGCCGCCAGCCATGATGGCCGTGCGCTGCATCTGCGTCTCGAGGGCGGCGAAGGCTCGGTCAATGCCGCCTGTGAGCGTATCGGTGGCGAAGCCCTCGATGGCGGGTATTGGCAGGACCTGCGTGAACAGCGCCTGGGCTTCTTCGCCGATGCACGGCCGCTGTGGCGGTTGACGCTGCCGACCAATACGGCCGAACTGGCGTTGCCCGGCGTACAGCTGATCGACTGGGGCGGTGCTCAGCGCTGGCTGAAGTCCGATGCCGATGCGCAGGCCATTCGCGGCATTGCCGCTGAAGTCGGCGGCCACGCCATCTGCTTCACCGCTAGCGCTTGCGCTAGTCCGTTCCAGCCATTGGGCGAGCCGCTGCTGCGCTATCACCGCCAGCTGAAGACGCAACTCGATCCGCAGGGGATCTTCAACCCCGGCCGAATGTATTCCGAGGTCTAGGTCGTGCTCAGCGCGACTGGCCGCTGCGACGCTGTGCCAGAAGGTGCAAGACGAGGCGTGAGGAGAGAAGTTTGGTGATTCAAATGAGCGACGAACAACGATGGATTGCGCCCTCTGGCGCATGTCCCGAAGGGTTGGCGCGAAGCGCCAACGCAAAGAGCCATTCGTGTTGAGAACGACCTAATTATGCAAACCAATCTCAGCGAAGCCGCGAAAAAACTGCCGCGTGCCGAGGAAGCCGAAAGCATCCTCCGTTCCTGCGTGCACTGTGGCTTCTGCAATGCGACCTGCCCGACCTACCAGTTGCTCGGCGACGAGCTGGACGGCCCGCGCGGACGCATCTATTTGATGAAGCAGATGTTCGAGGGCGGCGAAGTCACCGAGAGCACCCAGACCCACCTGGATCGCTGCCTGACCTGCCGCAACTGCGAAACCACGTGCCCATCCGGCGTGCAGTATCACAACCTGCTGGATATCGGCCGGGACTTCATGGAGCAACAGGTCCAACGCTCCGCCGGCGAGCGTCTGCTGCGCACTGGGTTGCGTACCGTGATCCCGCGTCCTGGCCTGTTCAAGGCGTTGCTCGGTACCGGCAACGCGCTGCGCCCGCTGATGCCTGCGACGCTGAAATCGCACATGCCGCGCCAGGTCACCCCGGCCAAGCCGCGGCCTCAGGTGATGCATGCGCGCCGTGTGCTGATGCTGGAGGGTTGTGTGCAGCCGAGCCTGTCGCCGAACACCAATGCGGCCACTGCGCGGGTGCTCGATCGTCTTGGTATCAGTGTTTCCACTGCCCGTGAAGCAGGTTGCTGCGGCGCCGTGGACTATCACCTGAACGCCCAGCAAGCCGGCCTGGACCGTGCCCGCCGCAACATCGACGCCTGGTGGCCCGCCATCGAAGGCGGCGCCGAAGCCATCGTGCAGACCGCTAGCGGTTGCGGTGCCTTCATCAAGGACTATGGTCACCTGTTGCGCGACGATCCGGCTTATGCGACCAAGGCCGCTCGGGTCAGTGCGCTGGCCAAGGACCTGGTGGAAGTGCTGCGCAGCGCCGAACTGGAGCGTCTTCGCGTCAAGGCCGACAAGCGCATGGCGTTCCATTGTCCATGCACGCTGCAGCACGCACAAAAGCTCGGCGGTGCGGTCGAAGACGTGCTCACCCGGCTGGGCTTTCAGCTCACTGCGGTCCCGGATGCGCATCTTTGCTGCGGTTCTGCCGGCAGCTACTCGATCACCCAGCCAGAGCTTTCCAAGCAGTTGCGCGACAACAAGCTTACCGCCTTGGAAAGCGGCAAGCCGGAAGTCATCGTCACTGCCAACATCGGCTGCCAGACGCACCTCGATGGTGCCGGGCGGACGCCGGTACGGCACTGGATCGAGGTCGTCGAGGAGGCGATGCAGTAAGCCCGAACCCGTAGGAGCGAGAGACCGCAGGTCGCGAATAACCGCAGCTCGGTGTCGCATCGATTCGTCAGCAAGCTCGTTCCGACAAACCCTATGCGCCGTGACGCAAACCATTCGACAGGAGAGAACATGAAAACCAAAGCGGTACTGACCCAGACTGAAGTCACCACCATTCTCGCCGCCGCGCGTACCGAAGCGCAGAACAACGGCTGGGCCGTCACCATCGTCGTCGCCGATGACGGCGGCCACCCGCTGGCGCTGGAGCGTCTTGACGGCTGCGCGCCGATCGCCTCCTACATCGCAACAGAGAAGGCCCGTAGCGCGGCTGTCGGTCGCCGCGAAACCAAGGGTTACGAGGACATGGTCAATGGCGGGCGTAACGCGTTTCTGTCCGCTCCGGTGGTTTGCTCGCTGGAAGGTGGCGTGCCGGTGATCGTCGATGGCAGCGTGATCGGGTCGGTCGGCGTATCCGGCGTGACCGCCACACAGGACGCGCAGGTAGCCAAGGCCGGTGCCGCGGCCATCGGCAACTGACAGACGAATTTCAGGAGAAGAGAACATGACCGAGCGCGTAACCCTGGGCCGTTTGCAAGTGGCGGCCAATCTGCATCGTTTTGTCGAAGACGAAGTCCTGCCGGGCTCCGGCGTTGAATCGTCGACCTTCTGGAGCGGCTTCGATCAGCTGGTCCACGACCTGGCGCCGAAGAACCGTGCCCTGCTCGCCGAGCGTGATCGCCTGCAGGTGGAGCTGGACAACTGGCACCGCAGCAATCCTGGCCCGATCAGCGACATGCCGGCCTACCGCGCCTTCCTCGAGTCCATCGGCTATTTGCTGCCTGAGCCGGCCGACGTGAAGATCAGCACCAGCAACGTCGACAGCGAAATCGCCAGCCAGGCCGGCCCGCAGCTGGTCGTACCGATCGGCAACGCCCGTTACGCGCTGAACGCCGCCAACGCCCGCTGGGGCTCGCTGTACGATGCACTCTACGGCACCGATGCCATCAGCGAAGAGAACGGCGCGCAGAAGGGCCCGGGTTACAACGAAGTACGTGGCGCCAAGGTCATCGGCTTTGCACGCAACTTCCTCGATCAGGCCGCGCCGCTCGCCGAAGGCAGCCATGCCGATGCGGTCAGCTACCGCGTACAGGATGGCCAGCTCAAGGTCACCCTGGAGAACGGCAACGCTACCGGCCTGGCGCAGCCAGAGAAATTCATCGGCCATCAGGGTGAAGCGGTCGAGCCGACGGCGATCCTGCTGAAGAACAACGGCCTGCACGTTGAAATCCAGATCGATCCGAACAGCCCGATCGGGCAGACCGACGCCGCTGGCGTCAAGGATCTGCTGATCGAAGCGGCTATCACCACCATCATGGATTGCGAAGACTCGACAGCCGCGGTCGATGCCGACGACAAGGTGCTGGTCTACCGCAACTGGCTCGGCCTGATGAAGGGCGACCTGGCCGAAGATCTGGAGAAGGGCGGCAAGCGCATCACCCGTCGCCTCAACGCCGATCGCGAATACACCGCAGCGGACGGTTCGAACCTGACCCTGCACGGCCGCTCGCTGCTGTTCATCCGCAACGTGGGTCACCTGATGACCAACCCGGCGATCATCGACGGCGACGGGCATGAGATTCCCGAAGGGATTCTGGATGGCGTGATCACCAGTCTGATCGCCAAGCACGACCTGCAGCGTAAGGGCAACTCGCGCACCGGCAGCGTCTACATCGTAAAACCCAAGATGCACGGTCCTGCCGAAGTCGCTTTCGCTAATGAGCTGTTTGGCCGCGTTGAAGACCTAATCGGCCTGCCACGCCACACCCTCAAGGTTGGCATCATGGACGAGGAGCGCCGTACCAGCGTCAACCTCAAAGCCTGCATCGGTTCGGCGAAGAATCGTGTGGCCTTCATCAACACGGGCTTCCTCGATCGCACCGGCGACGAGATGCACACCATCATGGAAGCCGGCGCCGTACTGCGTAAGGGCGACATGAAAGGCACCGCATGGATCCAGGCCTACGAGCGCAACAATGTGCTGGTCGGGCTGAACTGCGGCCTGCGTGGCAAGGCGCAGATCGGCAAGGGCATGTGGGCCATGCCGGACCTGATGGCTGCCATGCTCGAGCAGAAAATCGCGCATCCCAAGGCCGGTGCCAACACTGCCTGGGTACCGTCGCCAACTGGCGCCACGCTGCACGCATTGCACTACCACCAAGTGGACGTGCAAGCGGTGCAAGCCGAGCTCGAGAAGATCGATCTGGCCAGCGAGCGCGAGCAGCTGACCAACGATCTGTTGACCATCCCGGTTGCGCCGGAGCGCAACTGGTCGGCCGAGGCGATCCAGCAGGAACTGGACAACAACTGCCAGGGCATCCTCGGTTATGTGGTGCGTTGGGTCGAGCAGGGCGTCGGCTGCTCCAAGGTGCCGGATATCCACGATGTCGGCCTGATGGAAGACCGCGCCACGCTGCGTATCTCCAGCCAGCATCTGGCCAACTGGCTGCGTCATGGTGTGGTCGACGAAGCGCAGGTCCGCGAGACCCTGGAGCGTATGGCCAAGGTCGTGGATCAGCAGAACTCGGGTGATCCGGTTTATCGTCCGATGGCGGCTGACTATGCACAGTCCGCTGCCTTCCAGGCCGCGTGCGACCTGGTCTTCAAGGGGCGCGAGCAGCCGAGCGGCTACACCGAGCCGTTGCTGCATGCTTGGCGCCAGCGCTTCAAGCAGCAAAACGGACTTTGAGGGTATTCAGAAGATTGCTGATGGCTGGCCCAGGTCGGCCATTAGCGTAGATTGCAAGCCCCGGGCGCCTGATCGCGCTCGGGGCTTTCGAGCATGGGGGGCGGGTCGGCGTAACGGTCGATCAGCACCTTTGGATGTCATGAAACTATGGCATTCATGCGGGGCGCCGGGGCTTCCCGGGATAAAGAAGTGGTTCACAACAAAAAACAAGGAACCCAACAATGAGTCAGACACTGCTGTCCATACTGGCCTTCGTGCCGCTGGTGTTGGCGGGCGTTCTACTGATCGGCTTTCGCTGGCCGGCCAAGTTCGCCATGCCACTGGTTTTCATACTTACCGCGCTGATCGGCCTGCTGGCTTGGGACATGACCTTCAACCGGGTCCTGGCTTCCACGCTGCAAGGGTTGATCCTCACCGCCGCGATCCTCTGGATCATCTTCGGTGCGATCCTTCTCCTCAACACGCTCAAACACTCGGGTGGCATCGCCTCGATTCGTCGCGGCTTCGCCAATGTCAGTCCTGACAAACGCGTTCAGGTACTGATCGTTGCCTGGCTGTTCGGCTGCTTCATCGAAGGGGCCTCGGGCTTCGGCACGCCGGCAGCGGTCGCCGCGCCACTGCTGGTAGCGCTGGGCTTCCCCGCCCTGGCTGCCGTCGTGCTGGGCATGATGGTGCAATCCACACCCGTGTCCTTCGGCGCGGTGGGTACACCGATTCTGGTTGGTGTGGCCGGTGGCCTGGATCAGGCGACTCTCGGCGGCCAACTGGCCGCGGTGGGCAGTAACTGGGAGACGTTCTTCCATCTGATCTTCTCGCGTGTCGCCATCATCCACGCGTTGTGCGGCATCCTGATGCCACTGATCATGATCAGCATCATGACCCGCTTCTTCGGGCGCAACCGCTCTTGGAGCGAAGGCCTGAGCATGGCGCCATTCGCCATCTTTACCGGTCTGGCGTTCGTCATCCCTTACGCCGCTGCCGGAGTGTTCCTCGGCCCGGAGTTCCCGTCGATGATCGGCGCGCTGGTCGGTCTGGCCATCGTCGTACCGGCGGCCAAGGCAGGCTTCCTGCTGCCGAAGGACAGCTGGGATTTCGCCCCGGCCAGCGAATGGCCGGTGGAGTGGATGGGCAAGATCGAGATGAAGATCGACGACGTCGCCGGTCGCACACCGATCTCCGTGCCGATGGCCTGGGCACCTTATCTGCTGTTGGCGGTATTCCTGGTCATGTCGCGGATCTTCCCGCAGCTCAAGGCCGCATTGATGTCGGTGAGCTTCGGCTGGAAGGACATCCTCGGTGAAACCGGTGTGTCCGGTACGCTGGAGCCTTTGTATCTGCCAGGCGGGATTCTCTGCATGGTGGTGCTGGTGACCTTCTTCCTGCACCGCATGCAGGCGCGCCAGCTGGTGGCGGCAATTTCCGAGTCGAGCAAAACATTGCTGGGCGCCGGTTTCGTGCTGATCTTCACCATCCCGATGGTGCGTATCCTGATCAACTCCGGCGTCAACGAGTCTGATCTGGTGTCTATGCCGGTGGCTATGGCCCAGCTGGTAGCCAACAGCGTAGGCAGCGTGTACCCGTTCTTCTCGCCTGCTGTCGGCGCGTTGGGTGCCTTCATTGCCGGTTCCAACACCGTGTCCAACCTGATGCTGTCGCAGTTCCAGTACAACACTGCCGGGCTGTTGGGGATTTCTGGCGCGCTGATGGTGGCCCTGCAATCGGTGGGTGCGGCGGCCGGTAACATGATTGCCATTCACAACGTGGTGGCGGCCTCGGCGACGGTCGGTCTGCTGGGTCGCGAAGGCATCACGCTACGCAAGACCATGCTGCCGACCCTGTACTACCTCATACTGGCCGGTAGCATCGGCATGATCGGCTTCTATGTAATGGGCATTACCGATCCGCTGGTGGGAACCGCTACCGCCAGCTAATCGGCGTAAGTGGTCCCGGACGGGCGGCTCAGGCCGCCCGTTTTGTTTATCTCCACTTATATTTGGCACCAGAGCGCGAGGATTTGGCGGACCTCGCTGTTCTGGTATGGCGTGCAGCGCATTCGATAGCGATCGAGGTGGGCAATGAAGAAATGGCAATGCGTAGTCTGCGGATTCATCTATGACGAGGCCGAGGGTTGGCCGGACGATGGGATCGCGCCGGGAACTCGTTGGGAGGACGTGCCAGAGGACTGGCTGTGTCCTGACTGCGGTGTCGGCAAGATGGACTTCGAGATGATCGCGATAGGTTGATATGAACGAATCGAAGAACAAAAGCGCACCGGCGGCTCCCCTGGTCATCATCGGTACCGGGCTGGCGGGCTACAACCTCGCGCGGGAATTCCGCAAGCTCGACAGCGAAACGCCACTCTTGCTGATCACAGCCGATGACGGCCGCTCCTATTCGAAGCCGATGCTGTCCACCGGCTTCGCCATGAACAAAGAGGCCGACGGGCTGGGCATGGCAATGGCGGGACCGATGGCCATTCAGCTCAACGCCGAGATTCGCACCCATACGAGGGTGACGCGTCTCGATCCGGAGAATCGTCGCGTGTGGATCGGCAACGAGCCAGTGCCTTACCGCGACCTGGTGATCGCCTGGGGCGCACAGACCATCCAGGTGCCGGTTGCCGGGGATGCCCAGGACGCGATCTTTCCAATCAACGATCTGCTGGACTACGGTCGCTTCCGCGAGGCCGCCCGAGGCAAGCGCCGGGTGTTGATCGTCGGTGCCGGGCTGATCGGCTGTGAATTTGCCAATGATCTGCTGCACGGCGGCTACGAGGTTGAACTGGTCGCGCCGTGCGAGCAGATCATGCCTTCGCTGCTGCCGGTAGAGGCTGCAGCGGCAGTTCAGCGTGGGTTGGAGTCGCTGGGTGCGCGCTTCCATCTGGGGCCGGTGCTGGAGCGTCTGGATCGGCATGACGAGGGGCTGCAAGCGCAGCTGTCGGACGGTCAGAGGCTGAACTGCGATCTGGTGGTGAGCGCCGTCGGTCTACGTCCGCGCACCGAACTCGCCGAGGCGGCAGGCTTGGCAGTCAATCGCGGGATAAGCGTTGACCGGCAATTGCGGACCTCGGCCGAGCATGTCTATGCCCTCGGAGATTGCGCCGAGGTGGGTGGGTTGAACCTGCTTTACGTGATGCCATTGATGAGCGGCGTGCGCGCGCTGTCGCGGACCCTCACCGGCAAGCCGACTTCGGTTACCTACGGCCCGATGCCGATCACCGTAAAAACCCCAGTGTGTCCGCTGGTGGTATCGCCGCCCGCTGCCGGCAGCGAGGGAAGCTGGAGCGTAGAAGGCGAGGGCAACGATATCAAGGCGCTGTTCCGCGCCGCGGACGGCAGCCTGTTGGGTTATGCATTGACCGGGACGGCGGTGCAGGAGCGTCTGGCCTTGAATAAGCAGCTACCGCCGGTATTGGCGGAACTGCCTCAGGTTCTGTCGTTAAAGTCTCAAGAATGATCCGGTAAAGCGCCGGCGGGGGCTGGCGTGAGTGCTAGCAGCGTGCCATGCTCCCTGTGGCGCTGCCGCAGTGTAGAGCTGTTGCAGCGCGTCGGAACGCTGTTCGGAGAACAGCGAACAAAAACAATAAAGTCTTAGAGGCTACCCATGCGCAAACCGGAACTCGCAGCCGCCATCGCCGACAAGGCCGATCTCACCAAGGATCAGGCCAACCGTGTACTCAACGCCGTACTCGATGAGATCACCAACGCGCTCAACCGCAAGGACAGCGTAACCCTGGTTGGTTTCGGCACCTTCGTTCAGCGTCATCGAGGTGCTCGTACGGGTAAAAATCCTCAAACCGGTGAGCCCGTCACCATCAAGGCCAGCAACACCGTGGCTTTCAAGCCGGGAAAGATGTTGAAAGACGCGATCAATTAAAATCGCGCCGCCCGGGGCCGCCCAGGCTCCGGGTCAGCCTGACTGTGCGGTCCATTCCAGACCCCTCTGTTTTGCTGCTTCCGCCGCTCAGACCAGCCGTTACAATGCCGCTTTTCCCGCTAACGGTCGGCCATCATGAAATTTCGCTTTCTTCTCTGGATGCTTGGTCGCTTGATGACCAAGGCCAGCCGCACCAACCCTGACTTCCAGAAGCAACTCGGCGATAAAGACCTGACCTTCCAGCTGCATACGCTCGACGGCAAAGTCGCGCGGCATTACGTGGTCAAGGATCAACGCGTGACCAGTCACGGCGGCCCCGCCACCGAGCCGGCGTTTGCGATCGGTTTCAAGGACAGCGCATACGGATTCGCCACCATGAACGCCAAGAACAAGCAGCTGGCCTTTATGCAGGGCATCCAGAACAAAGACGTCCAGATCCAGGGCAATCCGGCGTTGGTAATGTGGTTCCAGGGGCTGACCAAATATCTAAAGCCGCGCAAGAAGAAGCTTGAGGCGGCGTGATTCGCTGGTGACGACCTGAGGCGCCGTAAGGCAGGCACAGTTGGCAGGGTTGGACGACCCATTCAATTTTATAGCTAGATTAGCTTCCAGCTGCGGGTGGCGGCGCTCGCCAGGGTATGAGAGCGCTATAGTCACAGGGTTTACCAGCTGCCATAAGGGATACCGAACTTCTTCACATAACGTTTGGATACTTCGGGTTGCGGATAGTAGTTGCCGCCGGACTTTCCAAGGTGCGGTCCTAGTGGTTCTATCTCTGCCTTGCCGCGAGCAACTTTTATCGCATCACCACAGCTATCCACTATCCAAACTTGAACAACCCCGCCCGGGGCCAGCCCTAAGTAGGCCGCGGCCATATATCGCGCAGTCCGCTCGGGTGCTTGGGGGCAGCGTCGGTGCGTGGAGTTGTGCATGATCTTCCTGGCTTCTTCAGGAATTTCTATCCAGGCTCGATAGGTTTGTGATTCAACTACGGACTGCCAGCGGACGTAGATACGTTTTGGGAGGTCCGCGCCGACAACCCCTCTTATGTTTCCGCCGACCCCTCCGACCCAACCTCTAGCAGTTTCGGTTGAGTATCCGGGGTTTCCATTGCCAATAATCCCGCCACTGCCGTGGTCAAAGAGCTTACCGTTGATATCTTCGACAACGCTTGATTCGACCCAGCCGGTCATATAGTTCGGCCCAAAGAACTCTAAGCTCCACCAGCGATTCTTCGGGTCGTGCTTTGCTGACAACGGTTCTGCCTGGCAGCCGTAAAGAGCGATTAGGCCCAAGAAGGCAAGAAAAGCTCTCATCATAATAAGGTCCAATCGGGTACATGAGGATGTTGTCGGCGGATGCCATCGGGGGTGGGAGCGTTGATATACAACAGACTAAACCCGCCGGGCGACCAGTTTTTAACAGGCTTATTCCAGTGTGCCGAAACATGAATGTAATGTGTAAGCGTCCAGCCAACTCACCTTCCGAACTCCAGCATTAAGGGCGATGGTGTCCGCGTTTTTTAAGCGGACGCGATAGCCCTTATCGCCGGGATTTCC